>CAWCRQ010000136.1:0-45661 GCA_963797885.1 uncultured Acidobacteriaceae bacterium | reverse complement strand
ACGACTGCTTCCGGCACGTCGCTCGTGATCTCAACCTTGCCTATCTCCCGCGGCAGAATAAAGTGCACCACTCCGTGCCGCGTTTTCTTGTCGGAGCGCAGCCGCTTCAGGATGTTCGCGGTCTGCACCGTCATGCGAGGCAGCCTGCCAAAACCAAGAACCGCGGTCGAAATGCGTCCCGCCGTGACACTATCCAGTTTGCCCGTGGAGAGCGCGATGTGCGTAGCGGCGATCATGCCCCAGGCCACGGCCTCTCCGTGGAGCAACTGCGTATAGTGGGTCTCGGCCTCAAGCGCGTGTCCGATCGTGTGGCCGAAATTGAGCACTTGCCGCAAACCGCCTTCGCGTTCGTCAGCACTCACCACCGATGCCTTCAGGCGCACCGAATCGGCAATCACTTTCTCAACCACCACCGGGTCGCGATCCAGAATTTCGCGGCGCCGGTCTTCAAAAAGCTTGAACAATCCCGGATCTCCGATAATGCCGCACTTCAGCGACTCATACAGGCCGGCGTGGTATTCACGCGAAGGCAGCGTCTCCAGAACGGTGGGGTCGACCAGAACAACACGCGGCTGGTGGAAAGTCCCAAGCAGATTCTTTCCCGACACGAGGTTGACGCCCGTTTTCCCACCGATCGCCGCATCCACCTGCGCCAACACAGTCGTCGGCACCTGGATAACATCCACGCCTCGCATATAGATCGAGGCCAGAAACCCAGTCACGTCGCCGACTACGCCGCCGCCGAGCGCAATCAGCGTGACCCCGCGATCCGCGCCCTGCTTGACCAGCTTCTCCGCCAGCTTTTCCAGTGTCGTAAGGCGTTTCGAGCGCTCGCCATCGGGCATTTCGAGCAGGCCGGTTTCGACTCCCGAGGCGGCCAGCGATTTCAGCAGGACCTTCGTCCAGCGCCGCCGCACCGGCGGGACGGTGACCACAAACGCGCGGTGATTTTCAAGAATCTTGCCGAGGCATTCTCCGGCACGCGCGATCAGCCCGCGTTCGATGAGCACTTCATAGGAGCGCGACGGCGTAGCCACTGGAATGCTAATCATGAACATTCATCATAGCGTATGGGCAAGCCGTGTCCTCGGGAATTGGGTAGCCGCTAATTCCGTGATGCTTGGCCATGAGCTTCGAGCCGCGAGCTTCGAGCGAACCAGTTGTCTTAACTCGTAGCTCGCAGCTCGCAGCCTACTTGCGCTTCTCTTGGGGATTGACCAATGAGGCGAGGATGGAGGCTCCCAAAACAAGAAGCACGACCGTCAGTGCCCATCCGGTTGGAATATACACGTAGTGCGACCCCAGCATTTTGAACCCGATAAGAATCAGCACCACCGACAGTCCGTAATGCAGGTAGTGAAACAGATCCATCATTCCCGCCAGCGCAAAGTACATCGAACGCAGACCGAGAATGGCGAACACATTCGAGGTATAGACAATAAAGGCGTTCAGCGTGATAGCGAGCACCGCCGGAATCGAATCCACCGCAAACAGAATGTCGCTGGTCTCGACCACCAGCAACACCGCCAGCAGCGGAGTAGCGTAAAGTCTGCTCCATCCCGCGAAAAATCGCCGCGTAAAGAACTGCCCGCCCACATATTCTTCCGTCACCGGGAAAGCTCGGCGGAAGAGGCGCAGAACAGGGTTTTTCTCGGGATGAATTTCGGTTTGGCCCTGTTGCAGCAGCTTGAGTCCCGAATAAACGAGCAAAGCGCCGAAGGCGTAGATGATCCAACTGAAGCGGCGAATCAGGCCCACGCCCGCCAAGATGAACACACCCCGCATGAGCAGCGCCCCGAGAATTCCGCCGAACAGCACTTTGTGCTGGTGCTCGTCGGGTACCTTGAAATAGTGGAAGATGACCAGAAACACGAAGAGGTTGTCGACGCTGAGCGACACTTCGATGACGTAGCCAGTCACAAACTGGAGCGCCTGCGCCTGTCCGTGCCAGAACAACACCAGCACCGCAAACGCCGCCGCCAGCGCGATCCAGACTCCCGACCAGGCCAGCGCCTCGCGAAACCCGACGCGGTGGGAGCGGCGATTCAGCACGCCCAGATCGAGCGCCAGCATCGCCACCACAAACAGGTTGAAAAGAATCCAGAAGACGAGCACAGGAAATCTTACGGGAATCAGGTGTCAGGTGTCAGGTCTCTGCGGGGAAGCGACTTTCTTGCCGTGAAAATCTTCTGGCTTCTGAATGCTGGAATCGTTGCGCACCACCAGCGCCGCTCCGCCACTGGTTGCACCCGCCACAATCCGCAATGCTTCTCCATTGGAGCGGACGTAACCGTAGATGGCTGGGTTCGGGCCGATATAGGTCATGTCAATCGCCCCGGCAAATAAGGCTTCCATCGCCGAAGGCCCGGCGTTGAAGCTCTTCCACTCAATCCTGACGCGGGGCCCCATCGCTTTCTCGAACCACCCGTTGTTCTTACCCACCGTCGCCTGCGGGTGCGTGATATTGGGAAATGCCCCCACGCGAATAACGGTCTGGGCCCCCGCCAATGCACCCAGCAAAAACCCCAAACCGGCGCAAGCGAAGAAACTTCGCCTAATCATTGCCCCCGCCTCGGGCCAACATCGGCAGCACATTGGGCTCGGACTTCCTCATCCTGCTGGTCTTCCGGTTGCCGATCTTCTTGTCGCTGATGGTGGGATGGGAATCCGCAGCCGGCCCAGGGCTGATCAAGTCGGCCAGCGTCGTATTCTCCATAATCCTAGCGGCTGCATCCCGTACTTCCAGGAACACTTTGAACAGGGCGCTATGGTCGGCATCGCGATCAATCAGAACGCGCAACTGCTCCGCATCCCCAAACGGCGCCAGCGGCCCGTCAATCAAACGGATGATTTCGCTCAACCGGATCTCCGACGGTGCCCGGCGCAACCGGTATCCTCCCTTGGCGCCGCGCACGCTCTCCACGATGCGCGCGTTCTTCAGTTCCAGAAGAATCAGCTCCAGAAATTTTTCCGGCAGATTCTCTTCGTAGGCAATGTCGCGAATCCGGATCGCACCCTGGGTATAACGCCGGGTCAGCACCATCAGCGCCTGCAACGCATACAGCCCTTTTTGGGAAACCTTCATCGCGCCTCGCTCCCGACTATCTCTATGGCTCTAATAGGCATTATAGAAAATGCAAGCGCACTGCCAAAGCAATAAATGTCCCGGCTTGGGCCGGGCCTGTGATTTCATCAAGTTACCGCTGGGAGAGGGACTCGCACCGATGGGCCTGGTGCAGGGCTTTGCACTTTCGGAAGATGGGACTTCCCGTGCCGGAGGCTGCTTTCAGGATCCGAACCGCCTCAGCGCAAACGCAGAATCTCGACCGTGATGTTATCCGGTCCCCCGCGTCCCCGAGCCAGTTCGATCAGCCCGCGGCCCGCTTGTTCGGCGCTTTTGTTTTTCACTGCGTCCAGAATCTCCGCGTCGCGTACCAGCCCCCACAATCCGTCGCTGCAGATCAGGAGCACGTCCTCCGGGCGCAGAGGCTCCGGTTGTCCGGGTGAGTCCATAACCAGATCGGGGTTCGTACCTAAAGCTGCGGTCAGAATGTTCCGCTGCGGATGACTCTCCGCTTGTTCCGCGCTGATCATTCCCGACTCCACCAGCCGTCCCACATAGGAGTGGTCGCGCGTTACCCTCGTAATCTGGCCGTCGCGGATCAGGTAAAGCCGGGTGTCGCCAACATGCACGTAATAGAGCGCGCCCCTGACGATCGCCACCGCCGTACATGTCGTTCCCATGCCCCGCAATTCCGGATGGGCAAAGCTGTATTGCAGTATCTGCTCGTGTGCGACCTGCAAAGCCTGGACCAGCGCCGCCTGCGGATCGTCGCCGCTAAAGTCGCGATACACGGCCACCAGCGTTTCCACCGCCAGCCGGCTCGCTTCCTGACCGCCCTCGTAGCCGCCCATGCCGTCCGCTACAATCGCCAGCCGCCCCTTGCGCAGGAACTGCCGGTCGTCCTCCGGCTCCCAATAGCCAAACGAATCCTCGTTGTTTTGGCGGACGCAGCCGATGTCGGACTGGCTCGATACTTCAATTCCGGCGCGCACCTTCATCCGATCACGACTTGGATTGCGGGAATGACAAGCATAGGCAACAATCGCGTTCACGGGCAAACTTAAGATTATAAGGGTTGCGGAGCAGGACGCTCAAACGGATGGGCTGAAAATGGTCGGCTTCGCCAGAGCAGATCTAAATGGAGACGGGGACGGCAGCCATGCCGCCGTCCCCGCGGATCAAAAAATCAAACGCCGGACTACTTACCAGTCGGCTGCGGACCGCATTCTCCGGTCGGGTTGGTGGTAGTAGCGGGGAGACCCTCAGTAGCCATATAGACAGCGCCCTGGGGAGTAGTGTGCCCAAGATAGGTAGCCGTAACAATATACCAACCTGTCGTTTGAAAGGCCGGGCTCGTTCCGGTCGTTGCGACATCCACATAGGAGCAGGCAGGGGGCGCGATGGGCGTGAGCTGTCCGTCCGCGCTCAACTGGATGGTCTGAGGCGGGGTGGCGTTCGGGTCGCCAAATGTGCCGGTTTCAGCATGACCAAACGGGGTACTCGATATCTGATAGGCAAGGTTATTGCCGTAAAGAAGCTTTTGCTTCCCGCTGCTGTAGTTCCCCCACGTATACATTTGTACCGGCAACCCAGGATTCAAAACGAACGCGGTACCCGCGTTCGCGTTCGTGTTCGAAACCGATAGCGTAATGGACTGCAAGTTGTTAGTCGATCCGCAGCCCATGCTGAACACCAGCAAGGCGCAAGCCAATGCACAAAAGAGAGTTTGACGATTCACCGCCGAGTACCTCCATAAGGAAATCTTCCGCATCGTCGCAGCATCCGTCACACGTGGCAAGGTAACCAAAGTCACAACACCGTAAGGACGTAATACCCCCCTCCGAGAGCGTACCCCGGTCGGCGCCAAATGCGGACGTGCGGACGTTGTGGGTACTGCGATGCCGGAAGTTAGAGGTCGTCTACAATTACACCCATGTCCAATCAGCCCGTGCCTCCTCGACCGCAGCCTCCACCACCGCCCGGCCCAGTCACCCCATTTCACATCGGAGATGAATTCGGAACCGCCAAGCGCAATCTTCCGCCCGCCGGCATTGTCCTGATCTGCATCGCCGCCGTCGCTGTGATTGTGGGAATCTTCGCTTTCACGGAACGGCCGAAACCCCAGGGCGCGGGTTCGATTGATTTGGTGGCCGCGGCCGAAGTACCCGGCCAGAACATGATCCTCGCCGCCATCACCCTGACCCTCCGGAATACCGCGCCAAAACCGCTGTGGATTCACACCCTCAAAGCGCAGCTCACCACCGCCGACGACAAAACCTTCGACGACGAAGCCGCCTCCGCCGTGGATCTCGACCGCTATTTCCAGGCGTTCCCGGCGTTGAAACAAAATTCCGAGCCGCCGCTTTCCCCCGAAACCAAGCTGCCAGCCGGAACCGAACGCCGAGGAGTAATCATTGTCGGTTTCAAGGTCACCAAGGAAGCCTTTGATCGGCGCAAGTCCCTGATCGTCACGATTCAACCCTATGACCAGCCGTTGCCCATAGTCCTGAAATGACCTGAAATGATGCGTACGACCGTGAAGACTCTTAACGAACTATATTCATCACTCTCTGCCCGGCGCCGTTACGAAGTCTGGTTTGTTCGCTTGGGACTGGCGGACGGTGGCGGGGCGTGGTGGTTCCGATATTTGCTGATGAATCCTGGCCGCGGCGGTTGCGCTGGCGACCCCAGCGGCATGCCCGTCCAGGTGTGGGCCACATGGTTTCCGCAGGGTGGCAAGCCGCAAAGCTTCATTCAAGGATTTCCCCTGGAGGGTCTGGACCTCAGTGCCCGAAGGCAAAATCCATTCCACTTCCGAATCGGCAACAATGAAATCGGCGAGAGCTTTTGCCGGGGAGCGTTGGCCGTGGCAGGGCACGCGATTTCATGGGACCTGCAATACTCTTCCGCGTTTCGCGTCACGCTGAGCAACAAGGGCTGGATTGGATTCTCGCGCACCCCGCATTCCGACGCGCTTTTTTCCGGCCACATCACGCTGGATGGCCTGAGTTTTGAGGGGAACCCCTTGGGGTTCGGAGTGCAAGGACACAACTGCGGATACCGGCATCGCAACTTCTGGACTTGGACCCATGCGCATTTCCCGCGCCCCGACGGGCGTTCGAGCACATTGCAAGCGAGCGCAGGGAAAGCGAAAGCAAGCACATTCGAAGCCTTGGTGTACGAAATGCCATTCGGGCTGGTCTTTCGCAAGGCGGTTCTGTGGCATGAGGGCAAGGAGCACGAATTCCGGAATCTGCAAGAGATCAGAAGGGATCCCGATGAATTGTTGTGGAATTTTCGATGTTCGACGAAGCATGGGTTCCGATTGGAAGGAACGATCGCTGGCGCGGGCCCGAGCATCCATCGTCTTCCCTACGTGAAGACCGACTGTATCGGCAGCTTTGAAGTCGCCAACAACAGCCGGGCGAGAGCGGTGCTCCGCCTGGAGCGGCCGGACATGCCGGTCGAAACCCTGGAGACGAGTATCGGTGCCGTATTGGAGATGGTCGGCCGCTGATTCGCAAGATTGCGCAACCGGCTCACATTACCGGCGGAACGCCGATCCCCATCGCCGCGAGAACCCGAATAAGCTCGCGGCGAACCACGGCTGTGGTTGCCAGCAGGAACTTTCTCCAGCCCTCATCCGCTTCGCTCAGGATGGGATAGCGGTGATAGAACGTATTAAAGAGCTGCGCCAGTTGAAAGGCATGTTTGGCGAGATAGGCAGGTTCGGTCGTCGCGATGCACTGGCCCACAATGTAAGAGGTTTTCGCCGCCGCCAGCCAGAGCTCCCAAATGTCGTTGCCGGATTCGCCAGTGAGGTACTGAGCGAAATCTTCTGTAGAGACGAGGCTTGCCTCGTCTCTGCTTGCAGCGGCGCTGCTCGGGGCGAGAGAGACGCGGCCAGCCGCGTCTCTACAGAAACTCTCCGCATCGAGTCCACCCTTGCGGAAAATGTTCGAAGCGCGGACGACGGCATACTGTGCGTATGGGCCCGTGTCCCCCTCGAAACTTAAAGCGTCTTTGAAATCGAAGGCGATCACCGAGGGCTTCGTGAACTTCAGCATGAAGTAGCGCAGCGCCCCAATAGCGATCTGCGTAGCAATGCTGGCGCGCTCCGCTTCACTCAACTCGGGATGACGCGCATCCACTTCTTTCGCAGCCGAGGTGATGAGCGCATCCAGAAGATCGTCCGCTTTTACGCCGAAGCCCTTGCGGCCGGAAACCTCGATCCACGGCCGCGCCTTATCTTCTTCGCTAAGTTCGTAGCCGAGTTCAGCGGCGCAGCGCGGGGTGAGTGCGACCATCTCGTAGGAGAAGTGGGTGTAGCGATCGGCGGCTTCGCCGTGGCCGAGTCCACGCAAAGCTTCAATCACCGTGTTCTGCGCCTCGGATTGGCGCGCATCGATGACGTTGTAGATCTCAGCCACATCGCCGAAGTGGGGATGATCTTTCTCGCCTTCGGTGGTTGAGATCCAGCAGTCGTGGGCATTGGGATAGCGATAGAATTTCCGATAGCCGAAATCGCGCCCAAGCAGGCCGAATTTCCACATGTGATAGGCGATGTCTTTGCCAACGTAACCGACCGTGCCATTGGAACGGACAATGACTTTCTGTTCTTCCTCGGCGATCTTGTCGTCCTCTGCGCTCTCAGCGCCCTCCGCGGTTTCAGCTTTTGCCGTTCCGGCGCGTCGCATCACCCAGCAGCCTTCGTTCTTGCCTACCGTCTCGTACGAGAGCACGCCCGCTTCCTTGAGCTTCCCAAACGCCGCATCCCAGAAGTGCAGGTGCAGTATCTCGCTCTCGCGTGGCAGGAAGTCGTACTCAATGTCGAGCCGGTCCATAGTTTCGAGATGGCGTTTAAGAACAGCAGTCGAAATCAAATCCGCAATCGCCGCCGTCTCGTTGTTCCCCTCCTCAATCAGGCGCAGCATTGCGGCGCGCGCCTGCGGGTTTGACTTGTCCTCTTCGTACCACTGGGAAACACGGGCATAGAGATCCCAGCAGTAGTAATCGAACCGGGGCGCGGCGGCGAGCGCTTCAATCTGAGCGCGAGACTTCCGTTCGATATGGAGGAATCCAACCACCACGTCGGCGACCTGCACTCCGGTGTTGTCGATGTAGTTCTGGATGTCCACTTCCCTGCCCGTAAAGCGCAGCAGGCGGACGAAGGTATCGCCGAGAATGGCGTTGCGCAGGTGCCCGATGTGCGCCGCCTTGTTGGGATTGATGCTCGAATGCTCGACCAGCACTTTGCCGGCGGGAACATCCGCGGCCGGTTCTTCGTCGGCGGTTAGAGCGGAGGCCAGTTCGGCGCGGCTTATGCGGACGTTGATGTACCCGCCGCCGGCCACCTCGAATTTTTCAAAGCCGGAAATCGCGCCGACGCCGGCGACGATTTCGTCGGCAATCTTGCGCGGAGCCTTGCGGAGTTTCCGGGCAAGTTCGAAAGCCAGCGGCAGCGCGTACTCGCCGAATTCGATTTTCGGCGGCTGCTCGACGACGATGTTCGCGCCTTCCAGGCCGTAAGTACGGCGCAGAAACTCGCGCAGATGTTCGACCAGACGGCGTTCCAGATATCGATACAAGGATGACCTCTAAACTATTGAAGAAACAGTGATTCTAACAAACTCTCGACAGGCGACGGGTTTGACGGTAATGCAACCGGCACCTATGATGAAAACTCGACAAGGGAAAACGCTTTAAGCTCTTGGCTCTTGGCCTTTAGCTAAGAGCCAAAAGCTAAAAGCCAATAGCGATTTTTGCCATGCGCATAGCCTACCTCGACTGTTTCTCCGGCATCAGCGGCGACATGTTTCTGGGCGCGCTGGTGGATGCCGGGGTTTCTCCGAAGCTTCTGGAAGACACGGTCGCGGCGCTCGATATCGGCGCCCGGCTGGAGATTTCGCGGGTGCTGCGGGGCGGAATTTCAGCGACTAAAGTGGATGTGTACTCCAACGGCGAAAAAGATCTGCCGCGCGAAATTTTCTGGCAGCAGCGGGAGGAACAGAGTCATCCTCAGAGTCACAAGAAGACCCTGGGGGGGCGGGGCTCTTCCCCGCCCAGGACGGGGCGAAGCCCCGTCCCCACACAACACGGTCGCAGCCTGACGGAAATTCGCGAAATCATCGAGAAGTCAGCCCTCAGTAGCACGTCGAAGGCAACTGCGATTCGCATCTTCGAGGCGCTGGGCCAGGCCGAGGCCGAGATTCACAACACGTCCATCGAGCGTGTCCACTTTCACGAAATCGGCGCCGTCGATGCCCTGGTGGATATTGTCTGCGCCGCAGTGGGTGCGGAATCTCTGGCCGTCGAAGAATGGGTATGCTCGCCGCTGAACGTTGGAGGCGGAACCGTCAAGTGCGCGCACGGAACGCTTCCCGTACCGGCGCCAGCAACGTTGAGGTTGCTCAGGGATGCGCCGGTATATTCGTCGGGGCCGCAGGTCGAACTGGTAACGCCCACGGGCGCAGCGATCGTGCAGACGCTGAGCAGCCGCTTTGCGGCGTTTCCGGCAATGAAGATCGAAAAAGCCGGATACGGCGCGGGAACTCGAGAATTCTCCGAGCACCCGAACCTGCTTCGGTTGACCATTGGAGAAGCCGGGCTGGCGGATAGCGCGGCTGCGTCGCTCGCCGCATCGCCAACATCGAATGAACTGATCGTCAATGAAAAGATCATGAATGAGAAGATCATCGATGAGAAGATCATGAATGAGAGGATCATGGTGCTCGAAGCGAATCTCGATGACCTGAGCCCGCAGGTTCTGGCCTACGCCATGGAGCGCTTGCTGGCCGAAGGAGCGCTCGATGTGTTCAGCGTCCCGGTGCAGATGAAGAAAAGCCGCCCCGGCGCGTTGCTCACGGTGTTGGCGAAACTGGAAGATGCGAATCGCTTGACCAAACTGATCTTTGAAGAGACCACAACCCTGGGCGTTCGTCGCCGCGAGGAACAGCGGCAGACGCTCTCGCGACGATGGGAAACGGTGGATACGGCGTGGGGTCCGGTGCGGATCAAGATCGCCAATATGAATGGCAGCATCTCCAACTACGCGCCGGAATACGAAGACTGCCGGACGCTGGCGGAGGCGCAGCATGTGCCACTCCGGACGGTGATGCAGGAAGCCATCCAGCAATATCTTCGAGGCGAGCGAAAAGCATGAGACAAGTTGTGTAGCATCTGTTTCGTAGCATCTGTTTCGCAGCAGGGATCGGCTTCGTATCAGGGCCGGTGTTTCGTATCAGGACATCTGCTTCGTATCAGGGCATCGCTTTAGCGATGCCGCAAGTTAGTCGAAATCAGTCGCCCCTTTAGGGGCTGCCTAATTCAATCAGGAGGTTGTATATGGTGAGAAGTTACAGGATGATTGCACTCTGCTTGACTCTCTTCGCGCTAACACCGCTTCTCAGCTTCGCGGGGTCGGCTCCGTCGGTGGGCACCATGGCTCCCGAATTCACGCTCAACTCGCAGGAAGGCACGCCGGTCAGCCTTAAGGACTTTCGCGGCAAGTGGGTAGTCTTGTATTTCTACCCCAAGGACTTCACCAGCGGCTGCACCATAGAGGCGCACAACTTTCAGCGCGACCTGTCGCAGTATGAGCAGAAGAATGTCGTAATCCTTGGAGTCAGCGTGGATAGCGCCGACTCGCACAAGCAGTTCTGCGCCAAGGAAGGTCTTAACTTTAAGTTGCTGGCCGACACCGACCACAAAGTCTCCAGTGAATACGACTCGGTGATGAACTTCGGGCTGGTCAAGGTCGCTGCCCGGCACACCTTCATCATCAATCCAGAGGGCAAGATTGTGAAGGTATACACCGAGGTAAAACCGAATGAGCACAGTGCCGAAGTGTTGGCGGCGCTCGCGGAACTGCAAAAACATTTGTAATTGGTAATTTGTAATTTGCAATTTAGAGTTGGGGACCCCGGGTTTCAAATTACAAATTACAAATCGGAAATTACAATTCCCCATGAGCAAGAAGTTTTACATCACGACCCCGATCTACTACGTCAACGCGCGTCCGCACATCGGACACGCCTACACCACGATCGTCTGCGACACCATCGCGCGCCGGCACCGCATGTTAGGCGATGACACGTGGTTCCTGACGGGCACCGACGAACACGGACAAAAGATCGAGCGTGCAGCGCAAGCTGCGGGCAAGACGCCGCAGCAGTTCACCGATGAAATTTCCGCGGAATTCCGCGCGCTCTGGAAGCACATGGGTTTGACGCCGGACGATTTCATCCGCACCACCTCGGAGCGGCACAAACAGGGCGTGCAGGCATTGTGGCGGAAGATTCGCGATAACGGCCACATCTACAAGGGGACCTACACCGGTCAATACTGCGTCTCCGATGAGCTTTACGTCGATGCGGAGCCGGGCGCGCCCTGTCCGGATTGTGGCCGTCCAACGGAAACCGTCCACGAAGAAAATTATTATTTCAAGCTTTCGGCATTCCAGGACCAGTTGATCCGCCTTTACACCGAGCAACCGGATTTCATCCGCCCCGAAACGCGACGCAATGAAGTGCTCTCGTTCGTGCGCGGCGGCCTCCGCGATCTTTCCATCAGCCGCTCGACGTTCTCGTGGGGCATCCCTGTACCGGACGACCCCAAGCACGTCGTCTACGTCTGGCTCGACGCGCTGGCGAACTACATTACTGCTCTCGGCTATGGCTCAAACGACACCAGTAAATTCGACAAGTATTGGCCCGCCGACGTGCACATGATCGGCAAAGAGATTGTGCGCTTCCATTGCGTTTACTGGCCGGCGTTCCTGTTCGCCGCCGGATTGCCGTTGCCCAAGAGCATCACGGCGCACGGATGGCTGCTGTTTGAAGAAAGCAAAATGTCGAAGTCGCGCGGAAATATCGTGCGCGCCGAAACCATAGTGGATGTGCTCGGCACCGACGCCCTGCGCTACTTCCTGCTGCGCGAAGTCGTCTTTGGGCAGGATGGATCGTTCAGTTTCGATGCGCTGGTGCAGCGCTATAACTCCGATCTCGCGAATGGCCTCGGCAACCTCGCCAGCCGCACCCTGACCATGATCGCACGCTATTTCAAGGGGGAAGTGCCGTATCCGTCAAACGCCGCGCACACCCCGGCCGATGCCGCAATTGCGGAGACGGCAAGAAAAACGATCGCCGACTACGGTGCGCTCTTTGACCAGTACCAGTTCTCGCGCGCCCTCGAAACCGCCTGGGGACTGGTCAGCGCCGTGGACAAATACATCGTCGAAAACGAACCCTGGTCATTGGGCGAAAAGAAGGACAGGGACGAAGACAGCCGCTCTCGCCTGGCAACCGTGCTCTACACCAGCGCCGAAGCTCTGCGGATTGTGACGGCTCTCGCGCATCCGGTGATGCCCGACGCGACCGCCAAGATCTGGGCTCAGCTCGGCCTCGGAGACATCAGGAAATTCGACCTGACCGGATTGCAGTGGGGACAACTGCGCCTCGGCACAAAGTTGGGCGACGTGCAAGCCGTGTTTCCGCGGGCAGACAAATCGGCCGTTGAGAGGATGCAGAACATGGAAGAAAAGAGTGTAAGTGTGGAGACGGGCGCCTCGCCCGTCCAGCCGAGCGCAGCGACGCAACCGGCTGCCGCCACACCACCGCCGGCCAAGCCAGCCGCAATTCCCGATGGCAAAATCAGCATCGACGACTTCTCGAAAATAGAATTGCGTGTCGCTCAGGTGAAGACCGCCGAGCGCGTAAAAGGCGCCGACAAATTGCTGCGCCTGGAAGTCGATCTCGGAACTGAAGTGCGCCAACTAGTAGCTGGGATCGCCGAGGCTTATGAGCCGGAAGCACTGATCGGACGCAAGATCGTGATCGTGGCCAACCTCGTGCCCCGCAAGCTGCGCGGACTGGAATCGAACGGCATGATCGTCGCCGCCGCGCCGGAGGGAGGCAAGCCGGTGCTGGCGGGCTTTCTGGAAGACGTGGCGGTCGGCACGCGGCTGAAGTAGCGCTTCGTGTGTCCGGGAGAACTCGTTTTTAGGCAATCTGGTGGAACGAAATACCCGAGAATCCAGCCCCGGAGGGGCGACCTAGCTTAGCCCAGCGCTTCAGCGCTGGGAAAGTGGACCCAATGATTCAAGTCCCGGAGGGACGACCGAGTTCCCACACGCACTCCAGAAGCCCGTCCCCACACGATCTCGTGAACGACTAACGACCAGCGACCAACGACTGATGTTCATCGACTCCCACGCCCATCTCGAAGGCAAGCGCTACGACAGCGACCGCGACCAGGTGCTGGCGCGCGCGAAACAGAATGGGATTGAAGCCTATCTCGCCATCGGCAACGGCGACGGACCTGACACCGCCGACTGCGGGATTCAGCTGGCGGAAAAATACGACGGAAAACCGGAATATCCGCGAATCTGGGCGAGCGTGGGAATTCATCCTCATGAAGCAAGCCTTGCTAACGAAGCTGCTGACGCCCAAATGCTGCAATGGGCGCGGCATCCCAAGGTAATCGCCTGGGGAGAAATCGGCCTCGACTATTTTTACGACCACTCGCCGCGTGAAGTACAGAAGGCGGTCTTCCGGCAGCAGATAGAGTTGGCAAAAGCGGCGAAGTTGCCCATCATCATTCATTGCCGTCCCTCCGACAGCAGCGAGAACGCATGGGACGACTGCCTGAGCATGATCGCCGAACATTGGAGCGCCGAACATGGGACCGCCGAACATGGGACCGCTGAACATGGGCGCTCGAGCGGACTGGGCGGCGTTCTGCACTGCTTCACCGGAAGCGTCGAGCATGCGCGCCGCGCGCTGGATCTGGGTTTCATGATTTCTTTTGCCGGCAATATCACCTTTCCCAAGGCGCAGTCGATCCGCGACGCGGCACAAATGGTTCCGCTCGACCGCATGCTGATCGAAACCGACTCGCCCTACCTGGCGCCGATTCCGCATCGCGGCCAGCGCAACGAACCGGCGTTTGTCACCGAGGTAGCCCGCCATATCGGCGAACTGCGCAGCTTGCCTGCGGAAGAGATCGGCTCACGAACCGCGCAGAATTTCTATAGGTTTTTTGGACTCGCCCCGGAAACTTCAAAGTCCGCTCTTTAACTCCCAACTTTCTCTTTCGCTAGATTTTGTCATCCCGAACGAAGTGAGGGCTCTGCAGTTTGCGCGAGATGCAGATCCCTCACTTCGTTCGGGATGACAATTTATAAGATGTGCTGGTCGTACCCCAGGCGCCAGCCTTCGCAGACAATGCCTCTTCTGTTACCCTCAGGGGTACAGGTTTGGGGTGAACGATCCGTGGGGTTCTGAGTTTTCGCCCGGACACCCCTCGCATGACAATCTAAAGATTTAAAAGGCCGTAATATATTTTGACCGTGACTGTGACGGTGAAATTCCATGCCCGATAACAGTTTCGATATCGTCAGTAAAATCGACCTTGCGGAAGTTTCCAACGCCATTCAGCAGGCGATGAAGGAGGTCAGCACTCGCTTCGATCTGAAGGACTCGAAGTCCCAGATCGCGATGGAGGGCACCGACGCGATCCTGCTTCACTCCGCCGATGAATTCAAAATGAAGGCGGTAAATGACGTTTTTCAGCAAAAGCTGGTAAAACGCGGCGTGCCCCTGAAAGGCTTGACCTATGGCGCGCTGGAACCAACCGCCGGAAGCACGGTGAAACAGAAGGTCTCCATTCAGCAGGGGATCCCGATTGAAAAGGCGCGAGAGATCGTAAAGCTGATCAAGAATTCGAAGAAAAAAGCGCAAGCCTCGATCCAGGGCGACGTTGTGCGGATCAGCAGCAAGGATCGCGACACGCTGCAGGAGCTGATCGCAATGGTCAAGCAGCAGGATTTTGGCATCGATCTGCAGTTCACGAATTACCGGACCAACTGAGGACACGTGACCGCGACGACGTCCATAAACGGGAAAGAAATCTTTGATCTTCTGCGTGACGACATTGTCGCCATCGAAGAGCAATTCGGACGCGATACGGTCTCGAACGTCGCCGCGATTACGGAGATCGGCGAGTACCTGCGCGCCGGCGGGGGCAAGCGCATCCGTCCGGCGCTGTTGCTGCTCTCTGCCAAGCTCCTTGGCTACAAGGGCGAGGGCGCGGTAAAGCTCGCGACCGTTGTCGAAATCATTCACACCGCGACGCTCGTGCACGACGATATCATTGACGAGGCTCAGACCCGCCGCGGCCGTCCCGCCGCCAACACGCAGTGGGGCAACTCCATGTGCGTGCTGGCCGGCGATTGGCTCTACATGCAGGCCTTCAAGATCGCGGTGCAGGAGCGCAATTTCCACATCCTGGACGTGCTGATCGAACTGACGCAGCAGATGGTCGAAGGCGAACTGCTCCAGATGGAGAAGCTTGGCCAGCTGATCTCGCTGCAGGATTATCTCGATCTGATTTATCGCAAGACGGCCTGCCTATTCTCGGTGTGCATGAGGGTTGGCGGCATTCTTGGCGGCGCCACCGTGGCACAGGAGGAACGACTTGGCCAGTACGGACGCGATCTTGGTTTAGCCTTCCAGATCGTGGACGATGTACTCGACCTCACCGCTTCAGAGAGCGTGCTGGGCAAGCCCGTTGCCAGCGACCTGCGTGAAGGCAAAGCCACCATGGCCGTTATTCATGCACTGGAGCGCTGCACCGCCGCCGAGCGCCGCCAAATCGAAACCATCCTGCACGACCGCGCCTTCAATGGTGTCGCTCACGCCGACATCCTGACCATCCTGAACCGTTATGGTTCTCTCGAATACGCTTCCAAAGAGGCCGCCCGCTATGCCGAATCCGCGCGCCAGGCCATCTGCATCTTTCCAGACTCGGAGATCAAGCGAGCGCTGTTGTGGGCGCCGGAGTTCGTGGTGGCCAGAGAGAAATAGCGGTCGGCATTTAGCGCTCGTGCAGGGACGGTCGCCCCCGGCCGCCCAAGCCGTGCGAAGCTCGGCAGTTGCCAGTGAGCGCGGCAACTTTGGGATTCGCTCCTAGCGCTTCACCGCAATCCCCAGCATCTCAAAACCGCTCGTGTAGGGACGGCCGCCCCCGGCCGTCCAAGCCGATCGCAGCTCGGCAGTTGCCAGTCAGCGCGGCAACTTTGGGATTCGCTCCTAGCGCTTCACCGCAATCCCCAGCATCTCAAAACCGCTCGTGATCCGAGTGCCCGATCCGTTCTGCTACCATGATTTGCGCCTGAACAGGGCGGCTGCGAACAACATGGTTCATCTCTCGCCGACGGCAATTTCCGACGTTCAAACTCTGGCTGCCTACGTCATCTTTCTCGCGAGCTATCTGGTCTTTGCACTGGGAAAATTTCCCGGACTAAAAATTGACCGTGCCGGCGCGGCGATTATCGGCGCTGTCGGCATGGTGGCGTTCCGGATTGTGCCGCCGTTGGACACGCTGCGGTTTATCGATTTCCCCACGCTGGTGCTGTTGTTCTCGATGATGCTGATTGTGGGCAATCTTCATCTGGTGGGATTCTTCGAGTGGAATGCGGAGATGGTGCTGCGCCGGCTGAGGCCGTCGCGGCTGTTGCCTGCGGTGGTCTTTACGTCGGGAGTGCTTTCCGCATTTTTCGTGAACGACATTGTTTGCCTCGTGATGGTGCCGTTTGTGCTGAGCATCACGCGCAGGCTGCGGCTGGAACCAGTGCCGTATCTGTTGGCGGTGGCGACGGCATCGAATATTGGCAGCGTGGCGAGTATCACGGGGAATCCGCAGAACATGCTGATCGGGTCGTTCTCCCACATCTCTTATCGTGACTTCCTCCTGCATCTTGGGCCGGTGGCAGTGGTGGGTTTGTTCCTGGATTGGATGGTGCTGCACTGGATGCATATGCGGAAGGTGAAGCATGGGGAATTGGTGAACGACGGGATTCCGCTGCCGCCGCTCGATCTTTCGCGGCTGACGAAACCAGCGATCGTGGTAACCGCAGTTCTGATCGGTTTTTTTGCAGGTGTACCCCCAGCGATGGCAGCGGCTCTAGGCGCGGCGGTGTTGCTGATTACCCGAACGATCGAGCCGCGAAAACTGTACGAGGAAGTGGACTGGGGTCTTCTGGTGTTCTTTGTCGGGCTGTTCTTGATTGTGGGCGGAGCGGAAAATGCCGGAATTGTCGGGAAGTTTCTCGAAACCGCAGAACATTGGAATCTCCACAGGCTGGGGGTCTTCACGGTTGCCGTGTCGTTGCTGAGCAATATTGTGAGTAATGTACCGGCGGTGATGCTCTTGAAGTCGCTGGCACCGAACTTCGCGAATCCGCATACGGCGTGGCTGGTACTGGCGATGGCTTCGACGCTGGCGGGGAATCTGACGATCACGGGAAGCGTGGCGAACATTATTGTGGTCGAGAGCGCGAAGCCGGAGGTGAAGATCGGGTTCTGGGAATATTTCCGCGTTGGGCTGCCGATTACGGTGATGACGTTGATCGTGGGATGGGCGTGGCTGGAGTGGGTTAAATAGATCGTTGATTCTTCCGCAAGGGCTGAGAACAAAAAGGAGATTCCCGATTAAGAGCGTGCTCGATCCTGACGCCTCCATTGAAACCAAAACGTCCCCTTCGCCGCGAACGCTGCGTGGCCTCGATTGGCTCAATTTCCTCCTCGCCGACGTGCAGACGGGGGTGGGGCCGTTCCTCGCCATTTACCTCGCTGGATACAAGTGGGACGAAGAGCGTGTGGGGCTCGCACGGATCGCGATTGCTATACTGACAAGGTTCCCTTTAGCAATATGACCGACCTGCTCTCACTGATTGCGCACCACGGCTACCTGTTTTTGGCGGCTGTGTGCTTCGCGGAGGCGATCGGTCTCCCGCTGCCAGCCGCGCTCGCCCTGCTAACTGCTGGTGCAGTCGCTGCCTATGGAGATCTGCATTTCTATCTCGTCTTCGGCCTAGGCCTGCTGGCGATGATAAGCGGCGATGTCATCCTTTATTTCATGGGCAGAGTCAGCGGCTGGGCGTTGTTGGGCATTCTGTGCCGGCTTTCGGCGAATCCGGAAACTTGCATCCTGCGCTCGGCGGAGTATTTTTACCGCCGCGGCAAGCAGACCCTGCTTTTTGCCAAATTCATCCCCGGCATCAACACCATGTCTCCGCCGCTCGCCGGGAGCATGAAAATGCGGCTGGGAAAGTTTTTGCAATTCGACGCCCTAGGAGCCGCGTTCTACGTGGGCGCGTATTCGGCCGCCGGATATCTCTTCAGTGACTTGCTGCGCGACATCACGCGCGGACTGCGCTCGGCGAGCTCTGCCGCCGAGGTCGTCTTCGGCATCGGACTCGCCGCCTATGTCGTCTATCGCATCTGGCTTTACCGCAAGTATCGTTTGCTCGACGTCGCTCCGCGCATACAGGTCGAGGCGCTCGCAAAAAGACTGGCGTCCGATGCGGCTCACACCATGCTGATCGCCGATGTCCGCAGCCACGGCTACTACGATGCCGACTCCGAGCGCATTGCCGGATCGATCCGCATTGAGCCCAACAACCTCATTGAAGAAGTCAAGAACCTGCCCAAGGATCGCGAGATTTATCTCTACTGCACTTGAGCGCGCGAAGCGACCAGCGCCCGGGTGGCGCGCCAATTACAGGAGCTCGGATTCAAAGTATTCGTTATCGCCGGTGGCCTGCGTGCCTGGCGCAAAGCTGGACACGCGGTGGAACGAGTTCCCCACGACGACGTGTTCAAGTTGCCAACGTTCAACTAGAAAATCGACCTAGCGCCCTGCGGGAAAAACTGCCCCCTGTAGAGACGGGGCTCGCCCCGTCTCCCTTTGCTGAAAAACGAAGCACGCATCTGCGTGACCCGAGTCCTTGGCAGAGTGGCAGCGGTTTGTTATCGTGCCCTCATGGGGCGGACCCTGGCTTTTTGCGGAGTAATTCTGGCGGCGGGCGAATCCACACGCATGGGGCGCGACAAGGCGTTGCTGCCGTGGCCTCCTTCAGCCGCAGGTTCGGCAACAACAATAACAACGACCGACACGTTCCTCTCCGCTGCCATACAGCTCTTCTTTTCCCACGTTGATGTCGTGCTGGTCGTCGCCGGCGGAAATGAAGTCGCCGTGGCCCCGGTCGTCTATGCCAATGGAGCGTCGCTGGTGGTCAATCCCGATCCGGCGCGCGGCCAGTTCAGCTCGCTGCGGTTAGGCCTGCAGGAGGTTCTGAACCGGGGCCGCGACGCGGCCATGGTTACGCTCGTTGACCGGCCGCCGGTCCGGATGAAAACGATTGAGACGCTCCAATCGACGTTCGAACGGGCTATAGCAAAAAGGAAATGGGCCGCGATCCCCGAATACCAGGGGAAACACGGGCATCCAATTCTGCTGGGCCGCGAGATGATGGAAGCGTTTCTAAGGGCTCCGGAAACATCGAATGCGCGCGAGGTCGAGCACGCGCACCCGAGTGAGATCGAGTACGTTCCGGTGGACGACCCGCTGGTAACCGTCAACATCGACACCGCGGAACAGTACGCTGCTTTGAATTTGCCGCCACAGCTTCTACCCTCGAGTTAATAGGCTGCGGAAAAAACGGCGGGCACGTGAGTTGGGTGGCGCAGCGCTTCAGCGCTTCAGCGCTGCGGCAACTGCCGCGTTTTGAATGCGGCTTTAGCCGCTGAGGTCCCGCTCTCTGCTCGGGAACGCAATCTTTCATGACGCTTCTAACATCCCGTCAAACCGAATTCATCGAAAGTGTACTCCGCCTCAGTCCGCGAGTCGCCGCGTTCGACTGCGACGGCACGCTCTGGTCCGGAGACGCCGGAGAAGGATTTTTCTCCTGGGAACTGGACCTGGAACAGGACAAAAGACTGCTGCCAGAACCGATCGCCCACTGGGCCCGTTCGCGATACGCCGACTACAAAGCGGGCCAGGTCGCCGAAGAGGTCATGTGCGGAGAAATGGTCACCATGCATCGCGGACTGCGGGAAGAAATCGTGCAGCAGGCCTGCGACGCCTACTTTGCCCAAGGAATCGCCGCCAATATTTTTCCGGAGATGCAGCAATTAGTCGAGCGCCTGCGCGCTTCCGGATGCGACGTCTGGACCGTTTCTTCTTCCAACCAGTGGATCATCCGTTCCGCCATGCGCTACTTCGGAATCCCGCAAAACCGCATCCTGGCCGCCGAAGTGGCGATCGAAAACGGCACGATCGATGGGACGATAACCGATGGAACGATAACCGATGGGACGATAACCGATGGAACGATAACCGATCGGCTCATTCAAGTTCCCAGCGGTCCCGGCAAGGTGGAGGCGATTCGATCC
Organism: uncultured Acidobacteriaceae bacterium; assembly: GCA_963797885.1. GTDB lineage: Bacteria > Acidobacteriota > Terriglobia > Terriglobales > Acidobacteriaceae > Acidiflorens. The sequence goes on along the minus strand of CAWCRQ010000136.1, from coordinate 25,363 downwards.
GCGCTCAAATCGTCTCCCGACCACAGCCCCGATTGCGCCTTCGGCAACGCGATCTGGGACCGCGAGATGCTCGCCATGTCCAAACATCCATTCGCTATCAACCCCAATCCAGATCTGAAAGAGATCGCGATCGCGAACGGATGGCGTGTTTATCAGCCGGATGCGAACCGCTCGGGCGGCTAGCTTCCAGCGCCGACTTTGTCCGTTGTTCCCTGCCTGTTAACTTCGGGGTTATTAACGCGTGTTTACTACTACCCCCCTCCCCCCGATCTCCTGGAATCATAGGGTTAGGGGGTGTCGCGGCGTCAAAATCTAGAGCCTAGAGGACTTATTTGTAAAATATTCCGGAATAAGGAGTTAGCTGGATTCTTCCCCTAATTCTCTCAAAATTCATAGTTTCGGCGGCTTGCGGACGACCCTCCATCGCCTCAACTTTGTTTACCGAAGAGTTACTGACGGCCGGCCTGGCGCAGCCTCGGTGGCCTTGGTTGGGGTTGGCGCACCTAGGCTGCGACAGATCAGGGAACATTGTCGCGCACGGGCGGGTTGGACGTCTGTGATGGCGAACACCGTGCGTTTGTGATGAAAAAGGGCTGGAGCCTCGCCCACCCGACCGCGGCGGAATCCCCCTTATTGCAAAATGCAAGATGGGTGGGTCACTCGGCCGAGAATAATGCTACGATTCACTTATGCAGAGGTAAGAGCGCATGGGGGAAAAGCGTGTTCGCATCCCTGACGTAGATGTGAAGCTTACCGCGGAAGAGGTAGCTCTGACGCAGACGCGCCAGTTTCAGCGACTCTTCTATTTGAAGCAACTTGGGCTGGCGTACCTCGTCTATCCATCCGCAACTCATACTCGTGGTTCACACAGCATCCAGTGTCTGCACGAGGCCGAAAAGATTCTCAATGCGTTGAACCCAAAACCAACACCGGAAGAAGCCAGCGCAGTGCGCGCCGCAGCTTTGCTGCATGACATTGGTCACATTCCGTTTAGTCACACGATAGAAGACGAACACGCGATTCTACCCAAACATGATCGACCCGAAAGGATAAAGGCTGCCCTCGATCTACTGAAGGAGGAGATTGATGCGAAGTACCAGCCGCTCGTGGATGCGGCGATGCCGATCCTCAACGCGATCTCAGAAGCAGAGGGCTTTGAGCAGGACTGGCGGAGCGATATCGTTGGCAATACGGTTTGTGCTGATCTACTAGCCTATATTTCCACCGATGCAGCGTGTACGGGCATCGAAAAGAGGCCCGGTTATTATCGGATATACGAGTATTTCGTTCGTGAAGGTAATCACCTTTGCATTCGTTTGACGAAGGGTGGCCTGAGGACCGACATCGTCTCAGCCATAATGGATCTTCTGGACATGAGGTACGCCCTCACGGAGAGGGTAATTTTCCATCATGCGAAGTGTGTTGCGAGTGCGATGCTTGCAAGAGCAGCAAGGCTCTGTAAACTTGAGTATTCTCCCGACCTCCTAAGCATGGGAGACGAACGATTCCTCGATTATCTAGAAAAGTTAGCCGATGAGAGGCAGGCAGCGGGGGCAAGACACCTAATTCACGGGTTGCGTTCCCGTCGTCTCTACCAAAGGATCTTCAAGGTTGGTAAGGTAAGCCGGGACGCCTGGGACGAGGCCAGGAGTTCGGGGGCGTTCTGTAAGAAGTGGCGCAACGGACAGAACGTAGAAAACCTTCTGAACTCGGTCGAGGACGCATACAAACTTCCTCGTGGGACTTTGGCGTTGTGGTGTCCCGAAGGTAAGGCCGGCATGAAGTTAGCTAAGGCACAAGTCGTATGGGAATCGGCGGAGGGGCTTCGAGGTCCAAGAGAGCTCAGAGACCAAGACGTGAGGCTTCAGTTTCCGGGAGTCGCCAAGCGAGTGGAGACTATTGAGAACCAATACGGCGATTTGTGGACGTTCTGGATAGCGATAGACCGTCGTTACGTGAACAACGCGGCGGGGGTCATCCACATGCTGCAGGATTACCTCGGCGTGGGATGCGATTCAGTCTTTTCAGAAACATACCTGCGGCAGATACCGGGCTATGCGGAACGCAGCAGCATGGGTAGGGCTATTGCGAAGGTCTGGCAAGGTATCGAGCCTCAGGTCGAGCAGATTCTGGATAATCAGGCAGCTCTGGACGGCGTCGCTCACACCGATGACACAACAATCCGGGAGGCCATTAAGGGAGCTACGGGTCCTGATGTGAAACCTAAAGCGCCTAAGAAACGTGATCAGTCTGGCTTGTTTGGAGCCAGTGACGGCCATAACGACGAGAGCCGGAACGATAAGGTTAAGTGAACGGACACCCACCATCTTGGTTAAAGCTGCAAGGGCTAGATAGGGTCGCTGCGGTTGAGTGTGCGTCCCAAGAACTTCTTCTTACATACCGCGAGCAGTGGCCGAATCTAGTACCGACAGAGCTTCACCGTTTGTCTGTGTCACTGGGATGTCAAATTCGAACAGTGCGAAGTCTGGAGGGAGGAGCCCGGTTGCTGCCCGTAAGGGGCGGTTTTCACATCCTGGTCAGCGATGAACTCGAAGCAGGAAGATATCGGACGTCCGTTGCCCACGAACTTTGCCACACTCTCTTTTACTCAAGAGACGGTGACATTCCCGAGCGTGTCCTTCCTGCAACCGAAGCAGAAGAGCGTTTTTGCTTCGACGTCGCAAGGCGTGTTTTAGCCCCTCGATGGATGCTCGAAGCGGTTGGGCTGCCGAGCCAGTATGATGCGGAACCTATGTTCAAAATATTGACCGGCAAGTTCAAGCTGAGTTGACCCACGGCCGCTCGTTTGATGCTCGCAGACTACCGGCTGGCAACGGGAGTCGCAGGGCGGTGGTCCCTCACAGCGGGCGAATGGAAGCTGAATCGGGGCGAATCTTTTGCTAGCCCGCAGCTTAAGGCGACAGAGAGAAAACTACTACATTCTGCAGCTCGTAATTGGCTTAGGGGCGGTAATCCGGAAACCATATTTTCCCGGGTGTTCGGCATTATGGAGACGGGCAATCAATCGGCCTTCGTTTTGGTCCAACGTGGATTAGCAAGGGCGTCTGCAGTGGCCTGAGCAACGCGGATGGTCCTGCGCCTTGCGTGCGTCTCAGCTCTGAGCGACACGCCAAAGCCGCAGCCTTCCCGAACCATCGCCCTAGGGATTCATCACAAACGCGGTGTGATGGGGCGCACTTACAGGTGGCGCTTCTACGGGGAATCATGGTAATCGGGACATTGTTGCCTTGGGCGGTGAGGTCCCCGGTCGCCGTGGTTGGACGCGGTGAGCCGCGTCTCTACAGAAGGGTGTTTTATCTTTTATTTCGTATTTCATACTTCATACGGGAAACAGGAGTCCAAAAATGTCTTTATATCCGAAGAGTGTTGCTCGGTGTCAACATCTCAAAGTCAACGGGACGCAGTGCGGATCGCCGGCGTTGCGCGAGGAGCAATATTGTTACTTCCACATGCGATGGCGCGGAGGCTCGAAGTTCACTGAGGCTCTCCGGAAGCGGGAGATGTCAGGGCTGCCGATCCTTGAGGATGCCAATTCCATCCAGGTCGGACTAGCCGAAGTGATGTTTCACCTCGTAACCCAGGAGATCGATCACCGGACCGGAGCCCTGATGCTGTATGCGCTGCAAACCGCATCGGCCAACCTGAGAATGACCTCGTTTGAGCCAGAACCGACGCGGGTGGTGATCGATCCGGAGTGCGTCGAGCAGCGCCCGCTGGGAGCTTCGGCTTGGTCGAAGGTCGAGGGACGCGAATACGACGACCTCACCGAAGACGCCCCAGACAAAGAAAGCAACGAAGGCAAACGGAGCTGGACCGCCGGCTGGCCAGAAACGCCGGAGAATGAGCGACTGTTGCCAAACGAATCACACAGAGACAGGGAAATCAGGCTTCAGGAACAAAAGAGCATCGGAAAAGAGGCTCTCGAACCTTTCTAATTTCAAACTGGATTTAGCAGCCGGAATTTACAATCAGGGTTTCAGTCGACGAATTCACGCTCGCTCAGACGTTGCGCAAGAGCGCGGCGAGCGTGTCTATTGCCAGGTGACTGGCGTGGGCGGAGGCTGGCGGCAGGCCTCCTACTTTCTGAACCAACTCTTCCCGGCTCAGCTGGCGGGCTTCGTCTATGTTTTTGCCTTTCGCCAACTCCGTGATCGCCGAGCCGCAGGCCATTGCGGGAACGCAGCCCTTGGCGCGAAAGCGAATGTCGGTGATGCGACTGCCTTCTAGTTTCAGCGTGAGTTCCAGAATGTCTCCGCAGGCGGGGTTTTCCAGGCGCGCGGCGCGGTCGGGGGCTTCGATCTTGCCGGCGTTTCGGGGGTTCTGAAAATGGTCCAGGAGTTCGGCGGAATACACATTGTGATTGTAATGCGGTGATTGTAATGCAGCGGACGCATTCTCCTACGGAAGTCTCGCGGAGAAGATGAACAGCGGTTGCATCATGGTTTAGGATTATCGTCATGGCCACTACATCCAATCCTCGCAAAGTCGACGAAGCGCGTAAGGCAGCGGACCGCTTGAATGCCGAAGCGCGCTCGGCGGATCAACTGATGGAAGGCATCTCCCTTCTGCTGAACAAACAAATGCTGAAGTACAACTGGGTGGGCTTCTACATGCTGGAAGCTGGAGCCATTCCGCCGGTGCTGGTGCTGGGGCGCTTCCAGGGAGCGATGACGGTGCACACCCGCATTGGGCTCAACCAAGGCATCTGCGGCGCGGCGGCATCGTCCGGGAAGACGGTGGTGGTGGATGACGTAAAGAAGGATCCACGCTATCTTGCCTGCTCGCTGGAAACCAAGTCGGAGATCGTGGTTCCGATCTTTGTGCACGGCAAGGTGGCCGGCGAACTCGATATTGACAGTCACTTCCTGGCGGCGTTCGGCGACGAAGACCGTGAACTGGTTGAATATTGCGCGCAGCTCGTGGGCAAGCGACTGGAGAAGAAGTAAGCCATCGCCACCGAGCCCGCATTTCTAAACATATTTCTCAACACCCATGAAACGAGTCGTCGCCGCGCTGATTCTGAAAGATGACCTCATCCTCGCCTGCCAGAGGACGCGGCACCAGCCTATGCCGCTCAAATGGGAATTTCCCGGAGGCAAAATCGAAGAAGGCGAGCAGCCTCGCGATGCCATGCGCCGGGAACTGGAGGAAGAACTAGGGATCGTGGCGGAGGTCGGCGCGGAGGTCGCCCGCATCGTCCATGAATACCCGGGCGGCGGTTCGGTGGAACTCCGGTTCTATGACGTGCGCAACTACCAGGGCGAAATTGAGAACCGAATCTTTCGCGAAATCCGCTGGGTGACGCGGCAGGAGCTGCTGGGACTGGATTTTCTTGAAGCCGACTTGGGACTGGTCAACAGTCTGGCGGCGGGAAAGATACTCTGATCGCCAAAGCGTTTAACCGCAGAGATCGCGGAGTACGCAGAGAACATACGCAGAAAACAATGGGGCTTTCCTCTGAATTCCTTTGCGTGCTCTGCGATCTCTGCGGTTGAATGCTTTTGAACTAGCCCGTGCCGCCGCGCACGGTGCCGTAGACCAGCAGCACCGTCAATGCGATCATAATGACCGTGGTCGCCCAGGCGATGACGTTGAAGGTGGGTTTGTTTACGTATTCGCCCATGAGTTCTTTTTTGTTGATCAGAAACAGCATGAAAATCAACACGAAGGGCAATACTGCGCCGTTGACCACTTGCGAAAACACGGTGATCTTCACCAGCGGAATCCGTGGGATCAGGATCACGGCGGCCCCGGTGGCGATGAGCGCCGTGTACAGCCAGTAAAAGGCGGGGGCTTCGGAAAATTTGCGTCCCACCCCCGATTCGAAACCCAATCCTTCACAGACCGTGTAGGCCGTCGAAAGCGGCAGAATGGAAGCGGCAAACAGCGACGCATTGAAGAGCCCCAGCGAAAACAGTATGTACGCGTAGTCGCCCGCCAAGGGACGGAGGGACTGGGCGGCGTCGGCGGCGTCACGAATGTCGCGATTACCGTGCAGGTAGAGCGTGGCGGCGCAGGCCACAATGATGAACCAGGCAACCACGTCGGTAAAGATGCAGCCCACAACCACGTCGAGCCGCGAGGCTTTGTATTGGCGCCGCGTGATTCCTTTTTCCACCACCGACGACTGCAGATAGAACTGCATCCAGGGCGCGATCGTAGTTCCGACCACGCCGATCACCATGTAGAGATAGGAGTCACTGCGGAAGGCCGCTAACTGCGGAGGTTTCACCGTGGCCTTCACAGCCTCCATCCACGCGGGCTTGGCCAGCACTCCGGCAAATATGTAAGTGATATAGAAGAACGAAGCCGCCAGGAACACCTTCTCCACACTTTTGTACTGCCCTTTGACTACGATCAGCCAGACGATCAGGGCACAGATCGGCACCGAGATGTACTTTGAGACGCCGAACAATTCCATGCTGCCCGCGATACCGGCAAACTCGGCGATGACGTTTCCGAAATTTGTTATCAGAATGCCGATCATCATGAGGAACGTAATCCGCAGACCGAATTCTTCGCGGATCAGATCGCTCAGGCCCTTGCCCGTAATCGCTCCCATGCGGGCGCTCATCTCCTGCACTACGATCAGGGCGACCGTAATCGGGATCATCGTCCACAGAAGCATGTAGCCGAACTGCGCGCCGGCAGCCGAATAGGTAAAGATGCCGCCGGCATCGTTGTCGACATTCGCGGTGATGAAGCCCGGCCCTACGACGGCAAAAAACAGCAGGAGCCGGAGCTTCCAACTTCTCAGGAATTTCATGCGCACAGGTCACAGGCACGATCAAGTTGGCAAAACAGAACGATCAGAATAAATGCTGAAAGCAGCGTCTGGATAGATGAATCTGCAAAACTTGGGAAGTTTTTCGCGAGTTGAGGACTCCTGTAGTTTCCTCGCGGACAAATTGGGAAACTCTGACTAAGGGTCGGCAAAAGGCATTAAACTGTAATATCCACGGCTTGACCTTGCACGCCACGCTGTCCGATAGGGCCGCTACCATCAGGCCGTAGCAGGAGTTTTGGGCGCAACGGAGGGGCGAACAAACGGCGCACACTTGTGCTAACGCCTGCTAACAATAGTTACGCTTTTAATTGGCTCAAACGGGCCATAGAATACCCGTAGAATCAGCGCTGGATGGTGAGTCGAGGAAAACGATGGGAGTTATGGACAGTCTTGTCATCGGGTATCGCGTATTCAGGAAGTTCGTACGCTGGTATTCCCGACTCATCACAAGTGCGGTCGCCGGTTTTATGGCGGCGATGTTGTTCTGTCTCGGTGGGGCGAGGTTAGCAGGATCAGGATCCCGTGATGAGGTGACAGCGGTTTTGTTGGTCATAGCCCTGCCGATCTGGATTGTAGTGTCCGTGATCTCTTACAAGGCTCTGAAACCAAGGCTGGAAAACAGAGAATAGCGGCATCCCCAATTGGCGAAAAATCCCGATTACACTCAAAATCCCCCGGATCGGTGTCCGATACGTGGAACCTGTCAGCCCTGTCCGCAAGGTCGAGTTCAAACTAATACAATTAAACACAGGGTACACAGGGGTGCACGGAGGCCCCCGAGGCTTAATCAGAACTTCCTACAGCTTGGCGCGCAGCATCGCTATTACGTCATCGGGCGTGATCACGCCGGTCAGTTGGCTGTGCTCGTCTATCACCGGCAATGTCAGCAGGTTGTACTTGTCAAACAGTTCAGCGAATTCCTTTTCTTTCGCGTCTTCGAGGCAGGAAATGAGGGGCTCCTGGGACAAGGCCAGGAGGGGAGTCGAAGAGGTCGCCAGAACGATCTTCGCCAGGGGGACCGCGCCGGCCAGGGTTCCGTGAGAATCCGTCAGGTAAATGATGCTCATGTTTTCCATGCGGCCTTCAAAAGTGCGCATGGACTCGATCGCGTCGTGGGCTGTGGCCGTCACTGGCAGCGCAATGAACTCGGTGGTCATGCGGCCGGCAGCCGTATTCTCTTTGAATTCGAGCAGGTCGGCGACTTCCTGGCGCTCTTCGGGTTGCATCTGCACCAGGATTTCCTCCGTCCGCTCATCGGACAGGTCACCCAAAAGGTCGGCAGCCGCGTCCGGTTCCATCTCCTCGACAATGTCGGCGGCGCGGTCGGAATCGAGGGATTCCAGGACCGATTTCTGCACCTTGGGCTCGAGCTCTTCTAACGCGCCGGCCGCGACACCTTCGTCCAGCGTCTCGAACACGGCTTCGCGCTCATCGGGAGCCAACTCTTCGACAATGTCGGCAATGTCGGCGGGATGGAGTTTGCCCAGCCGTTCATGCGAAATCTTCAGCCGGACGCGCCGGGCGGGATCGGTCTCGATGAGATCGATGAAGTCCCAGGGAATATCGCGGGGAGGAATCCGCAGGAGCAAGGCGCGAAGGGCAGCCGCGGGCACCATGCCTTTCAGGAGGCGGCGAATGGCGCCCCGCGCGCCCACATCCACACCGCCAACTTTTAAAACCGAGCGATTCTGCGCGATGTCGTGATGAAAATCCACGTCGTTCACGCGTACAACTTTGCGGCCGTGCACGTCAATCACTTGCTGATCGAGCAAATCGCGGGTGAGCAACAGGAGTCCTTCGGAGCCATCGGCCACCGTCCATTCCGCGGCCGGTGTGGAGGCCCGAATGCCGCCATCGATCGCGGAAACAGCCGTCAAGGGCAACACGCGGTTTCCGGCAGGCGTTTTGACGATGAGGGCCGCAACGCGAGAACGATCTTCCTGCGGGGCAAGGGCCACCTCGCGCACTCGGCCGCTGGCGACGCCGGAGGCGTCATAGACGGTCGAGCCCAACAGTTCGCTCAATGAGACGGTGGCCATCTCCAAGAGAATACTCAAGAGCGCGTGCGGATGCCAGATGAATTGGCGCGCGTGGTCGATAAAGTCTTCAACCACAGAGGGCACAAGCACCTTGTGGTTGCGCTTGCTGAATTCGATTCGCTGGGGTGTGCAAGTCGCGGATGTGATCGCCAGCAGGCAAACGCTCTGGCGCAGACGCAAACGAGCAGAAGCGGTCACGGTTAGCGCAGCAGACAGCGGCGCAGTCGTATCGGGATGCTGGAAGTTTACTTCGCGCTGTTCCCCGGAGGTTGAAGCTATATGAAAAGTTTGTAAAAAAGCTCCGAACGGAGAGTATTGGGTATATAGTGTGTGGCACGTTTTGCCACAATGAAAGAGGTGCTGAATGCCCACTTTGAAGATCAGAACAGCTGTATCCTGGTTACTCGCACCCCTGCTTTTGATCTCGAGCCTGCCTGCGTGGGGCGCCAACAAGGGCAAAGACGAAGAGACCATCGAGAAGGCCACCGCAGTGTTACAGGCAATGCTCGACGGCAAGGTCGTTCCAGCCAGCCTACTGGTGACCGCTAATTGCATCGTCGTTTTGCCCGGCGTGAAGAAGTTCGCCGTTGGGGTTGGAGGGAGCGGCGGCCGTGGCCCAATGACTTGCCGCAAGGGCAAGAACTTTAGCGGCGGCGAATGGTCAGCGCCTGCCATGTACACCATTGGTGGCGCCAGCGCCGGTCTGCAAATGGGTGGCTCGTCCACCGATGTTGTCCTTCTTTTAATGGCGCCCTCGGCAGTGAATAAGGTAATGGTGGGCAAGATCAAGGTTGGCACCGACTTAACCGCGGCGGCGGGCCCCAGCGGCGCCACCTCTACCGGATTGGTCGGCGGTGCCGACATTTTGACCTATGGCCGGGCCAAGGGACTTTTTGCCGGCGTGGCACTGGACGGCGCCAGTCTAGAGCCGGACTCTAGCGCCGACCAGCGCCTTTATGGCAAAGCCATCAGCGCATACGAGATCGTGATCGATAACGCCGTCAAGGCTACGCCCGCGGGCCAGTCTCTGGTTTCGCTGCTAGAGAGGCTGGGCACATTCTGAAACTGCTGCTGGAGAACCGTTTCCCGGGCCTTTGGCGACCCAGGGGAACCCAGGGAAATGCCGGACAGAAGCCCCTGAGGTGGGCCGAGCAGCGCTCGGCTTGGACGGGGTCCTTCGGCTCCGCTCAGGACAGGCTCCGCCCCGTCACCACACGAACCAACCTTACCTCTCAAGGAGCAAAACCTTGTCCGCCTCATCGCTCTCTGTCAACTTGACCTCGATCACCTCATTCGCGGTCGTCTGTATGGTTCGACCGATGAACGTGGCCTCGACTGGCAATTCGCGATGGCCGCGATCGATCAGCACCAGCAACTGCACCAGGCTGGGGCGGCCATGGGAAAAAAGGGCGTCGAGAGCAGCGCGCGTGGTACGGCCGGTGTAAAGCACGTCGTTGACCAGGACGATCTTCTTCCCCTCGATGGAAAAGCCGATTTCCATTTCCTGCACCACTGGCTTGGGTCCTAGTGTGGAAAGGTCATCGCGATAGAGCGTGATATCGAGCGTGCCCACGGGAACTTTTTTCTTTTCCACCTGCTGGATCATCTTGCCCAGCCGCTCGGCGATGGGAACACCGTGACGGCGGATTCCGACTAGTCCCAAGCCGTTGACGCCACCATTTTTTTCGAGGATTTCGTGAGCCAACCGCACCAGCGTGCGTTCAATCTCCGAGCCCGACATCAATTGCGCTTTTTGTCTGAATTCCGTTTTACGAACTGCGTTCTTCTTAATAGTCATGCCACGAGTACCTTATCAAAATCGTTTGGGTTCGGGGAATATCTTGCGGACAACTGCAACCGATTGCGGCTCCTCCGCCGGTGTGAAACCCTCCAGGGCTCGGCTACGGGCTGGTCTCAGCCGGGCCTTCCTTCTTGTGCTTCGTGGCGAACAGGAATTGCATCCCTAAATAGCCGAACAATTGCGGTTGGCTGCTCGAAGGTGAGGCGAAGCTGCGGCCCGCCATGAATAACAGCACAAAGTGCTCTCTCAACTTGCAGCGGCCTCCGCCATCATAGGTGGTCCAATGGCCGGAACCATCGGTGTTGGCGGTGGCGTACAACTCGCCATCGAGCTCCAGCCGCTTGGTGACCTGGCGAGCTACCACCACTCCCGTAGCCCAGGCTGCGCCTTTGCCGCTGGCGAACCAATAGCCGACTTCGGGATTGATCTCGAACGGCCCAACCTTTTTGGCCACCTCGAGGGGAAGATACAGCCTGGTGCCGTAGGCAACGAGTCCACGCTGCAGGGAGGATGTGGGATTGTTAAACTCGAGCTGGGGATAGGTCGAGATCTGGAGGGCGTTCTCATCGCTGTCATAGAAGCGCCACTTCACGCCCGCCAGCGATTTGCCCAGGCCGCTGCGCGTCGGGCCGTCGTCGGTGCCATCCACGAGGTAGGGCACCTGGTACTTGAGCTGGATGCGAGGACCGAGGCCGTAGTTGATATCCAGGAAGGGAGCGTTGAAGATGCGCTCGGTGGGATGGCGCTCGGTGTAAGTCATAAGGTTGATCTCCCAGTTGCCGTCGCCGGGAGTGCCGGGGTCGTCCGTGATGAAGGGCGGGCCGCCCTGCGCCGCAGCCGGCAGCGAAAGAGCGGCCAGCATTACGACCAACAGCGGTCCTGCGAATATGCGGACTGAGATCTTTACGTGCAGCGACCGCCTCCTCACCGATGTAAAGATGCGCCTGGCCGGGCATCAACACGCTTCTGCTCAATTTGCGCCCCGGTAAGAGGTTCGAAAGTTTTCACGACTTCGCCGGTTGCTGGATTGGTGGTCGCTATTGCCATGATGATTTCATCCCCTTCGTTTGGTGGCTACGTCCCAATTGTAAGGCCTAAGCGAGAGGCTTCCACTTGCAACACGGCGTTCGGTCTCGGAATTGAGGCGGCACTTCCGAGTTCTTGTGAGGCGATTTCTGGCGCCTAAGTCGGGTAGAATTGTCCGGTTCGCTACTTTCGTTTCGAAGTCCGGATCTTACCCCCGAGGTGCGTCATGAGACGACTCCTGCTTGCGCGAACCTTTCTGCTTCCAGTTGCCATTCTGATTCTCACGCTTCTTTCGGTGCTAATCTTCCGTCGTGAAATGTTGGTGGGGGCTGCGCCCGCGTTTAAGGGCGTCCTTACGTATCACAACGACAACATGCGCACGGGACGGAATTTGAGCGAGACCTTGCTCACGCTCAAGAACGTGAACTCCAAAACGTTTGGGAAGTTGTTTGTGATCTCCACAGACGGACTGGTGGACGCGCAGCCTTTGTATGCCCCCGATGTCAGTGTTCCGGGAAACGGCGCGCACAACGTGCTGTTTGTGGCGACTGAACATGGAACGGTGTACGGGTTTGACGCGGACAGCGGCTCGACCCTTTGGAAAGTGACTACGCTTGCGGCGGGTGAGACTTCGTCGGATAACCGTGGTTGCGGCCAGGTTACGCCGGAGATCGGAGTTACTTCTACTCCGGTAATCGATCTTACGGCTGGGACGCATGGAACGATTTATGTAGTTGCTATGAGTAAGGACTCCAGTTCTAACTATCATCAGCGGCTGCATGCACTGGACATTACCAGCGGCGCGGAGGAATTTGGCGGACCGGTGGAAATTGCGGCCCAGTACCCCGGGACGGGCGATAACAGCGAGGGTGGATACGCGATTTTCGACCCTAAGCAGTATAAAGAGCGGGCTGGGTTGTTATTACTGAATCATATTGTGTATACGTCGTGGGCTTCGCACTGCGACTTCCGGCCGTATACGGGATGGATCATCGGTTACAACGAGACGACTTTGGCGCAGCAGTCAGTGCTCAACGTGACTCCGAACGGGCGTGAAGGCGCAATTTGGGCGGCGGGCGCGGGACCGGCGGCCGACCAGAACGGTTTCATTTACTTTCTCGACGCGAATGGAACGTTCGATACGACGCTGGATGCGAACGGGCTTCCGGCCAATGGCGACTATGGGAACGCCATCATGAAGCTCTCGACCAAGAAGTGAAAACTGGCAGTGGCCGACTACTTCAACATGTACAACACGGTGAACGAATCGGATGCGGACGAGGATCTGGGGTCGGGCGGCGCGATGGTGGTGCCGAATTTCAAGGACTCTCACGAAGTGCTGCACGACTTGGTTGTGGGCGCCGGGAAGGACGCGAAGATCTATTTGGCGAACCGGACTAACATGGGGAAGTTTAATCCGAGCAACAATAGTCAGATTTACCAGGAATTGACCGGCGCGTTGGCGGGACCGGTGTATTCGGCGCCGGCATTTGACGGCAATAAAATCTACTATGGCGCGGTGGGGGACAAGATCAAGGCGTTCTCGTTCAATGCCAGCGGCCTGCTGAACTCCACACCTGTATCGGCGACAGGCACGCAGTTTGGTTACCCGGGGGCTACGCCCAGCATCTCGGGGAGTTCGGCAAGCGATTTGATCTTGTGGGCCACGGAAAATACCTCGCCAGCCGTGTTGCACGCCTACAACGCGAACAACCTTAGCGTGGAGTTATATAACTCGAACCAGGCGGCAGGCGGGCGCGACAACTTTGGAATCGGCAACAAGTTCATCACGCCGACAATTGCGAACGGCAAGGTGTATGTGGGAACGACGAATGGGGTGGGGGTGTTAGGGCTGCTGCCGTAGGAGAATGGTGGAATCCACACTCTACGATGACAAGAAATCATCGATTGACCGCCGCTGGACACAGCACCGCCAGCGGTCTCACGCGCCGCGAAGTCTCACATGAACGCTTCAGCTATTGCCATAGACCGGCACGGCGGCGCCATGAATGACTTTGGCATCGTCGCTGCACAAAAACAGGACGACACGCGCGATCTCCTGGGGCTTCGGCCACTTTTCAAAATCGGCGTCAGGCATTGCTTTGCGGTTCGCCTCTGTATCGATGATGCTGGGAAGAATCGAATTCACACGCACCCCAGAACCCTTCACTTCCGCAGCCAACGAATCCATCAGTGCCAACGCAGCCGCCTTGGAGGCGGCATAGGCGGCGGCACCGGCACCGTGATCCAACGCAGCCTTTGCCGCAACATTTACGATCGCTCCTTGTTTTTGTTTGAGCATCGCCCGGATGGCTGCACGCGACAACGCGTACCCCGAGCGCAGATTCAGCGCGAGCATCCGGTCGAAAACCTTGGTCTCCAGTTCCCACAGGTTCACGCCGCCGGCGTAGCCGCCCACCGTGTTCACCAAGGCGTCGAGGCGGCCGTGTTCCGCGAGAACTCTGTCCAGGAGTTGGCGCACCGCAGTTTCGTCGGTGACATCAACCGCGTGTCCCTCGATTGACGGGCCATTCGGGCCAGCTTCGCTTTTGAGGGCATCAAGCTCTTTCTGTTCCCGATAGGTGACAACCACTTTGGCGCCTTCCTCCAGAAACGCGAGGCTCACCGCGCGCCCTAGTCCGCCCGTGCCGCCGGCGACGAGGACTAATCTACCTGAGAATTTCAGACTCATCGGCTCCCGCATCGGCCCATTCGACTGTCAACCCGACCCAGACTTCACCACCCACAATTTGATTGGATGAGGAGCGGTATCGCGCGGTCGCAGGAGAATTTCATTGCGAACCTCATTTGAGTCTCACGCGCAAGGTCCACTCAGCTATAAAATTGTGCCCGAACGAAACAAGAGCGCTCTGGGACACGGCCAGCGCGGTAGAAGCGCGCCCCGTGTGCCGGACTTCTGTTGTACCGAGACTATTGAAAGTTGACGTGAGGTCGAGATGAAACTGCTTCTGGCTCTCTGCTTGCTCCTTCTTCGCTCTGTCTTCCTTTGCCTACTCTGCCGCCGCGCCGCAGACGTTTTCAACCTCGGCGGGAGAGGTTCAGGATCACTCCGCTGTATCACGCCAGCACCAGAATCGAGGCGGGAGGAAAAACCATCTACCTCGACCCGGCCAAACCTGCAAAGGTCGCCGGGGGCCCAAAGGCGGACCTCATTCTGATTACCGACATTCACCCTGACCACATGGATCCGGCTTACATCGCCGAGCTCAGCAAAGCCGGAACGGACATCCTGGCGCCGCCCGCCGTGGTGGCAACGGTCAAGACGGCCAAGCCGATTGCGAATGGTGAAAGCAAAACTTGGCAGGGCTGGACCATAGAAGCAATCCCCGCCTATAACCTGACGCGCGGCCCAGCCCCAGGCAAACTCTTCCATGACAAGGGACGTGACAACGGATACGTGCTCACCTACGGCGGCGTACGCTTCTACTTCTCCGGCGACACGGAAGGTATCCCGGAAATGCGCGCCCTGAAGAACATCGACGTGGCGTTTGTCTGCATGAATCTGCCTTACACCATGCCTCCCGAAGAAGCGGCGGATGCGGTGAAGGCATTCCACCCCAGGATCGTGATTCCCTATCACTACCACGGCTCCGATCTCGCCGTATTCAAGAAAGGGCTGGAAGGGACCGGCATCGAAGTCCGGTTGCTCGACTGGTACCCGCAATAGGGGAATCCGGACGCCGCCACTACGCTGGCTGTCTATTACGGAGAAGCAGAAACATGAGGGCTTTCGGGCTGAAATCCCTAAGCGTTGGAGCATTGGCCGTCCTCGGCTTAGCCCTATTTCTCTCGGCTGCGCCGACTCTGCCTCAGCAGCAAGCCACGCAAGCCGCCGTCTCCGAAATTGTCCTGACGCTCGACCCGGCACAATCAAAAGTGCATTGGACAGTGGACAGCACGTTGCACACGGTGCACGGCACGTTCGCCCTGAAGAGCGGAACCGTACATTTCGATCCGGAAACCGGGAAGGCTGGCGGCGAGATTGTAGTCTTCGCAGCGAGCGGTGAAAGTGGGAATAGTTCACGCGACGCGCGCATGCACAAGGAGATTTTGGAGACGGCAAAATATCCCGACGTGGTCTTCCGGCCGACGCAAGTGGAGGGCAAAGTGGGGCAGTCTGGGGCATCGGACGTAAAGATAGGCGGTGTTTTTTCCATTCATGGCGCGGACCATGACCTCACCGCGCTGGTTCACGCGGAGTTGACGGGAGATCGCTGGAGAGGAACCAGCAAATTCGAAGTGCCGTACGTGAAGTGGGGGATCAAAAACCCGAGCAATTTCCTGTTAAGAGTGAAGCCGGTGGTAAATGTGGATTTGGAAATGTCGGGGAAAATCGAGGCGACGAAATAGATGCCTAGCGCTACGGCGCAGCTGAAGCCGCGCCCCTTCAAAGCAAGGGCCTTGGGGGCGCGTGAGCGCTCGTGGCCGAGCGCCCTCACGCCCCAAGTCCCATAATGATGACGCATCCTGTCCCGGACTGCAGTGTCTTCCCGAAGCTAGGCTGCCACAGTCTTCCTTCCGGCCACGCCTTGTGGCGCCTCCGGGCGTTTGGCTGCCAGTTCGCAGATCAGAGCAACTGCCGCCAGCCCCGCGGCTGCGAAGAACGCCTTCTGGTAGTTGTGGTACTTGTCGAACATCCAACCGCCGATGCGGCCCCCGAGAAGACCGGCCACGCCCCAGGCAGTAAATAACATGCCGTAGTTGAGGCCCAGGTTCTTGGTGCCCCAGAAGTCGGCTGCCGTTGATCCGTTTACCGAAAGCTGCGTTCCGTAGCACCAGTACACGATGAACAGCATCACGAACAGACCCACCACGTTACCTCCCACGTAGTACAGAATGGGCATGGCCACCATGGAGATGCCGATCATCAGGCGCAACACGTTGATGCGGCCCAGCGCATCCGACATCCAACCCGAGAAGATGCGGCCGGAGGCGTTGCCCGCCGCTCCCACCACCAGTCCAAAAGCAGCCAGGGTGGTGCCAGGTATGCCCACGCTCTTGGCGAAGGGCACCAACTGGCTGATGACCATCAGACCAGCCGCGCAGCCAAACGCATAGGCGATCCACATAAAGTAGAACGTCGGTGTGCGCAGCACCTCGCCAGGGCTGAAATCATACGTGGTAGCCGCAGCTTTGGAAGCCGGAGCGGGCGTCCAGCCCGCAGGCTTGTAGCCCGTGGGCGGGTTCTTCAGCAGGAACGATCCAAATACCGTCATCACAAAGAAGATCAGGCCCAGGACCTGAAAGGTGGTGCGCCAGCCAAAGTGCGGGATCAGGTAGCTGGCGGCCAGCGGGCCAAAGATGGCTGAACCGCCGCCATAACCGGCAACCGCCAGTCCTACCGCGAGACCGCGCTTGTCCGGGAACCACTTGGACATGACGGGAATCGGAGTCGCGTAACCAAAGCCGTTGCCCAACCCCCCGAGGACGCCGAAGAAGATGAAGAATTTGGTGAGGCTGTCGGCCTGAGAGCAGAGGAAAAACCCCAGGCTCACCAGGACCGCGCCTATGATAGAAATTTTGAAAGGCCCAAACTTATCCTGCAGCCGGCCTGCTACAATGAACGTGAGCGCAAAGACCACCACCGCGATGATGAACACATTGGAAGTATCAGCCCGCTTCCAGTGGAATTCCTTTTCCAACGGGGCCACAAACACGCTCCAGGCATACAGCGAGCCCAGTGCCAGGTTCATGGAGACCCCGCCGACGACGTGCCACCACCGATTTAGGTGGGTGGATGCAACATTTTCGTTAGCCAAGGTTTTTCTCCTTTACCTTTACAGAAATATGAAATGAAGACCGGGGGCCAAGTGTCGCTTCAGAACGACCGCGACCCCGACCGGGATTATGCTAGCTCCTTCTCGAACCGTTACGCCGCCTTCGGCTTGCTCACCAAAGGCCCGCCCACAGGCAGGACATTTCTGCCGTAGACTTGCAAGAAGACCACATGGGCCATCATGTAGAGCGCAAGCAGGGCACAAACGATCAAATCGATAGCGGTGATTGTCAGTACCTGCTTCATGCCTTTTATAAAGACCAGGTCAAGGCCGATGAAGCCGAGCAACAGCGTGAGGAACGTGAGAACCATCGCGACGTGGACTGCTAATGAAGCAATGAACATGATCGCCGTGTAGACGGTAAAGGCCAACAGGAAGTATCCAACATCCGTCGCGGTGATCTTGAGAGGGCCTGTGATAATGGAGTTTGGCAAGCTTTCCAAATTGAGAATCAGGAAGATGAACCCCAAGGCGAGCCAAAAAGAGCCGTACGCTGTAAAGGCGCTATAGCCGAAGTTATTCCCCGCCTTGAATTCCTGAAACCCAGCGATGAGCTGTGCACCGCCGCCGAACATTAAGGCGCAGCAGAAGACAACGCCACTGCCGCACCAGCCGAGATTATGAAACTGAAGCAATAGGGTCGTAACGCCGAACCCCGCCAAGCCGACGGCCGCTGGGTTTGCGGTTGTTTCTCCGGCCATAAAACCTCCTCTGAAACTGAAATGGCGCTGTTTTCAGGCCAACGCTTCAGGCATGCACTTGAACGAATACGCCCGATTGCGTTGACCACGCACGGAGTAACTTTGCCAAAAAAGTGAAGAGCGGCCCCAACTCGGCCCGCTGGTCCTGCCAGACGTGGGATTACTTTCTCGCGATATCGAACGGCGGTCCAACCTTAGGCAGAAGGCCGAACCCATAACGCGAGGGAACAAAGATAGATACGCTATGTATTACAGTCAAACCTTTCTAACCCTTTAAGCCATCGCGCCATCGGCGCTAGCTCAAATCCATCGTGCAACAGCAGTCCGGCTCACGGCTGCGTCTTTTCCAAAGTAGCCGCCACATTCACTACTGAATCCGGCTCTACCGTAAGCTCCCGCTTCCACTCGGCAAACCCTGGCTTGGAAATGACGACGACGTGAGTCCCAGTACTAAGGCTGATCTCGGATGGCGTGCTGCCCACATATCTCCAGCTGTCAATGGTGATGTCCGCCCCGGAGGGTGTCGAAGTGAAATTACACTTTACCTTCGCCTTAAAGACTCCCTGCGCGGCGACTGGCGGTGGGACTGGCGCGGGGGCTGGTGAATTCTGCACCGGCGCCGCCGCGTGTGGAGCGGGCGCGGGGGCTGGTGGACTCTGAGGCGGCGCAACTGCGGCCGCAGTCGCCAGCGGACCGGCCTTTCCCCCCGCACCTACCAGCTTGTACAACTCGCTTCGCGCCTTGCCCTTGTCATCCACGTAGTACACGGTGATGCCATGTTTCTCTCTTCTCGCATCGAGAGTTTCACCCTTGGGCAACGGTGTGCACCGGGAATATTTTGACTCAATTCTGCAACTGATACGGAACGGCGGCTCGTTGCCTTCCTGCACCAGCAAAGTACTCGTCATTTGCGGGCCTCTGCTGGAACGGCAATATGCGTCGAAAGTGACTTGGTTGCAATCGATGGGAACGCCGTTGTCGTCAGTGCTCACCGCTCGAGTTTCAGAATCCAGGACCGTGATCCGCATCGCGTTTTTCTGCGGCGCGGCGTTCGCGAACATGGCCACCAACAGAAGACCTGCCTGCAGGGCCGCCATTCTACGCATACTCATCAAACCAACTCCTCCAAACACTTCCGGATGCATCTGTCACATACCCGGTTCTCTGAAATGATTCTGGAAACCGGTCTCGCAGATGCGGTACATTGTGCTCCATTGGCGCGTCCCGCACAATAGCTTTCCCCGCTGGAGGAGGTTTGGGAGGACAGACTCACCGGCGGGCCATCGCCCGAGTGGAGTCCGTCCCCTTTTTTTGGCAGCCGGTGCGCTCAATCTGTACCGGCCATTTCAGTCATCCCGCCAAGAACCCCGCGGCGGGCCTGGTTTTTGGCCCGCTGGGGGAAAGATACGGTCTAGAACGTAAAGATCGGCCCGAACTCCGAGCGGTGATCCTGCCATTCGTTGGACTTAACTCCGGCAATTACGTATGCGTCGGCGTGGTCGTATATACGGGTTTCGTAGACCGACTGCTCGAAGCCGAACCGGCACCAGTTGTTGAATTTGTAGTACAGGGTCGCCACACCCATCTTGCCCATCGAAAGCGGGAGTCCCCCACTGCAGGTCACGCCGCTTACGCCCTTGACATAGTCTGCGGAGGCGCAGGTATTGCCATTGGCGGCGTTCTGGTCCCTATCCACCACCTGGTCCTTGCCGATGGTGAAGAGAAGCTGCCAACCAGCATTGTGCCCATGCGGATTGGCATTGAACCACCGGGAAAGCGGCAAGCCGAGCTGGACGAATCCGCCAAAGCCTTGGATGGGCTTCTGCGGAGCAACCACTACCTGTCCAGCCGCGTTCGTTCCGAGAAGGGCGCCACCGGCAGCAGCCAGCGGACCGCCATCGGCAGTTTCGAAGGGACCTACGACGTTCGTTAGCCCGCTTACGTTGGTGTAAAAAGAGTTGATTTGGCCGCCGAAGTAGAAGCGCATATCGGCACCCTTATAAGCGCTCGCCACCAAAGTAAACCATCGGGTTGGCAATTGCGCCGTGATTTGGCCGCCCCACATCACGCTGGAAGCTTCAAAGCCGTTCGGGAAGGCAGCCTGGTAGTTTGCTGGAATAGGAGTCTGGTCTGTGCCGGTGCCGTATGACGAGTTGGGAACGATCGACGTGCGCCTGGAACGGAATCCGCTCAGAGCGATTTGTGCCGGGGCGACGCCTGGGGCCTTGTCGAGTTGGAAACTCAAGGCCGCTCTGCCTTCCCACTCGGGACGGTCGGCGTCGGCGCCCTCGCGCTCGCCTTGCCCGAGCTGGGCGGCGAGCCCGTTGCCGGCCGCGTTCCCGAGCTTCAGGATTTCACCTGTGCTGGGCATCATGATCCCAAATTGACCCTCGAGCTTGACCTTGTGCTCATGGCTCAGCGTCTGCACGAAGCCGACCCGCAGTTGCGGCGAACGGGTGTAAACGTCGCCCCAAAATGCGGCATTGAATGTGGTTTCAAACATATCGGTCAGTGCGCCGGATCCGAAAAGCGTCCAGTCCTGTCCACCTACGAAGAAAATGTCGGTGGCATCGCTGGCGTGGTAATCCAGGCGGACGAAGGCCAAACGCAGTTGCGGCATATTGCTGCGAATCGAGGAAACGTCGCGGTTGTCGACTTCGCTGAAGTTGCCTTCGAAGTCGCCCTCGATCTTGCCGGTAAGCGTCAGGTTCTTCGAAATGTCCGGCCATTCGACGTTGAGCCCAAAGCGCGTGGAGCGCGCCTTGACGTGGACCTCGGGATCCTTCGTTGGGCCGGTGTTGAGGGTTGAGTTGGGACCGGCATTCAGCCATATGCCGGGAAACGGGAAGTCATCGCCATCGGGGTCGCTGCTGTCATGGACGACCGACGCCTTGATGAAGCCGTAAGGCGCAAGCGTGATCGGGCCCGCTTTTATACCACTTAGACCTCCGGTCTTGGGCGGGTCAACTGGGAACACCCGGACCGGAACAATCGCCGGGACTACCGCCGGATGTGGGACGGGCGGGGGAGCCCCCATCGGAGCAGCGGAAGCTTGCGGCGCGGGATCGGGATCCGGGCTTGAGGTCGAGATATTCGCATCGCCCGTGGTCGCGGTTAGGATTGGGCTCGGCGCAGCGGGGCTCGCTTCTGCGCTGGTTGCGTTCGCGGCATTTTCATTTGCCGTTTTCGCGTCGTTGTTTCCCGCCATGACCGGCACGGCTATGACGGCCATTGCTAGTAGGCTCAACAACCACTTTTTACGCTTCAACATAGATGATGTCTCCTCGTTCAGGTTTGGCTCAGACCTTCGGCCCAGAACATGGGGTCGAAATCTACGCTGTTTTGGCTGGCGAATCTGTGACGCCGGTCACATAATGTCGTATTTGGCATCACGGTAGTCAATACTCGAGCAGAGCAAAGCGCGCTGCTCATTTGAACGTGTCTAATGTATGGATTTCTGGAGGAGGATGCTGCTCCACTCCGGGGCTAAACAGTTTGCTGAAAAATGCCAAGTTCGGCAACAGAGCCTTCTTCGGCAACAGGTGGTAAACCCGCGACTGGAGCCGAATCTGGAGAACTCGTTATTAGTAACGAAGAGTCCGAAAAAAGCCCTCATTCCTTTGGCTCGAAACGAGCCGTCTTCTCACTTCTATGAATATCGGGATTGTAATGATCTGCGCCGCCACCGAGAAGATAGTTAGCCCAGTAGTCGAATTATCGTACAAACTTCCCATGACGACGCTTCCAATGAACCAGAAGAGTCAATAGCCGCCGTGAAAATTTCGTAAGTTGATGGGCGGCGCGGTTGCGGCACCATGGTTGCGACCGCAGCCGGAATGATGGATTCGTATATGCCAATCCCGAGGCCTCCTAGCTTCGGCCAGGGGGCCTGAGTTGCTGCTCACAGGTTCTCGAGCACGAGCTTAAGGTAGTTCCAGAAACTTTCCACAGACGATACCTGCACGCGCTCGTTCGGACTGTGAGGATCTACGATCGTCGGACCAAAAGACACCATCTGCATGCCGGGATATTTCTCGCCAATGACGCCACACTCCAAGCCAGCGTGCATGGCGATCAACTTTGCCGGTTCGCCGAAGAGTTTCTTGTGCACCTCCTGGAGCTTTTGCACGATGTCGCTGTTCGGCTCCGGTTTCCAGCCGGGGTATTTGCCTCCGTGCTCGACTTCGAACCCTGCCAGACGGCATACGGTCGAAACCATGCGGGCGGCGGCCAGCATGCTGCTCTCGATCGCACTCCGCTGACTGGTAACAATCTCCACCACGTCGCCCTTCGTGGTGACAGTCGCCAGGTTCGTGGAGGTCTGGACTAAGCCGGCAACGTCGGGACTCATAGCCAGCACGCCATGATGCAGGCTCGCGAGCAACGCTACCGCTTGTTTCGCGTCAGTCGCGTCCAGCACATTTCCCGGACGTTCAGCTTTCTCGACCATGATCTGCAGTCCGGTATCGAATCCTCCGAGGTCGGCTTTGTATCCAGCTTCGGCCGTGGCTACCAGCGATTTGAGTTCACTCTCGCGCGAGGGGTCGGCTAGCACCAAGGCCGCAGCTTCGCGCGGAATCGCATTCTGCGCGCTTCCACCGTTGACATCGGCGATTTCGATCGGAAGGCGATCCAGCAAGACTTGAAGAACCCCACCCATGATCCGCAGGGCATTGCCACGGCCTTGATGGATATCGACACCGGAGTGGCCACCCTTCAGGCCAGACACCTTGATCCGCCAAGCCGAGCCTGCGCCTGCAGGACGAAGCCTGACTTTACGTCGAGCAGTCGTCTTGACACCGCCCGAACAACCGATACAGAGAGTCCCCTTCTCTTCATTGTCAAGGTTGAGAAAATATTTGGACTTGAGCAAGCCACCCGGGAATGCCGAAGCGCCAGTGAGACCAGTCTCCTCGTCAATGGTGAAAACGAATTCCAGCGGACCATGGGCAATGTTATTGCTCTCCATCACGGCCAGTGCGGCGGCCACGCCGACTCCGTTATCGGAGCCCAGAGTCGTGCCATCTGCCTTCAGCCAGTCCCCATCTCTTAGTACCTTGATAGGATCGCAATCGAAGTCATGAACAGTTGCCTCGTTCTTCTCACATACCATGTCGAGGTGGCCCTGTAAGAGGGCCATCGGCGCGCCCTCGCGTCCCGGCTGCGCAGGTTTCCGGACCACGAGATTGCCGGCATCGTCCTGCACGGATTCGAGACCCAGCTTGGTGGCCAGCGCCCAGACGTAGTCGCGCGCTGCGGCCTCCTTGGTGGAGGCGCGAGGAATTGCCGCCAATCTGTCAAAGTGCTTCCATACCGGTTCAGGTTGCAGGTTCGCGAGTGCAGGTATCATGACACGCTCCGTGGGATTCAAAGGTTACAGCCATCGTACAGCGCGAACGCAATGCTCGTCCTTCTAATGCTCGTCCTTCTGTGGAAGTGTTTCTCCCGGCAATTTCATGAGATTTCGCTCAAGATGACAGACACTAGTTACGTCGCGAATTAACGGGATATCACACTTAGTGCACGACCATCACCGGACAGTGCGCATATCTCAAAGCTCGCTCGGAGACCGAACCTAACATCATCCGCGAGATCATGGATCGTCCCCGCCGGCCCAAAATGATGAGGTCAACGCCGTCGGTCTCTGCGCGGTGGATGATTTGTTCTGCCGGATGCCCAACTGCCATGTCCATCTTCACCTCCAGATCAAGGGAACGGGCCTTCTCCAGAATCTTCTTAAATCCTTCTTCGAAATGTTCCTTCGCGTCGTCCAGCACGGCTTCTAATTCGACCGAAGTCGACGGTTCCGGCGGCCGCGCAACGGCAAAAATCAACACTGTCGCATCCAGACACTCGGCCAGCGAAAAGGCTATATCCACAGCTTTATCCGATTGCGGAGACCCGTCGTAACCAACCAGCAACTTCCGAAAATGTGTGTTGTGCCGCTGTCCCGTCATGCTCCCTCCTTAGTTGCCTTCTCGCTTATAGCTTGAGATAAGTTCGACTTCTCCTCTTTTTTCTTAGTGGCCAGCAAGTGCCTCGGCATGAACCAAGCATTGGCGATCATAGTAGGCACCACGGCACTGCCGATCACCGTAGCGACCAAGTAGGAATACTGCGCCTGGGTAATGACGCCGTGATTCAGGCCGAAGAGCGCAGAAATAGTTCCAAACGTCAGGCCGGTAGACATCATCAGCGTAAAGTACAATCCTTCTTCCTTCTTATAGTCAAATGCCTTCACCGTGGGGAACAGAGGCACTCCCTTCGACAGCATCTTGGCGAAAAACAACGCAGCAAATACGAGCGGGGCCGCGATCAATGCCGGCACGGACACAAACGATCCCGCCCGAATGAAGTAAAACGGCGTCAGCAATCCGAAGGTCAGGGTGCGCAGACGCCTTATGAGAGTGTGATCCTTACCAACACTGCCCGCCAGCACCATTCCGATGATATAGGCCGGCAAGACTGCCTCACTGCCGGACCAAACGGCCAATCCCCCCATTGCGAACAGCATGAAGAGCAGATACTTGGCCTCAATTTCGGAAACCCGCCCGCCATATTTCTTGAAGAATCGCGGCGTCAGGAAAGGAAGGACAACGAAGGCAACCACGCTGACAACCGCGAAAATCAGCGTCCTGATGGTAAACGGCGAGAAGATCATTCCCAGGGCAATCACGGTTCCCAGATCGTTGATGAAGCAGGCGGCCAGCACCGTCTTGCCAAAATCGGTGACGTTGAAACCCAGTTCCAACATCACCGCATATACGACTGCCACGGAAGTGGTCGAGAGCGCGACCCCGGCCAGCCAACTCGAGCGCACCGTCCAATGCAGGATGTAGTGGGCAACTGCCGTGCACCCAAAAAACGGCCCGAAGAAACCGACGAGCCCAATCACGGTCGCTTCTTTCCATTTCGTGCGGAAGATCTGGGGATCGAGTTCGGCTCCGGCCAGAAAGGTAAGAACAATGGCGCCCGTGCCGGCGAGAAAGCTGATCCAGCCCGTCTTCCCGCCCAGATCGGCATGCACGAAAAGCAGGCCGATCGCCAGTTGGGCCACCGTGCCGACAACAATCTCGCTGAGCGCGGTCGAGATCTTGAACCAGATGGCGATCAGCGTCGCGATCAGAGCCAAGCCGACCCACACAGCGGCCAGCACCCACATATTCTCCATGAAGCGCTACCTCACTAGT
>CAWCRQ010000135.1:0-180013 GCA_963797885.1 uncultured Acidobacteriaceae bacterium | reverse complement strand
TCTCATACTGCTGATAAATGAACGGGTCGGTCATGCCGGCGATGTAGTCGCAGATGACGCGGGGCAGCGGCTCCGCGGCGGCTTTTTCGCGGTAGTTGCGCGGCAGATCGTCGGGCTCCTCCATCCAGTGCGCGAAGAGCTCTCCGGTGATGCGCTCGGCGTCTTCTTTCTCTGCCGCCAGCGCCGGGCTGTAGTAAAGATTTTCGTACAGAAAGTCTTTCAACCGGCGGCGCTCCTCTTCGACCGGCGGGCTGAAGGCGGCCAGTCGCTCGCTATGGCGGCGAACATCTTCCAGAGAATGCGCGCCCGCGGCTTCCACGCGTTGCGCCGTGTTCGTAATCAGGTCTCCGACCAAGCCGTCAAAAATGCTTTTCAACGCCTCGTTAAAGACCAGCTTCTCGGCAACATTCGGGTACCGGTTTTTCGCCTCGCTGTAATGGCGCGTAAAAAGATCCACGCTGTCCGCAATCTGCTCGACCGTGAGCAGCCGCGCTTCGTAACCATCGTCGAGGTCGGCGGTGTTGTAGGCAATCTCGTCGGTCAGGTCGATGAGCTGCGCTTCGAGCGGCGGCCGCTGATCGAGCAGATACTCGGCGAGTTCCGGATGTTCCTTGGCGTCGTAATCGTGCGAGTGCTTGATGATGCCCTCGCGGACTTCGAAGGTCAGATTCAGCCCGCGGAAAGCGGCATAACGGATTTCGAAGTCTTCCACAATGCGGAGCGCGTGCAGGTTGTGATCGAACGAAAGCCCGTGTTGGCGCATGGCGGTGTCGAGCGCTTTTTCTCCGGAGTGGCCGAAAGGAGGGTGGCCGAGGTCGTGCACCAGGGCGAGCGCCTCCACCAGATCGGTGTTCAGTCCAAGTTGCGCGGCGATGGTGCGCGAGATCTGCGCCACCTCGATGGTGTGCGTAAGCCGGTTGCGGAAGTGGTCGGAGTAACGGCGGGTGAAAACCTGTGTCTTCGCTTCCAGGCGGCGAAAGGCGCGGGCATGGACGACACGATCGCGGTCGCGTTGAAAGTCGTTGCGGTAGGGATGCGGCGGCTCGGGATGGCGGCGTCCGCGGGAGTCTTCTACGCGCACCGCATAGTCGGCGAGCATGGAAAGAGTTTAGCAGCGTTTATCGCCTAGTCACCGCCGAGACGCCGAGATCGCGGAGAAAAACCTTTTATGGCTTTACCGACTCTATCGGATGGAATCCCAAAGAGACTTTCTCGGCGGCCTCTGCGTCTCGGCGGTGAAAATCCCGTTACTGCTTCGCGCCCTCTTCCCTGGCCAGCTTCATCTTCGCGGAATCGAGCTTCTTCTGCACCCGCGCCTGATCTGCCGGATCGACGTCCGCGGCAAGGGTGCGGTTCCACTCGGTCAGCGCGCGCTCCCAGTTGGTCGCAGCCAGCTTCAGGCGTCCGGTCTTCTGGTACAGATCGCCCAGGTGGTCGAGGACGGTGGGATCGGTATTGATTTTCTGCGAAGCCTTCAGCAGGTTGTCTTCCGCCAATTCATATTTTCCCAGGCGGAAGTAAGCCCAGCCCAGGGAATCGAGATAGGCGCCGTTGGCGGGATCGAGATCCACGGCGTGCTTGATGTACCCGAGCGCTTCTTCCAGCTTCATGTTCTGGTCGGCCAGCATGTAGCCCAGATAATTCAGCGCCGAAGCATGCTCCGGATCGCTGGCCAGCACCTTCTTGAACTGTTCTTCCGCTTCGGGGTAGCGCTTCTCACGCTCAAAAGTGGAGCCGCGGAGAAACCACACATACTCCTTATCTTCCGGCTTGCTCGATAGCTGTTCGGCCTTGTCGAGAGCCTGCTCGGCATCGCTGAACCGGTGCAGCCGTGTGTACATCTGCGCCAGGGTGATATAAACCTGCCGGTCATCGGGGTTGCAGCTGGAGTTGGCGCCCCCCTTCAACATGGCCCGGACGTCCTTGAGCGCCTGGTCGGGCTCGCCCATATCGGCCTGTTGCGCCGCCAGCACCATCTTCAGATCGCGGCTCGTGGGCAGCTTCTGCACCGCCTCTTTGGCGGAGTCGGTAGCCTTCTGCCATTCCTTGGCTTCGCGCCAGGTATCGATGATCTGCTGATAACCGCGCTCGATGTTTTCATCGCCCCCCAGGGCGACGATCTGGCGGAAAATCTCGTTGGCGGCCTGATTGTTCCCTTGGTCGCGGTAGATCGTGCCCAGCCTCTCCAGAAACACCGCCCGATTACTCTTCTCGCCGTTCGAGTACTTGCCCTCGGGCTTCTCCGATTTCTTCAGCAGGTCGCGCATGATCGGAACGGCTTCGTCGTAGCGGCCCTGCGCCTGGTAGATGGCGGCAATGTTGTAGGGAACTTCGACCGAGTCCTGCACCATGGACTCGGCTTTTTTCAGATGCTCGAGCGCGAGATCGAACTTGCCCTGCTTGCGGTAGATTTCCGCGATGCGCACGTAGGTTTGCGCATCTTCCGGATTCGCGTCCGCGATCACTTTGTATTGTTCAAGAGCGGCTTCAGCCTGGCCATCGTTCAGCAGGTTCTCCGCCAGGCCGCGAATCGCATCCAGATTGTCGCGGTCCAGTTCAATCGCGTGTCGATACGCCTCAACGGCGTTCTTATACTGTTTTTGCTGCTCGTAGGTGTAACCGAGCGCCGAATAGAGCTTAGCCGAGCGCTCCCCGTTCGGTACCGAACTGAGTACCTGACCGGCGCGAGCCGTGTCCCCCAGTTCATTGTAGAGATAGGCGAGGGTAGTGACCGCCTCTTCGGAATCCGGTTGCAGTTTTACTGCCGTCTTGAATTCGCTCTCCGCTTTTTGCAGATCGTTGTTCAAGCGATACAGGCGCCCGAGAAGCAAATGGTCATCCATGCTGTCGGGTTGCAGGCGGACGATCTGCTCATACTGCTCGATCGCCAGTTTCAGGATGCTCTCCGAACCGCTGCCCGCCTGCATGTCGCCGAGCGAGCGCAGATAGATCCTTCCCAGCAGCCGGCGTGCCTCCAGATTGTTAGGATTGCGCTTGATGATGTCCTGCGCCTCGACCACGGCGTCGCGAATGCGCCCGGTCTTGGCATAGAGCTCGGCGAGGCCCGAGGTCAGGTACGCGGAGGTCGGATCGGCATCAATCGCGGCGCGGTATTCCTCGATCGCTTTATTCGCCAATTCGCTGCGGCCGTACGTGGCCACTTGTTCCTCGTACATGTGAGCCAGGGCAAAGTGGTAGTAGGCGGCGGCGCGGTCGGGCGTCTTGCCCTTGGTGGCGGACTGCGCGCCGGCGGCAGCTGCGGAATCCGTGACGCGACCGGGCTGACTTTGCGCCAGTAAATTCTGGCCGAGTAAGAAATATCCCGTAAGAACGACAATGACGATCCACAACCGTTTTTTCATGAAAAATCCCAAAACCTGCAAATTTCAGCCCACCTGATTGGATGCCGATCCGCGGCGACCCGGATTCTTATTCTACCCTCGGCAAGCCTTTCCGTGGCGAGAAAGCGCAGGCCGCGCCTAAAGCCAGAGGTACAGGGGCCTTGGGAGTTCCAGAGGTTTTGTTGTGTGGTGACGGGGCGGAGCCTGCCCTGGCGGAGCCGAAGGGCCCCGTCCAAGCGGGGCGAAGCCCCGCTTCCACAATTGGATACGCCTAATGCCTAAAATGCCGTACCCCGGTGAAGACCATAGCCAGCCCGAGCCGGTCGGCGGCGTCGATAGCCTCATGGTCGCGCACCGAGCCTCCCGGCTGAATAATCGCGGTAGCCCCCGCCCTGGCGATCTCCTCGACCCCGTCCGGAAATGGAAAGAAGGCATCGGAGGCGGCCACCGTGCCCTTCAGCGGCAACTGCGCCCGCATCGCGCCCAGCTTGCAGGAATCGACGCGGCTCATTTGTCCGGCGCCGACGCCCACTGTTTGCCCATCGCGGGCGTAAAGAATCGCGTTCGACTTCACGTGCTTGCAAACCTTCCAGGCGAACAGCAGCGCCCGTTTTTCTTCCGGGGTGGGCGGGCGCTTGCTAACCACTTTCAGATCGCCTTCGGCCAGCTTGTGAAGATCCGCATCCTGGACGAGTATGCCTCCAGAAATATTTTTCAGAACCCAGTTTTGCTGTCCGGCGGGAACCTCGACCAGCCGAAGATTTTTCTTCGAGGCAAACGCTGCTTTAGCGCCTTCATCGAATGCAGGAGCGGCGATGACTTCCAGAAAGAGCTTGGCCATCTCGCTAGCGGCCGCAGCATCCACCACGCGGTTCACTCCAATCACTCCGCCAAACGCCGAGACCGGATCGCATTCCAGCGCCCGCACGTAAGCCTCGGCGAGCGT
The DNA here is from genome assembly GCA_963797885.1 of uncultured Acidobacteriaceae bacterium. GTDB lineage: Bacteria > Acidobacteriota > Terriglobia > Terriglobales > Acidobacteriaceae > Acidiflorens. The sequence continues at coordinate 175,726 of CAWCRQ010000135.1, read as the reverse complement.
CTTGCCGGTAGCGGTCCCGCAGGGATTTGTATGTTTAATAATGGCGCAAACCGGCTCCTCAAACTCCTGCGCCAGATCCCAAGCGGCCTGCAGGTCGACAATGTTGTTGTAGGAAAGCTCTTTGCCCTGCAACTGACGCGAGCTCGCCACCCCCGCGCCCGAACCGTCCGTGTACATCGCAGCCTTCTGATGCGGATTCTCTCCATAGCGCAGGTCCGCCACTTTTTGAAAAGACAGCCGCAGATTCTGCGGAAAAAGACTCTGCGGAAAAAGATTTTGCGGAAAGCCTTGCGCCAGTTTTAACTCGAAGTCGCCGCCCACTTGCTCGAGCGTCGAAGCGATGGCCGAATCGTAGGCCGCAGTCGTCGCAAACGCCTTCTGCGCCAGCCGCCACTTCGTTTCCATGGACAGCGACAGCGCTCCGCCCGACCGCGCCATCTCCTCGGCAATCGCGCCGTAATCCGCAGGCGAAGTGACGACCGCGACATCCTGAAAATTCTTCGCTGCCGACCGGATCATCGAAGGCCCGCCGATATCGATGTTCTCAATCAATTCCTCGAAGCGCACGCCCGGCTTGGCAGCGGTCTTTTCAAAGGCGTACAGATTGACCACCACCATGTCGATGGCCGGAATGCCATGCGCGGCAACCGCCGCGCGATGGCCGCTGTCTTCCCGCCGATGCAGGATGCCGCCGTGCACCTTCGGATGCAGCGTCTTGACGCGCCCATCCAGCATTTCAGGAAACCCGGTCAGCTCAGAAATATCTTTCACCGCGATGCCGGATTCGCGCAGCAGCTTAGCCGTGCCGCCAGTAGAAACGAGTTCGACGCCGAACTCGGCAAGTTTGCGGGCAAAATCAACCAGTCCGGATTTGTCGGTAACGCTAAGAATGGCACGCTGGATTTTAGACATAAGGCCCTCGAAAGCGAAGGGAGATTTTAGCAGTTCGGGTGGGAGTTCTCAGTTCTCAGTCTTAGAGGGGATTCAGCGTCGCTGTACCCTGCTCGTCTAGGGACGGGCGCCCTCGCCCCTCCAAGCCGAGCGCAGCTCGGCAGTTGCCGGCGTCCGCAGCAATTCTGGATTGCACTCCCGGGTACTGAGAACTGAAAACTGCCTCTAGGCTTTCGCCTTAGCCTTAAGCTTGACCTGTCCATCCTGAACTTCGACCGAGTACACCACCGCCTGGCAGCCGTGCTCCTTGCGAATCTCGCTGGTCTTTTTTCTGACGAACGTCGCGAAAGATTCGAGGTTGCCGGAAACTTTTTCTCCCAACTTTTCCTTGGCTTCGGTAAGCGCCAGGTATAGGGATTCGACTTGCTCTCGCTCCGCCAGCGCGCCCGAGCACTGTATCGAGAAAGGCCGATCGTTCCCCGGCGTCTCGGCGACCCCGCTTTCGGCGCTGCGGCTGAGGCCATACACCGGATGGTGCTTCGCTTCCCGCTCTTGGCCGGCGCGCACGCCTTGCACCGAGAGCATCGCTTCGTAGGGCCGGCGATAGCCCTCTTCCCGAATCCGCATTTTCTTGCGCCACAGGTCGCTTTGAATCGCGTAGCGCTGCGCCAGCTCGTTGTACTTAAAGCGCTGCGAAAAAGTCAGCCGCGCGCTGTCGCTGAACTTGCGAAGTAACGACTGAACCTTCCATTCGACGTCGGTGGGAGGCCGTTTGGCCGGATTATTGAAGAAAATCTCATACTCGATCTTCAGCCGGCGAAGTTGAGAATCGAGCAGATCCAGTTCTTCTTCAGTGGTCACAAGGATTCCCCAGCTAACAGCTTAGCCTTGCAGCAGGAGGATAGCGAGGTTCCAGCCGCACACGCAGGTGATGGTACGAAAGTACCTAAGGTCAGCTCTCAGTTGCCAGTTGCCAGGGCAAACCCGCACTCATGGAGTCGAAATGAAACAAGCGTTGGAGGTCGCCGGTCGCGACTCGAAGGTCGAGGCAGAAAGTACTGGCAACTGGCAACCGGATACTGGCAACTGCTACTTCGTGCTCGACGCCATTTTCTTCACCATGGCCAGCACCAGCTTCCGGTCGCTGTCGTTCAGATTCGCCGAATACCGGCGCATCTGGCTCAGGAAGCGGAGTTCATCTTCGGAGAGTTGCGGCAACCCCTTTTGGCTGTGCCCGTTACTATGGCCTTCGGCAAAGAATTGCGACAGCGCCAAATCCATCGCCCCGGCAATCTTGGCCAGCGTATCCAGCGAAGGGATGGTGTGGCCGTTCTCCACCCGCGAAAGGTAGCAGCGCAACAGGCCAGTGCGCTTTTCGATGTCGCCCTGTGACATGCTGCGCTGCAGCCGGAAATTGCGGATGGTCTCGCCGATATTCATAGGTACGCGGCTAATTCAAATCCAAAAGAAAGATGCGTGCCATAGTAACCAGAGTGGTACCGTCTGGCAAGTGGAAATTCCTTGCATCCTCGCCGCAACTTGTTTCACGAAGATCTTGGGTTAGTTCGCTGCCTTACACACGCGGCGGAAAAACTCCGGTCTAGTATCAGGGTCTCGCTTTAGCGATGCCGTAAGTTCTTCGAAATCAGACGCGGGCTGGGTCGAATGCTGGTGCCGTTGCAGCCCGCTAACATGCGGCCTCCTGCAGGTCTCCACAATCGCACAAATATCTGTGCAAATGACTCGATCTCGCCCATAAAAATCCCCAGTCGTCGCTTCATTTTTTCAAATGCGGCCACTTTTCATGCAACAACCTTTCATGCGACAACCTCCGAGATTCGTATCAGAGTATCGCTTTAGCGAACCGCAATTTTTCGCAAGCCGATGCCCCTTTAGGGGCTGGGCCTGGGCCGCTAGTTATGCTTGATGAACTTGCCGTTTTTCTGTCCAGTCAGCGAGTTGTACAACGTTTCCACAAACACATCTTCGTTAACGAATTCTCCGGCATACTTCTTCCAGGGATCGAGAATCTTCCTCTCCTTCATCTGCTCCAGTGTCATTTTCTTGTCGAGCGCATCGTGCACCGCCGCCCGCGTTTCTTTCAGCATCTTCACATAGGCGCGCACGTCATCGAGGTTTGAAACCCCGCCGTGGCCGGGGATGATCTTAACGTCGGGCGGAAGTTGGGCGATGGCTCCCTCGACGCCGCTGATCATGCCGTCGATGCTGCCGCCGCTGTCCACGTCGATGAAGGGAAAGCCGTAGGTCACGAAATCGTCGCCCATGTGCACCACGTTTGATTTCGGAAAATAGATGACCGAGTCGCCGTCGGTGTGTCCCGCCGGCACGTACAGCGCGCGGATGTCTTCCCCGTTCAAGTGCACGGTGATGTCGTGATCGAACGTGATAATCGGCAGCGCGCCCTTCGGCTGCGGCTTGGCTTCGAAATGCACCGACCCGCCGTTGCCCGCCTGACCGCCCTCTTCCAGCCGCTTGCGAACGTTGTCGTGAGCGATAATCGGCGCCTGCTTCTGGAAGAATTCGTTCCCGCCAGTATGGTCGCCATGGTAATGCGTGTTGATGATGAAGCGCACCGGCTTGTCGGTAATGCCTTTGAGCGCCGCCCGAATTTTGTCAGCGAGAGGAGCGTACTGATCGTCAACAATCACGATGCCGTCATCGCCGACGGAGGCGCCAATGTTTCCCCCAGCCCCCACCAGCATGTAAACATTGCCCGCGACTTTAGAAACTTTGATTTGCACTTTGCTGAAGTCCTGATCCTGAGAAAAGCAGAAGCCCGCCGAGAGGCAAGCGAGTATCGCAATGCGAGAGGTAGCGCGCATAGATCTCACCCCTGAGAGGAAGACATTGTAAACGCGATGAGTCAATCGGGTCATCGGGCCATCGGGCCATCGGGCGATCTAAAGGCTCGGTCTTTGAATTTCGATCACCCGATGGCCCGATCACCCAATGACCCGATTGCCTTACCGGCTTCCCTCAAACAGCGGCCAAAGCCGGTCGGCGGTAACGCGGTAAATGGCGTAGGCGCTGCCATCGTCGAAGGTACGCCGGAACAGCAATTCGCCGCGGCCATCGCCATCGGCGTTGACCGCGTCGATCAGTTCCATGCGCGGAGTGACGTCGAGATGCCGCGAATCCGTCTGCGAGAAAAATAGTTTCCGTAGCTCGCCTTCGAGATTGGTGCGGGCGATCAGCGTGATCTCCTGTGGTTCTTCGACGTTTCCGGTTGCGCTGGCAGGGACGCCGGCAGAAACAGCGACCGGGTGAGTTTTCGCCGAGAGCACCAGCACCGGTTCGTTCGAATTGGAAAGATCAAAGATGCGCAAGCTCACATCGTCGAAGACCGGCGGAGGCAACTTGCCGGCCGATTTGGCAGTCGATTTCGTGACGGATGATTTCTTGGGCGTGGCGGCAGCGTCTTTCGTCGCCGCATTTGCCGGGCCGCGAACCAGCGTCGCAGCCAGATCAAGCATCTTGTTGCGGTAGATGGCCTCTTCCGCCGGCTTCACATCATAGGTGTAGGGACGCGGATCGGGCCCGCCGGCATCGGAAATTGCAGGGATGAAGACGAAGGCAATCTGCGGCGAAGCCGCGGCGGAATCCTTTGCCGCCTTCGCATCGGGCTTAGCTGTGCCTGCCGCGGCCGCGCCCGGAGTTGCGACCGGCAAAGCGTCGAACGTCGGATAGATATCGCGGCGCGCACTTGAGTCCGGCATTCCGCGTCGCAGACGGGGCCGATTCGGATCTTCCATCGGCTCTTCTGACCGAGATGACGCAGAAACTGGTGCAGATGCCTTCGCGGTCTCCGGCGGCGCCGGCGTTTTCGTGGCATCCGGCGCCGTCGGAGCTTTGGCACTGTCGGGCGAACTCGGAGCGTTGGCTGGAGCCGCAGTAGTAGGCGGCGCTGGAGGACTCGCCACCTTTTGCTGGTCCTGATCCTTATCTTTGTCTTTGTTCTTGTCCTTGTCCTTGTCCTTGTCTTTGTCCTTGCTATCCGAATCTGTCTTTTCGGCGCGGCGGTGAAGTACAGGCGGACCATTCTTGTCGTCGTCTGCGATCACAGGCGGCGAGTACCTCTTGTGTTTTTCCAAAGCCTTCGATCCCGCCGGAAGCCACGTGCCTTCGGCGATCCACACGTGGTTGAGTTGTCCCGGCTGGGTAATGGTGAGGACGCCCTGCGACACCCCGCTGCGAAAACCTTCATAGACGATGCCGAAGTCGAGCGCCATGGGAACGGGCGCAGCTTTATACGAGCCTGCGTCGTAAAATTTTCCGTCCACCATGATGGCGATGGGAATGATGCGGCCTTTGTTGCCCTTGGGCGAAAGCTGGATCAGCCCCAGCGCGCGCGGCCCCTTGCTAGACGCCGGCTTGTGCCCATACTGCGGCATCGGACCTTGCGCCACAAGCCATGAACCGGCAAGCCAGGCCAAGGCCGCCAAGGTGACGGCGAGCATCCGGTTGCGATATAACTTGCGATGTAATAACGACCGGCCAGGAGACAATTCCATATGCAGGTTAATGATAAATCCCCAGACTTCAGTACGACGGACGAGAACGGCAAAGAGGTTGCCCTGAAAGATTTTCGCGGCAAGACGGTGGTGCTTTATTTCTATCCCAAGGCCGATACGCCGGGATGCACTAAGGAAGCGTGCGGCTTTCGCGATACCTACAAAGAGATCAAGAAGACAGGCGTCGTGCTGCTAGGCATTTCGGCGGACACGGCGGCCGCGCAGAAAAAGTTTCAGGACAAGTTCAGTTTGCCTTTCCCCCTGCTGGCCGATGCGGAGAAGAAGGTAGCGAATCTGTTTGGCGTGGTCAAAGAGAGGCAAATGTACGGCAAGAAAGTGCTAGGCATTGCGCGGACGACTTTCGTCATTGACCCCGACGGCAAGATAAAGCACATCTTCAACAACGTAAAGGCAGAGGGCCACGCGGAAGAAGTGCTGGCGTATTTGAAGAGCGCAGCCTGAAACGGCTCGTGTGGGGACGGGGCGGAGCCTGTCCTGAGCGGAGCCGAAGGACCCCGTCCAAGCCGAGCCCACCGGGGCCCCCGTCAAGCCCGGTGTTGGCTTGATGGGGTGGAGCAGCTCGGCAGCTGCCTGCGGGCACCGCAACTCTGGAATTTCGCCATAGCCTGATGGACATGAAAGCGCCCGGCTGCGTCACTTTGCTGAAAGCGGACTTCTTCAATCGCGATCCCCGGCGGGTGGCGCGGGCACTGCTGGGGAAAGTGCTGGTCCGGAAAACGCCTCGCGGAATACTGGCGGGACGAATTGTCGAAACCGAAGCCTATCTCGGCAAAGGCGATGCGGCGGCGCACGCGGCCGCGGGCCGGACGCCGCGGAATTCCGTCCTGTTCGGTCCTCCCGGTCACGCCTACGTGTACTTCATCTATGGCAATCACCACTGCCTGAATGTTTCCTGCCTGCCCGACGGAGTTCCCGGCTGCGTGCTCTTTCGCGCCCTGGAGCCGGTGGCCGGCATCGAGCAAATGGCAGAAGCACGAGGGATAGGGATAGTGCTCGTGTGGGGACGGGCGCCCTCGCGAGCCTGCCCTGAGCGAAGTCGAAGGGCCCAAGCCGAGCGCACCGGGGCCCCCGTCAAGCCCGGTGTTGGCTTGGCGGGGTGGAGGAGCTCGGCAGTTGCCGGCGGACACAGCAACTCTGGATTCGCGATAGCGAAAGAATCCGGCCTCAAGAAAATTTCTCTGCTGAAGAAAATTTCTTCCGGCCCAGGACGCCTGACCGAAGCTCTGGAAATCACCCGCGAGCGCGACAACGGAAAAAGCCTGGTGAGCGCGCGCTCAGACCTCCAGATTGTCGATGACACCTATCGCGTGCGGCGCATAATAGTCACCACGCGCGTCGGGATCGTGAAATCCGCCGAGCACCGGTTACGTTACTTCATCGCCGAAAACCCATTTGTCTCGGGGCGCAGGCTGTAATACGTCCATGGCTCGCAAGGATGTGCCCGAGGCCGAGCGCGCAAAATTTGCCCGCGCCCTCCTCGCCCTGAAGGAAGGCAAAAATGATTCCGCCCTGAAGATTCTCCGCGCCAAACGATTTGTCGTAGCCAATGACCAGGAATACGCCCCCATACGGCAGATCGCGCACCACTGAATTTGTTCTGAGCCGCCGCCTGATTCGTGCGCGGTTTCGTTTCAGGGTTCCAGAACAACATTGTCGATAAGGCGCGTGGATCCGACGCGGGCGGCGACAGCCACCAGCGTCCTTTGCGAGATCCGTTCCACGGGATCGAGCGTGTCCGGATCGACGATCTCGAAATAGTCGAGCGCAACTTGCGGCTCGCTGGCGAAGACTTCTTTGGCAGCGGAGATCAGCTTCGCGGCACTTCTTTCCCCATCGTGGAATTGCTGGCGAGCTTTCTGCAAAGACCGTTGCAGCACGAGTGCTCGGCTGCGCTCTTCTAGATTCAGGTACGCGTTGCGCGAACTCATGGCCAGCCCATCGGGTTCGCGCACAATCGGGCAGGCGACAATCTCCACCGGAAAATTCAAGTCGCGCACCATGCGCCGGATCACGGCCAGCTGCGCGGCGTCTTTCTGTCCGAAAAACGCGCCCTCGGGCTCGATAATGTGAAACAGCTTGGCGACGATGGTGGTCACGCCGCGGAAATGTCCGGGGCGCGAGCGTCCGTCAAGCTTTTCGCTCAGGCTTTCGACCAGCACCCAGGTGACTCCGCCCTCGGGATAGATCTCTTCGACCGGCGGCGCAAACAGCATATCTACCCCTTCTTTTTCCAACAGCCGGCAGTCGCGATCGAACTGGCGCGGATACTTCGACAAATCCTCCGTCGGTCCGAATTGCGTAGGGTTCACGAAGATGGAAACGGCCACGGCCTCGCACTGCGCTTTCGCAGCGCGCACCAGCGACAAGTGGCCTTCATGCAGAGCGCCCATAGTTGGAACGAGGCCCAGGCCCAGGCGTCCGCGGCTCGCGCGGGCATCGCGGCAGGCGGCGCGAGCTTCCGGAATGGTGGAGCATATCTTCATGGCTCGGGGCGTCAATGCTTAACAGGCGGCGGAAAAAACAAGGTTCGTATAAGGGCATCCCTTTAGCGATGCCGACTCATCCAGTTTTGACCGCCCCTTTAGGGGCTGCGCTCTCACCGCCGGCCTGCAGTCGATTGCCTGCTCAGGGCGTCTCGCGAACTTGAACGTCTAATTCCTGGAGGGTTCCGAGGAGCAGGGCGCGGTTCTTGCGCAGGTCTGCCTTCGTCTCTTTGGTTGGATTCTTGGGAACGGCTTGCGCGACCAGCACCACGCGGCCGTAAGGCCATGCGCTCGATGGCAGCGAGACCAGTTCGGCCGGGATTTCCTCCGGCTTCAGCATGTGGATCTCGCGATTGGAAAGATCGACCAAACCGATCCCATCCTCGCGGACGACGAAATAAGGATTCTTCCAACCCCCCATATTGCTAAACGACGGATATTTCGAGGGATCCGGTGCCGGGATGGACTCGAGCCCGGTCGGTTGCCGCATTTCCACGGTTGGCGTTTCCGGCGGCTTGGAGCAGCCCAGCAAAGCCCCCAACAGCATTAAGGCGACAGTCACTGGCAGAATGTCCCGCATCATATCCCGCACAGTGTTCCGCACAACGTCACGCACGAGGTTTTTCTCCACTCGCCATTATCGCTGCATGGCGTGCTTGCGGTGGAGTACCGTTTCGAGTGCGGCCTGCGTCTCTTTCGGCAGGTGGTAGGACTCAGCGTCGTTCGGGAACTGGCGCGCAACCACGTCGGCCTTGAAGGCCAGTATGGATTCCGTGATCAGCGCGGCCGCGTCTCCATAACGGCGAACGAATTTCGCCGCATGTCCGAAAGTAAGGTTGACCAGGTCGTGAAAGACAAGCACCTGCCCATCGCAATCCGGCCCGGCGCCGATGCCGATGGTAGGCGTTTCAACCTCAAGCGTGATCATGGCCGCGACTTCCCGCGGAATCCCTTCAAGATAAATGCAAGCCACGCCAGCGCGATCGAGCGCAACCGCATCGCGCATAAGCTGCTCGATGGAGTTCAGCGTTTTGCCCTGAACCTTGTATCCGCCCATCACGTTGACCGATTGCGGCGTGAGGCCAATGTGCCCGGCGACCGGAATCTCTGCATCAATCACGCGCCGGATCACATCCACGCGCTTCTCGCCGCCTTCCATCTTCACCGCCTCCGCGCCGCCTTCTTTCACAAAGCGGGCGGCGTTGTGAATAGCTTCGTTGGGGTCAGCCTGATAAGACCCGTAAGGCATGTCGGCAATAAGCAGCGCGTCTTTAACGCCGCGGCGCACCGCCTTGACGTGGTGCAGCATCTCGTCAACCGTAACCGAAAGCGTGTTCTCATAGCCCAGCATGGTCATAGCCAGCGAGTCGCCGACCAGAGCAATGTCGATGCCAGCCTCGTCGACCAGGCGCGCGGTCGGGTAGTCGTAGGCGGTAAGGCAGGTAATGGGATCGCGCTGAAACTTCTTTTCGCGGATGGTAGCAGTAGTGATTTTGCGGCTGGGACAATGCCCGCCGATAGGAGTGAGACTCACAATGCCCTCCAGTGCCCCTCCGCAAACCGCGCGGATAGAGCCTGTACGCGTCGTTAGATGACGCCAGGAGGATTATAGCTGCAAAAAGGTCGTTCGTCGATAGCTAGCACTGCTCGCCACCGCGACCTAGCGTTTCAGGGAATTCGGAAACGCGCGATCCGCATATCCGCTGTCACCGGCATAAAAAGCGGGTGCGGAAGACCCAGTGGCAACTTTGCGCTGGTTGGCCCGTATTTTGCAAAACGGCACAAAATTGAATAAAGTGCAGAACATGAAAGAGACCAGCTTAAATGCCATACGAATCGCCTTTGAGGCTGAGCTGACCAGGCTTCGAGAAATCCCGAAGCTGCCGGAGGAGAGGCACTGGGAGTACCACCGTCATGCCGACGGTGCATGGACGGGCCAATTTGTTTCCAAAGTTAGCTTTATGGGTCTTTCCGCCCGGCATGATGTCAACAAATCGGTTTTAGAAGTCACAGCGGCTCTCAAACAGGACTACCCAAAATATCTTGAGTTTGTTGGAACGTCCATAGGCGGAGGGTGTCTGCAACCGGAAGCAATTCCGCGACAGCTTGCTTATGAAGCATATGAGCGTTTTGGAACGTTTGCCCTAACCGGCGAACAAATCCAGGCGATTCTCGCGGATGTCTCTAACTTCTTTGATCGAAGCACGGTGCGTCTGCTCTTGTGTGCCCCGGCGCTGAATCTTCATGGTGCAAGGGGGACGCCCCCGATCGCGTTTCCTGGTGGAATCGCTCTCCGTCCGATAACGGACGAGGAATGTACCCAATTTTATGGTGGCAACCCAATTTTCAAATTTCGAACAGGGAAAATGATAGGGTTCCCCGACTTTGTGTTCGTCAAGGAAATTGAGGACTCCAAGATCATCGGTAGCCAGGAGCAGATGAAGGCACCCACCATCGTTGGAAATTTTCAGGAAAAACTCGATCTTTGCATGCTGGCTCTCGCCACTTTCAAGGACGCAGGGGCTGTGGGATATGACGGTGTCTGGATTACCCCGAGTGAGCTTACACTCGGTCATGGGTTGGGCAGCCAACATCTATACGGCAACGAACATGTGCCGTTTAATCATTATGGCCTTACCCCAGAGGAGGCACCGAAGATCGAAGCCCATGCAAAGGCATTTGAAGGAATTCATTCAACGCTTGAGATGGCAGGTCAGCGCTTGGTCGACAGCGCGCGGAGAACAAAACTGCGTGACACGATTGTCGATGCAGTAATCGGTCTTGAGAGTATCTTGCTCGCAAATACGGGAGACAAGACAGAGCTCCGCTTCCGCTTTTCCTTGCACTATGCGTTACTATTTGGAAAAGAAGAGCGAAAGGATGCCTTTCATACCGCAAGGGATCTTTACGATCTCCGAAGTACTATTGCTCACGGCAGTAATCTCAAAGAGGAAGTGAAAATTAACGGAAAGAAACTGAAGCTCGGGGAAGTGGCAACGCTCGCCCGCTCAGTCCTACGAAAGACGATCGGCGCCTTTATTTCGAAATCCAAGGAACCTGATTTTATGAGGGATGATTATTGGACGTCCCAGGAACTGGGACTTGAATGATGTTAGGCACTCCTAGAATGGGTAAAAGGGTGCGCCATGCTACCCTTCTTTAGCCTCCCGCTTGGGCTTCGCATTGGCCCGTAGCCATGCGGCGTAACCAGCTTCATCGAGCGTCCCTGCTGCCAGCGCCATCACGGCCTGAGTAGCGTCCGCCTCGCTGGCCTTGAAATCGAAGCCGTGGAGTTCGAGGAAGAGAACGCCAATCACAAACCCCGTCCGCTTGTTGCCCCCGTTAAAAGGGACGACAAAGGATGGTTGCGGACGATGCCCGGCGGGTGGCCCACATCTGTTTGGTGAGATAGCGCACCGGTAGCTAACTTTGGAAGAGTAGGAACTGGGGGTGCCCCACGTCTCGCGGTTTTCGAGACGTGGGACGCTGCGGCCGCCCCAACTCTGCGACCTGGCGTTCTACCTTTTTCATCACAAATCGCCTGTGTGCACCATCACAGACCTCCCATCCGCCATGCGGCGAGAATGAAAGGCGGAAGTGTGCGCGTCTCCAGAGACGGCACGGCAAGCTGAATGGCCCGATCCGTTAGTAGCTCTTTGATAGGAAGCTTTGCGGAGGAGAGACCGGCGTCATCTCCCCTAAAAACCGCCCCAAGACGGGAATCTTGGCCAATAATCGAGCTAAGTCCTGATTCCTTAATATTTTGAAAGTAAGTTGTTTAGATTGAATATTTTAGCGGAAATTGGGGGGGGGGGGGGGGGGGGGGGTACAAAACCCGTAACCGCCCAAGGAAGCCAATGACCGATTCCAGGAAAAACTAAGTTTTTTGATTTTCCTGAAACCTAAGACCTGCTCTCAAGCGCTGGCCGCATCCTGACTGCCCAGCGGCAGAAAATACTGCGTGCCCTTGATCGGCGCGGAGACTTTCTTCAGCAGTTCTTGCAGGTCTTCGTTGCGGTTGACGAAGTCGATCTCGGAGGTGTTCACGATCAGCAGGTCGGACTGCGTGTAGTGAAAGAAAAAGTGTTCGTAGGCCTTCACCACTTCCATCAGGTAATCCTCGCTGATGGCCTTCTCGCCGGCCACGTTCTTCTTCTTCAGCCGCTTTTTAAGCACCTCCGGAGTGGCCTGCAGATAGATGACGAGGTCGGGCGTGGGAAGTTGTTCGCGGAAATAATTGAAGTAGCGATTGTAGGTATCGAGTTCCTGATCGTTGAGGTTGAGGCAAGCGAAGAGCTTGTCTTTTTCAAAAATGTAATCGGACACCACGGTCTTATTCGACCGCGGCCCCAGATCGAGCCCGCGCAGTTGCTCGAAGCGGCGAATCAGGAACGCCAACTGGGCCTGGAAGGCCGCCCCGCGCTCGCCTTCGTAGAAAGCTTTCAGAAACGGATTGTCCTCCGGTTCGATGACGCGCTGGGCAGCCAGCCGCTCTCCCAGAACCCGAGCCAGCGTGCTCTTCCCAACTCGTATGGGACCTTCGACCGCAATGTAACGGGGAAGCTCGAAAAGCTTGGCCATGGATTGTCGATTGTCGTGGAGAACTGGAAAGCAGATTATATCGCTTCGCGTCGCGATGCAATGTGGGAAAAGCGGTCGTTGGACGTTCGCGGATCGCTGTTCGCGTCCCCACAAAGTTGCGAACGACGAACAGCGAATAGCGAACGACGAGCGATCCCCGACCAGCTAGAATCTCCACATGCTTCCTACTCTGATCGGAGTGGCGACCGCTGCTGCCGCCTCGGCGGCGGGATATCAGTCCATGGCGCCGACGGGGCAGTGGTTTGGGAGGACGTTTGCAGAAGGGATGCGAGGGAGCAAACAAATCGCCCTGACCTACGACGACGGCCCCAACGATCCGCACACGCTGCAGTTGCTCGATGTGCTGGCGAAGCACAATGTGCGGGCGACGTTCTTCATGATCGGCCGCTACGTGCAGCAGCGCCCCGAGATTGCGCGCGCGGTGGCGCAGTCAGGAAACGTCGTCGGCAACCACACGTTCACGCATCCGTTGCTGATTTTTGAGTCGGCGTCCCAGACGCGCCAGCAACTCGCCGACTGCCATCAGGCTTTGCAGGACGCCATCGGCGAGCATTCGAATTTGTTTCGTCCCCCGTTTGGGGGAAGACGGCCGGCGACGCTGCGGGTTGCGCGTAAACTCGGACTGCAAGCGGCGATGTGGAATGTGACCGGCTATGACTGGAACGCGCCGCCCGCCGCGGTGATCGAGAAAAAGTCGCGCGCCAGATGCGCGGCGGCGACGTAATCCTGCTGCACGACGGCGGACATCGCGCCCTGGGCGCAGACCGCGCGCAGACGGTGATTGCGACCGACAATCTAATCCAGCGTTACAAGGATGAGGGGTATGAGTTTGTGACAGTGCCGGAGATGATGAAGGCTTTCAGCGCTCAGCTGTCCCCAGTGAGTAGGTTTTACTGAGAGCTGAGAGCTTCCTCTACGCGTGCACCGTCGCGAACGCCTGCTTTGCTGCCGCGATGGTTTGCTGCACGTCGTGTTCGGTGTGCGCCGCGCCCAGGAACGCCGCTTCGAATTGCGAGGGCGGCAGGTAAATGCCATTCTCAAGCATCGCGCGGAAGAAGCGCCCGAAGGCTTCGGTATCGGATCTGGCAGCGGAAGTCCAGTCGGTGACTGGGCCGGGCGCGAAGAACCAGGTGAACATCGAGCCCACGCGGTTGTGGCACATAGTCACGCCAGCGTCTTTGGCTGCGGCCGCTACTCCGCTGACCACTTCGGCGGCGAGCTTGTCGAGCTTCGAGTAAACGTCCTTGTGCTCGCGCAAGTAGCGCAGCGTGGCGCAACCGGCGGCCATTGCCAGAGGATTCCCAGAAAGCGTTCCGGCCTGGTACACGGGACCGAGCGGAGCTACCAGATCCATGATTCCGCTCGATCCGCCGTAGGCGCCCACGGGCAAACCTCCACCGATGATTTTCCCCATGGTGGTGAGATCGGGCTGGATGTCATAGAGTTCCTGTGCCCCGCCATAGGCCAGGCGAAATCCGGTCATGACTTCGTCGAAAATCAGCAGCGCCTTATCACGCGCGGTAATGCCGCGCAGAGCTTCGAGGTATCCGCGCGCCGGAGGCACGCATCCCATGTTGCCGACGACCGGCTCCACGATGACGCAGGCAATCTGGTGCCTGAATTTTTCGAAAGCGATTTCGACCGCGCCGATGTCGTTGTAGGGGAGCGCGAGAGTGAACTGCGTGAATTCTTCCGGGACGCCCGCCGAACCCGGAATGCCCAGCGTGGCCACACCCGATCCCGCTTTCACCAGCAGCGCATCGGCGTGCCCGTGATAGCAGCCTTCAAACTTCACAATGTATTTCCGCATCGTATACGCGCGCGCCAGCCGGATGGCCGACATGGTCGCCTCCGTGCCCGAACTGACGAAGCGAACTTTTTGCATGTGCGGAAAAGCGGAAATCACCAGCTCGGCGAGATCCGCTTCGGCGGGAGTGGAAGCTCCGAAGCTGGTGCCATTGCGCGCCGCCGAGATCACAGCCTCAATCACTGTAGGCGCTGCGTGTCCGAGGATGAGCGGACCCCAGGAGCCGATGTAGTCCACATATTCGTTGCCGTCGGCATCCCAAACGTGCGAACCCTGGCCGCGCACGATGTACAGCGGGTCGCAGCCCACCGCGCCAAAAGCGCGCACCGGGGAATTCACGCCTCCCGGAATCAACTGTTCGGCGCGTCTCTGCAGCTTGCGGGATTGCTCTGTCTTGCGGGCCATCTTTCCTCCAGAGTAGCCGTCGTCGGGGAGCCTTGGAATCTTCTCCCGGGCGCTCCGATCAATATAGCAGCGGCGGGCACAAAGGGAGGTAAGAGGTCAGATTGCAGAGGTGAAGACCTACTGTGAACGATATCGGCACTGCGAGGGTCTCACCTCTGCAATCTGACCTCTCCCCTCTGACTTCCTCTGTCGCCTCACCAAATGTGGTAATAGCCTTCGCGGCGACCAAGTTCGACTTTAAGCCCGAACAGCTTGCCCAAGCTTTTGGCTTGCAGGATTTCTTCCTTGCGTCCGTCGGCCACGATCCGGCCGTTCGACATGAGCACCACCCGTTCGATCTCGGGAACGACATCGGGGATTTCATGAGTGACGAGAATGATTCCGATTCCCGAGCTGGCCAGCGAGCGCATTGTTTCTCGGAGGCCGTGCTGCGCCAAAATGTCCAAAGAATTGCAGGGTTCGTCGAACAACAGCGCGCGAGGCTTGTGGACCAGCGCCCGGGCAATCAAAACGCGCTTGGCCTCCCCCGACGACATTTCCTGCACGGCACGCTCCGCCAGATGCGAGACGCCGAGCTGGGCCAAAGCGGCCTCGGCCAGCTCTCTGTGTTCGGGATCGACGGCGTGATTCGGGAAGATGCGCGTGCTGCTGAAAAAGCCGGACAGCACTACGTCCAGGCCGCTGGCGTCGCCGGTACACGAAGACATCAGGTCGTTGGACACGATGCCCAGCAGAGAGCGCAGCTCAAAAACGTTCCAGCTCTTTTGGCCGAGGATGGTCATGCTCGACCCTTCGCGGACCATCGGATAACACTCGCGGGTGATGGTTTTGATCAAGGTGGACTTGCCGCAACCGTTCGGCCCCAGCACCGCTACATGTTCGTTGACATGCACGCGGTAGGCTGAAGTCGTCGAGTACGATCTTTTCTCCCCGCATCACGCGGACGTTCCGCAGATCGAGTAAAGGGGCTTGGCTTTCCACGCTGTCGAGTGATTCCACGTTACAGTATCGCAAGTATTCGCGCTGCCGAGCGGATCATTGCGCGCGCATTGCAGGCGGAGGCTATGATTCCTGACCGCGAACTGTGGCAGTTGCGCGCTGTGAATCCCACCCCTGTGCAGCAAGCTAGAGTTGCCAGCGCGGCTCGCGACCGTTATGGAATTCATCGGACTTTCACAGAATTGCAATACTGCTGCAATCTGTCGCGACTATGTTTAGGCCAGTTACCCTTCTAACCGGGAGGGTTTATCAGGACGGCCTTGGGGGGCTCCGGGCTGTCCTTTTTAATTTTATGTAGGCTGTTCGACTCCGCAGAAAGCGATCCTCACTTCAGGTAAGCGCGCACCAGACTGATCAGGTCTTCTGTCAGCTCTTCAGGCGATTCTGTACCGCGGTTCGGATGCGTAATGTGCAGCCGGATGTGATCTTCCAGAATCTCCGCCATCAGGCTGTTGACGCCGCCCCGAATCGCCGCCAGGAGCATCAAGATATCGGCGCACTCGTCACCCTCAGTCACTGCGCGCTCGACAGCGGTAATTTGCCCGGCCATGCGCTTGATCCGGGAAAGCAGTTTCTGTTTTTCTTTCGAGATTTCCGGGAGTTTGTCTTTCATAAGATTCTTAGATTTTCCTGCGTTTTTCTCTTGACAAATACCCTAGGAGGGTATGATATAAAATTCCTAGCGGGAATGCCAGACCTCCCGTTAAGACTACCAAAAGGATCTATGAAAACAAGCAGTGGGTATGAGCCTCCGAGAACGGTCGGCGGCTTTCCGGTTTAGAAGAAACGGTCAGGTGTCCCGATAAGCCCCTGTATCCTGCCTATCGCCTCACCTCTGCTTCTTCTGACTGACAACTGAAGAACGCGAGGGATCGAGGCCCGTGCCGAGAGGCACACTTCTTCCTTCCGCAAAATCGAAACCGCGGACAGCGGCACGCTCGACTCAGCCGCGACAGAGCTGCGTCGAACGAGGGGGGTCGCCGTCCGCGTGACGGGGGTACCCCGTGCACTGGCTTTTCAAGTTTTGGATTTTCGTTGCTTTGATTCCATGCTTAGCAGCACTCGTTGGCATCCTGCTTCATCGGTTGCGCGGAGATTCCAAGCTTGAGCCTTTAGCAACGCAAAGCCGGAACCAGGCTCAGGCTAGAAAACGACGGTGAGCAGTGTCTGTCTGGGGAGAATGCCTCTAGCGACAGGACATTCAAGCCGCCCCCCTCCGACGACCTGTGACTAGTGTGGAAGACGGAAGGTCTCAACCGAAGGAAAGTAGGAAACAGACAATGTGCGCAACTGTACTTGCTCCACAAGTAATGATGGCGACGCCGTTCGTGGCTGCGGCCCGGCACCACGACTCCAATTTCAGGCGCGCGGAACATGCCGGAGATCACAAGCAGTCGTTGGAGAGGAAATGGGTCGTGGTTACCGACGAACATGGCAATCGGAGGCTGCGGATGCGCTGGACGGTCGCACGGGTCGTTCCTCCTGCCACGGTTTGTAAAGCGACGCGGCCAGTTGTCGAACCGGCGGTGGGCCGTGAGAGCGAGCCAACACTCGGACCGCAGGCGCAAGTAGCGATTTCATAATTCGTCGAGGAAAGGCACGTGAATGTTCTTTCCAAGCTCTATTAAACGAACGCAAACGAGGCCGCTCGCGGAAGCAACCCTGATCGTCCGGACTGCGGAAGCGCTGTCAAGGACAGTCACCGCTGAGGAAGATGCATGTTCTGGAATTGATGGACTGCGTTCGGAGCTTGGAGGAGCAAATCGGACACCTGAAGAGAACGAACACAAAACAGAAGCAAGGCAAGAGGGGAGCGAGAACCAATGTTGAGAACACATTATGTCAGTGAGCTAGAGTCCGTTCGGCGGAATCTGATCCAAATGGGGGAGACAACGATATCCCTTCTCAGCGAGGCAATCAACGCCGTTGCTGATCCCAGTTCCGGCCCGTTTGTACGAGCCAGCGAACTCGAAGCGCAAACCGATCATCAGCATCGGCTCATTCATGACCAATGCTTGCATCTGATCACGCTGCAGGCGCCGGTTGCGAGCGACGCCAGGCTCGTTACTGCAGTTCTTGACGCAATCGTCGATTTGGAGCTAATCGGGGACTACTCCTATGAGATTGTGGCCCTGAGCTCTTCCATGAAGCACCGGCCGCCATCCCAAATCGCCCACCAAATGTCGGAAGTTGGCGCAGCCGTCCGGACAAGTCTGACGACGGCAATTGAAAGCTGGCGCACCGCAGATCGCGATCAGGCGCTTTCTGTACGGCCTCAGGAAGCCGCAATCCGTGCTGAATGCGGGACGTTGTACGAGAAGCTCTCCCAGCTCGTGTTGACACCCGGTGAAGGTGCGGTCTACGTGGATCTGATGCTGATTTGCAGGCATCTGGAGCGCATTGTGCGGCATGCGGTATGTGTGGCCGACCAGGCGGCCGATGCCGCGCCGACACGACGCGAATCACCTTAAATGCGGTGAGGGTATGCGGTCCAACCCAGCCCGCAAGCGCGAGCAGCGATTTCTTAATTTGTCGAGGCAAGGCACGTGAATATTCTTTCCAATTCTTACTACCGATACAAGAAGATCCTGAAGACGATCAGGCTGTACCTCATCATCGCCGGTCCCGGCATTATCGTCATGGTTGCCGATAACGACGCTGGAGGCATTACCACCTACACGGCGACCGGTGCGCAGTATAGCTTCCATCTGATATGGTTCCTGATCTTGTTGGGGCCCGTAGCTTATTACGTTCAGGAGATGACGGTGCGGCTCGGGGCGGTCACCAAGCGCGGCCATGCTGAGGCCATCTTTCATTCCTTCGGGTCTTTCTGGGGCTGGTTTTCTCTTCTGGATCTGGTGTTCTTGGACTGGCTGACCATGATCACGGAGTTCGTCGGCATGACAGCCGCAATGAACATCTTCGGCGTGCCGCCAGTCGTGACCGTGATTGTCGGCTGGATCCTCATGGGAACCATGGTCCTGCAGGGGCGCTACTGGACCTGGGAGAAGGCCGCGCTCGTATTCTGCGGATTGAACCTGATCTACATTCCCGCAGCTTTAATGATCAACCCTCCGGTTGACAAGATCCTTCATGGCAGCTTCATCCCGCAGCTCCCACCGGGAGGATTCACGAATGCCCTGTTTTTCCTGCTCATGGCAAACATCGGTACGACCATTGCTCCTTGGATGATTTTCTTTCAGCAGAGCGCAGTGGTCGACAAGGGCATGCAGGAAAAAGACATGCTGTGGGGCAAGATCGACACTGCCGTAGGTTCATTACTGACGGTGGTTGTGGCCGCAGGCTGTGTAATCCTGACCGCCACCCTCCTGCCCGGCCAGATGATCGACGACGCGGCCACCGCGGCCTTCCGTTTCATGCCGATCAACCATTACGTCGGAGCTCTCCTCGCGATTGGCCTGTTCGACGCCGGGTTCCTGGGCGCAATTTGCATTTCGCTCGCGAGCTCGTGGGCTTTCGGCGAGGTTTTCGGATGGGCGCACTCCTTGAACCACAAGGTGAAGGAGGCGCCATGGTTCTATGCCTATTACTTCTTCGACCTGTTGCTGGCCGGAACGGTTGTCTTGATACCTCGCGCACCGTTGGTGCTCATTACTCTGTTCGTCCAAGTCATCGCGGTAACGCTGCTGCCGGCGGCATTGGTCTTTCTCATTCTGCTCCTCAACAACGAAGAGACCATGGGCGAGTACAAGAACACCCTGTTTCAGAACGTCGCCAACATCGGAATTGTCGTGGTGATCATCGTCATTTCTACGTTGTACGGGATCAGCGCGATTTTCCCGAAGATTCTCGGTGGCTAAGAAAATTGCCTGGAGAACAACAATGATTTTTGACTTCCTTCGCAATACGGCCGGAGCAGTCAGAGCCATCAACCAAAAGTACGCAAAGCCTCATATCGAGATGACGCGCGGGGTCCGGTTCTCTCTCGGTGCGCTCCGGTTCTATCTTTTGCTCCTGGTCGGAATCATGATCTACAAGTTCATCACTTTGCTGCACTAGGTCGAGGTGTCCCATGAATGGAACAACAACCGTCAAGAACTCCGTGGAAGAGATTTTCTTCCTCACTGATCTTCTGGGAGCGCGCGCTTACTTCAACGACCGGAAGGTCGGTAAGCTGAAAGATATGATCGCGCTCGACCAAGGCAAGGTGGCGGAAGTCACTCATTTCCTGATTGCTCGTCCGTTCGGCGAAGCGCCTTTACTGGTTCCGTTTCCAAAAGTGCGCTCGTTCAGTCCCCGCGAGATCATCGTGAACAATGGCGATCCCAGCAGCTACGTGCGTGAGCTGCGTCCGGAAGAAGTCCCGCTCCGCGACTACCTAATCGACAAGAAGGTGCTGGACACAGAGGACCGGGAGGTCGAAGTTGTCTACGACATTCGGCTGGTTCGCACGAACGGTAATCTTTACGTCAGTGATGTCGATATCAGCCGCTACGGTTTGCTCCGCCAGGTCGGGTTTCGAAGTCTGGCCGACTATTTTTACAAACGAGCGGATGAAGCGAAAAAGAAGCTGATCCCCTGGTCCTATGTTCAACCCCTTTCACCGCAGTTGGGTGCGCTCCAGGGGAACGTAAAGTTGAACATCGTGAAAGAAGAGCTTTCTGAAATCCACCCGGCGGACCTGGCCGACATCGTGGAGAAGTTGGACAGTGGCCAGCGCGTGACCATTCTCGAGGGTCTCGACACCGAACACGCTTCCGACACCCTGGAGGAGATTGACCCGGCCGTGCAACGCGACATCGTGTTCTCTCTCCGGAAAGAGCGCGTGGCTCAGCTCATCGGCGAGATGACCTCCGGGCAGGCGGCAGACATTCTGGCGGTTCTGCCTGCCGCCGAGAAAAGGAAGATCCTCGGGCTGCTAGAACCGACAAAGGTTGCGAAGATCGAAGAAATTCTCGAGAAGCACGAAATTAATATTCTGAGTTTCACCACGAGCAAGTTCATTAAGTGTCCGCCTGGCATGACTGTGCTGCGAGCCCGCAGGAAATTTCGGGAAATGGCTCGGTCGATGGATGTGGTGATGTACTTCTACGTCGTGAATGAGATGGACAAGCTGCTCGGTGTAATCGACATCAAGGAATTATTTATGGCGGAGGATGATGTGCTGTTGGCTAATTTGATGGCCGAAAATGTAATCAGCCTCAACCCGCAGAGCACCATGAAGCAGGCGGCGGATGCGTTCATCCGCTATGGTTTCCGGGCGCTTCCCGTGACCGATGAAAACGACATCATTCTGGGAGTTGTTCCGTATCGTGACGTAATGAATCTTAAACATCGCATTCTCGACTAGGCGAGAGCGTGGCCCGGCCGTCGGGAATTGCACGGTCGACGCTGCCGCACAGGCAAGTCGAACCGCAACTGTAACGTTCTATTAACTGATGAAGCGCATACTGGCGAACTGTGCGCGCCAGCGTGATTGCAATCACATCCAGGGGTGACTGGAAGCGTTGCCAAGCGCGCCTCCAGCCAATTAGCTTGCTCTCATGATATTGAAATTGAAATTCATTTTCATTATGAACGTCTTCATTATGAACCGCTGGATTATGAACCGCTGGGCCGGCCAAGGTCGCGCCCGGGGCGCCGGGTTGTCCTTGGCCCTGGCGCTTGTTTTCGTGCTGGGCGCCGGCGCTCCCGCCGGTTGGGCGCAGTCGCAGGTCGCCTCCGATTCCACACAATCCGCCGCTCCCACCGCCCCGGCTGCGCCGGATGCGAACGAACCGCCCAGCCCGCCCACCGATGCCAATGCCGATCCCGAGGCAATGTTCCCGCATTTCAAGGCCACGCGCTTCTGGCTCTCTGGTCAGGCGAATTTCATTTTTCAGACGCACCCGCCTTTTCACGCTGCCTACAGTGGAAAGAACAGTTTAGATCCCAATTATGAGAAGGCAACTTCGCGGGTGATGACGCTGTACACGGGAGTACGGCTGAATGATTCGATCGAGCTGCTGGCGGATGTCGAAGACGCTGCCGGAGCCGGGCTGAGCAACTCCCTCGGATTGGCCGGAATTACTAATCTGGACGTGGTCCGCATTCCCGGCGAAGGCACGCCATTGAGCACTGCGCCTTACCTAGCGCGCGGGATGATCCACAAGGTATTCACGTTGAGCAAAGACAAGATCGAAAACGACCGCAATGCTCTTTCTCTGTTTGATGAGTTGCCCCGACGGCGACTGGAGGTACGCTTCGGCAAGTTCACCCTACCGGATTTCCTCGATGTGAATTCGGTAGGTTCGGACACGCATTTTCAATTCACCAACTGGACCATCGACCAAAACGGTGCCTGGGACTACGCCGCCGACACGCGCGGCTACACGGTTGGGATCACCGCAGATTATGAGGATCGCAACTGGGGATTTCGCTTCGTTGAAGCGCTGATGCCCAAAATCGCCAACGGAATTGACTTGGTGTGGAAGCCGTGGCAAGCACACGCGGAGAACTGGCAATACGAACTGCGTCATGGCTTTATACCGAAGAAAGTGGGCGTCGTGCGGCTGCTCGCATACACAAACTACGCCAATATGGGCATCTACCGCGATGCGGTTACTCAGTTTATAGATCACTCGTCCCCGGAGCCGGAAACGGTCCCTGAAATCACCAACCACCCCTGGCACATCACCCGCAAATATGGTTTCGGCATCAATTTGGAGCAGAGCCTAGCGCACAATCTGACGGCTTTCGGACGTTTCGGGTGGAACAATGACAAAACAGAATCGTTTGCTTTCACAGAAGTTGGCCAAACGTTCGCCGGAGGTTTAGGAGCGAACGGCGCACTATGGCACCGCAAGCAAGACCGTGCCGGCATTGCCTTCGTCTCGAACGGCATCAAGAAAGATCACCAGGTATACCTGGCAGACGGCGGGCTCGGTTTCCTGCTCGGCGACGAAAGGCTGAATTACGGTCGGGAGAACATCGTCGAATCGTATTACACGGCGCACGTTTGGCGCGGAATCTATATCGCTCCCGGATTGCACTACATCGTCGATCCCGGTTACAACCGCGACCGGGGGCCGGTGGTGGTGCCTGGCCTGCGGGCTCATGTGGAATTCTGAGCACAGTTGTCGAGATAGTTTCTTATAGGTCCGCAATGCCTCAGGCCTTCAGCAGTTCCCACCCCAAGGCGATTCCGTTCGAGATGTGGTCACGCGTGGAGCCTTCGCCCACGTGCATGGCCAACATTCCGGCAAAAAACTGGGGACTCGACTGGAATACCTGCATGGTGCGCTGCCGCAGATGGCTATGTTCGGCCATGAACAGCATTATGCGAGCCATCAGGGCGGGACGGCGGATCAGCGTGCGATGACCCTTTTGATAGCGAGCGAGGTCTCCGCTCGCCAGGCAATCGCCCAGCAGCGCGGCTTGCCGAAAGCCGAGGCAAATACCTTCTCCGGTAATGGCGTCCACTCCGCCCGAGGCGTCGCCCACCAACACCGTTCGGCCACGATACACGCGCCGCAATTTGCGGGTGATGGTGATTGCGCCCCGCTCGCTGGAAGCGGGTTCCGCATCTTTGAGGCGGGCCGAAAGTTCCGGAAATTCCCTGAGCGCGTTGTCCATCCGCAGCCGCAACTTCGGACTGGACGAGACCAGTGCCAAACAAACTTCTTCGCGGCTAACGGGCGTCACATAAATTTGGCAGTGACGGCCCCAATGCAGTTCCATGAAGTCGGTCCAAGGCGCGACGCGGTAGTGGCGCCGGAAACCGAAGCGCCGATTCTTTTTCTGGGGTGCATCCAGTTCGTGTTGATCCAGCTTGGCCCAGCCGCGGACCCGCGAACTCGCTCCGTCAGCGCCCACCACCCAGCGCGCGCACACCAATTCTCCAGCAACCAGCGCGCCTTCCGGATGAAGCCCGGTCACCCCCGCCTGCCACAGCAAACGCACGCCGCAATCCGCCGCGTGGTCCAACAGGACGCGATGCAGATGCGTACGCCGAATTCCGTACGCCGTTCCGCGAGGAAAAGCAGCCTCGGCTCTTATGCCATCGCTCACGAAACGAATGCCGCGGAATGGATACGCTTCGCCTTCGGGGATCGTGATGCCCAGATCGCGCAAAGCCTCCACTCCGTCCGGCATCAGTCCCTCACCGCACGGCTTGTCGATCGGCGGAACCGCGCCATCCGCCAGCACCACGCTCAAACCGTGGCGCCGCGCCGCGATGGCCGTCGCCAGGCCGGCAGGTCCGCCACCGACCACGAACACATCCACCGGATTCGGGAAACCGTTCACAGTCTTTCGACGAACCTTTCCCTGAAACCTAAAAACCCTGAAACTTTGAACCCTGGCTCTTCCTACCATTCCAGCAAAACGAATTCCGAGCAGAAACCCGGACCCATCGCGGCCAGCAAGCCAAGCGTTCCGGGTTCCGGGCGGCGATTTTTCATGACTTCTTCGAGCACCACCAGCACGGAAGCCGAAGACAAATTGCCAGTCCGGCGCAAGCATTGCCAGGAAACGTCGAGTTCACCATTCTTCAAGCCGAGCGCCTCGGCGGTCGCTTCCAGAATCTTCGGCCCGCCGGTATGCAGCACCCAGTTCTCGATGTCGGCGCGAGTCAATCCGCGCCCGGCAAGAAAATCGTCAAGATCGTGCGCCAGGTTTTTTCGAACCAGGTTCGGAATTTCGCGCGAGAGAACAATGCGAAAGCCTTTTTCCGATACGTCCCAGCCCATCATTTCTTCTGTGTCGGGATAGAACACGGAGCGGGTTGCGAGGATGCGCGGGCCGGAAAGCCCGCACTCAGCCTCAGTGCCCGCTACGATCACCGCGGCCGCGCCGTCGCCAAACAGCCCCGACGAAATCAGGTTGGCCATCGAGATATCCTCGCGCTGCAGCGTGAGCGAGCAAAGTTCGACCGACAGCACCACCGCGACTTGGTCCGGATAAGCGCGCACATAGTCAGCCGCGCGCGAAATGCCCGCTGCGCCCGCCACACAGCCCAACCCGAAAATCGGAACGCGCCGAATGTTTCTGCACAATCCCATCTGGTTGATTAGCAGTGCGTCAATCGATGGGCTGCTAATGCCGGTCACCGAAGCAAAAAAGAACGCGCCCAGATTGCGGCCGTGCAAGCCCGCGTCCGCCAGCGCGCCTGTAACCGCCTTCTCACCCAACTCCTTGGCCGTGCGAATCCAGTGATGGTTGGCCTCGCCCCAGGTTTTCATCTTCAGATACTCCTCTCTGGGAAGAGACAGGAAGCGTCCGTCGACGCTGACGTGACGATGTAAACGCCGCAGCACGTGCGGGCTTTCGATCCGATCACCCCAGTATTCCTGCAGCGCCGCCAGCAACATCTCCTGGGTGTAGTAATGCTGCGGAAACGCGCTCGCCGCGCTAACGATTCGCATGGTTGTTCCCGTCCCTGAGGACCTGGCGATCTCGCCGCCCGGGTATCCGAAATTGTATGCCGATCAAGAGAATTTGGATGCGGATGGTAAAGTTAATTTTGTAAAAACTTCGTAAAAACAGGACTAACCGTGAAATTCATCGCCGGATTGCTGCTCGGTCTCATCCTCGTGCCCGCCGGGCTTTATCTGTATTTCACCAGCGGCAGTGCTCCCGTTGCCACCACCGATTCCGACGTACCCTTCGAAAATTTCTTCGCGCACAAGACTTTGAATGCGCGCATCGCGAAAGACATGCCGAAGATTGTCCCGGTCCAGGCGACAGAGGCCAACTGCTTGGCCGGCGCCGAGCTTTACAAGCAGCATTGCGCCGTTTGCCACGGCTTGCCCCTGGCGCCGAGGACGGCGATTGCCAAGGGAATGTATCCGCGGCCGCCGCTGCTGTTCGAGGGAAAAGGCGTGACCGACGATGAGCCGGGCGAAAGTTACTGGAAGATCTTTAACGGCCTTCGCATGACCGGCATGCCCGGCTTCGGCAAGTCGCTTTCTGAAACTCAGATTTGGCAATTGGCGCTCCTGCTGGCCAATGCCGAAAAACTGCCGGATTCGGCAAAAGCGGCACTGGTCGCGCCCCTCGGGGCGAGCGCGCCGGCGGCGAGCATACCGCCCGCGACCAGCGCACCGGTCTTTCCTAGTTCTGTGCCTAGTTCCACGCCGCCGCCAAAATAAGCCGGCTGCAGGACCTGAAAGAATTCGTCCTCCGTCAAGCCAAGCCCGTGAGCGCTAACCATCATGCTCCGTCTCGCGCTATCGTGTAGACATGGCGTTTGGCCGTCCCAGGAAACTCTTCACCGAAGCGGAGCTTTACGAATACGCTGTAGGCGCTCTGGCGCGCCGCATGCGCTCGGTCGCGGAGCTGAAGCGCCTGCTGCGGAACCGTGTGGAAGCCGATACGGAATTCGGCAAGACGCTGGTGGAACTGATTGTCGTTCGCCTGAAAGACCAGGGCTATCTGAACGACGCCAAGTACGCCGCGGCCTTTTCGTCGTACCGCCGCGACAATGAAAAATTCGGGCGCATGCGCGTCGTCAACGACCTGAAGGCAAAGGGAGTGCACGGCGACGTCATCGAGAAAGCCGTTTCTTCCGTTTATGACGACGTGAAAGAAGAAAATCTCGCGCGCGACTATCTCCGCCGCAAACGCCTGCAGAAGCCCCAGGATAAAGATCAAAAACAAGCAGCCCGCATCTTCCGCCAGTTGATGCGCGCCGGATTCGGATCAAAAACCATCTTCACGATCCTGAAAAAATGGGACGTGGACGAAGAAACTCTAACCGAACTCGAGAACGAGACTTTCGAGACCTCTCACTGAGCCAGAACAAATCGTCTGTAGAAACGAGGCTGGCCTCGTCTCTGCGTGCCAATGAGACGCGGCAAGCGTCGTCTCTGCGGCGCAGAGTGCAAATCGAAACGAGTTTTCGGCGAAGCTAGGACAAATCAAGTTCCTGCTGTTTGCGCTCATGCTCATACTCTGATACAACTCTGCAACTAGAGGTCTTTTAATTCTTCTGGAGGAACTATGAAAACGAAGCTCTCTTTAATGATCGCAGCCGCTCTGCTGGCTCTGACTGCGTTCTCCTATGGCCAGGCCGGAACCGATGTGAAGAAGGCAGCTGACGATACTGGCAAAGCAACCGATACAGCGGCGAAGAAAACGGGGCACGCCACCAAGACCGCCGCCAAGGACACGGGGAAAGCCACCGAAACCGCCGCCAAAGACACCGGCAAAGGCACGGAAAAGGCCGCCGAAAAAACTGGCGATGCCACCAAGACCGCCGCTAAAGACACCGGGAAAGCCACCGAGACCGCTGCCAAGGATACCGGGAAAGGCGTGAAAAAAGGCACCAAGGCGGTCGGCCACGGAGTGAAAAAGGGCGCCGAGAAAACCGCAGACGCGGTGAAGTAAGTCTGCTTCTCACGACGGCGTCGAAGTGCCGGCTGCGAGCTGTTTGCGCTGCTAGTCTTCGACGTCGCCAATTCTTTGCTTTCCGCTCGCCGGCTGACTTCGTATTGAATCCCTGTGTTCCCCTGTGCCCCCTGTGGTGAAGGTTTGCCTTTCATTTAGAATTAAGTTTCCATGCTCACAGGCTCCGAAATTCGCCGCAAATTCCTCGACTTCTTCATCCAGAAGCAACACCGCGAGGTGCACTCCTCTTCACTCGTTCCCGCCAACGATCCGACACTGCTCTTTACCAATGCCGGCATGAACCAGTTCAAGGACGTTTTCCTCGGCCTCGAAAAGCGCGACTACGCGCGGGCCACAACCTCGCAAAAATGCGTCCGCGCCGGCGGCAAGCACAACGATCTTGAGAACGTAGGCTTCACCAATCGTCATCACACGTTTTTCGAGATGCTGGGAAATTTTTCCTTCGGCGACTACTTCAAAAAAGACGCCATAGCCTACGCGTGGGAGCTGATCACATCGCCGAAGTGGTTCGGGATCGACAAAGCGAAGCTCTACGTAACGATCTTTAAAGGCGAAAACGGAGTCCCGCGCGATGCCGAAGCATACGAACTGTGGCTCGCGCAGGGATTGCCGAAAGATCGCATCTACGAGTTCGGAGCAAAAGACAATTTCTGGCAGATGGGAGACACCGGCCCCTGCGGCCCCTGCAGCGAGATTCACTACGACATGGGCGCGACAGCCAGCGATCAGGGTCACGCAGACTGCAAGTTCGGCTGCGATTGCGGACGCTACGTAGAACTCTGGAACCTGGTGTTCATGCAGTTCGACCGCGATGCTTCGGGCAAGCTAAATCCACTGCCCAAGCCGTCGATTGATACCGGCATGGGACTGGAGCGCACGGCGGCGGTGCTGCAGGGCGTGATTTCGAACTAC
This sequence comes from uncultured Acidobacteriaceae bacterium, assembly GCA_963797885.1. Taxonomy (GTDB): domain Bacteria; phylum Acidobacteriota; class Terriglobia; order Terriglobales; family Acidobacteriaceae; genus Acidiflorens. The sequence continues at coordinate 147,725 of CAWCRQ010000135.1, read as the reverse complement.
GAGACGGATTTATTCACCCCGCTGATCAAGCGCGCAGCGGAGTTGGCGGGGACCTCGCTCAAGAAGGAACTCGACAAAGAAGCTCATACGAAGTCGGCTGCTTCTTTGCGCGTCATCGCCGACCACTCACGCGCAGCGACGTTTCTGATTTCGGACGGCGTGATTCCCTCGAACGAAGGCCGCGGCTACGTCCTGCGCAAGATCCTCCGCCGTGCGATCACCCACGGGCGATTGCTTGGGCAGACGAAGCCGTTTCTGCACGAAATGATCTTTGCGGTGCGCGATCTGATGCAGGATGCGTACCCAGAGTTAAAGGAGTCGGTAGAGCGCGTATCGAAGGCTGTCCTTGGGGAAGAGATGCGCTTCGCGCGCACATTGGACGAGGGCTTGAAACGCTTAACCACCGATTTGCCCCACGCTATCAACAGCACCCTCGACGGCCTAACGGACCAAGAGTTGTTGCAAATCAGAGGTCGACTGCAAGAGCGCGGTGAGCCTACGGATGTCATTGACTTGAGGCTCACCAACTCCTCGGGAGCTTACGAACTTCCGACTGCGGCTGTTGTGAGCGCCTTGCGAGAGATTGGCAAAGAGCCAACCTATCCCGGATGGCTCGCGTTTAGGCTTTACGACACATTCGGGATGCCGCTGGATTTCATGCAAGACGCAGCGCGCGATCAAGGGATCAAGTTTGACCAAAATGGCTTCGATCGCGCAATGGAAGAGCAGAAAACGCGTGCTCGCGCCTCCTGGAAAGGCGCGGCCAAGCAGACGGCGAATCCTGCCTACCAGCAGCTCCCGAAATCTGATTTCGAAGGCTATCGCCAGACTCGCTCTGACAACTGCGAAGTGCTGGCCATTATCAAAGGCAGTCAAGGCGCGCAGGAGCTCAAGCCCGGCGAATCCGGCGAAATCATTCTCGACCACACGCCCTTCTACGCCGAATCCGGCGGCCAAGTCGGCGACCGCGGCAAGCTGTACTCCGACGATCACAACACGGTCGTCGCCGAAGTGACCGGATGCTACTACCCGGTCCAGGGCGTGCGCGCGCATCAGGCCACAGCCAAGCAGGCAATTCGCGTTGGGCAAAAAGTGGATGCCGTTGTCGACACCGCGATTCGCGAGGCCACCATGCGCAACCACACAGCCACGCATCTTCTCCACGCCGGCCTAAGAGAGGTGTTGGGCAAGCATGTGAAGCAGGCGGGGTCGCTGGTCGCGCCGAATCATCTGCGCTTCGATTTCTCGCACTTCACCGGCGTAGAAGACGAAGAGCTGCAGGACATTGAAGACATCATCAACAAAGAAGTTCTGCGTAACGAAAAAGTAGAGATTGTCGAAAATGTCCCGATTGACGTGGCCGTCAACGAGTATCACGCCATGGCGCTGTTCGGCGAGAAGTATGGCGACCGGGTGCGCGTGATCAGGATCGGCGATTTTTCGACCGAACTCTGCGGCGGCACGCACACCGGCGCGACCGGCGAGATCGGCCTGATCAAGATTCTGAAACAGGGAAGCGTGTCATCGGGCGTGCGCCGCATCGAAGCCGTGACCGGCGAAGGCTCGCTGGCCCACTTCCGAGAGGATCATGAAGTAGAGAGTTTTGTGTCAAGTTTTGCCCACCCAAAGACTCATGTGTCTCCCCGCAAAACGTTGGAAATCCTGCTTCATATTAAGGACGAAGAAATCAAGCGTCTGGCGCGCGAACTCGATCAGGCGCGAATGAAGTCGGCATCGTCAAGCACGGCCAACATCAGCGACAAAGTCAAAGAAGTTCGCGGCGTCAAAGTGCTGACCCACCGCGTGGACAATCTGGAGCGCGCGCAGATGCGCACGTTGGTCGATCAGCTTCGCGACAAGCTCGGCTCCGCCGTAGTCGTGCTCGGCTCGGCGTCGAATGGCAACGTCTCGCTGATCGTCGGCGTAACCAAAGACCTTACCAGCCGCATTCAGGCGGGAAAGATTATCGGCCCGGTGGCGCAGAAAGTCGGCGGCAAAGGCGGCGGGCGTCCGGATTTGGCCGAGGCGGGCGGAAAAGACGCAGCCGCGCTGGACGCGGCGCTGAGTGAAGCTTACAGTGTCGTGGAGTCGCTGTTAAGGTAGATTTCCTCTGTGCTTCCCCGGAGCCTGCCCTGAGCGAAGCCGAAGGGTCCCCTGTGGTGAAGGCTTTTTTCACCACAGGGGACACAGAGGAACACAGGGAAGACCATGCGGGGTCCGCAAAATGGATGATCGTATCCAGTTCATCAAGCACCAGGGCAAGCAGATTCTGCTGCTGGACTTTTCGCACGCCAATGCACATGAGATGCAACTTCTGCTTGAGCATGTGCGGATCACGGTGGCGAAGCACGCGCGCGAATCGCTGGTCACGCTCGCCGACTACACCGGCGCCACCGTAGATCACACCGTTGCGACCAAGCTTAAAGAAGTCCTGACGCTCGACCGGCCATTTGTGAAGAAGACGGCGTGGGTCGGCGCGGAGAGCATCCCACACGCGTTCATGGAAAACTTCCAGAATTTTTCCCGGCGCCAGATTGTGACCTTCAAGACGCGGGAAGAGGCGATGGACTGGCTGGTGAAGGACTAGTTGCCTGGGAACGAAATGATATGGCAAAGCTCCGGGTTGGCATCCTTTTCGGCGGACGCAGCGGCGAGCATGAAGTGTCGTTGCTGTCGGCGGCGTCCGTTCTGAATGCAATCGATAAGACGAAATACGAAGTGGTTCCCATCGGCATTACGAAAGACGGCCGCTGGCTCACGGCAGAACATGCCGAGAGACTGTTGCGGGGCGAAAAGCAGGCCAGTGTCCTCTCCACGCCGGAGAAGCACTTACGGGCGGGCGATCCGAAAGCGACTCCGGGGGCGGCTGTGCTGGCCACCGGCGAGTCCGTGGTGTTTCCTCCGGAACCGTCGCGGCGCGAAGCTGGGATCGCGCCGTTCCAGACCGACGCCAGGACCGATGCTGCGACGCTCCGCCGCGCCTCCGACCGCGCCATTAACGTCGATATCATCTTCCCCGTGCTGCACGGAACCTTCGGAGAAGATGGAACGATTCAGGGCTTGCTCGAACTGGCCGACATTGCGTACGTGGGCGCCGGTGTGCTCGGCTCTTCCGCGGGCATGGATAAAGACATCATGAAGTCTTTGTTCCGCGCGGCGGGATTGCCTATCGTGAAGCACGTGACCGTGTTGCGCAGCCAATTCGAATCCGAGTCGAAGGAGGTGCCGAAAAAAGTGCAGAAGCTGGTCGAGAGCAAGCTGAAGTATCCCGTGTTCGTGAAGCCGGCGAACTTGGGGTCGTCGGTGGGAATCTCGAAGGCGCACGATCGCAAGGAACTCGGTCCGGCCATCGCGGAAGCCGCGAAGTTCGATCGCAAGATCGTGATTGAGGAAGGCGTAGGCGGAAAAAAGAATAAGGCGCGTGAGATCGAATGCGCGGTGCTCGGCAACGACGATCCCAAAGCGTCGGTTGCGGGAGAAATCGTTCCCTGCAAAGAATTCTATGACTACGACGCAAAGTATCTGGTCGAAGGCTCCGAAGCGGTGATCCCCGCGAAGCTCACGAAAGCGGAAATGAAAACGGTGCAGCGGCTCGCGATCGCGGCGTTTCAAGCGGTCGATTGCACGGGCCTGGCGCGCGTCGATTTTCTGATGGAGCCCAAATCGCGCAAAATCTTCGTCAACGAGATCAACACCATGCCAGGCTTCACCGCGATCAGCATGTATCCGAAGATGTGGGCGGCATCGGGCGTGTCGTATCCCGAGCTGATTGACCGCCTGATCCGCCTCGGGATCGAGCGGCACGAGGACAAGAAGCGGAATCAGTACAGCCGCTGAAGGGCGATTCACCGCCGAGACGCCGAAAGCGCCGAGTAGTGGCTGGTTGGGGGTGTCGCTGTGCGACAGTTTGCATCTGCTACTCTCTGCCTGCTAATTGTAAATCTCGCCATGGCCAAGGATTCCCCCAAACCGAAATCACGAGAATCAATCGCTCCTACTGCGAGGCCTACAATGCCGGAGACCTCGAAAAGGTTCTCGACTTCTTCGCCGATGATGCCCTGACGCTGTCGCCCGATCAGGAACCGGTTCGCGGACGAGAAGCTCTTCGCCGCTATTATCAGAATGTGTTTCTGCGGGAAACCAATCGCGATCTGGAACTGACTTCGATTTCGCGTGGAAAGTTCCGGGGACATGATGTACGACGCGGGCCGGTGGAGTCAGTCTTTGCCGATGCCTGACGCATCCCGTCAGAAATTGAGTGGCTACTATCTCACGGCGCTTCGAAAGATAAAGGGAAGATGGAAGACGGTTGCGACCACATTCAACCTGCTGCAGCCGATCACGCCGACGGCTTCGACAAAGCAGAAGTAAACACTGATCTTAGCGCTCCCGGTGTCTCGGCGGTGAAGGTTCCGCTGTCGTTGCAACGAGAAAATGTCGTATTAACTGCAACGAGACTCTGTCACCCCCTTTACAGGATGACAAAGTCTCGTTGCAGTTAGGGGGTGACATTATCTTGGAGCATCCACAATCGGGACCCAACCGTTTGCTCCCCGCCCCCGTCCAGCGATATAGTTACAAGCTGCGCTTCTCTTGAGTTTCTTATGTTCACTGACTTTACCGCCAACGACCGCTGGACGAAGAAGAAAGTGCACTGCCTCTACCAGGCCCTGATAGTGGCCATCGCCACTCGCCACGCTGATGCGGTGGACATCAAGTTCCTGGTCAACGGACGCCCGGTCTGGGTCGCCCTGCCGCACCCGGCTTGGGTCGAGTACAAGAACCGCACCGGGAGGCTGATCACAGACTCCTTGGCGAAGGAAATCGCAGGCCATTTTCTGCAAACGGCGCTGGAATCGGGCGAAGGTTTAGGCCGCGAAATGTATTCGCTTACCATCGATGAGACTCTCAAGCACCTGGAAGCTGTCGTAGCGGAGGTCGAGCCCCAGGTCGCTGCCACCCCCTAGCCAAGTCATTCTCCGTGTTGGGTCATTGTCCCTTTTAAGTCGAGCTCTTGTGCTTAAATCAAGGCATGTTCGCCCGGAAACTCCGCGTGGAATACCAACACGAAGGGCAGCTTCAACCATGTCCGTTGAAATGGCTCGACAATTTCAGTATGCGCAGCTTCACGAACGCGTCCGTTTTTGACGACACGCTGCCGGTGGCTGACGGGTGCCTGGAAATTGGAACGAATGTCCCGCTCGATCAACTCCGGGATGCGATGGAAGACTGGTTTCGCCGCAAGAGCTATCTGCCCAAAGACGCAACCCTGGTGCTGACCCTGACCTAGGTTGAGGCTTTCTCCATCTTGAGCAGGCGGGCAAATAAGCGGACGATCATGCCATCGAAGCGGGTGCCGCTCAGCATTTCCAGTTCCGCCAGCGCTTGCTGGTCGGTCTTGGGAAGGCCGAAAGAGCGATTGCTCGTCATGTTCGCATAGGCGTCCGCGACGGCGAGGATGCGGCCATACAGCGGTATATTCTCGCCCTTCAGCCCCAAAGGATAGCCGCTGCCGTCAAAGGCTTCGTGATGGGATTCGATGGCTTGCGCCACGTGATCGATTTCAGGAATCGACCGTAACACCTCCGCCCCCACTTGCGAGTGGGTCTTGATCACCGCGAATTCATCTTCCGTAAGTGTGCCGGGCTTGTTCAGGATTCGATCGGGGATGAACAGCTTGCCCACGTCGTGCACCCGCCCCGCGAAGGCGATGTCTGCCACTTCCTGCGCGGAGAGGTTCAGTCCGCGCGCGATCATCCCAGCATAGTGCCCGCATTGCTCGCCATGTCCCGCAGCGTCGGGCTGCCTGAGTTCGGCCGCGTGCGACAAGGCTTCGACGGCTTCCTTCATCGCCTTAGGGCCCTCATCATACTCACGGTCGCACAACTTGCGCAGCGTTCCGACCAGTTCTTCGAGGTGCTCCGGCCCGTTATGCTCGCGCTGCAGAAATCCTCCGACATAACCGGAGACAAGCTGCCGCTGCACAGCGGACCCTTCGCCTAACGCATCGCAGGTGGAGACCTGGTTACCGCCCGCGTGTTTGGCCACGTACATGCCCGCATCGGCCACCCGAATCAGGTCGTCCATAGAAAACCCGTGAACCGGGAAGCTGGCGACGCCGAAGCTGCCGGTGATATGGTGCTCTTCGAGCATCGGATCGGTGGCTAGCCACAGCCGCAATCTCTCCGCCAGCACCTGCGCCTGCTCGATCCCGGTCTCGGGCATGAGGATGATGAATTCATCTCCGCCGTAGCGGGCAACCACGTTAGACTGACGGCACTTCTGTTCGAGCAGCCGGCCTACCCGTGCCAGCACCAGATCCCCTTCCAGATGGCCGAGCGAATCGTTGACCTCTTTGAATTTATCCAAATCGATCAGTACCACCGAGAATGGCCGGCCCGAACGGCACGCGCGCTTCCACTCCGAGCTCAGCGCCTCCCAGAAAAAGCGTCTCGTCTTGATGCCGGTCAAGCCATCGGTGATCGATTGCTGCTGCAGCTTCTGGAAGACGAAGGAGTTGTGCAACGCCGTCGCCACCAGATCGGCCAGCGTGTTCAGGATCAAAACATCCTGGGGCGCGAACGCATTCTCATCCCGGCTCTCCACGTTGAGCACGCCCAGCAGCGTCTCGCCGTAACTGATCGGCAGACAGAGCACCGCCCGCGATTCCGGCAGCACCCCGGCGAGCTGCCCCGGGCCCGCGTTCTGTACCAGCGCGCTCACCCCGGTGCGCGCGACCTTTCCCAGAACTCCACTGCCCAGCGCGATCCGGCGGCCCAGCGTTTGCGATGTCGTTCCCGCCTCGGCTTTGATCTCGATATCCTTGGTGGCGTAGTCCATGATGCCGATGCCGATGTGATCGTAGCGGAAGTTTTTCTGGATCTCGCGCACGATGCCGGCCATCATCTGCTCGGCGTCTTCGCTCGAAATCGCCATTTTCGAAATGCTGTTGAGAAACGCGAGATGCCGGGCGCGGCGCTGTTCCTCGGTAAACAGGCGCGCATTCTCGATGGCTACCCCGAGCTGACCGGCGGCGGTTTGCATGACCTCCAGGTCCCTTGCCACGAATTGCGATTCCCGCTCCCTGCTCAGCGCCGCCATCACTCCCGCGGCTTTGCCGCCGAGAAAAATAGGTACGGCGCAGAACGACCGGGCCGGCTGCGGAGGCCCGAGATCGACTCCCAGTTTTGAACGCATCTGTTCAAGATCGGACTCGATCAGCAGCGGCTCCCCCGTCCTGATGATGTATTCAGTCAATCCACTGCCGGCCTTGTGCGACCGCTTGGGAAGAACGATGCCGCCTTCGATCTCCAACTCGAAGTGGATCTCATCTTCTTCCTGAAACGCGATGTAGAAAGTGCTGGTGTCGAAAATCTGGCCCAACTCCACATGCACCGTGCGCAACACCTCGTCCTGGTCGAGATGAGAACTGATGGCCTGCCCGATCTCGGTAAGAAGCTCGTATTCCTTGGTACGGCGCTGCGCTTCGTGCATTACGACATAGTTTTCGAGCGTCAGCGCGATCTGCAGCGCCAGCCCGATCAGCAGGCGCAGATTCGAAGAACCGAACATCCGCCGTTCCGCGTGCGGAAACAGAAGCACTCCGAAGTTGTGCTCGCGCGTCTGCAGGCTCACCGCCATCAAGTCAGTGATTCCCTCGGCCAGCAGCGTTTGCTTGCATGCCTCGAACCTTCCTCCCGAAAGCGCCGGCAAAGGCTCTTCCAAGTCGGCCAGACCTCTGAAGGTGACTACCCCTCCGCGCCGGTACGCAAGCTCGGCAATGTAATCCCCGGCCTTCGTCTTTTGCAGCTTTTCCACGAACTCTGCTGAAAAGCCCTTTTGTACCGAGGGCAAGGTGCCGCGCCACTGCTGGGAAACAAAAAACACGGCGCGGCGCGAAGGCAGGGGCGCCACTATCCTCTCCACAAAAGTCTGCAAGCTGGGTTCCAGGTCGGAGGCCGAGAACAACCGGCGCGAATCGACGCCCAGGGTGGAGAACGCCAACGCGTTTTCCTGCACGGCATTGCGCTCGTTTTCAAACAGCACCATCACCATCGCGATGGCCAGCAGCATCTGCGGAATCGGCCCCAGGAAACCTCCCAACTGGCCAACAACCTCGAGAAAAGGTTGACGCATCTGGCCCGCATACATCAGCGCCGCCCACAGCGCCAGCGAAAACGCGAGCGTCCGGAACGCCACCGAATCTCTGCGAAAAGCGTAACGGTAAAAGTGGAACGAGCAATAGAGCAGCGTCACCGCCAAGCCCACTTCCAGCCGCAAATAGATCGGCACCGGAGTCGCTCTCTCCGTGAATATCCCGCTCGCCATTTGCGCCCGCAAGCTCACAAACGCCAGCAGAACCCCGGCTACCGTCAACGCAACGTCATACCATTTCAGCTGGAACGGCTCCTTCATCAGCCGGGTCGAGACGAAAATGCAAATCGCCATGGCCACCAGCATCAGCGAGCTCAGAAAAAACCATAGCGCGGAAGGCCCCTGAAAATATTCCACGGCCTTCAGGGCATAGTGCAGCGTATATGCGGCCCAGGCCAGTTGCCACGCGCGAAAATAGTTGTGACGGTTCTGCTCGTACAGGTAGGTGAAGACGAGAAGCACCAGCAGGGCCACGACCCCAGGAATCAGCACCAGACCTGTGGCGACGCTATGCATTGGTTAACAAACCCTCGACTAACGAACCCTCGACTAACGCTATCTCAGCATCGTAGTTGTGGCCCAGATGGAACTCTGGGTTGGCCTAATCCTGTCATACTAGACAAATCGAAACAACAGGTGTCTTCCGGCAGGTTCCGCCCTGGGCACAACGTCCCCAAGAGTATCTTCTTTTGAGATGCGGTGCCGCCACAACGATTTTCCGCCGAAGAGTTACCTTCGTAACCCGGTAGTAACCGGTCCGGTTTCCTGTAGAGACGGCTTGCCGCGTCTCCCGCGGTGAGACGGGGCAAGCCCGTTTCTACAGGCGGAAGAAATTCGGCGGCGCTCGCGCCTAGAGCCAAAACCCCGATCCCGCTATACTCAAAAGTTATGGTTCGCGTTCGATTCGCCCCGTCTCCCACCGGTTTTCTGCACGTCGGCAGTGCCCGAACCTTTATTTTCAACTGGCTCTACGCCCGTCACAACGGAGGAACCATGGTGCTCCGGCTCGATGATACCGATGTCGAGCGCAACACCGACGCCTCCGTCAACTCCATCTTCGGCGGTCTGCGCTGGCTCGACCTCGGTTCGGACGAGGAATACAAGCAATCCGAACGCCTCGCCCTGCATCGCCAGATCGCCGACGCCATCTTCCAGAAAGGCCTGGCTTACCGGGACTTCACCCCGGCTTACACCGGAGATGCAGAGAAATCCGGTCCGGTTAAGGTCGATCCCAAGGACTTGCGCGTGGATACGTTCTCCTCCCCGCCGTCAGTTGCGGTTCGAATCACGCATGTCCCAACTGACACGGTCGTAGTCTCGAAAGACGAAAAATCAGAGGCGAAGAACCGCGAAAAAGCCCTGGTCATGCTCCGCGAGCGGCTAAGCGAGGGAGCGCGCGGAACCTGGCTCTTTAATCCCGGCATGCGCGAACTTTCCCGCGCCGAGAGCGACCGCCGAGCCGCCGCCGGAGAGTCCTTCGCCCTTCGCTTCCGCGTTCCCCGGGGCACAGGCGAGCAGGTCCGCTTCACTGACGCGGTCTACGGCGAGCAAATCAAATCCGCCGACGACATCGAAGACTTCGCGCTCCTTCGTTCCGACGGCATGCCCACCTACCACCTCGCCTCCTGTGCCGACGACATCGACCTCCGCATCAGCCACATCATTCGCGGCCAGGATCATCTCTCAAACACCTACAAGCACGTGCTCATTTTCGAAGGCGCGGGCGCCACGCTGCCGCGGTTCGCGCATCTTCCGCTGCTCGTCGCTCCCGACGGATCGAAGCTCTCCAAGCGTCGCCACGGCGCGGTGGTCAGCGTCACCACTTATCGCGATGCCGGGTTCCTTCCCGAAGCCTTCATCAACTTTCTATGCCTGCTGGGCTGGTCGCCAAAAGACGATCGTGAAAAGATGACCCGCCAGGAACTGATCGACGCTTTTTCCCTCGAAGGCATCAATCGCGCCAACGCGGTCATTAATTTCAAGGAGAATTTCAAGGAACCAGCCGCGACGCTCCCCGCCACATCACAAGACGACACCTTCGACCCCAAAGCCGTCTGGCTGAATGCTGAACACATCCGCGGGCTTTCGATTGACGATCTCAGCGCGCGCCTGCTCCCAATTGTTCACGGCGCCGGATTCCCAATTGCGCCGGAGAAAATGCAGGCCATCACCCCGCTCATCCGCGAGCGCATCAAACTTCTGCGCGACGTTCTTACTGCCGCCGACTTTTTTTTCGTTGATGATGACCAGCTTCCGCCCTACGACCCCGCAGAACTCATCCCGCAGAAGGGCGATGCCTCCATGGCGCTCAAAGTTCTAACCCGCGCTCGAGCAGTCCTGGCGCAAACGGAATTCAAACACGATCCCTTGGACCAAGCCCTCCGCGCCGCCGCCCAGGCAATAGCCGTAAAAGCCGGACAAATGTTCCAACCAATCCGAGTAGCCGTCTGCGGCCGCAAGAATGCCCCGCCGCTATTCGAAACGCTCCAAGTTCTCGGGCAAGAAACGTCGTTGGCACGAATCGATCAGGCCATCGAAAAGCTGGAGGGTTGTGCGTCGGCGTCTTCCAAATCTCCGCTGTCATCCTGAGCGCAGCGAAGGACCCATGCATCTCGTCCGCGCCAACAGAATGCCGCAGGATGACAACCCAAACTGGTGTCGCGAATCGACGGGAAAATCCTACTGAGCGGCCTGAAATTGCGCCGCTTTCCGCCGCGCCTCCGCAGCTTCACGCTTCATCCCGTTGGCGTCGTAGACTTCGGCCAGCAGCTTTTCGTTGTCGGCATCGTCCGCGGTTTGCCGCTGCTTCAACAACGAAGAAATGGCATCGTCGTAGCGCGTGAGCCGGGCCTGCATGACGCCTAGGTTGTAGTACACGCCCTGATAACCGGAGTCGAGTGCCGCCACGCGTTTGTATTCTTCGAGCGCTTCGAGATTCCGATGCTGATCCGACAAAGCGCCTGCCAGTCCGGCGTGTCCATCGGCGCTGTTGGGGTCGATCTTGAGCAATTGAGCAAAGGTGTCCTCGGCTTTTGCGGGCTGCTTCTGCTCCAGGTAAATCAGTCCAAGCCGGTAATACGCGTCTTCGCTGCGTGGATTCAGCGCGATCACGCGCTGCATTTCCGACGTCGCATTCTCGAAGTCATGCTTCGAAATGTAGGCACGCGCCAGGGCCGAGTGGGCGGGGGCGAAGTCCGGCCGCAGGCGCACGGATTTCTGCAACTCCGCAATCCCTTCGTCCGTCTTTCCCTGGCCGAGAAGTCCAACCCCGTTTTGTCCATGAAGCAGATAGGCGTGGCCGCGCTGCAGCCACATCACGCCACCGACCACAAGCAGAACTCCACCCAGCAGCACAGCGACCCGCCGCAAAAAATCGTCATGTCCCGGAGCGACCTTGGCGATGAGCGCGCCGAGCAACAGTCCCATCAGCAGGCCGCCGATGTGCGCCGCGTTATCGATGTGAGAGATCACCGCACCAAAGAAGAGGTTGTATCCGACAAATACCACAACGCTGCGCAGCGTTCCGCTGAGCGCGGCGCGGGGCAGTGAAAACTCACCCAGATAAAACGATGCGATCAGAGCCCCTGCAATCCCAAAAATCGCGCCAGAAGCCCCGACGCTCAAGATGACGGGATTCCAGATCACGCTCGCGAGGCTCGCCGCCAGCCCACAGATCAGGTAAACCGTGGCAAATGTCCAATGGCCGTAGACCGATTCCGCTATTCTGCCCAGGCTCCACAGACACCACATGTTGAACCCGATGTGCAGCAAGCCGCCGTGAACGAAAACGCAAGTCAGCAACCGCCACCACTGGCCACTGACGGTAAGCGGCCCGAAATTGGCTCCCCAATGTACGAGGTCCTGACCCGAAGGATTGTCAAGCACAGAAACGCCCGCCAATGCCATGGCGGCGAACACCGCAACATTAATGCCGAAAATGGCCTGAGTGACCGCCATCGAACGGGACTGCTGCCGCACCCACGGTGCCGGTTCGACTCGCTGGATGGGGGAATCCTCGCCGCGTTTCGCAGCCTCATTCTGCACGCACCACTGGCAAAGCTTCTTGCCGAAGCTGAGCCCCGGAAGTTGACGACCGCATTGCACGCAATTTGCCATGAAAGATTAACGCCCGTCGCGCCCAACAGTTATTTCCGGAAGGGCGCGATGCCCCTCGACGCAGATTATCATGCGGATTGTTTATCAGCTCTCAGAGCAGGCTCGCGAGACGCCCGTCCCTCCACCGGGAAGCGCCAGCCACCGCGAATCCACTCTTCCATATAAAATACAAACGGTATGAGCGTTGCGAAATCATCCCCATCTTCATCTAACGAAGCTGCCGCGAACTCGCCCGCCGAGTCTCGCCCCTCGAACTTCATCCGCGACATCGTCCTCGAAGATCTGAAAACGAAGAAGTACGGCGACGCCATCATCCAGACCCGCTTCCCTCCCGAGCCCAACGGCTATTTGCACATCGGCCATGCCAAATCCATCTGCCTCAACTTTGGATTAGCCGACGAGTTTGGCGGCAAGACCAACCTGCGCTTCGACGATACCAACCCGGAGAAAGAAGAGCAGGAGTATGTGGACTCCATCCTGAAGGACGTCCGCTGGCTGGGCTTCGAGTGGGACGGTCTCTACTATGCTTCCGACTATTTCGATCAACTCTACGAGTGGGCGGTCAAGCTCATCAACGAGGGCAAAGCCTACGTTGACGATCTAAGCGCGGAAGAAATTCGCCAGCATCGCGGCACGCTCACCGAGCCCGGCAAAGAAAGTCCGCATCGCAACCGCGAGGCGAAAGAGAACCTCGACCTTTTTGAGCGCATGCGCAAAGGCGAGTTTCCCGATGGATCGCTCGTGCTGCGCGCCAAAATCGACATGGCGTCGCCGAACCTGAATATGCGCGATCCGATCATGTATCGCATCCTGCGCGCCGAGCATCACCGCACCGGCGGCAAGTGGTGCATCTATCCCATGTACGACTACGCGCACGGCCAGTCGGATTCCATCGAACACGTGACGCATTCGATCTGCACGCTTGAATTTGAAGACCATCGCCCGCTTTACAACTGGTTCATCCAGCAACTCGGCATTTTTCCGTCCCAGCAAATGGAGTTCGATCGCCTCAGCCTCACTTACACCTTGCTCAGCAAGCGCAAGCTGCTCACCCTGGTGCAGGAAAAACGCGTCACCGGTTGGGACGATCCGCGCATGCCCACGCTCTCCGGCATCCGCCGCCGCGGCTACACGCCGGAAGCGATCCGCAATTTCTGCGCGGCCATCGGGGTTTCGAAGACGAATGGCACGCTGGAACTTGCGATGCTCGAACATTTTGTTCGCGAAGACCTGAACAAGCGCGCGCCGCGCGTGATGGCCGTGCTGCGGCCATTGAAGATCGTGATCGATAACTATCCGGAAGGTCAGGTGGAGGAAGTCGAGGCGGTCAATAATCCCGAGGACGAAAGTGCCGGGAAGCGCAAAGTGCCATTTTCAAAGGTGCTCTACATCGAGCAGGACGATTTCCGCGAAGATCCGCCCAAGCAGTATTACCGTCTGTCGCCCGGGCGCGAAGTGCGGCTGCGTTACGGGTATTTCATTGCGGCGAAGACGGTGGTGAAGAACGACAGAGGCGAAGTAGTTGAGGTGCACTGTACGTACGACCCGGCAACGCGCGGCGGCAATGCTCCGGATGGACGCAAGGTGAAGTCAACCATCCACTGGGTCTCAGCCGCGCATGCCATCGACGCCGAAGTGCGCATCTACGACAAGCTGTTCACCAACGAAGACCCGAATCAGGTTGAAGAAGGCCAGGAGTTCACCGCGAACTTGAATCCGAATTCGCTCGAAGTGATCGCGCAGGCCAAACTGGAGCCGTCGCTGGCGAACGCGCCGATCGAAGGCCGCTACCAGTTCGAACGCCTCGGATATTTTTGCGTGGACCCGGATTCGAAGCCCGGACATCCAGTATTCAACCGCACCGTGGCGTTGAAAGATACCTGGGCCAAGATCGAAAAAAAGAACGAGAAAAAGAACGAGAAAAAATAGGACCCCTGAAACATACGCGGAGCGACGGGCGTCTCGCCCGTCCAAGGGGTGCGTCATCTCCACCGGAAGACGTTGAGAAATTTGGTGGACCTGGTCGGGATCGAACCGACGACCTCTTCCATGCCATGGAAGTATAAAACACGTAAGTCATTGACGGCAAAGGGCAAAAAAATCGGCTGAGGCGCTAAAAACCGGAAAAATCGGTCGATTTGACACCAAACTTGACACCAAATTGGGCCAAGGGCTGATAGTGGCGGATCAGCCCTGTTCCTCAAGCCGGTTCAACGGAGACTGCTCCATCCGCGCGAACATACGATACCGCCCCTTGCGGATCGGCAACCGTGGGCCACAAGAACGTAGACACGTATCGCAACCTCCCTTGACTAAGCCGCGTGGCAGGTGCTGGCTCCCCCACAGACCATCTCCAAAATCCGCCCGGCCAACTGCTCGAAACCATGGTGAACGTCAATGCCAATTTCAGATTCGTGCCGCCTGAATTGTGTCGACAATTCTTCCTGCTCGCCAGCGCTCAGTATCTTCTCGGCCATCGGGAAGAGCAAGTAATCCTCTTTCCAGATGTGTGCCGGATAGAGCTCAATGAGTCTTCGGAGGGTGCCAATTAGCGCCTCCCTGCCAGCGCCGGGAGTGTGTGCGTAGGTTTCGGATGTAAGCTTGAGATCGGCCATCAGGCTTCGACCTTTCTCATGCTCGTGAAGAAGGACTGCCAGGGGACAGCCGCTCACGGGTACGCCCTTCTTCTCCAGGAGCTTGAACAGGTACTGTTCTTCTTTCCCATGGTGGCATCTGTCCCCGAACGTTTGCATGAATTCGAAGAAATCTGTCAGTACTGCTGGGTCAATCTCTTTGCCTGATTCCAGTTTCTCGATGAGCACGGCCATCCCGCCGACGACCTGCTGAATGATACGGTGTTCGTGTTCCAATTCTTCTGTTGGTTTTCTGTTCGTCATTTGGATACCCCTTTTTCCTAACGCCACAATCAGCGGTTGTAATGCTTCGCATTGATTTCGGTGAAGTGCTTCCATTTTTCCGGCAAATCATCGAGAGCGAAGATGGCGGATACCGGGCAAACCGGCACGCACGCTCCACAATCGATGCATTCGACCGGATCGATGTACAGCTGAGTTTCCGTGGCAAAATCCTCTTCGTTCTTTCTTGGATGAATACAATCCACGGGGCATGCATCTACGCAAGCCGTATCCTTCGTCCCGATACAGGGTTCAGCAATCACGTAAGCCATCAGAACAGGGCCCTCCTAATTCCAACCTACTTCTCCCATCACAAGGTGCAGTGACAAAAGTCACGAAGCCTGCTCACCCCTTCGGTCGTCCTCAAAGCCATGCGGAACGAGGGCATAATTACGAGGTCCCGATATCGGTTCAACCGCTAATCCACGTGCGGGCTCGAAGCTCAAGGTCTTGGTCAAACTGCAGTTGTCACACAGCCAGAAGAACACCGCCGCGCGGCCCGACTTTGTGCTGCAAACGGTGTCCGGAACATCTCGGCAGGATTCACAGGGCAACCGCACTTCAAAACGAAACACTTTGCCGCCTCGCAATCGAAGAAAGGGAGCGGAGCACGAAGGATTCGCACACTTTGTAGTCATTGGCCGCCCCTCTTTTGAGTCTGTATCTTTCCCTACTATTTCCGCACTCCGCATGAATTTCTCCAATAGTTCATTCGTACTCTGGGAGGGGATTTCTGTAACGGTGGGCCAGAACCAGCGGACTAGAAGCGATGCAGAGCCATCTTCGTCGGCGGGTATTCGCAATGGCAGTTCTTATGCTCGCGACTGTCAAGCTGCGGATTTGCGATTGGTCGCCCGACGTTTTCTTCCGAGCTTCGCTTCGAGGTAATCCCGCAGAGCAACCGCATTGTTGTGCTCACGGTCGTGAGAACTGTAGACAAGTGTAACTGCCCCTCCGCGTGCGGCCTTCAGGATGGGGTCGCACACCTCCGGATGTCGTTCCAGTTCGGCTCGATAGAGCTGCTGAAACTCTGTCCATTTCCTGGGATCATGGCCGAACCACTGGCGCAGTTCGGTACTGGGGGCAACCTCCTTCAGCCAGGCATCGAGACGGAGAGAGGCTTTCTTCACGCCGCGCGGCCACAGTCTCTCCACGAGGAATCGTTGACCATCCTCTCGAGAAGCCGGTTCGTACGCACGTTTCAGCTTGAGCATCCCGCCGCCTCCTCCCTTGTCTACGGTCAATTAGTCGTCCCTCGGCCACTCCGCCTGCGTACATTCCGGGCACTGGCTATTGATGTAATCGAGCCAAGATATGACCTCGGACGCACTGGGAAGACTATCCCCTTCACCCGTACGCCACCCTGCAAACACCTCCAGAAACCGGTCGGTCACGTAAAGTGCCGCGGCGGGGACCGACCGAGGATCGAGTGCTCCGAACGCTTTATGGACTAGCAGGTTCTCGTCCGCTAAAGTCGGAAATGGCTGTTTTGCCTGATGCCTGGTCGCTTCCGCCCGCTCTCGAGAACACGCCAGGACTAGCAACACCTCGGCATCCGCCTCTCGAATTTCAGAGTAGTGCTGAACGAGTTCCGAGAGACATTTCTTCTCGGTTATCTGGCCGGTATCTCCGGCGAAGATCAATACCAAGCTGAAGTGACCACGGTAGTCCTGAAGGCTGATTCGCTTGCCCTCCGTGGACGGCAACGTGAAGTCGTGCACCACTTGCCCACGAGTGGGATAGCTTCGCGCTGGCGTAATCTTGGCGCTGCCGACTTCTGCCTGCAGCATGAATAAACCCTTTCCGCTAACCAGGCGCATTTTGTTCACTGTGACAGCCGTCTTTCAAAACCTGTGCCAAAATGTCGCGTCATCTTCGGAACAGGTCTCCGATGGTCTGCTTCATCACTTGGCCATAGACGTTTGAGATGGAGTTCGTTAGAGGTATGTTCTTGGGACAAATCTGAACGCAGTTCTGCGCATAGCTGCACTCGTGGATTCCCCCATCGCCGGTCATGGCATGCAACCGCTCCCGTTTCAGGGATGCTCCTGTGGGGTGCTGGTTGAAGAGCCGTACCTGGTTAATGACGGCCGCCCCCGCAAAGCCCGTCGCCATCGTGAACTGTGGGCAGACTTCCATACAGAGACAGCAGGACATGCAGCGGGACATGGGATAGGCCTGCTCTTGGTCTTCAACAGAGATCCTTGGGCCCGAGCCGAGATCGTACGTCCCGTCTATCGGGACCCACGCTTTGACCCGCTTGAGATTCTCAAATAACACGCTACGATCCACCGCCAAATCGCGAATGACGGGGAATCGCGACAAAGGTTCCAGGCGAATGGGATGCTTGAGCTTGTCCACAAGAGAAGAGCAAGCCATAGCGGCCCTGCCGTTGATCCGCATGGCACAGGACCCACAAACCTCCTCCAGGCAGTTGGAGTCATAGGCAATCGGTGTTGTGGGCCTCCCGGCTCGGTCCACCGGATTCATAGCAATGTCCATCAGACCGCTGATGACATTCATACCCGGCCGCCATTTCAGATCAAATTTTTCCCAGAAGGGCTCCGATTGCGGAGTGGCTTGCCGTCGAATGATGAAGAGCACAGTCCTGTCGGTCATGTCCACTCTCGCTTCACTTCAATCGTGTGGAACTCAACGCATCAGCACCATGTGCATTCCCGCAGGCCTCTCGTTTGAGTGCTGATTGGAGAATGTCGGAGGCCTCAATGGCCAGATCGCCCGCTTGCTGTCGCAGGTCAGGGCGATACCAGAAGTCAGGAAGCTTCACAATCTTCTCGCACGCCTCACTCAGTTCCAGCCAGCGCGGTGGCAACTTATGAGCCCGGGCGAACGCTTCCAGGGTCATTCCACTGCCTCGGTTCGAAGAGAAGTTCACCGTTGCTGTCTTCTTGTTCATTTGGCAATACAAGACGACTCTCCATCACGTCTTCAAGCACTCGACAATAGCGACCTAATGTCCCTGAGGAAAACAGGTCATCTTGCGCGGGAAGGATCAACCGATCCTCGCTCGCCGCATCGCGAGACGCAGGTTGATTCGGCTCCGCCGCCTTTTTCTGATCGGAACAGTCAACGTGAGTCGAGCAGTAGCTTGGAACCAGGCAGCGGATCTCATCCAACACCGCGTTCGGATCAAACGGCCCCATCCGCGGCTCCAAGTTCTGCCTTTGCATCCACACCGCCTGACGGTCCACTTCTCCAGACTGAACCCCTCGCGACTGCCCGGTGTCGGCACGGACACCTTCTCCGCGCGTGACTAGCTTTCCTATCGGGCAGCCCATCTCGTTGGCCAGGCGAGCTATTATCTCGAGGTCACTTTTCGGGCCAACCGCTTCTGCGGCTTTTCTCACTCTCTGGAGATCACCGCAGGTGTTGGTAAAGGTTCCGGACTTCTCATAAGCACCTGTGGCAGGAAGCACGACATCCGCCAGTTTAGCCGTCTCCGTCAAGAACATGTCCTGCACTACCAAGAACGTTGCGTGCAGGACAAATGGGTCGATGTGATAGCGGGCGACAGGATTCGAACCAACGACATACAACGCTTTCAGACTGCGCTCTCTCGCTGCTTCCATCATCTGCGGGAGATTGAGTCCTGGCTGCGTGGGGAACCCTGCGTCCCAGGCTTCGCGAAATGCGGCGCCCTCCGAAAGCGGCGTGTATCCAGGCAACAGGTCTGGGTAGAGCCCCATATCGGCAGCACCACGCGAATTCGCGTAGTCGCCCAGACATACCAACTTGCCATCAGGAATTACAGCACAACACCGCACAAGCGCGGCAATGTCCTTTCCACGTAACTCGGAGCCGAAAACAATGACGAGACCCTTCTCTGTCCGTAGTTTCTCTCTCAGAGCGGTGAGTTTGTCCCGATCAGATTGGTCGGCAGTGCACTGTTCCCGAGCACTGTCTTCTCCAGCCAGAAAAGCCACTGCTGCGCCTTCGCTGCCTTGATCGACCTGCACGAATTGAGTTGCTTGTCGCGTCAACTTGATCGGACGTGCATTGATCAGATACAGACGGGCGTGGTGTAGGCGCACATTGTTCCGGATCTGCCACGCCAGTAGCGGATGTTGATACGTGGGATCGCTCCCGATGAGCAGGATGGCGGGAGCGCTGAAGACATCTTTCATGCTGGCGGTAGTGTTTGGTTTGCCCGCCAGAGCGAGAGAGAGAGTTGGGAAATCTGCTGTCCGATGATGGTCGATGTTGTTGGTGTGAAGAACGATCCGTGCGACTTTCTGCAGCAAGTAGCTCTCTTCGTTGGTCGTGCGCGTCGAACCAATCACTCCGATTGAGTTCCCGCCGGAAGTCTCCCGAACTTCGCGGAAACGTCCGGCGACGATCGACAGAGCGTCCTCCCATGAAGCAGGAAGGAGCCGACCATTCCTGCGGATTAACGGTTGCTTGAGCCGTTCCGGATGGGCGGTGAAATCGAACGCATAGCGCCCCTTGATGCACAGGAAATCGCCATTGATGCCGTTCTTGTCCCTGTTTGAGCCGCGGACGATCTCCATGCCCGTCTCGCTGGGGCGCACGCCCAAGGTCGTCGTGCACCCGTCGCCGCAGTGCGTGCAGATGGTGGCCACGTGTTTCATTTCCCAGGGACGAGTCTTGTAGCGGTAGGGACCAGACGTCAGCGCCCCGACGGGACAGATGTCGATACACATGCCGCACTCTTCACACTCAAGATAGTCGCCCTTGTTGGGAACGATCAGCTGAGATGAATTGCGATTCGCAATCCCAAGAGCCCAGACATCCATACCCTCACCACAGACGCGCACGCAGCGGTAGCACATGATGCACCGCGGCCGGTCAAAGTAAACGACTGGCGACCACTGCTGCTCGTCTTTGTGGTTCTTCGGGTCAATCAGCCTGGACTCTCCTGGTCCGTAACTCAGGGTTGCATCCTGCAGTTCGCACTGACCTCCTGCATCGCATACTGGACAATCCAAGGGGTGATTCTGCAGCACAAATTCCAGCATGGCTTTGCGAGCCTGCTTGACGGTCTCACTCTGGGTCGTAACCGCCATCCCCTCGCTGATGAACGTGGTGCAGGCCGTCTGCAGCTTGGGCATCTTTGCAATTTCCACGAGGCACATCCGGCAGGCGCCCTGCAGCGATAAGCCTGGGTAGTAGCAAAACGATGGGATCTCGATCCCGGCAGTCTTGCAAGCCTCGATCAATAGTGTTCCAGCGGGTTGAGTTATCTTCTTCCCGTCCACCGTTATGTTTACGTCTGCCATACCCAATTTGCATCAGTTCCGCGCACGGAGGCGCAACTCAACTCGCATCATGCCGCTCTTCCGTTGTGCCTCCCGGCCAGGAGATCGTAATCAGAAAAGCACTTTCCTCCACCGCTTCGACATCGTGAGGTATGCCATGGTCGAGTGCCATCAATTCCCCGGCGGGAAGTTCGACCTCTTGGCCTGGCAGATGAATGCGAATCTTACCTTGCAGCGAATGGATCGAGATTCTGGCATCGGCATGGTGCTCCTTCATCTGCGTGTTGGCCTTCATGAGAACCAGGACAATCCGGAAGTCCTGGTATTTGGCGAGCGTCTTGGAACTACGCCCGGTTTCTCGCTGCCACGAGCCCTCATTCCGGAGCTGCCGGAGTTCCTCCGAGAGATTGAATCGCAGGAGTGGGTTGGCTAGATGGGGCAACCTGTTTAGAGCCTTACTACCCTCACTAGGCTTGTGGGTCGTTAGATTTCTCGCCATGGTCTTTTCCTCCTCCGACTGAGTCCCATCGTATATTTCGCCTCACAATGTACACAACAAGTACGCTTCACTCGGTCCCCAATCCGGTAGCGAACCAAGAGTGCGCATTTTGAGCCTACGAGCGGATCATGGTCAGGATCATCTTGAAACGTGTGGTCGCCTTGACAGCATGCGGCTGTTCAGCCGGCAACAGGACGACTTCGCTTGCTTTCACGGTTAGTGGCTTGCCAGCAACTGTAACCTCTGCTTCTCCTTCAATGGCCTGCACGAGCGCATCAAACGGGGCGGTGTGTTCGCTCAGCCCCTGCCCCTCGTCGAACGCGAACATCGTGACGTTCCCCTTTTGTCGTTTAAGGATGACACGGCTCACGATGGATCCCTCCTGATAATTGACCAAATTGAGCAAGGGCAAAACTTGTGCTCCGGCAATCTCTGAAGTTATTGTGGGTGTTGAACTCATTTTGTGTCTCCTATCTACATCCGGTTGAAAAGACTCTTCGCACTTTCTCAGCCGACAGCAGCGCAAACGAGTGCGCTTATCGTGTCGGCAGCGGGAAAGGTGCAGTAAGCAATTGTGTGCGACTCTTCTTCGCCATGTTCATGGTGCGCCACAGTTCAATTCCCCACCAGAGCAAGGCGGTCAATTCGATGAAACCAGTGACCCCAACTAGCGGATAAGCGACGTTGGGCACGAAGTCTGTGAGCACCTGCAACAGTACGCGGCCGGCACAGCCGACGTTGAAAAGAAGAAAAGGGGCCCACAGCGAGTTCATTCGCTTCGAGTCGATCCCCGCCAAGATGGGCACCACTCGGGACGACACTCCCAGGATCATCATGCTGATGAAGCCTACGGTGAATGCGTGGCGGTGAGAGCCCATATACGTGTGCGCAAATACCTGATGGGTCAACGCCCCGTAGAGCGGGAAGAATGGCATCATGCCGCAAGCGACCAGCAACCAGACGTACGCTGCGCGAATGAACTTGAAGGTGCGATCTGGCTGCGATGGCTTCCGGAACACGCCAATCTGCTTGGCCAACAATACGGCCCAAACCGGCATGAGCAGATAGGCAAACTCGAGGCCGATTGCGAAATAGAAGATGTGGGTCGTAAGCAGCAGCACATAGCTGACCACGTTCAGCACCAGACTGCCATTGATCAACCAGAAGATCATTGTCTGGCGATCATGCGAGGGCTTCCCGAGGCCGTACACCTGCGGCACAAAGCGCTGGCTGACCCCGGCGATAATCAGTGCGGCGAAGCCCAGCAGTTGAATATCCCGCAGCGGACCATCGATCAGCGCGATGCGCATGATCAGACCGTGTTCCGAAGGAGCCGTGGCCTTCGCAAAAAAGAACACTGCTTCCAAGATTGTGCCCAGCAGAAACCAGATGAACGAGCTGGCGATGAACTTCTCGTACGGGTTGTGCGGCTCGATCGACTGCCGCGCCGTCCGGTACAACACCAACATAAAGAGCACGACGGCAGTAATTTCGGATACTCCCGATACCGCGCCCAGCGCGAATGAAGCCGCGGTAGGCAGCAGCATATCGGCAAGCATGCCAGCCACGATCCCTGTGGCTAGCAGATAGAAGCTAAGGTTCGCCAGACCCGGCCGCCAGAGCGTGGTGTTCTTGAAGCGCGGAAAGGACTGGTATGCGAAGCCCATCACAAACATCCCTACCCAGCCGAAGATCATGGCGTGCGCGTGGGCATGAATCGAAGACAGGAGGCGCAGTTGCAGGAAGCTCCTTCCCCAGTGCGATCTGCAACAGATTGATCGCACCCCAGAGGCAGCCGACAGTTAGCACGATTGCCACGCCAGCCTTGAAAAACCGCCGATAGATGTAGTCCTGCAGGGTTTCCTTGTACACATAGGACTGGGAAGACGGGCTTTCTAGCTCGGCGTTGATCTCCCGTAGCAGTTCATCCACATTCGCCTGATGCACTGCAGCAAAGAATGCCAAGGGCTCACTGGGGCCATGTTCGCCGCCACAACCCTTGAGCCCGTGACGATCAAAGACGCGGCGCGCGTTCGGGCAGAGCTTCACGATCTCCGCCACGCTCGTGTTTCCGGTGATCTTGTTCATAGTTTCCCTACCTTTCACCCACGCTGTAAAGATCATAGGAGCCGACCAAAAACGCGACGATGACTTATGTCACGGCTCCCAAACCCGCCGGCAGGCCGGGGCTTGGTGGTTCAAAGCCTTCCTTTCGCAGATGCCTGCATCACGAGCATTCACTTGACGATCACCACGCCCTTCATGCCGTTGGCTTCATGCAGCGTACAGACGTAGCGGTACACCCCGGGAGCTGTAAAAACACGGGCGAAGGTCTCGCCAGGTTGCATCAATCCTGAATCAAATGGCTCCCCGCCCTCAGGAAGATGAACGTCAGCCTGGTTTATCGCTTTCTCGGCATCGTCGACTACGTTGTGGATGACTTCCGAAGAGTTTTTCCAAGTCACTTCCTGGCCGAC
Source organism: uncultured Acidobacteriaceae bacterium (assembly GCA_963797885.1). Classification (GTDB taxonomy): domain Bacteria; phylum Acidobacteriota; class Terriglobia; order Terriglobales; family Acidobacteriaceae; genus Acidiflorens. The sequence goes on along the minus strand of CAWCRQ010000135.1, from coordinate 124,327 downwards.
CTTAATGACCATCTTTGGCGGCAAGAACGCCATGTCACTCATGCCCACCGTCAGCGGGCCCAAAGTCCCAGTGCCACCCCCGACAGCTTTTGCCAGCGCTTTCCGCAGAAGAGCAGGCGTTACCTTTGCAGAGCAGTTGGGCGCAAGTTCATCAACCGTTTTCACCACGAAACTGGGAATACTGGGGTCTTCTACTGCGACTACACTGCCTAACTCTCCAGTCACGTGGATAAGACGATTCGCGTTTTCAGAAAACAACAAGGGCCGTGCTTCCAAGCGGTAGGTTCTGGTTGACCGGGAGACCTCAAGCATCGCTCTGCCATCGCTCAACAATGTCAGGCATCCGTTAAGTTCCGTGGGGCCACTGGGTGCAGGTTTCAGAGTCGACACGGAACGCGTAAGATTTGACCCAAGTGGGTGCTTGGCCTTCACAAATACCATGTGCATTGGCATCGAGCGCATGGTGTCCGAAATAGCTTCTGCTTTTGCATCTGCCAGACTTGTGGAGACTCCACGAGTGGCAGGACCAACTTCACCTCCGCCCGAGGAGCTTGCTGTGTCGGCTTGGCTCATTCCGGTTACCCAAGCGGCGGATGCTCGTGAGCCCGAAGCGGGTTCGGCGGGCCCGTCATGCATGAAGGCGGTGTTCTGTACGCCGCGGACCTCAAAGACTGCCATGAGACCCTTGGCCATCCTCGCCATGGCATGGTCCATCATCGTGAACTGTCCCGGCGTGCTAGTTGTAAACTCCAGGATGGCCGCACTACCAGGCGGTACGCCTGCGGTTTGAATTCCGGTGAGCGGAGGGGAAGTCAGTGAGCCTAGCTCATAGTCGCGTGTGAAGATTTCCCCGACCACATGCAGGGACGATGCCTCATTGGGGCCCGCGTCGCCGAAGAATACTCGCACAGCCTCGCCCATGTTGGTGTGCATGGGATGTTTCTTGGTCAGGGCATCCACTGCCCCGTTGAACACGAAATATTCTGGCGTTTCCTCCATGAGTTTCGAATCACTAAACTGCTGCAGCCCGGCTTTGCCCTTGGGCAGCGTGGTATAGATTTCGCCCTGCATGATGTAGTACTCGTGGTCGGCGTGAGACAGTCCACCGGCTGGCTCCACCAGAATCAGGCCGTACATGCCGTTAGCAATGTGTTCGGCGATCATCGGTGTACCGCAGTGATAGACAAACAGCCCCGGTGTTGTGGCCTGAAATGTGAAGGTCTTCGACTGTCCCGGAATCGCCTGCGAGAACGCTGCCCCGCCACCAGGACCCAACGCCGCATGGAAATCGATGGAGTGGACCATGTGGCTGCTTTCGTCGTTGTGAAGGGTGACCTCCACTGTGTCGCCCTGTCGCACCCGGATCATCGGTCCAGGCACCTTTCCGTTGAAAGTCCAATAGCGGTAAGTGGTGCCAACCGACGGATCCAGCTGACCAAGAACCTCCTCGGCTGTGAGCGTCACATGGACCACTGTAGGTTCGCGGTTTGCAATTGGTGACGGAACGTCGGTCGGGTCACGGACGATATCGACTGTATTCGCGGCGGTCTTCAGCCCTGTCCTATGGTTCGCCGCAGGCTGTGCCGGTAGTGGTTTCGCACCGACCACAATGAGCAGAAAAAGCACGATACTTAGAATCGCCTTCATGAATGAACTTCCGTTATGAGTTCTTGTTTCCATATCCCATCTCTTCCCGTCGGCTCAACCTTTCTTCTCTTTGGAATCCTGGTTTTGCCAGCTGACATATACTTGTATCGGGAAGCGGTCGGTCTCAATGGAGCATTCGTACTGTTCAGGTAGGTAGTTGTCACGGGGTGAGGTAAATGCTAGAAAGTGAACTATTTACCCTGCTCCAGCACACGTCGGACGCAGCGTTCTCGGTGACCGAAGAAGGCGAAATCATGTCCTGGAACAAAGGCGCTGAGAAGCTTTTCGGCTATCCGGCTGCCGACGCAGTCCACAAGACGTGCTATGACATCTTGGAAGGCATGGGACCTTTGGGTACACGCGTATGCCATCAGCATTGCAGCGTGGCTGAGTGCGCCGGAGGAAGTACCGACATACCAAACTTCGATATGAGCGTAAAGACCCGCTCAGGGCAGCGACTATGGATCAATATGTCCACACTGGTGTTCGACAACCAGCGCACTGGCCGCCGACTTCTGGTGCACCTTGCTCATGACGTAAGCGAACAGAAAAAGAGCGAAGAATTGATGCACAAGATGCTAGATCTGTCGAAGCAGCTCAGTTCGGTTGGCGAGGTCTCGGCGCGTGCGGAACCCATATCCCCGCTGTCGGAACAGGAAAAACACATCCTGCGTTTGTTTGCCGAGGGCAAGGACAGTGACGACGTCGCGCGCATCCTTGGGATCAGCCCGCAGACACTCCGCAACCACCTCCACCACATCAACCAGAAATTGCGAACTCATAATCGCCTGGAGGCGGTCATGAATGCTATTCAGCGAAAATTGATCTGAGTTGAGTGGTCTGTACTGCGGCTCTGTTGCCGGCCAACAACTAGGGGAAGACCCTGTCTTGATCATCCGGCCTTAGGGTGCTCCCCGTCATTTCGGCAGCGGCCTGTTCTGAAGCTGGTTCCCTCCCATCGGCTTCCCCGATCACACACATAACATATCGACGGTACAGTTGTCCCATTGCGACCACGACACAGCGGGCTGCTCGTACAGGGGCACAAGACTGACAACTGCCCTACGCAATGGCTGGACCTGCGCGGCGACGCTAGTAAAACACAATATATCGTGACACGATATTACGATGGTATAATCCAAACACAATAGATCTGATGCATGGGAAAAGCACTCACACTGAGGGACTACAGGGCCTTGGCGGATTTGCGGCACCATATCCGACGCTTTCTGCACTTCAGTGAGCTTATTGTTCGTGGGCTTGGCCTCGAGCCCCGCCAACATCAACTGATGTTGGCTCTGAAAGGCCTTCCAGGCGGAACACGCCCCCGGATTGGAGAACTGGCAAAGCGGTTGCAAATCCGGCACCACAGCACGGTAGAACTGGTGAACCGTCTTGCCGCCCGCGGATATGTGCAGCGACAAAAGGGCGAGAATGACCGTCGCGAAGTTTTCCTGACGCTCACTCTCAAGGGGGAGAGGGTGCTGCGCGAATTATCGCTGCACCACCGGGCCGAACTGCGCAAGGAGGGTCCCGCATTGCTCGGAGCTCTGCGGCGAGTGATGCGTTCGAGCAAGAACACGAATGGGTGGGACGCAGGCCTGGCTGACAGAAACGGAGAACAGGTCAGGCATGTCGGACCAGAACGGCGATCAATCCCTTCTTGGCCCAGATAGCGGGGAGAATTCCCAATTCATGAACGGCAGCAAGCTTGCAGTCACGCCGACCGGAGCATTTGTCGTTACACCACCCGCCCAATTCCGGCTAGCGCTGGTGTCCTTGCTGGCCGGTGCGATCGGCCTCGTCGCCGGTGTGATCGCTTACGCTCTCTACAACCTGATTGCGCTCTTCACAAACGTTTTTTTTTATCACCGATTCGCGTTCGACTTCACCAGCGCCAGGCTGAACCATCTTGGGCCGTGGGCCATCGTCACTCCGGTCATCGGTGGGCTCATCGTGGGCGTCATGGCGAAATATGGAACCTCGAAGATTAAGGGGCACGGGATTCCGGAGGCCATGGAAGCTGTGCTGGTAAACCGGAGCCGCATTGCACCGCGAGTCGCGATCCTCAAACCGCTTTCGGCCGCGATCGCTATCGGCACCGGGGGGCCGTTCGGCGCGGAGGGACCGATCATTCAAACCGGTGGCGCGATCGGCTCGCTGGTCGGCCAGGTCCTTCATACCACGGCAGCGGAGCGGAAAGTGCTCCTTGCCTGCGGAGCAGCAGCCGGAATGTCCGCTACCTTCAACACTCCTATCGCCGGGGTGATCCTCGCCATCGAATTACTGCTCTTCGAATTCAAGTCGCGATCCTTCATTCCCTTGGTGATCGCAAGCACCTTGGCCACCGCGGTGCACGTCCAACTGCTCGGGGGTGGTCCCATGTTTGCGGTCGCCGCTGTCGACTTTGGCGTGCCGAGGGCGCTGCCTTTCTACCTTCTGCTGGGAGTGATCTGCGGACTGGCTGCGGTCGGGTTCAGCAATACGCTGTACTGGGTCGAAGATCAGTTCGAGAAGCTATCGATTGACGAACTGTGGTGGCCCGCCATTGGCGCTCTCGGGCTAGGCGTCATCGGATACTTTGTTCCTCGCGTTTTCGGCGTCGGCTACGACACGATCGGCGACATCCTAAACGCCAACCTCGCACTGAAGTTGCTCCTGGTGGTCATGATCGCGAAGGCGGTCGCACTCATTGTGTCACTCGGGTCGGGGACCTCCGGCGGTCTGCTCGCTCCGATGTTTATGTCGAGTGCGGCGCTAGGTGGAGCCTACGCGATGGCGATCGACCGTTTCTTCCCGGCGGCCGGGCTTGCACCAGGAGCATTCGCACTGGTAGCGATGGGAGCCGTGTTTGGCGCTGCTTCGCGCGCGGCCTTCACCTTCATCATTTTTGCGTTTGAGATCACCAGAGATTACAACTCGGTGCTGCCTCTCATGCTTGTCACCGTAATTGCCGATGGCGTAGCCATGCTCCTCATGCCCAAATCCTCGATCATGACGGAGAAGCTCGCGAGACGGGGCCTGCGCATCCATCAGGATTACGAAGCCGACGTGCTCCAGCAGGTCGCGGTCGAGGAGACGATGAACAAAGACATTCCGGCAATCTCGAGCGAAATGCGTGTCTCGGAACTTGTAGACCGCATCTCACGCCATGATCCGGACGTCAGCAGCCATCAAGGCTTGGTGATTCTCGATCCTGATGGCAACTTGGCGGGCATCATTACCCGCGGCGACGTCCTTCGCGCCCTCGACAAACATCCAACAGGCGACCTGAGCGTGCTGGATGCGGGTACGCGCGATGTGATGGTCACGTATCCGGAGGAGTTGTTGCACGATGCATCGAACAAGATGCTGCGCCACAATATTGGTCGCTTACCCGTGGTCGATCCGAAGAGTCCTCGCCGAGTAATTGGCTACCTGGGGCGCCAAGGCATCATGGCAGCCCGGCATCGCCAGATGGAAGAAGAACAGGTGCGGGAGCCCGGTTGGATTGGTTGGTCCTCGCGCCGAAACACCTCATAGCACAGCGGAGTTAGGAAAATTGTGGGGACAGTCACTTGCCAGTGCTCTTTTACGGGGCGCCCATTGGCCAGTTAAGTTCCCGCGTGGGCAGTGAGGTCGAATGACCCACCCAAGTCGTCACTTCTGAATCGATCGTATACGTGATCCCAGTCGTAGCGGCCGCGCAGTTTTATGCCAATCCTCCGTTTGGCTGGAAGCCGGCAGGCTGGGTGCCGAGCGCCGTTGTCGCTTAGGGGGGCAGGACCTATGCGCCCCCTCATCGGCAATCCTGATCTTTCACACTCTCCTGAGGTCTACTTTTGCTCCGCCCTTGTTACCACTGCCATCAGCGCTCCCTTCGCGTTGATTTTAGCGTAGTGTTTCCATTTTTCCGGGAGATCATCGAGCGCGAAGATCGCGGATACCGGACAAACCGGCACACACGCTCCACAATCGATGCATTCGACCGGGTCGATGTACAGCTGAGCTTCCGTGGCAAAATCCTCTTCGTTTTTCTTCGGATGAATGCAGTCGACCGGGCATGCATCTACGCAGGCCGTGTCTTTCGTTCCTATACAGGGTTCAGCAATCACGTAAGCCACGAGAACGGGCCCTCCTAATTCCAACCTACCTCTCCCATCACAAGATGCACTGACAAAAGTCACGAGCCACTAGCGCAGCATCAGAACGGCCGTTTTCAAGTTGACAGCTGAGGCGGACAGCGACCATGCCACTTGCTTTGGTGGCTGAATGACCACCACCCTTCTCCTCGGAAACTAATGTTCTTCACTGGTTGTATTTCTTCTTATAAAAATCCAGTTGTTGTTGAAGTTGCTCTTTGCTCAGACCTTTTGTCCACTGGTGGTAAGGGCTGTTCATAACGTCTGCGGTCACGCCGGGAAGAAGTGCCTCGGCTTCGGGAATGAATTCCGTATAGAAGGTCTTCGCGACTTCGTAGAAGCCGTGCCACTGCGTGTAATCCGGGCCCATCATGGCCGTGCCCATCCGGGCGCGCCGCCCCTGATGATGCCAGAGCTCATAGTAGGTCCATTCGATCTTTTCATCGAATGGTGTCTTCGTAAGCTTATTGGCGGCATAGAGCTTATCCATGATCGCCTTGGCGGGCTTGGCAAACTTCTCGTTGTAGAGATCGACTGTGTTCTCGTATTGCTTATAGAAGTTCTCTACCCAGCCAGTCGCGTGACAGTTCGAGCAGACGTCCTGCATAGCGGCACGACGCTTCTCCCAGTTCTCCAGTTTGAAGCTCACGACCGGCCGCAGTGTGATGCTGATACGGGCGCCCGCATCGTGGGTCACTGGCTGATTGCTGGTTGCGCTCATGTGACAGGTTGCGCACGTGGGCGCCGCGGAATAGTCCTTCCCCACCACCCAGGACTTTGAATCCAGGTTCATCTTGGCAATGTTGGCGCGGAACTGAATGCCGTGCTTCGATTCGGTGTAGATCTCCATCTGCGGATGATCGGGACCCAGGTGACACTTCCCACAGTTTTCGGGCTGGCGAGCCAGTGCTGAACTGAAGGAGTGTCGTCCGTGGCAGGCAGCGCAGGAGCCTCGGCTGCCGTCAGGATTCACGCGCCCAATCCCGCTGTTCGGCCAGGTATCCGCATCAAATTTGCCGTCCTTCAAATACTTGACCTCGCTGCCGTGACACTGCCGGCATCCGTTTACGGCCGCTGGGCCGCCCTCCACTACCTCTCCCAACATGTTGTCTAGAGAACCGATGAATTGGGTTGCCTGAGCATGACGACTCTTTTCGAACTGTTCCACTTCTTTGCCGTGACAGCGCCCGCAGTAGTTGGGTGTGACAATCACAGCAATGCGATGGCCGTAGTGCTCGAAGGTTGCTGGATCCTTTTCATTGGCACGATGGCACGAGTAGCAATCCACATTCTTCCTAGCGTGGGCGCTTTCTCGCCATTGCTCCACAATGCCCGGTGTGCTGGTGCTGTGGCAATCCAGACATGCCTGGCCTTCAGGGGAAACCTGGGAACGAGCGACTGTAATCAGCGGGAAGAGAAGAAAACCGAGAAAAGCCACAAAGCGCATTGGAAACCCTCCACTCGACAACATTTTTTACCTGCAATCATATGCTTCAGCCGTCATCAGCCCCTGCAAAATGCTCTGCAACTTTTGTCGCACGCGCGTGAGCCGCGTCACGTGCGTATGTGCTCGTCCGCCGTTTGTTTGCAGCTAACCACGCTGTTCCCAGTCGAGCACCTGAACTTTGACCGTATCGCCGGGGTTGAAGGTCGCTGGCCCGTCAGGGAGAACTATCAGGCTGTTTGCCATTGCAGGGTTTCGCACCAGCGCGGAGCACTGGTTTTCAAGGGGACGAACCAGAAACTCAGAGCCCATCACAGAAGTTCGGGCCAGTACGATGTAACGCGAACCCGCCTTGGATCTCGCGCGCCCCGTGAGCGTAGCCTTCACCTCGGGCAACTCCGTTCTCGCGTGGCCAGCCATCCGGAGCACGATGGGACGCACAAATTCCTGGAAGCAAACGAATGCGGCCGAAGGATTGCCAGGAAGGACACAGACCGGGAGCGTTCCCCACATACCGAATGCAAATGGTTTACCTGGCCTGATGGCAACTCTGCGAAACTCGAAATCGACGCCCATACTTTCCAGCACGGACTTGACCAGATCCCGCTCACCGACAGAGGCACCTCCAGTGGTAAGGAGAAGGTCTGCCCCTTCCCGCGCAGAATCAAGCGCCGCACGCAATCTCTCAGAACTGTCCGCGACTGCGCCGCAGTAACGTGCTTCGGCGCCACACTGGGAAAGGAGCACCGTTAAAGCGTAAGCATTGCTGTTGCGGACCTGCCCATAGGCGGGCGTATCCGACACTTCCACCAGTTCGCTCCCCGTACAAAGAACACTGACCCGAGGGCGCCGGTATACGCGCAGTTGAGATCTACCCACAAATGCAAGCAGAGCGATCAGCGCGGGACCGAGCACTTCCCCGCGTTCCAGCAGCGTCTCTCCGCAACGGACATCCTCTGCGGGCGGGAAAATGCAGCTTCCGAGTTTGATTGGTTCCTCAAGGAAGACCACTCCGTCCTGGACCTGGACCTGCTCATGCGGAATGACCGCGTCTGCATCGGAGGGCACGGGCGCACCTGTCGTGATGCCGATCGCGGTGCCGGCCGCAAGCGCTGTCTTTCCCTCTCCGGCAAAGACCTTGCCGGCGACTGGGAACCCAACCGGAGACTGCGGCGAAGCAGCGGCGGTATCGGATGCCCGGAGTGCATAACCATCCATTGCCGAGCGCGCATACGGCACGAGATCTTCTTCCGCGATAACGTTCTCAGCGGCCACGCGCCCCAGCACGTCGGACAATGAAACGTACTCACTCCCCAAAACCTTGACCGCAGTGGTCACGATCCTCTGTGCCGTATCGAATGCGACGAGCTCGGCGGCAAGTGTTGTACTCTTTGCACTCATCATTTCCTACTCTGTGTCTCCGGAATCGACGCGACCGACCCAACCCCGGCTGGGGCCTCGCGTGTGTACTTCAGAACCCATACAACCGCGAGGCCAAACAATGCGAGGAAAACAAAAACGATGAAGCCAATCGCGTAGCCGCGCGTGCCAAGATCGTGAACCGCAAATCCCATCACCGGCGGGATGACAAACCCACCGAGAGCTCCCAGGCCACCCACCCAGCCGGCGGCTCCTCCGACTGCCTGCGGAATGTCCTGTGGAACTAGCTTGAAAACAGCGGCGTTGCACACCCCCATTCCAATGGCCAGAAGAATTTCTCCAGGTAGCGCAAGTTCCAACTGGGTAGCGCCGGTCATGATGATGGCTCCGTTCGCCATGATCAGCAGGGCGAGGATGGCGGTGTTTTCGCCTCCTTCGCGGAGGCGGTCGGACAACATCCCTCCCCCGATGCGGATGGCCGAGGTCAGCACGGAGTACACCGCAGTCAGCAATCCGGCTTTCACCGCGCTGACGCCGAAATAGGAGTGCCAGTAGGTCGGCAGCCAGGCAGTCAGGGCGATGAAGCCGCCGAAGGTCGTGAAATAGACCCAAACCAAAGCCCACGTCTTCCAGGTACGAGCTGAAATACGGAGACTTTCGACCAAGCTCCCAGCTGGGAACAGGAACTGCCCCCGCTCCCGCGCGACGCGACGTGCTTCCTCAGCCTCAACTCCGCAGGTCCGCAACTGAAAAAACCAAGCGTTGCGGCCGAGCAGGGCGTAAACAATGGTGCCCCCTGCCAGGAACGCGAGCCATACCGTGTAGGATCCGGCGAGGCCCAAGCTGACCAGCGCGATCGGAAGTAAGAAGGAAAAGAGTCCAGGCGCCAGGTTTCCAAAACCTGCAAAGATCGCCAGCGCCCTGCCTTGCTTCGCCTGGGGGAACCAGTAGGAAACCTGGCTGATTCCTACTGAGAAAGTCGCAATGCCGCATCCCGAGAGGACTCCGAGGCCCAGCAACAGCGGGTAGAGATTTGAGGAAAGCCGGGCCGGGTACAAGAAGTAAATTACGAGCAGTAGGCCGAACATGCCTGACAGCGATAGAGTGAGCAAAACGAGAAACGGCTTGCGCCCTCCCGTGGTATCGACCCAGGCCGAAAACGGAATTCGGAGCAGCGAGCCCGACAGAGCTGGCGCCGCCACCAGGAACCCCACCATCACAGGCGACAGATGCATCACTTCTTGAAACCTGCTGGCGGTTGGACCGAACAACGCGACTGCCGCGAAGCCGGCGAAGAATCCCAGCGTAGCCGCCAGCAGACTTTGATTCGGCGTGCCTCTGAGCTCACTCACGACTTTCGATTCCTTTCGCGAGGTACCTACTCGACAGAAACACTCGTTTGCTCCTTGTGAAGTGCCGGAAACAGATTTCTCATCGTCCCGAGCAGTCCGGCAAACGTGGCTATCCAAGCGGCCAGGGCGACGTAGACGAAGTAGCGGGGAATCCACAGCAAGAATGGCAGGTCAAAAGCTTTCGCCAACTGGTAGGTGCTCACCGTGTACATGCCCAGCGGAAACACAGCACCCCAATAAAGTGGGTCATAACTTAACCGGAACCGCTTGTAGGCGTGGCGCCAGATAGCGAGGATCACCAACATGGGAATCCACCACGTGGCGGTTGCCCAGAAGAAAACCGTGAAGCCCTTGAGAAACGGGAGCAGCGCCATCAGGAAGGGTGCATGCGTGGCGTTGAGGACGAGGTTGGCACCCGCCAGGGTGGAGATTGCCATCGCGCCCATGTTGATCCAATAGGGCGGCATGAGATCGGAGGGCAGAAAACGGAAGAATGTGTAGCGGTAGAAAATCAGCGAAATGACCCAGATGTACAGCATCCCTCCACACAGCCACATGCACAGCGAAAAGAAGAGCATCTCGGTTTCGTGTGCTGGGAACCGGCCTGCGAGGAGCGTACCCAAGCTGGACACGGCTTGAGTGGCTACTACCGCAATCAACCATCCTCCGTGAATGCCTTCCGCCAGCGAAGGCTTGTCTTCCTTGACGGTGAAGCCAGTGAAGATTGCGTAGGTGAAAGTTGCCCAGAGCGGAATCGCGACAAACCACATTACCGCCGCAAGGCCGTGGTGGCTATAGATGATGATCTGCTGGCGTCCGAGCACGCAGGTACCGGCCACGATGGTGAAGAATCCTGGACCGCGCTGGTAATCTGTGAGATCACGGAAGAAGTTGCGTGGAAATCGAATGATGCGCACCAGCGTAGCGGCCCAGAGGACGACAAAAACGCAACCGTTTAGCCATGTCAGGCCGACCGCAATCCGTCGCATGCCGGTCAGCTGTGCGGCAATGGCCACAATGCCGGTGGCCATAACCATCGCGAAGTAGGCAGGATGCAAATCCCGGACGCCGGCGAGAAGCTTCACCGGGATCGAATTCCGAGCCGATGCGACTGGCACGTTAATGCCCCGTGATCGATCTAACTCTAAAGCAGAGGTTGCGACTTCAATTCCCTTTGCTTCCATAGTTGAAGTCATCGCCGGTCAACTCTCTCCTGCTGCTGCCATCTCGATACTCACGCGTGATAGTGCAGACTCTCGGCCAAATACGGATCTCGAACCGGCACCAGAGGCGCTTTGCGGAGCGCACTGAACAGGCCGAGCCCAAATACGCCCACCAGGCCGGCCACCATTCCGATCTCCCAGATTCCGATTCGTGGCCTGCCGCCAGAGAAGGGTGGAGCGATCATCAGATAGAGATCGAGCCAGCGCCCTGCCAATAGCACTATGCTTACTCGCACCAGCACGCCAACCCTTTGCTTGTTCATCCGGGGCAGCAACGCGAAGAACGGTACCACCCAATTCAAGAAAAGGTTCAAGACGAATAGCGGTTGCCAGAGTCCGTGCAGCCGCCGGATGTAATACACGGTTTCATCCGGCAGGTTGGCGTACCAGATCAGCATGTACTGGCTGAACCAGAGATAGGCCCAGAAGGTACTGAACGCGAAGAGCAGCTTGCCCATGTCGTGCAAGTGCTGTTCTGTGATGACGTCTTTCAACGGGCTATGCCGTTGCAGCCAAACCAGCAGCAGCGTAAGCGCGGCCAGGCCACTCACAAAGAGCCCGGCAAAGTTATAGAAGCCGAAGATCGTGCTGTACCACTCCGGTTCGAGGGACATGATCCAGTCGAAGCTGGCAAGACAGAACGTGACCCCGAAGAAGACGAGGAATGCAGCGGCCAGACGAGTGCTGGTCCGCGTGTGCCTGAGGTCGCCGTCCCCATCCTGGCGCCGGGAAGTGCGCAGGACTGCCCAGATGAAGCCCAACCATCCCAACATGTAGAACACCGCCCGGACGCGAAAGAAGGGCAGGCTCAGCCACATTCGCTTGAATCCGATCGCACCGCCGTCGCTATGAAGACCGCTGGTCCAGGAATAAAGCGCTGGTCGGAAAATGAGGACCGCGAGTATGCCTATTGCTGCAAAGGGAAGCAGCCCGGCCATCGCTTCCGGCACGCGGCGCAGCGCGGTACTCCAATGTGCACCACTCACGTATTGCAGCGTTACCCAAACCGCACCCGCCAGCGCCAATCCCAGTAGGTAGTAGCTGATCAGCAGCAGGTTCAGCCAGGTACGTTGCGGGGCTAAATACAAACCGGCAGCGAATGTGATGCTGCCAATGCCGGCCAGTATCTGCATGCGCTGGATGAGCTTCGGGCCGGGCACAAAAACGAAATCCTGAGCGTTCATGGCCGGCCACCCACGGGGGAGGGTTTTGCTCCCGCATCCGCCTTGGCCGGAGCGGGCTGCGAAATCGGAGGAGCCGCAGCCTGCAACGTGCGCACGTAGAGGACCACGTTCCAGCGATCGGCACGCGAAAGTTGGCTGGCATAGGAAGGCATGTTGTTTTGACCGTACGTGAGGATATGAAACAGCTGGCCATCCTTCATCTTCTGGGCGTGCTCGGCCAGCAACGAAGGTGGCGGAGGATAGCCATGCTGCGCTACCGGACCCATCCCTGCTCCCCCAGCGCCGTGGCAGACAGCACAGAAATTGGCAAAGACGAACGTACCCCGCTCACGCGCGCGCACATTTCCGGGTTCGAGTGGACTGGCTAGCTCTTCGCCTGCACGCAATGCGTCGGCCGGAGTAGCCGCGTAATGCAGTGGCATGAATTCGCGAGGGATCGTACCCGGTTCAGGACGCTGCAATGTGCCCCCATTGGAGAAATTTGGATTGGGGGAAAATGTGCTGTACCGTGGCTGATGCGCCATCTGGGGCAGGAACTCGAGGTTGGGCCGTGTGGGATCCGGACTCAACAGCCAGGTTGCCGTCACCGATGCGGTCAGCATGACCAGGAGGAATGCATTCAGCACGACCCGTCCCATCACTGCACCTCCGCACTGATCTGCTCTTCCACACGAACAGCGTGTAGCCCCTCAAACATCCTCTGGACCTCAGCCGCCTCGAATCTCGAATCGGTCTCCTCCAGCACCACCGCAAAACGATCGTCGGTGACTCTCGGCACGGGCAAAACCACCCGCTTTCCAGGAAAGAGCCTGCACACGAAAAAGAAGGAGAGCACCGCGCCTACTGCCGCAAACAGGACCATCACTTCGAACGTCACGGGCACAAAGGCCGGCAGCGAATTGAAGGGTTTACCACCGACATTAAGAGGCCAGTCCACCGCTGTAGTCCAGAACTCGAACCATACCTTCAAACCAGCTCCCAGCAGTCCCAGCGCAAACACGATCCAGGGCAAACGCGAGGGCGGCAGTTCCATCGCTTCTTCCACTCCGTGAACGGCGTAGGGTGCATAGACATCCACGATCTTGAATCCACGTTTGCGGGAGGCGCGGATCGCGCTCAGCGTGTCCTGCTCGTTTTCGAATACTCCGACAAATAGTCGTTTACTCATGTCGCGACTCCGCCTGAGGCCCGCCGTACTTGAGCGCCCCTTTGACCTCGGCGACTGCGATGACCGGAATAAACCGGCAGAACAACAGGAACAAGCGTGAAGAACAACCCGAAGCTGCCCAGCAGGATCGCCACTTCGACCCGTGTGGGTGCGTAGTGGAACCAATTGGACGGAAGGAAGTCGCGCGAGAGCGATGTCACGATGATGACAAATCGTTCAAACCACATCCCGACGTTGACCAACACCGAAATCATGAAAACTGCCGGGACGCAGGTACGCACCTTGCGGAACCAGAGAAGTTGCGGAATCAGCACATTGCAGCTCACCATGGTCCAGTAGGCCCAGAACAGCGGACCTAGGGCGCGATTGAGAAACACAAACTGCTCGTAGGGGCTGCCTGAGTACAGTGCAGTGAAGAATTCGGTGCCGTACGACAGACCGACGATGCCGCTGGTGAGGATCACCAGCTTCGACATGCGGTCGATGTGGCGGAGAGTGATGTAGTCCTCCAAGGTGCATCAGCCTGCGGGCAATGATCATCAGGGTGAGCACCATCGCCATGCCGGAAAAAATCGCGCCCGCTACGAAGTACGGCGGAAAAATGGTGGCATGCCAGCCTGGAAGCACAGCGGTCGCGAAATCCCAGCTCACGATGGTGTGTACCGAGATAACGAGCGGCGTGCCAAGCCCAGCCAGCATCAGGTACACGACTTCGTAGCGCTGCCAAGTACGGTAGGAACCGTTCCAGCCGAGGCTGAGCAAACCTGCCAGTTTCTGGCGCCACTTGGCTGTCGCACGGTCGCGAATGGTTGCCAGGTCAGGTAGCATGCCGATGAACCAAAACATTGCCGAGACCGTGAGGTACGTCGAGATTGCGAAAAAGTCCCACACCAGCGGCGAACGGAAGTTCACCCACAGCGAGCCGCGGGTATTGGGATACGGGAACATCCAGTAGGCAAACCAGGGGCGGCCGGTGTGGATGACCGGGAAAAATTCCCGCGCACAACACGGCAAAGATGGTCATGGCTTCAGCTGCCCGATTCACCGAAGTACGCCAGCGTTGCCGAAATAGAAACAGGATCGCGGAAATGAGGGTGCCGGCGTGACCGATGCCAATCCAAAAAACAAAATTCGTGATACCGAAGGCCCAGCCCACGGTCCGGTTGAGGCCCCACGTTCCCACACCGACCGCAATTTCGTAAGTGACCGCAACCGCACCCAGCACGAGAAGCGACGAGGAGACTGCCAATGCCACCCACCACAGCAGTGTGGGGCGGCCTTCCATGGGCGCGCACACATCGTTCGTGACCTGCGAAATCGACTTATCCCCTTCAATCAGAGGGTGGTCGCAGCGTTAGTACCGCGTCAGCCATGGTGTTCTTCCTTGTTCTCCTCTTTTCCCTCTTGAGGGCGATTGCGCACGATGGTCAGATATCCCACGGCAGGGCGCACGTTGAGTTCCTCCAGCACACGGTAGCGCCGCGGGTTCGCCATCATCTTGCTGACTTGGCTGTTCGGGTCGTTGAGGTCACCGAAGTAGATTGCCTGTGCCGGACAGGACTGCTGGCAGGCGGTCTGGATGGCCCCGTCCTCGATCCTCTCGCCCCGCCGTGCTGCTTCGATCTTGCCCTCCTGAATACGCTGAATGCAGAAGGTGCACTTCTCCATCACTCCCCGAGAGCGGACAGTAACATCGGGATTGAGAACCAGGTTCTGGAGCTGATCATCGTGCGAATAGTTGAACCAGTTGAAGCGTCGCGCCTTGTACGGACAGTTGTTGGCGCAGTAGCGGGTGCCGATGCAGCGGTTGTAGACCTGCTGGTTCAGAGCCGTCTTCACTGTGCACGGTCGCCAGCACCGGACAAACCGTTTCACAGGGAGCGTTGTCGCATTGCTGGCACATCAGTGGCTCGTAGGCAACTTCGATCTCGCCGGATTCGGTTTCCGAGTAATAGCGGTCAATGCGCAGCCAGTGCATCTCGCGGTTGCGGCGAATTTCATCCCGGCCCACGACCGGAATATTGTTCTCCACCTGGCAGGCGATTACACACGACGAACAACCGGTGCAGGCGTTCTGATCAATCACCATGCCCCAGCGCGGTCCCGCGTAGGGATGGTCTGTGGGCCACAGGTCCTCTTTCTCTTCGTGGTCTTCCACGCCCGCGTGCGGATCTTTGAGATATGCCGCCAGAGTCGTTTCCTGGACCACTGGCCGAGGCCCACTGCCCGGTGGCGTGAGTTTCCTGGGGACAGTGAGGGTGTTGTGCGTCTGCGTGGATGCCAGTTCGCGCTGCCTGCCAGTGCGGCTGACTTTGACCTGAGCGCCGTCGTATTGCAGAACGCCATCACTCAATCGCAGCAGCGGAGAGGCGTTCAAACCGACAACGCCTTTATCTCCGACGCTAACGATGGCATCGAGCCACTGCGGCCCGACCTTGGCGAAGCGAGCGCTCAACGTGCTGCCATAGCCCAGGGCAACGGCGATGACTTCGTCGTGCTGGCCGGGTTGGATGCACACCGGAAGCTCGAACGCCTGACCAGTGCCGCTCTGCAGGAGAACCACATCTCCATCCTCCACACCGAGCCGCTGCGCAGCGGCCGGAGAGATCGACGCATAGTTGTCCCACGTCACCTTGGTGATTGGGTCGGGAAGCTCGTGCAGCCACGGGTTGTATGCATTGCGGCCGTCGAGTATGGCGACGGTGGGGTAGAGCACGAGGGCGAAAGCGCCTGTCTCCGGCCGCTGAGCCTTCAGAATTGGCCGGACTACCTGTGCATTGAATTCTTTTGCCTTGATCGGAAGTGGTTCAACCTCGGCAAACCCATCGTGCACCGCGCGGTCCCAGAACGCGTCGAAGTTCGATTCTTTCTTCTGGCGAGAAAAGATTTCTGCCTTCCAATGTTCGCGCAGGATGTCGTAGGACGGTTTGGGTTTTCCGTTCCAGGTTGTGATCGATTCCAGAAACGATCGCGCGTCCCCTAGTGGATGGATTGTCGGCTGAGACACACTGACCAGCCCGCTCACCGGCTCGGCATCGTTCCACGATTCCAGATAGTGCTGCTCGGGCAGAACATAGCGCGCCAGGGCGGCGGTTTCGTCCACGCGCTGCGCGAAGCTGACCAGCAGGGGCACTTTTCGCAGTGCCCCCGCCAGACTGTCACCGCCCGGCAAATCGAAAGCCGGGTTCGCTCCGTACACAAAGAGAGCCTTGACTTTGCCATCCTAGCAATTCAGCCAGAAGTTCGCCCAGTTCTTTGTCGCTTCCTTGCGCTTGCAGGGACGGCTTCTCAAGATCGAGCGTTGAGCCGTAGTTTCCCAGCAAGTGGTTGAGGTAGTTGCTCAAAAGTTGCAGCTGTAGATCGTTGCCGCCACACACGACCAGACTTCGCCCGCGCGCACGCCAAAGGCGGTCCGCGAGTTCATCCAGGAATGCTGCGTCAACTGATGCGGCTTCCGGCTCGCCAAAAGCGAGCGGCGCTGTCGCCTTGCGTGCAACCCTCTCGCGCCAGGTGCGTGAGCAGAAGACCCATCTCTCCTGGCGCAACCGCAAATCGCTGGTCGGCCTTGCTCCCGGACACGGTCATGCGCGGCTCGAACTGCACGTGATAGGAGACGCGCTTGGCTTCCAGATCGCGTCCGGCACGATAGTCCGCCGTGTATTCGACGGGCGAAATCCACGTTCCTAGAAAATCGGCATCGAAACTGACAATGACTTCGGCTTTGTCGAAGTGAAACCGCGGCAGAACACGCAGACCATGCGTTTGCTCGTGGGCATCGAGCAGGGCGGAGTTTGACAGGGGGTCATAGACGACGTGCCGCGCGTCGGGAAAACCCTTGAGAAATTCTTGGATGGTGGCGCGTGTGGTTGGACTAGTGATGGTTCCAGTCAAGAACCGAACCGCTCCGCGATCACCACGAATATTCGCGAGCCCAGCCTGGATCTCCCGGTCAACTTCGGCCCAGGAGGATCTCTTTCCTTCGTTCAAAGGGTGCTGCAGTCGTTGTGAGTCGTAGAGGCCGAGAATGTTCGCCTGCCCTGTAGCGCACAATCCGCCGCGCGAGACCGGGTGCTGAGGATTGCCTTCCAGTTTGATCGGCCGGCCGTCGCGCACCTTGGCGAGTAATCCGCAACCGGCGCTGCAACCCGCGCACGTGGACGCATAGAAGAGCGAACGTCCGGGAACCATCTCCGCAGGTTGCGAAAGGAGAGGAATCGCCCGCTGCACAGGAGCGCGGCTGCACCCGTAGCAAAAGCCACTCCCAGCGTGAATCCGGTCGCTTTCAGGAAATCCCGGCGGCGGAACTGGCGCGGCCCGCCTTCCGGAAACTCGTCCGCAAGAGTCTTCAGAACGCCGGGGACTGCATCCCGCTCCTTCAGGCTCTTCCAATACCGTTTTGTTCTTCGCTTGCTCAAACAACTCTCCTCAGTAGTGGCACGTAGAACAGTCGATGGACGCATACACCCGATGCGTCACCAGCACGGTCCCCGTGCTGCTGGAGCTGGTGCGCTGGTAAAGTTTCCATTGCCATCCAGTCCCGCGCGATCCACTCCGCGATGGCAGTTCACGCACCACCCCATGCTCAAGTCCTCGACTTGGCGGACGCGCTCCATAGTCTCGACTGGACCGTGGCACTTCTGGCACGCGACTCCAGCATTCACGTGTGGACGATGGTCGAAGTAGACGAAGTCCGGCAGGTTGTGAACCTTCATCCAAGCGGATCGGGGTGGTCGGTTTAGTCCGGATCGGGCTGCATCTTTTCGTTGAGCGCCAGCGCGTCGTAGATCTTCTGGATTTCCGGAGAAACCACTCGCCGCGGTTCGCGCTTCTCTTTCTTAGCCAGTGCGTCTTCCGCGCGGATTGCTCCCAGGGGCGCCGATACGAACCGGTGACAATTCATGCAGACGTTCGCGGCGGGTATCCCGGCGTGGCGGCTCTTCTCCGCTCCCGAGTGGCAATACAGACAATGTACTTGCAGCTCGCCAGCATGCAGGCGGTGGGAAAAGGCTATCGGCTGTGTTGGCTCGTATCCGAGTCTGATTGCCGGGCAAGGCGTACGCATTGAACTTCGGCACCAGGATCATCAGGCTGAAGCCCATCGCGATCAGAAGTACCAGCGTTACGAATGGGCTGCCGAGGTACTTCATTAGCACAGACGGCTTTGGACGTGGTGCGGCCATCCCGTCAGTCCCTCACACCGCTGGGCCGGCGCGGCCACACCGGTAGGATTCCGATCCCATACCAGCGCGCCAACTGAGGTTTGCGCCACAGATAGGGCAACGGCGCCACCAGGGCATGGACCAGCCGGGTGAAGGGGAAGAATCCGACAATCAGCCAGCCATTGACCACGTGGAATTTCACGATGAGCGGCATGGTCACGAGATAACTGATGTCCGGCCGAAAGAAGAAAATGGAATGCAGATAGGGCGCCGCAGAAGTCGAATACCAGGAAGTTCCCCAAGGGTAAAAAATGGCGACATAGATCCCCGCAGCCGCCTGCAGAATGAGCATGGACTCAATGATCCAGTCGGCGGGAGTGGTCACCGTCCTCGCTTTCGGATAGCGAATGCGCCTCTCAATCACGCCCACGAAACCCACTAGAGCCATCAAGGCAAAAGCCAGGCTGAAGATTTCAAGCACGTAAAGACGCAGTGGGCGGCTGTTCCAAAGCAGCACCTGGCGCGGAATCAGCAGTCCCATCAGATGGCCGAGCAGGATAGCGATGATGCCGTAGTGCAGCGCGGTCAAGCCCCAGAAGTGCTGGTTGTTTTCGAGGAACTGCGACGACAAGCTGGAGTAGGTAAAGGGCGCCTTGCGATAGCGCATGATCGTGCCCAGGAAGAATACGAATAGGGCCACGTAGGGCAGCATCGCGAAGAGCAGCAGGTTCATGGTTGGATTCGTCATCGCTTCGGTCCTTCAAGCCAACACTTTGAGTAACGGTTCCGTCTCCGGAGAGGTGAGCGGTATCTCCGGGAACTGGCGGCGAAGCAGACTACGGACCGCCAGCAGCACGTTTTCAAATGGATTCCCCTTGTCGCACAATGCCTGAAGCATCTTCTCGAGCGCCGGCAGCACACAGGCCGCAACGAAGTCGGCGGCGGCTTCGTGATCCATCCGCTCGACCAACCGCAAAACGTGGGTCAGGTGGTCGGGAAGCTCGGTGGACTCCTCCAGCCCATGGCGCCGCAACTCCTCCCGCACGCGGACCAGCAACTGTCCGCGTTCGTAGTTCTCGCCGAACAGGTGCCATCCCAATTCCAGAGAGCACATTGGGTTGAGGTCGAACGTCTGGGTAAACAACTCCTGGAGTTCGTCCGTCGCTCGTCCCGCGCATCTGGACAGCGAACTGCTCCAGTTGCCCACGGCACTGTTCCGGAGCAACATGCACGCTGGTTTCAATCCGCTGCGGATAGTCCGCCCCGGGATAAGTCAGCAGAGCGACCAGCGCGTTGTAGATGGCAGCATCCTGCATCACATCCCCCGGTGCGGCGCACTCACGAAACCGAAGCCCGCACTCGCTTTGTGCTCCAGCGGGTCCTCCATCATCTGGATCGCTTCTTCGCGGTGCATCGGTGGAATCACGAAGCGGTCTTCGAAAGTGCAGAGCGAAGTGAGCTGGTAGATTGCCTCGGCTTGTTCGGGCGAGCAGTCCGCTTCGGCCAGCATGCGGCTGGCGACTTCCATCGTCACGTCGCCAACGGTCAACGCGCGCCGGTACCAGCGCACCGCTTTCTGTTTACGCAAGGCGTACCGCACTTTGTTTTCCTGGCCTGCGCCCAGCAGCTTGGCCAGGTAGGTAATGGGTACACGCGACTGCTCGATATCGTGAAACAGATCACCGGACACATGGTCGATCACGCCGCCGTCCTGGCTTGCCATCACGGGCGACATCGGCGGCACGTAGAACAGCATCGGAAATGTGCGGTATTCCAAGTGTGGGGGGAGGGCCAGCTTCCACACCTTCACAAACTGATAGACGGGAGACTTCTGTGCCGATTCGACGACCGAGTCGTGGATTCCGCTGGCCCGAGCCGCGGCGATCACTTCAGGGTCGAAAGGATCGAGAATGAGCGAACGCTGTCCTTCGATGAGCTGATCGTCGGGCAGCTTGGCTACTGCCTCGATTCGTGCTGCATCGTAGAGCAGCACCCCCAGATAGCGGATCCGCCCGACGCAAGAGTGAAAGCATGCCGGCGCCTGCCCGGTTTCGAGACGCGGAAAGCACAGGATGCACTTTTCCGATTTTCCAGTGGACCAGTTGAAATACGTCTTCTTATACGGGCACGCGGCCACACACGCACGCCAGCCCCGGCAGCGCTTCTGGTCTAACAGTACGATGCCGTCTTCCCCGCGTTTGTATAGCGCACCTGACGGGCACGCCGCGACACACGAAGGGTTCAGGCAGTGATTGCAGATGCGCGGGAAATAGAAGAACACCAGTCGCTCGGTAGCAAAGAGTTGTTCGCGCTGCTCGGGTGTCAGGCTCTCCAGGTTGGGATCGTTCTGCGCGTACACCGGCGACCCGCCCAGATCGTCATCCCAGTTCGGCCCGGCTTCGACGTTGATGTACTCGCCCGTGATCATCGAGATCGGCTTGGCCGTCGGCTGGTCCGCACCTTCGGGAGCGTTGAACAGGTTCTGGTAGTCATAGGTCCACGGCTCGTAGTAATCGTCGAGGGTGGGCTGGTTGGGATTGTGGAAGATGTTGAACAGTGCGCTACTCTTGTTCTGGGACCTGAGCTCAAGTTCGCCGTTCTTCTTTTCCCAGCCGCCTTTATAGCGCTCCTGGTCTTCCCAACGCGTGGGGAAGCCCGTGCCGGGCTTGGTCTCCACATTGTTCCACCACATATATTCCGTACCTTTGCGATCGGTCCAGATATTCTTGCAGGCGATCGAGCAGGTGTGGCAGCCAATGCACTTGTCGAGGTGAAACACCATCGATACTTGTGAGCGTACATTCATGGTCAGTTCTCAATTCCCGCCGGTTCGTTCTCAGTTGCTTTGTCGATAGCACATCTGTCACCACTTCAGCTCCGGCAACTTGCGCACCAGCACGTGCGTATCGCGGTTACATCCAGTCGGTCCCCAATAGTTAAAGTGAAATGTGAATTGCCCGTAGCCACCGGCCATCAAGTTCGGTTTCAGTCGAGTGCGCGTGAGGCTGTTGTGTCCGCCCGCTCGCCGGTTGACCGCGCAGCGGCGAAGTTGGCACCGAGTAAGTCCGCTCCGGCGAGTGGTACTGAATGCAAATGCCCGCGTGGGATACGTGCGCTGACGGCGGCACGCGTGACCACGACCCCATTGTCGTTGTGCACTTCGACCCAGTCGTTGTCCACGATGTCGATTTCGGCAGCGTCCTTGTCGTTGATCCAGAACGGTTCCACCCCGCGCGACAGCGTGGTCATGCGCTGGTTGTCGCCGTAGGTCGAATGGATATGCCATTTGCCGTGTGGCGTCAGGTAGTTGAGCATCTTGGTCGGCCCGACTTCCTTGCTGAACTTCAAGTCGGCATATTGCGTGGGCAACGGCTTAGGCTTATAAACCGGGAGGTTCTCACCAAACTGGATATAAAGAGGATGGTCGAGATAGAAGTGCTGCCGCCCGGTCAGGGTGCGCCACGGCATCAGGCACTCCACGTTGTACGTGAAAGGCGAGTAAGCACGTCCGTTCTCAGTCAGCCCCGACCACATGGGGCTGTTGATCAAGCGGTGCGGATGTGACTGCAAATCCTTGTAGCTCAGCCGCACGCCGCGGTTCTTCTCCGCCAGGTGCACCAGTGGCACGCCAGCCTTTTCCTCCAACTCTTTGTAAGAGCGGTAGGCGAGTTCGCCGTTGGTCACGGTGGCGAAGCGCAGAATGAGATTGCACGCATGCTGGTCTTCCAGCAGCGATGGATACTTCTTGCCGTCCCATGCGACCGTCGGGGCAGGTCTTCAGGGCCGCGTCGTATTCGTCCTCGATCCCGTAATGCGTGCCGTGCGCTCCGAGTCCGCCGGACCGCGCCAGTGGACCGAAGGAGATGTACTGGTTGTAAAGGTTCTTGTAGTCGCGTGAGACTACCGTCAATCCAGGCATGGTCTTGCCCGGAATCGCTTCCACTTCTCCGCTCAGCCAGTCTTTGATCTCGGGCTGCGCGATCTCGGCCGCCGAATCGTGCGCCAGGGGCGAGGCCACTAGATCTTTCACTGGTTCGGGGAAATGTTTCTCCGCCAGTTCCGAGAACTTCTTCGCAATCGCCCGGAAGATTTGCCAGTCGCTCTTGGACTCCCATGCCGGAGGCACGGCCTCCGACAGCGGGTGGATGAAGCTGTGCATGTCGGTGGTGTTGAGGTCGGCCTTCTCGTACCAGGTGGCGGCGGGCAAAATGATGTCCGAATAGAGCGCGGACGTGTCCATGCGGAAGTTGAGGTCCACCACCAGGTCCATCTTTCCCTGGGGGGCATTCTTGTGCCACACGACTTCCCGGGCGCTGCCTTCTGCCAGGTTGTCATCAGAAATCGCGTTGTTGTGGGTGCCCAGGTAGTGCTTGAGAAAATACTCGTGGCCTTTGGCGCTGGCCATCAGTGCGTTGCCGCGCCAGATGTACCATATCCGCGGCCAGTTCTCCGGCGCGTCCGGATCCTCCACCGAGAACTTCAATTTGCGGTTTTTCAGTTGCTCGACCGCGTAGTTGACCACGGCTTCGTCGTTGTTGGCTCCGGTGCCTTCCGCTTCTCTCACGACTTCCAACGGGTTCTTTTGAAATTGCGGATAGAACGGCAGCCATCCCGAACGCACCGCTCGCACTTGCAAATCCATAGTGTGCCCATGAGCAAATGAAGCTTTGCCGTTGGCGGGCGGAACCGTGTGGTAGTCGGTGAAGTCGCGCTCGTAGCGCCATTGGTCTGTATGCACATAGTGCCAACTGGGCGCATTCTGCAGGCGGGCGGCGGGGAACCAGTCACGGCCAAATGCAATCGACGACCACGGTTCCCCGGGCGCCAGTTTTTCTTGCCCAACGTAGTGGGCCAATCCGCCACCGTTCACACCGATGCAACCGCAGAACATCAGCGCGTGGATTGCCGCCCGATACATCAGATTGCCGTGGTACCAGTGGTTGATGCCGGCACCGATAATCACCGTGCACTTGCCATTGGTAAGTTCCGCGGTATTTGCCCATTCCCGCGCAAAGCGGAGCAACACTTGCCGGCTCATGCCCGTGTACTTTTCCGCCCAGGCGGGTGTGTACGGCTGATTCTCGTCGTCGTAGCTCGTGGGGTACTCCCCTGGCAGTCCACGGGCTATGCCATACTGCGCCATGAGCAGGTCATAGACGGTCGTGACGGTGACGGTCTCACCATCGGCGGTCTTGATCTTGCGTGCCGGAACGGACCGTGTGACCGTGCGGCTGTCGCCGAAATCATCTAGTGCGACTCCAACAACCGTGTCACACTGTCTGAGGAATGAAAGAACCGGATCGATAGCAGAGCCATCGATTCCGTCTTTCATCAGCAAGTTCCACTTGCCCTTCTCTTTTCCCCAGCGGAATCCCACGCTGCCCATGGGCATTTTGGGCCGCATGTCGCCCGCGTCCCACATCAGGAACTTCCAATCGCCGTTCTCAATGTTTTCGTAGGCGGGCAACCGATTCGCTCGTAGCAACTTGCCCGCCTGCCACTTTCCATCGCGCTCGGTCAGTTCCACAAGGTAGGGCGAATCGGTGTACTGCTTGGCATACTTCAGGAAGTATGGAACTTTCCGTTCGTGATGGAATTCCTTCAGCAGAACGTGGTTGACCGCCATCCACCAGGCGCCGTCTTGTCCGGCATTGATCGCAACCCACTCGTCGGCGTACTTCGAGACCTGAGAGAAGTCCGGCGAGAAGACCCACATCTTCGAACCGTTGTGACGCGCTTCGGCGGCGAAGTGGCAATCTGGTGTGCGAGTCATGTTCAGATTTGACCCCATCACTGCCAACAGCTTGGCGTTGTACCAGTCCGCAGATTCCTGCACGTCGGTCTGCTCGCCCCAAGTCTCAGGTGACGCGGGAGGCAGGTCGCAGTACCAGTCGTAGAAGGAAAGAGAAACTCCGCCCATCAGCTGCAGCATCCGGGCGCCGCTGGCGTAACTGATCATGGACATCGCAGGAATGGGCGAGAAACCCGCAATGCGGTCCGGCCCGTGTTTCTTGATGGTGTAAATGTTGGCGGCCGCGATCAACTCCAGCATCGTGTCCCAGTCCGCACGGCGCAAACCGCCTTTGCCTCGGGCCTTCTGCCAGCGTTGCCTTGCCTCAGGATTCTCCACCAGCGACTTCCAGGCCTCGACTGGGTCTTCATGCTGTGCCCGAGCCTGTTTCCACAAATCGATCAGGGCTCCGCGAACGTACGGATACTTCACGCGCAGCGGGCTGTACAGGTACCACGAGTAAGAAATCCCGCGCTGACATCCACGCGGTTCGTAAGGGGGAAGGCCGTTTTCGAGCAGTGGATAATCGAGTCCCTGCATCTCCCAAGTGACGATGCCGTCCTTCACGTGGATCTGCCAGGTGCAGCCGCCCGTGCAGTTCACACCGTGCGTCGAGCGAACAATCTTGTCGTGCTGCCAGCGGTTGCGGTAGAACTCCTCCCAACTGCGCAGCTTGGGATCGACTTCATCACGAATCCACGAGATCGCGTCTCGGGTTTTCATCCTTCACCTCGTTCGTTTTTGTGGACCATGGTCCGGCGCACTCCCCGAAAACGCGTTTTCCAAAGCGCGTCCAGCGAAATCAGGCCCAGCACCATGCCGCCCACGCCAAGCAGGAAGAAATTTAGCAACGAAGTGGTATCATCCTGCCCGCCTTTTTTCGCCGAGTCTTCAAAGAGCGCAATCAGGCTCAAGATCTCCTCGGACTGAATCGCGTGCTCTTTGAACACCGGCGCCATCGTCGGGCTCGCCGGCGATGAAAGCCAGGCCGCCATTCCTTTGCGTCCCTGCAACCGCTCGAAGACCCGGGTCAGGTCTGGACCGAGCCGCCCGCCGCCGAGCAGCGTCAGACCCTTGACGGTGTGGCAGGAGATGCAGGCCGGCCCGCCATTGCCCAACGCCTGCTCGCCGCGGAAAATGCGTTTGCCCTTTCCCACGTCCAGGGCGGTCAGCGGCCGGTCGCTGATCTGCAGGCCCGCGAACTGCGACCGCGGGAGCTTTGACTCGGCAGCAATCAGGTCGAGGAGCGCCTGCGCCTGCTGTGCATTCATACCGGCGATATTCGGCATCACCACGCCTCGGGCCTCCTGCTGCAACTTCCCCGCGTAGGGATCGCCGCTGTCGATCATCGCCTTCGGGCTCTGTAGAAACTGCACCAACCACGCTCGGTCCCTGCGACTGCCGACATCCTTCAGGTCCGGTCCAGTGAGCCGACCGCCTCCGATCGTGTGGCAGCTGGTACAGTTCTGCTTGAAGAAAGTCGCCAGCATCCTGCTGCGCAGTGGCCAGACTGCCCAACAGCACATCAACACGCCCAGCATGAACAGTTGGTTTGCAGGCTCACGGGTTCGTCACGCTGCACCGAATCGCACGTCTCTCCATCCAACCAAGCATCTCGAACCTCATCCTCGCCTCCTCACCGGGAGGGTATTTTTGCTTTTGCGTTGCGAACGCGGCGGAGACATCATCGGATTCTCCCGCGATAGCCGAAACGGAGCGTGGACACCAAGAAACCCATGTATGCTGCCTGCACCCCGCGCCAGGCGGCATGAGCCGTACAGGGCGCGCGTCCGAGCACGGACGGGTATGCGCCAGAAAACAGCTGGGTTTCGTTCTTGAAATCTCCTCAAACAATTCCACGACGTCGATCAAATGAATCTCGTTCGCCGGCTTGCGAAGCCGATATCCGCCACCCGAACCCCGAGTTGTGTCGACCAGTCCTGCATTGCGCAACGTCAACAGCACCTTGGACAGATAATTTGCCGGTATTTCGACAGCGTGCGCTAAGTCGCGGCCCAGGACGGCTTCGCCGGGCTGGCGCGCGAGATGAGCGAGGGCCCGTAAGGCGTACTCGGAGGTGACTGAGAGCATTGTTGACCTCTACATGTACAAGTCTTTTTATTCGCAGCGTGCGTGCTTGTCTGTGACAAAAGTCACGGTGACAGAACGGACCGGTGACAAACCCTTCCCCGCCGGGATATGTTGAGTCGTGTATTTACAGTCAAAGGAGATTCAAAAACCGTGGCACAAGAACTGCCTGCACCAATCACGAATTTCAAGAAGCTGTATCCCGATGTCTGGAAGGCGTTCACTGAGTTGGGAGAGCGGTGTCATGAAGCGGGACCACTCGACGAGCGCAGCCGCCGCCTCGTCAAACTCGCCCTCTCGATCGGCGCCGGGCTGGAAGGCGCCACGCACTCCGCTGTGCGTAACGCACGCAAGGCAGGCCTCGGCGAGGAGGAGATTCACCACGTCGTGGCCTTAGCCGTCACTACGTTGGGGCTTCCCTCGGCCACACGTGCCTTCACATGGATCGGGGACAGCCCGAGAAGTGCGGGGCATCGGATGTCAAGGTCACGAGGGAAGATCCGAGAGTCCTGATAGCGTGCAGGAAACGTAGCAACGAATGTCGTCACCAAAGCTACGTCGGCCGTTTCGCTCTAAAGCGAAACCTGTCCCTACCAAGTTCGACGTCGATATCCATGAATCCGGCGGATTCTAGTCTCGCCGGCAATTTCATCGGATCGACCACCACCAGCGTGTCGCGAAGGTGGAACGCCTGAATCAGGATCGACTTCCTGCTATCCGTTCCGGCAAAGACACCGCCGGGGCGGAGTATGCGGCACACTTCTGCAAACATCTTGTCCTGTAGCCGCGCCGAAGGCACGTGGTGAAGGACTGTGAAGCAAACCACAGCGGAGAATGACTGGTCGGGAAAAGACATCGCTGTGGCGTCCCCGCACCTTACAACCACATTCTTTCCAGCCGTGCGACGCTGAAGTGAGGTTGCCTGTGTGAAATCCATCTCTATGCAGGTGATGGCCCCGCACCGAGGCGAAAGCCAGTCCGTTGTCAGCCCTGGGCCCGGTCCCACTTCAAGAACTTCATCTCCTAGATTGACCCCACGGAGAGCCCACGGAAGGATCTCGTCCTCAAGCCTTCGCTTCCAATGGCTTGATTGACAGTACCATCGGTGGAGTCGGTTCATACTTGCCCGCGAGATGCCCCAACGGGACTGATTTCATCATTCCACCAGCCAAGGTCGCGGTTTCCGGAGAAGGGCAACCAACGCATTTGGATAGCGTCTTCTGGACAGGCGGAGATACAGTGTTCTTCGCTCCCGCAAGTGTCAGGAAAAGCCAGTACGGCCAAACCATCAGCCATGGCCAATGACCTCGGCCCACAGGCTTCCACACACAGCCCACAACCTGTGCACAGACTCTCTAGGATTTCTGGCATCCATTTGTCTGCCAACTTGTGTGGCCTCCCTCATGTCTCTTGGTTCGGACTCGACCCCGTTTCCACAATCGTAGGGAGTAGGAGAGCTGCCGGGCGATGACTTAAGTCACGCAAGGGAAATCTACGGAAGAGCAAAAGCAGGCGCATTGGCGCGTGGGCTTACACCTGTCATCAGCTTCGCCACCACCTCTGCCGCACTGTAAGTTGAGGCACCGGGCTGCAAGAACCGGTCGATGCCCACCAAGTCATTTCCCGAGGTGATCAAAGCCTGCTCGGTATACTTTCCGTTTCGTACCTGCGGGTGTCCGATATTCGCCAGGAGGGCGTTGCAGAGGCACTTCTTTCCCACTGTGTCTTCCAGCCGTCCGCCCTTTGACAAATACGTGGTCACGGGTTCTGCGGAGCAGCGGTAGTCGATCGCTCCCGACGGCGTTCTGTATGCTTCGCGCAAATAGCCCAAGTCACAGATACGGGGGCGAGCGGAATAAACTTGGTCCTCCGAAAGCGACCCTTCCAATTGCGCAACCTTGAATGGAAAACTGGTCGGTGAAGCCACCGAGTCGGTGAATACTCGTGCCGTGCCCGAGCGGACCTTTTCCAAGAGTGCCCGCTTGTAATCGTTTTTTAAGCCTGATTCGTCGCAGAATGCAAATGCCGTA
This sequence comes from uncultured Acidobacteriaceae bacterium, assembly GCA_963797885.1. GTDB lineage: Bacteria > Acidobacteriota > Terriglobia > Terriglobales > Acidobacteriaceae > Acidiflorens. The sequence goes on along the minus strand of CAWCRQ010000135.1, from coordinate 95,740 downwards.
CCGACCTGCACGCCTGTCGCTCCCGCGTCTAACGCTTCCGCAAGCTTCTCGGGCGAACCATATCCTCCGGCAAGCCAGAACGGAACACCAAGAGCCCTAATCTTTTCCAGATCGACGACGTCGCGCTCTCCGTAAATCGCCTCTCCTCTTTCGTCAAGCTGCAGTTTTCCACGGGGCGGCGCGTTGTGGCCGCCGGCCGTGTATCCCTCGATAACGAATCCGTCGACCTTACCGTCTGCCTTCTTTAGCATGGTGGTAGCCAACGTATTGGAGGCGATGATCGCGATGAACTTCGGCCGCGTGAGTGGCTCAAGATCACGCGCCACGACTTCCCTCGGCTTGAATACCAAAGTTCTATTGTCATCGTCGTGTGCCCCACTAACCTGAAGGAGATAGGTTGCGGGCTCGTGATTTGCGAAACGATCGAGTACTCCCGGAATCTTGAGCGGCACGCCGGCCCCCATCAGAACGTATCCCACGCCAGCGAGCATGGCGCCGTAAATGGAAGGCAAATGCGGGAGCTGAACCTTTTCCAGGTAGTTGATTCCGACCGGATTAGCGTGGCCTTCGCGCGCCAGGGTTACTTCAACAAAATTGGCCACGATGCAAAGTTCCTTCAGTTCGAGAGGAGTGTCCTTCGAGTGCGTTGGCAAAGCCTTATAGGGCGCTCTTTCCGCTTTCCCGCCCGGAATGTAGTACCTGCCCCAAACACGTTCAGCGATCTCCGAAATTGGGAACCGATCAACACCGCGGCGCATGTGGCCGCCGGGATCGCCATCTTGTAAGCGCCTGGCAAAAATCGAATCCAAGGCCGTTCCAGAGACCACGCCAAGCTGGCCAAGTCGGGACACTGCCTGCGCAAGCCGCCAACTGGAAACGGCTGCGCCCATTCCGCCCTGAATGATCGTTGGAAGACCCATGATGAAATACGCGGCGAACGCGCATTGTTTCACAGAACGCAGGATGCTGATTGTCTGAGTTCTGTAATAGATCTGCTGTTGGCCTGCCCCATCCACTGCGAAGGACCTAAGGCGAGATTGAAGGACTTGGCGATCAGGGGGCAGACCCACTTCTCCTACCGCCGTCTTGAATAGCACGACCGATCGTGCTATATTCTTGGCCAATTAAGAGTTTCTGCTATGCCAATTAATGGCCGCTCCACGAAAGGCAGACAAACACGCACCGAGATTCTGCAGGTAGCTGTGCAGATTGCTTCCGCCGAGGGGCTTGAGGGGATCTCGTTGGGGCGTCTGGCCGATGAGGTGGGGATGAGCAAAAGCGGACTGTTCGCTCACTTTCGTTCCAAAGAGGAGCTTCAGATCGCGATCGTAGAAACAGCCCGCTCTATTTTCATAGACGAAATCATCCGTCCAGCCAATCTTGTACCGAGCGGCCTCAAGCGACTGAGGAAACTGGCTTATGCTTGGCTGTCTTATGCGGAACGGGAGGTTTTTCGGGGAGGCTGCTTCTTCGGCGCCGCCTCTCTGGAGTTCGACAGTCGACCGGGTGTCGTAAAGGATCGGATCACCGAGATCATGGGCGAATGGCTTCGCCTGCTCGAAGATGAAATCCGTCAGGGTAGAACGAGCAACGAACTCACCTCACAGGCTGATCCTGTGCAGTTAGCTTTTGAATTCAACTCACAAATGATGGGTGCGAATTGGGCTTACCAGTTACTGGGGAATAGACAAGCGTTTGCCAGAGCCAAAACCGCCATCTTGGAAAGGTTACAGAGTTTCGCGACATCCAAAGTTACGCGACGTCCCAACTCACCAACGTCTGTCACTGCGCATCGAGCGACTGCCCAATGACGGTCATCTGCAGAGCAATGGGGGAGTGACTTGATGTTTAGCTGCGTTGACCAGCACATGCTCGACCGACCGAGAGCGATCCTACGCGAGCCCCCGCTTATGCAGCGCTTGATGAAACTATCGATACTGGCACTTGTGGTCGTGTTCATCCTCTTCATTCCCATCGTTCATGCTCAAGATTCGCCTGCAGCAGAGGAGATTCCAATTCAGCGTTGCGATGGTCTGCCCGTAATCAAAACGCGTCTCAACCGCGCGGATATGTTCTTTCTGCTGGACACGGCTTCGACCACAATTCTCAACTTGAAGTCATTCTCCTCTGGCCGATCCAGACGTATCCCCGTAACCACATGGACAGGCACCACTACCGCCGACGGTCGACAGATCTCTCTGCCAGAACTGACTGTGGGCAATCATCAGTTTCGCGATCTGACGCTACCCGCCGTTGACCTGAGCATGATCGAGCAGGCCTGCGGTAGCCGGATTGACGGCATTCTTGGATTCGATCTTCTAGACAAAATGGATATGACGATCAACCTGAAGCGTCAAGTGGCATCGGTTGATATGCCGCCCGCGGAGATCCAGGCTAAGTTTGCTGAGATGCAAGAGGCCATGCATCCATGCACCGACGCGTTTCATCTGGGGAAGGTAGCTGTCTTGAAGAACTGTTTCGATCCCGCGATCGTTTTATATATGCCGACGGGAGAATTCCGCGGTCGTAAGCAAGTGATGGACTACCTCGAGCAGCGCTATTTGAGGTTCGCTCCAAATTTGCGCTTTGTCATGACACTTCGCGACAGGCAGAGTTTCGGCGATGTACTGTGGTACTCCTATGACTACACGATCGAGTCTCCGAACGAGCATAGCGCCGGGCATGGCACGGCCATGTGTCGCCGCACGGGTGGGCACTGGCGCATCCTAAACATGCACAACTCCCTGTTACAGCCGGAGGCTAACCCTTCGCCGTAGCTCTTCTCGCTGGGGGTCAGGATCTGGCTCGAGACCGCAACCCTGAAGACTTATCTCGCCGGGTATCATGAAACCGCTCTCCCGAGCGCGACCGTATCCGAGCGATTTTCCTGGCGCGAGCGGTGTCGCACATCTTCGTCGAGCGGTTGGCCTTTGAGGCTCGCGATCAATAGAGACTCGCACTTTCAGAGATCGTCCGTCACAAGCTTAACTTTCCTCCGCCTCGCCATTTCTTCAGCAATGCCCACTTTCTCGGCGTCGGATAACACGCGTGATGCTAGAGGAAACACCACGCTATCCTCGACAGTGATGTGCCGTTTGTACATCGCTGCGAGACTGGCAACAGCCTTGCGAAAGTCGTCGACTTCAGCACGAGAGAGATTACCCGTCGAGAGATATTGCGCTCCCAGGCGTTCCACCTCCGCGTGCAACGGGGCTGCCCAGCGATGCTCGTCCTCCAGTTGGTCCAGCTTCGAGAATGCAGACTCGATTTCAGGATCGTGAATCTGACGCAACCGGGGAAATAGCGACTCCTCTTCGTCAGCGGTGTGCTTTGGTGCAGCTTGCGCGAAGTAGCGCAAGGCTGACTCCAGCGCTCGGCTGGTCTCCTCCGTGGCAGGACGGTCTATCAACTTCGCAACCGCCTCCAGCGTACCGAGAAACATTTCGATCCGCCGGTGGCAGTCCGAGAGCAGGCCGGTGGGGTCCGTGAAGTTGTGGGTCTTCGCACCAATCTGGACAGGCATAGTCTCAGTTTACCGGCCTGGTTCAGTATGGCTGTGACAAAAGTCTCAGAGTGAGGAAAGCGGCAACTGGCGGCAACGGGCCTCTTACGCTTCGCGCCTTCTTCCGATTGCGAGCCTACCGCCCAACGCGATATCAAAAAATCTGGTAATTATTCTTCTGCCAACTCGCTCGACCAGGTAGCGCTTATGCTCTGCTCGCTCAATCAAAGCCGGGGGCAGGTGCTCATGCCAAGCCGACCAAGTATCCGCCTCCGGCTCAATGTGGAACTGCAGGCCATAGGCGCAATTTCCAAAGCGAAACGCCTGGTGGGGGTACTCCGCGCTGGAAGCAAGTAATGTGGCGCCTGCGGGCAAATCGAAGGTATCTCCGTGCCAATGGAATACAGGAACGGATGGTTCGATCGACCCGAATAGCGGGTCCTGACCTCCTGCCGCTGTCAGATCCACGGATCCAAAGCCGATTTCCGACCCATGCCCGGGAAACACCCTTCCCCCCAGAGCTTTCGCGAGCAACTGAGCCCCCAGACACACGCCAAGCACAGGTCGCTCGCGCCGGACCAGTTCTGCGATGAAGTTGCATTCTGCGGCCAAAAAGGGATGCTTGTCTGTTTCATAAGCCCCCATGGGACCGCCCATCATAACCAAGCCCTCAACACCATCGGGCCGCGGGATGCCTGCTCCCAGATCCAGGCGTCGGATGTCCGTATGCAGACCTCGCCCCTGAGCTTCGGTCGCAATTAGCCCCGGGCCTTCCCACTCCACATGCTGCAGCATTGTCCAATGACCAGTCATGCCACCGTCTTTGGCGTTCAGTTCACTGATTCTCCCACGGGCGAATCATCGCCCCCGGTTTCGACCAATACAACTTGTCCCTCCCTCTCCGGCACCGCCGGGAAGTCGAGGTGGGTGTTTGGAGTGCTGCAATTCCGTTAGCCGGGCCGTCAGCAATGTGCAGTCGTTCTAGCGATGAATGACAGGCTCCTCCTGCGGGCGTACTTCCCACTCCCCTTCGGCCACGTATCCGCGCTTGTCGTAGGAATGCCCGGTGAGCAGACCGAGAACAAACCAGCCCAGAACTACGGCGCCCAACGCAAAAATGGTATCGCCGATCATGCGCATCCACCGCAGTTGGTTCATGCCGCCGGAGTGGAGAAATTCCGCCGAACGGGCGTACCAAGTGCCATATTCAACCGAGGCCCAGGCCTGCATCAGGCCGATGGGGAGCATACTCAGCAAGACCATGAGGGCCAGTCCGACATTGATGGCCCAGAAGGAAAACCACAACGGGCCGTTTTTCCACGCCATCCCCGGACGTAGGGCGCGCAAGCAAAACAACATCAAACCCAGGCCCAGCATGCCGTACACGCCGAACAGCGCTGTGTGTGCGTGCACGGGAGTCGTGTTCAAACCCTGCATGTAGTAAAGCGCGATTGGGGGATTGATGAGGAAGCCGAACAGCCCCGCACCTACAAAGTTCCAGAACGCGACTGCGACGAAGAAATAAATCGGCCACTTGTAAGCAGCGACCCATATGTGCTGTTGCCGCGAGCGTGCCAAGCGAATGTTTTCCCAGGCCTCGAAGCCAATCAGCACCAGGGGCACGACCTCCAGCGCGCTGAATACTGCTCCCAAGCCAAGCACAATGTTCGGGGTTCCAGCGAAGTAAAGGTGATGGAAGGTACCAATGATGCCGCCGGAGAGAAACACGATCGTGGAGAACATCACTGCGCGAGTAGCCGTTGACACCGAGAGCAGCTTCAACCGCGTAAGCAGGAACGCGATCACGACCGTGGCAAAGACTTCAAAGAAACCCTCTACCCACAGATGCACCACCCACCAGCGCCAGTACTCCGCCGTCACCAGGTTGCTACGTTGCCCGTACATCAGTCCGGCCGCGTAGAAGAGCGGAATCGCGACACTCGAAAGCAGGAACATCAACAGCAGCGAGTGGCTCTCGTCCTTTTTCATGAGCGCCGGTTTCAGAGCGCGCCACATAAGCCACAGCCAAAAAGTAAGTCCGCCAAACAGCAGAATCTGCCAGACCCGGCCCAAATCCACGTACTCATAACCCTGTGTGCCAAACCAAAACCACAGGTTCCCAAGCTTGTGTTCAATGCTCATCCACTCACCTGCCAGTGAGCCGACAACCACAAAGATCAGCGCGCCAAACAAAACATTGACTCCAAGTCTCTGGCCCTTCGGTTCCACTCCACTCACCGCGGGAGCGACATATAGCCCCGTCGCCAGCCAGGAGGTCGCGATCCAAAAGAGCGCGATCTGCAAGTGCCAGGTTCGCGTCACGCTGTAGGGAAGCCAGCGGTCCAACGGGATCCCGTAAAAGCCAGACCCTTCGACGCCGTAATGCGCCGTGAGAGCGCCCAGGCCGACCTGGACGACCCACAACGCGGCCACGACAAAGAAGTATTTCACCGTGGCACGTTGCGAAGGAGTCGGTCTGAGCCCGAGCAACGGATCATTTCCTGGAAGGAATTCTTCCGCGACCGTCCGGGGCTGCGAGGCAAAGTACCAGACCATGCCACCCACGCCAGCCAGCAGCAACACGAAGCTGATGACACTCCACACGATTGCGCCGCCCGTCGGCTGATTCCCGATGAGAGGTTCATGCGGCCAGTTCTGGGTATAGGTCACGTCAGTGCCGGGACGGTCGGTAGATGCGGCCCAAGCGGTCCACCAAAAGAACGCACTCATTTGCCGAAGCTTGACGGGATCGCTAAGAGCGTTGCGCTGGATCGCATATTCATTGCGGCCACGGCTGAATATGTCCGAGTAATAGCGATAGAGTTCGTCAAAGGCCGCGGCGCGGACCGGATCGACCGTGATCTTGCCGGTCTCCCCACTGTAGGTGTTGTGCCGCATGACCTGTTGCAGACGGGCCCGCAGCGCAGCTTGCTGCTCGAGACCCAAGGCCGCGTAGTTGGCAGCGCCAGACTCCTTCGCCCAGTGGTCGAGGATGAACACACACTCGCGGTGCAGCCAGTCCGCGCTCCAGTCGGGGGCGATGTATGCGCCGTGCCCCCAAACCGTGCCCACCTCCTGGCCACCGATCGATTGCCAGGCTCCCTGGCCGTCGTGGATGGCGGCGCCATCGAACAATACGCGGCCATCGGTTGTGACAACTTGTGAGGGAATCGGCGGGGCACTCTTAAGGACCTTGATTCCAACCCCGCCAAGTACCGCGAAGGAAATCACCAACACCAACGCTAAAGCAATCCAAAGTTTTCTATAGGACATGGATGATGAGCACCTTTCTTAATAAAGCTCTAATGAATTCTCCGTCGATGTATTTCGTTTCGCGAAATGTTACACCTGCGCCGAACATGGGCGCTGCGCAAAGGTAGCGAATAAATTCACTGCAAAAAGTGTTACGGCTGTCATTTCGGTGATGGCGGAGACAGGCAACCACGACCAGGCCCAGCCAGCAAAGCCTTGATATGCGAGAATCTCGGAGCTGACACGAAGGAGGCACCCAGTCCCCAGCAGCAGCAGCGAAAGAAACATCAGTTTGGTGCTGAAGAGCAAGCGCATTCCGGAAAATGCCGGCAGAATCCTCTGGCCCACGCTGAACACCATTGTCGCAAGAAAGCCTACGGTCAACGCGTGGCGCGATGCACCCCAGATGCCGTGAGAACCCTCGACGGCACTGGCCCAGATTCCCAGTGCGGCCGCGATGATGGCCCAGACGTACGCCAAGCGCACAAATACCGGAAAGCTTACGTGCACCCCCTTCACCTTTGCCGGCTGCTGCGTTGGCTCAAAAAAGCGGAGGGCCGAAACCGCAACGATAATACCGGCCAACAGCAACAGCACGGCTGATCTCATCCAGCCCGTCATGGCAGCAACCACGCCAACGAAGTTCACTGCGACCGCCAGGAGCAGCACGCGCCCGCGGACGGGGCGCAATCCCAGAAAGACCGGGAGCCACTTGGCGCTGAATCCCCAGACGAAGGGAACCAGGAATCCCCAGGTCTCGAGCACCAGGAACCGCTGGTCGAATTCAGGAGGGAGATCAGGTGAGATGCCACGATACGCAAGCCACAAGGCGGCGCCCAAATTGACAAGCAGGGTAAGCAAAAGACCTACGGCGGCCACGATGACCACGAGTACCCATTCGTCCAACTTCTGCCTGCCGGAGTCCTGAGGTCTGTGACCGGAAACCGAGTGGAAGAAAATTACGAAGGCAACCACTTCCAGTGCCGCCGAAACGGGCAGCACAACGCGCCACTGCCACTGGTAAACTCCCGTCAGCCAGCGCAAGGTAACACCGGATGTCCAGAGCGCCCAGCACAGCCACGCAGTCCACAGCGCGAACGGATTCATCCGCCGCAACTTGGGAATGGAATAGAAGCCAATGCCCAGAATGAACGTGCCGATCCAGCCGAAGATCTGCGCGTGCCCGTGGGCTTGGATCCATCCGGCGGAGACCGAATTCGCGGCGTGGCGGCTGCTGATCGCGAGCAGGTTCCAGACGCCCAGGAACGTTCCCGGCAGGAGCATGAACACCAAGCCGGTCGAGATGTAGAGCATCAGCAAGCGCGAGAGACTCTTTTCGCGCGTCCGCGTGATCTCGAAGATCTCTTCCGCCGTCAGCCTCCTTCCAGCCTGGGTCTCGACCCGTGTTGCCAGCGCAGCCATCGTTTGCCGTTCCTTGAGTTAGTGCTGTTTGCTCCATCTCGATCGCACGCGGGAAAAGAATGTTGTTCTCCAGGTGAATGTGCTGGTGTAAGTCAGTCTCGAAGGCGGCCAAGGCCTTATAGAGCGTCTGGTAACTGATGCAGGCATCGCCTGGAGGCGTGTATCCAGCGCTCGCCTGACGCATCGTCCGTAAGGCATCGCCGGCTGAGTCGTGCTCGTGCATCATCATGGCCACGGGATTCTGCACGGTGCCGAATGGCGGCGGCAGGATCGGTTCCTTTTGGATGACGGCTTCCTCCATCCGCACAATATAGGGAAAGAGCATCATCTCTTCCTTCATCATGTGCGTAGTGAGTTCCTCCGCGACTCCCTGAAAGCTGGCGCGGATCTGCTGCAGCTCAGGATGGTTCTTGCCATGTACCGAGCAGACTTTGTCGAACAGCGGTCGCAGCCGTGCGATCTCCTCGCGTGTGTACTTGTGGTGCGTGCTGTTGATGTGGGCAACCAGATCAGCCAAAGGCTCCGTTTGCCAGTTGTGGTCTTTTTGTTTGGCCCGTGCTGTCTGCTCCGCCAGTTCAAGGGAATCCAGTACCTGATCTACCGACAGGTTCGAAGCAGCACACGCCTCTTCCAACGATTTGTTTCCGCCGCAGCAGTAATCGATCCCGAATCTCTCGAATATGCGAGTGGCTTCGGGGAATTCCACCGCCACCTCGCGTACCGTCTTTGCAGCGCTCACGCTCATGACGTTTCTCCTCGCAGCCCGCTCGCGTTCGCGAGTCTGCTACGTTGCGACACTATCGAAGCAGGCGGTAGAGAACGATGACTTTTGTCACATCGCCAGAAAAAAGTGTGGCCCTCTCCAACTAGCGGTAAGGGTACCGTTGCCTCCGAGCGCCGTATTTCAAGGCAGCTGTGACAAAAGTCATTGCGGCCTGAAATGGATGCGCGCTAGCGTGCCGCACACCAGGTTGGCTTGGCGGTCTTGCTCAATGGGCCACGGGCGGCCATGCACGGGGAGGTCTTGGTGGACACCTCTGTGTATTTCGGCGTGTGCTGCCGCCGTTGTGACCATCGTATCGCGCTGGTCGAGGTCATCTCCGGACCAAAGATCTACCAGTGGTTTGTACCACGGGTCCCTCCATTTGAAGTGCGTTGCGAGAATTGTGGCGTGGCCCAGACCTACCGCTACCGCCACGTAATCGTTTTCGAGGCCCCGACGCTTGACAACCTCGAGACGCATCCTGCTTTCCGACACGTCTGAGATTTGCTGAAAAGTCACCGATGGGCTGGAATTTACTCGGAGGCCTGGCTCGCGCCTTCCAATGCTTTCAGATCGAGGATCAGTACATGCCGGCCATCGAGTTGCAACATCCCCTCCGCTTGTAGCCGGCTGAGATTGCGGGAAACGAGTTCGCGCACCGTTCCGATCTGCGAGGCCAACTCCTGGTTGCTGGCGGGCAAAGCAATCTGGATGCCTTCGCCGAGGCGTTTGCCCTCCTTTTGCGCCAGCCTCAGGAGGAACGACGCGAGCCGGTGACGCACAGTTGTAAACGAGAGCTCTTCGATGATCCCAACCAGCCGCCGCAGTCGTGCGCCTACGACCCTCAATACTTTGAGCGCAACTTGGGGATGGGCCAGGCACAAAGCGTGGAAGTCTTGTTTGCTCACAAACAGCAGTGTGGCGTCGTCGACTGCCGCCGCCGATGCCGGGTAGTTTCCGCCGTCAAAGACCGGCAACTCTGCCACCGAGCTACCCGGCCCGTCCACGCTGAGCACGTGCTCGCGTCCACCGGAGGAACTCTTGAAGATACGGATGTGCCCGGATTCGACCACGTACATGCCCGAGCAAGGTTCACCTTCGCCGAAAACAATCTCTCCCGCCGCATAGCGGCGCGGAATAGCGCGCTGCAGGAGGAAAGCGAGTTCGCCCTCGGTCAACCCGGAAAAGAGTTGGACCTTCGCCAACGTCGGACCATGATTGACTTTCGTTTCCGGCACGGTAGCTATTGTATCCGAGCAGATTCCAGCTGTGACATCAGTCACATGCACCCGGTGACGACTCTGGCAGTCTTTGACTACGAGTGAAGAGTCAGGCAGGAGGGCAGCGTGGAACCGCGATTTGACTTCAATGAGCGCCCATTCATTGTGATCTGGGAGACAACCCAGGCGTGCGATCTGGCCTGCGTGCACTGCCGAGCATGTGCCCAGCCCCTCCGCAGCAGTCTCGAACTGAGCACCGACGAAGCCAAGCGCCTGATTGACGAGGTCGCCGCTCTCGAAGCTCCAGTCTTTGTGCTCACCGGCGGCGACCCGCTGAAACGCCCCGACGTCTTCGAGTTGGTCGAATACGCCTCCAGTCACGGAGTCCGAATTTCCCTTACGCCAAGCGCCACCCCGCTCCTCACGCAGGAAGCCATTCAGAAACTGAAACAGTGCGGACTGGCGCGGCTGGCTATCAGTCTCGATGGGCCAAGCGCCGAGATTCACGACGCATTCCGTCGAGTTCCTGGTTCCTATGATTGGACACTGCGCGCGGTGCGCTGGGCACGCGAGATCGGCCTGCCGGTTCAGATCAACACCACAATCACCCGACACAACCTGCAGTACCTGGACGCGATGATCGCGCTGCTCGAGCACCTCGATATCGTGCTGTGGAGTGTTTTCTTCCTCGTGCCGACCGGCCGGGGTTCGACGACCGACCTGATCTCGGCCGAGGAGTTCGAGCAGGTCTTTGAAAAACTCTACGAGACCTCGTGCCGGGTGAAATTTGATATCAAGAGCACGGAAGCGCAGCATTACCGCCGCTTCCTGCTGCAGCGCCGGACGGAAGAGAAGCGCAAAGGCAACGGCCAGTCACTCCGGCCGATGGCTGACACAAGTGCCGCAGACGGAATCGGACGCGCCCGCGGAATCAACGATGGCAAGGGCTTCGTTTTCATCTCTCACCTCGGAGAAGTGTTCCCCAGCGGGTTTCTGCCCGTCTCGGCAGGAAATATACGCAAGCAGTCATTGACAGAACTCTACCGGCATTCACCGCTTTTTGTCTCTCTGCGTGACAGCAAGAACCTGAAAGGCAAGTGCGGCATTTGTGAATTCCGCGAGATCTGCGGCGGATCGAGGGCACGAGCCTATGCCCTGACGGGAGATGTGTTCGCCGAGGAACCCTGCTGCGTTTGGCAACCTAAGGTTCCTATTACCGGAGCCGGCGAAGATACGCATCCAGTTGACCGTAAGCACGGAAGATCCCGCTGATTGGCTCTGTCATACCCACCACTGCTGCACGTGCTCGCGGACTCGCTGATTCCGCAAGGTGTCATAATGCTCCTCAGTGGATTCCGTACTCCCAGTCCCTGCAACCGCTACCCTGCACCGCATTCGTCGGATTCAAGCAATCACGATCGCCTGGATGAGTGCCGAGGCTGCTGTATCCCTCTCGGCAGCATGGATGGCTCACAGCCCAGCGCTGCTGGCTTTCGGCGGTGACAGCGCCATCGAACTCGTCTCCGCAATAGTTGTTTATTGGCGGTTTCGCTCAAAGTGGCACGAGACATCAGAACACTTGGCAGCCCGAATCACCGGAGGTCTTCTGTTCGCATTGGCGGCCTACGTAATGCTGATCGCAACTTTGGCGTTACTTGGACATCGTGAAGTTAGGCCAAGCTTTCTTGGAATCGTTGTATTGATCGTGGCAGCGGTTGCGATGCCCCTGCTCGCACAGCAGAAGCGACGGCTGTCCGCCCTGACTGCCAGCGCAGCATTGAGAGCAGATGCGGCGGAGTCCGCCCTCTGTGGCTACTTGTCGATCATCGCACTCGCAGGCCTGGTTGCGAATGCCTTTTGGGGAATCACCTGGGCTGATCCTGTGGCTGCCCTATGCCTGATACCGCTGGTTATGAGGGAGGGTTGGCGGGCTCTCAAAGGAAGACCGTGCGAATGCTGCTGACAGATCCAGAGGGAGGTACTTCGATGACTGAAACCGATCGAACCAACCTGCCTAACAAAGTTCGGACAGCTTACTCTGTTGCCGCTGACCGGACTCAACGGAAACATGCGTTCCCTGTGGGCCGAGCGTTCGCTGAGAGCCTCGGCTATCCTGCAGATCTGCAGATCTGCTAGACCGGTTGCCTGCCGTCGCGCCCGCAAGAAATACGATCCCGACTTACGGACTATTCAGGCGTTCCCTACGCGCCTGCTCCTTTCGCCTTCTTCGGGGCTAATTCGGCCTCGGCCTGCAACCAGTCGTCGAGTTCATGTCCATCTTGGTTTCCCCGTCTTTCGTACAGTTCGTAGGCGCGCGAACGGACTTGGGCCTGAAACTCGTCAGTTGTTAGTCGGGCGCTCTGAGTTGTGGTCCTGGGCTTGGCAGGCGGTGTGTGGGCACGTTTCATCGCATTCCTCCTCCACGCAGCCGTTGTGCATCGAGTTTAGGCTATTCACTGGAGGGCTTCAACTTGGAAACAAGCGTCACATACCGAGCAGCGGCGAGCGTGAGATGTCGGCAAGCCGACGATGGAGCTTAACGTCGGGTGGATCAGGGTCTGGACGGTCAAGATATTTGACTAGCGCCTCGTAAGCTTGACGCATCTTGTATTCGGCAGACCTTAGTTCTTCGTCAAATGTCGTCATCACCGCGAATTATAGTGCGCGCTCGCGTTCAACAGCTTCTCAGTCGATGGTTTCCCAGAGCCGCCCTAGCGTCGGCAAGCGGAACAGTATCCTCCGACCTCCAGTCGCGACACAAGGATGTGAAAGTGACAATCTTGCTCCAATTGGTGCTTCAAGGACTCGAAGATCTCGCTCACAAACTCGCCGATTTTTCCACAGCGTAAGCACGCCATGTGAATGTGGTCTCGACCCAGCTTACGTTCATAGTAGTGGCCTTCGCCGTTCATGTGCATCAAGTCGAGTTCGTCAATCATTCCATGGCGTTTTAGAAGCTCCAGAGTCCGGTAGACCGTACTGCGGTCCACGGATGCATCTATCCTTTGCGCGTTGTGCAAGATCTGGCTCGCATCCAGATGTTTCTTGGCAGTTTCAATCACGCTCAGGATCGCACGGCGCTGATCGGTCATGCGGATCCCGCGCTCGGCCAGTTGGGTCTGCAGGCGACCTGGAATTTCGGTTTGAGGAAGCGGCATGGTTGGTCCCTCTCGATTTGAGTTGCCACTAATCGCAAAGGCGGTGCGACGCAATCTTGCGGTCTCGCATTGACACAGGACGCAGGACGACCGTAAGCTCAAAACTGTAATTCTTGTTGCGACCACGTTGCAACAAGAATTGGCACGAGGGCTGGAGGCGCCGCACACAAACGTGTGACCCAAATCACAGCGTGGCAGTCGCTCCCGCAGGCATTATGAAAATGAAATTCATTTCCATGTGATTGGATTTTGGGTTTCTTTTTTTTGGGGAGCGTGTTGCGACTTAGTCGCATGTAGAAAACGGTGTAACGTGAATGAAGAAGGCGGCGTGTTCGCGCAAGAAAGGCGGGTCCTGGCGGGTCTCTGGGCCGTGCTCCTTCTCATCTTGTCTGCGCCGAGCTTCGCGAATGACGCAGGAAGCGTTTCAGGAACAGTGGTCGATCCCAGTGGTGCTGTCATTCGGGCGGCGATCGTAATCATCCGCAACTCGGATACCGGCGTACCACAGAGTCGCACCACCGATGCCGATGGCCTTTATACCTTCCCTGTGCTCCCCCCAGGGCGCTACCAGATCGAGATCGCTGCTTCCGGATTTAAGCTATACGTGCAGACTGGCCTGGAACTCGCTGCGTCGGCTGCCCTCAAAGTGGACGTTAAAGTTCAGCTGAAGTCCGAAGCGACAACCGTCGAGGTTAGCGCTGACAGCGTCCAGATCGACACCTCAACCACCCAGATAGGTGAAACCATCAGCGGCAAAAAGATGGACGGCGTTCCTTTGAACGGGCGAGGCTTCACGGACTTGCTGGCGATTCAACCAGGCGTTATTCCCGCCAGCTCGCAACAGCCGAATGCGGTGGTGATGTCGGGATGCACGACGACTCCTCCTTCCGGCGACTTGAATCCTGGGAACGTGTCGGTGAGCGGGCAGCGCGAAACTGCGAATGGGTTCGTGCTAAACGGCAGCAACGTCGAAGAGGACTTTAATATGGGCACGGCCATTGTCCCCAATCTCGACTCCATCCAGGAATTTCGGGTCTTAACCAGCAACGCTGACGCCGAATACGGCAACTACAGCGGCGGGCAAGTCATCGTGGTCACCAAGTCGGGGACCGATCGTCTGCACGGCAGTGCTTTTGAATTTCTCCGCAACACGAACCTTGACGCGCGCAACTACTTCTCCTCCGAGCGCGCGCAGTTCGACCGCAATCAATTTGGGGGCACCTTGGGTGGTCCCCTTAAGAAGGACAAGGTCTTCTTCTTTGCCGATTATCAGGGTACACGGATGACTCAAGGAGTTGACACTGGGCGGATTTCCGTTCCCACCATGGCTGAACGCAGCGGTGATTTTCTCGTTCTCGACCCCGTCACGAACAAGGAGAAGAACCTACTCACTGGAAAGGTGAGTGGCCCTAACTTTGCATCCTTGCTGACAGGGCTAGGCTATCCTGCCGCTTCAGGAGAAGCTTACTCCTCCGTTTTCCCGAATGGAGTTATCCCGCAGAATGCCTGGTCGGCGCCGGCCAAAGCTTTACTGCAATACATTCCCCAACCAAATCAAGAAGGAAACATCTTCTCGACCTCGGCATACAACCAGACGCTTCGCGACAACGAAGCAGCGCTCAGAGTTGATGCCAACACAAGTTGGGGAGCCCTTGCCGCGTACTACTCCCTCGACGACTTCTTTCAGGACAATCCATACCCCACGGGACAGGGCGGCGCCAACGTCCCCGGTTTTAGCGCCACATCACCGGGGCGGGCTCAGTTGTTCAGCCTCGGCATGACCAAGGCGCTGAGCCAGAATACGCTCAATGAATTTCACCTCAGCTACATGAGATTCGCCAACAATGTCGGTCAGCCGGTGGGTGGCGTCGGCCCCAAGCTGAGCGCGCAAGGGTTTGTCGAGGGCGCGGGCACGCTTGGTATCGTTCCCTTGGACCCGAAGATTGAGGGCATCGAGAACGTTTCGTTCAGCAACTACACCTTCGGCGTGGACACGACCGGCGAGACCCAGGTCAACAACACATATCAGTGGACGGACAACTTCTCCAGAGTGCTTGGGAAGCACAGCCTCAAGGTGGGCGGCGGATTGCATCTCGATCAGGTCAACGTCAATCCAGATGCGGTTTTCAACGGCTCCTTCCAGTTCGAGGGAACCGAGACGGGCTCGGACTTTGCCGACTTTCTACTGGGAGTGGCCAGCTACTATCGGCAAGGCGATTCCAAGAGCTTTTACCTGCGCAATAAATACGTGGGATTGTTTGGCCAGGACAGTTGGCAAGTGAAGCCGAACCTGACGCTCAGCTATGGGCTGCGTTGGGATCTGCTTCCGCCCTGGCACGAAAAATACAATCAAGTGCAGACCCTGGTATTGGGCGAGCAGTCGGTCGTTTACCCGGGTGCGCCCGAGGGGCTGGTTTTTCCGGGTGACCGCGGAATTCCGCGAACGCTGGCTCCGGCGAAATACACCAACTTCGCTCCGCGCATCGGCCTCGCGTATTCGCCAAAGTTTCAGAGCGGCTTGCTGGAAAAGATCTTTGGCAGCTCTGGAACCAGTAGCGTGCGCGCGGGATATGGCGCGTTCTATACGGCGATCGAAGGGCTTTCGGCCGGCATCATGAGCGCCAATCCACCGTACGGCTATGACTACAACAGCAGTGCGCCGCCCTTGTTTACTACTCCCTTCGTAGCGGCTGCAACCGGCCTGAGTAATGGTCAGCCATTTCCGTCGCCAATTCCCGCCTACGGAGCTTCCCCTAGCCATCCCAATACGACAGTGGACTGGTCCAAATACGACCCGATCACGGGCGTTCCGGCCTTTTTCCCTGGGAATGTGTCGCCTTATACGGAAAGCTACACTTTGTCGCTGCAACGGCAGATTGCGGCGGATACTCTGATTAGCGTTGGCTATGTCGGGAATCAGGCGCACCATCTTCTCGTACTGCAATCGGCGAATCCCGGCAACCCGCAACTATGCCTCATAACTCCTGGATGCGGACCGTTCAACGAGACCGGTGTAACAGGACCGTTCAGCTCGCAATTTGCCGCCGTCACGTATCAGAAGACCATCGGGAATTCCAACTACAACGCTCTTGAAGTCAATCTCCGCCACAAAGGTAGAGGACTGGAGTTTATGGTTGGATACACCTACAGCAAGTCCATCGACCAGTCCTCAAGTTTGGCGGAACCGGTTTACCCTGTGGCCGTTGACGCTTCCGGCACGGAGATTGGTCCCAGCCTTAACCGAGCGATTTCCGCATTTGATATGCCCCACAACTTTGTCGCCAGCTACCGCTACGAGTTACCCTTCGGTCGTCTGTTCGAAGATCGCGAGCGGCTGACCAAGGGCTGGATAGTTTCCGGAATCACGCGGTTCAGTACAGGTTTTCCGGTCACACTTTTCAACAACAACGACACTTCTTTGCTGGGCACGATCCCCAACGGCATCAACAACAACGGTGTGGACACCCCAAACGTCGCGCCCGGCAATCTGGAAATCAATAACAACCCGCGCAACGGAAACCCAGCCTTCAACACCTCGCTTTTCAGTCTTCCGGCGCTGGGCCAAATCGGTACCGCGCGGAGGCGCTTCTTCTACGGGCCGGGAATTGACAATTTCGATATGGCGCTCGAAAAGGATGTACGGCTGTCCGAGTCCAAATCGCTAGAATTCAGGCTGGAGACCTTCAATGTCTTCAACCACGCGCAGTTCTACGGGCCCGCGGCAGTGAATGGCAACATCAGCAGCACTAGTTTCGGGCAGGTGGTGACTGCAGCGCCTCCGAGACTCGTTCAAGTGGCTGCGAAATTCTTTTTCTAGAGCGTCGTGGTCATGTGGCCCTGTCGCAGATCTTCCTGGCGTGCCGTTCGTCCTTTAGATAAAGGCCTTCCTGAGACCCACCTGCTATTTCCCGTAACACGGGTGTGTGACTACGATCACAGATCGGTTATCGATGACGGCTTATATTAAACCGATCCGTGCTGGAGAAGAATTGGGCAGAACTTCGATTCTCCCATTCGATCAGTTTCATCAGCCCTCCCCTCTTCTTCAGCACGTTTCAACCTTGGATCTTTTTGATTCTAGCCAAAGAAGGTAATTAGCAACTTACTCGAAGATGGGTTGTGATGGTCCTCTACGTCCTTTCTTGCAGAGAGTGTGAGTTTAGTGCGAGGGCAGCTGACCTGCGTGGCCTTGGCTCAGAAATCACACACACGGGTCGAATTGCGACGGCAAACCACTGGTTGCACTAAAGAAAGAACAAGCGGACCGCGGCAGCGAAGCACCTGGCGAAATCCAGACGTCCCCCGATCGTAAGATGCAGCAAGTTCGCTCCTGTGCCTGAGGTATCACCTGCGGGCGTTGTTACGTCATCGCCATGTTGGAAGACGGCGCGGGTCAAGAATTGCTGCCGTATGAGTTACGGACAATGCTCTCTGGCTTCACGGAAGCGGCACAGGTCACCGACGCCAACTCCAGACGGGATTGCCTTTGTCGTCTCGGAGCACCACCGTATCGTTCCCCCTCACCACTTCACGCGCCAGCACGAGCTCGGCTTCACCCTGCTTGACTTTCGAACCCGTGAGAAAGATCTCGTCTCCCTTGTTGAAGCTCACTCCCATCTCCGCAAGAAAAGACTCTGGGCAGAGGTAGACATTGACTGTGTTGGCGCCGCTCTTGAGGAGCAGGTAGGCAACCTCCTTCTCACTGCCTTTTGGCGGCAGCTTCATCTCCTCGATGGTGCCTTTCAGCTTCGTCTCGGCCTGCAGATCATATTTGGGAGCGCTTGGCGGTTGCTTGTTTTGCGCAACCAGCGGCAAGGCGCACAAAAGACATGCAAGAAGAAGAATCTTGTGCAAGCCGAGTGACGCGGTGGGCGTGATCCAATCACGCATGGCTCCCCTTTCAAAGACCGGCAGACCGGTGCGGTGGACAACCAGCATAGAAACTGCCGACTCGCGGTCTCCCCATGTGCCTAAAGATGAAGCCAGCTTTCTCGCCCCAATAATAACGCTCTTTTCAATGTGCGAGATCAACAGTTTCTTTGAGGAACGAGTCGCTCCAGGGATCTGCGCCCATTTTCTTGGCGTAGGAGAAACGGACGGGCCGGAGCGCACTCGCTAGATGTGTCGGCTTTGCAAAGTTGCTGGCTGCCGCAGCGAGCGGTTGGATATGCCCGACTTCGCAGAATTGCAGTGACATCCGGCGTCCGGTGGGCTTCAGCGAACCGAACGGGCCGTTGTTTGTGCCTTCCCCACAACATGGTGAGCCGGAATGTGTCTCAGTTTGGAAATTGCTAGGACCCCGTGCTAGCATCCCTTCAGTTTTGGATTCTCGCACTTTCAGTCCGCAGTTGCCGCTGCAGATCAACAAAAGCACCCTTTGCCCCATGCAGGACGGCGCTGAAAGGATTCGGCTTGGCTCTTGGCCACATTGCGAAACTGATTGATTCAGGAAAGGAAAAGGG
The DNA here is from genome assembly GCA_963797885.1 of uncultured Acidobacteriaceae bacterium. Lineage (GTDB taxonomy): Bacteria > Acidobacteriota > Terriglobia > Terriglobales > Acidobacteriaceae > Acidiflorens. The sequence continues at coordinate 76,961 of CAWCRQ010000135.1, read as the reverse complement.
CTATCTCACCTACAACGAGGTGAATGACCTGATTCCGTACGACGTCAATTCCCCAGAGGACCTGGACGACCTGCTCGCCACAATCGGCACGCGGGGGATTGATGTGCTTGAGGGGCAGCCCAAGCTTCGTTTCTCGGCCTTCGAAAAAAAGACTGATAAGGAAGTGGAGGGCGGCAGCGAAGTCGAACTCGATCCCAGCGGTGAGGCCCTTGAAAAGACCAACGATCCAGTGCGGATATACCTGCGTGAGATGGGCGCGGTACCTCTGCTCACTCGAGAAGGGGAAGTGGATATCGCCAAGCGCATCGAGCGTGGACAGCTGCGCACACTGAAGGCGCTCTCCCGCTCTCCTATTGTGATCCGACAGATCCTGACCGTTGGCAATGATTTGCAGCGCGGCGTGCGCTCGATCAGGGACATTGTTGTTTTCAATGAGGAAGAGGTTACCGAAGAGATTCTGCAGAACCGCGTCAAGGACCTTACGCGCCGCATCGACGAGCTGCAAAAGCATTACAAACGAGCGGGCCAGTTGGCCGAACGGTTACCGACCATTCCGTCACAAAAGCAAGCATACCAATACAGTCGCTGCCGGTGCAGGCTGGGCCGCGAGATTGTGCGGATTTCGCTCATCATCCGCAAACTCGGTCTTACGAATTTCGAGCGCAAACGCCTGATCGGTCAGATGAATAAGACCACGGACATCATGCGCTCGCACGACCGCCAGGTCAGCAACCTGGAAACGAAGATTGAGAACACGCGCAGCCAAGAACTGAAGCGAGATTACCGCAAGACGCAGCGACAGCATCGCGCCGACCTGGAAAGGCTGGAAAGCGATGCCGACGTGAGCTTCCAGGAGCTGCGGCGCACGCAGCGCGAAATCATCCAGGGCGAGATGGACGAGGAGCAGGCCAAACACGAGCTCGTTGAAGCCAACCTGCGCCTCGTGGTTTCCATCGCCAAAAAGTACGGCAACCGCGGACTGCAGTTCCTGGATCTGATCCAGGAAGGCAACGTCGGTTTGATGAAGGCGGTGGACAAGTTCGACTATCGCCGAGGCTATAAGTTTTCCACCTATGCTACGTGGTGGATTCGCCAGGCAGTCACCCGAGCCATTGCCGATCAGGCGCGCACCATTCGACTCCCAGTGCACATGATTGAGATCGTAAACAAGCTGATTCGTGTCTCGCGGCAACTGGTCCAGGAGTTGGGCCGCGAACCCACCTCGTCAGAGATTGCCCAACGCATGGACATTCCCGTGGCCAAGCTGCGCAAAGTGCGCAAGATCATGCAGGTACCGATCTCGCTGGAGACGCCAATTGGGGAGGAGGGGGATTCCCATCTCGGCGACTTCATCAAAGACACTGCTGTGCTCGCACCGGACGAGACTGCCATCAACGTGAACCTGAAGGAACAGACTGGGCAGGTGCTGCACACTCTGACTCCGCGCGAGGAGAAGATCATGAAGATGCGCTTTGGTCTGGAGGACGATTCGGAGCACACGCTGGAGGAGGTTGGCCGGGCGTTCGCCGTCACCCGCGAGCGCATTCGCCAGATCGAAGCCAAGGCTCTGCGCAAACTGCGCCAGCCTTCACGCTCCAGCAAGCTCAGGTTATTTCTCGACGGCGTGCACGAATAACGCCGAGGGCGAGACGTTCACGCTGGGAGAACCCAGGCAAGGAATGGCGCAGCATCTGCGAGTTGGCCTAGGCAGCCTCACTCGGATGCGGTATACAGTGGCTGGTTTGCGATGTGTTCCGCAGAGCATGCAACGCGTACATCGTGTCATCCAGAGCTTGTTCTTCTTCGATGTTGTCTCCGGCCATGCGAAACAACTCCCGTGCCCTTACCACGAGTGCTTCCTCTGCTTGCGCAATGCGCTCCGGGAGTCTGGCGTTATCAACCTCAAAGAGCGCAGCCTTGTACAAATCCCTCCACGCTCTGCTGCTTAGAGATATAGAGCTGCCTGTATTCATGATTCCCCCGGGTTTCGTTTCCGAAGCCGGTCTGAAAGTGTCAAACACCCGGTTGTGCGATCGGCGTACAGCCGGTGGCTATCGGTGTGTAAGGCCCTACGCGACAGGCAGAAGTCTTAGCCTCTGCACGCCGTTTTCAGGAACCTGGTCGCGGGCAATGACCTCGTCGGCGCAGGTAGGAGACAGGTACGTTGGGGGTCCAACCAGGAAACTGATCCGCTGCCCTGGATGCTGGCGCCGAATCGTTCTCCAAAACTCCACTGCTTCTTTGGATCTCTGACGCACGTCCAGCAGTACCAAATCGAAAAAATCAGGCACCCAGAGCAACTCTGCTTCCGTGACGTTTTTGGCCGTGCGCACGCGAAATCCGCGGCTTCTCAGCACGCGGGCACGCAGGTTCTGCATCGCTTCGTTGCCATCGATGATGAGCACGTTTTTCGTGCCCATTGGAAAGAAAATCGGCGATTGCTGGGGCACAGAACACCTCCAGGCCTTCTGGAGGCGGGCGTTTCGGAAAGCAGGGTTACCTTTGAGAAGCGGGCGTCACCAGAAAGATCTGAAACTCGACTCTGCATTGTCTCTTTCGGGAGGGGGCGGGGATCGGCCGCCCCCACCGAACGCGAAAGCCTGTCTCCTTGCCTCAGGCTGCTACGAGAGCAGGCCTCTTTTGCAAGGTCGAGTTGGCCACCTCAAAGTTTCGGACCTCAGGAGTACCGTCGACCACTTTCGCCAGGGCCTTCAGCACTTCTGGATAGTTCCCGCGGTGATAGGCTTCCGCGTCCTCTTGCTTGTCCCAAAACTACACGACTAGTTCTTTGGAGGGATTGCCGTATGCACTTGCTTTGGCTCAGGACCATGACGCAGAGCTCAAGTTCGTGCACGTCGCTGAAGCACACGATGTGGAACTATGTCGGCCTGATCCGAAGCGAGAGACGTCTGAACCGGGCCATGCGGATCTTACGCGAACTCGACCTCGAGATCGCGCGTTTCTACGAAAAGTGCGAAGTCAGCGATTCCATCATCGGCTTGCGCAACGGCATCCTCACAGCGCTTCTGATCCTGGAAGCCGCTCAACAATCCCGCGAAAGCCGCGGCTGCCATTACCGCATCAACTGACGTAAATCGTCAGGACATCTCGTCAGCGCGTGAGCAACGGATCTGTGATCAGCGTCATTGAAATTTCAACCTGCAGAGAGTATAAGCAAACCAAGGTAATTTCCCAGAGTTGCTTCTCGCCAGAACTCCCAACGGGCAGCCCGGCACCAATGGCGGCCATCATCGCCTGCTCCACCAAGTGGACTTCTGCAGCCTTGGCTCGATAGGCTGAATCTGTCACCGCGCGCCGTTCCACCTGGGTAATCTCGGAAGGGACGCTGATGATGACGCGCGGATGAACCAGTGTCCTGCGCTGATGGGCCTTCTGAATAAAATAACTGAGCATTTTCTCGGTCACTTTGAAGTCCGCGATCACCCCGTCTTTTAATGGTTTGATCACTCTGATCTTGCCTGGCGTACGCCCTAGCATCTCTTTTGCCTCTCTGCCCACCGCCTGCACTTCCCCAGTGCTGTCGTCGAGAGCAACGGCCGAGGGCTCGTTGAGAACGATGCCCCGACCACGGGCATAGACACGCGTATTGACCGTGCCCAAGTCAATAGCCAGGTCCTCGGAAAACAAACTCGCTAGGGGACGGAGGTTCTGGAGAGAGAATCGCGTTGCCCATTCAGGGCGCATAACACTAGCTCGTGTGATCGAACAACTCGCTAGCGCCCGCTGAAATAGATAGGGGCACGCTCATTCCGAGTAGCCGTCGTCGTCTTTGTCGTCGTCGTCATCTTCTTTGCTGTCGCCTTCGTCTTCCTCTTCGTCTTCTTCCTCTTCTGGCTCTTGTCGAAGGCGGACGTCGGCAACTACCGACCGATCAGAAGGGTCTGAGTCGGGGCATTCTGGATATATTCTGCTCATGTCCAAATGGTACGCCTCTGCCCCTTGGCAAACGCAGCCATTCCCAATGCCCCGGCGGGAGGAACTGTTCGAGCGCGAGCGCGGAGTCGATCCTGATGTGCGGCTTTGGGGCACCTGTGTTCTCACATTGTGGTCCAGATGCGTTCGGTCGCCACCGAATCAAGGGGAACCCGGTCAGTGCCTCTCGGGGTCGGCGGAATCTTCCAGATGTCCCAGTCTGAGGAAAGCTAATCTAGCCGCATCATCGAAAGAGTGACGTCATTTATCTCAATGCTGAGACACTTGGGTGGAGTGTGAGTGTTTATTCTTGCCGCCCTCGATAGCTCTGTGCTACCCACTCTCGGGGCTGTTGACGCGCTCACGATATTGCTGGCCGCCCGGCACCCAGAATTATGGTCCTATTATGCTGTGTGCAGCACGGTAGGCTCGGTCTGCGGGGCTTCAGTCGCTTACCGCCTGTCGGGCCTTGGAGTCCTCCATCGACGTATTAAGGGAGCAGTATTCGACAGAGTTACTGCATTTTTGAAGCGTTTTGGGAGCCTTGCTCTGTCGCTCGCCGCATTGCTTCCGCCACCATTCCCGACTTCCGCATTCGTGCTTTCTGCTGGTGCAACGCGCTATCCCTTCGTTGCGTTTGTGCTGTCTTTCGGCATGGGACGGGCGTGCCGCTTTGCTCTGCTGGCTTACCTCGCATCTGTGTTCGGTAGGCGGTTCGTGACAAGTGTGTGGTCGGCTCACACGCTGGTAGTTGCAGCGGCTTTTGGCGGTGTGCTGCTGTCCGTCGGTCTGTTGGCGTGGCTTCGTCTTAAGGAAATCCTAACCGCGTACGCCTTCCGGTTTGTAGCCCTATTTGGCTGCAACAAACCGTTGACTGCACCAGTCCAAATCAACCGCCACATCGAATTTCGAATAGTAGCACTTCCTAACATCCCTTGCCCCATACTTCTCCCGGAATTTCTCGACCACCGACTTCACCGCTTTCGCATCAGTTACGGGGGCGGGTCGGAGCTCCGCTGCTACGCCTCGCGCTGCGCGGTGCACCGTACGTTGGCGTACGATTCACGGCCGAAGACGCTGTCAAGTCCCTCCAAAACTCCCGGTGCAGCCTGGAGTTAGTGCCCGTACAGGTTAGTGCATAAATACTTCAGACCCCGTTCAGTCAGAACCGCTACGTCGAATTTCGAATCGTCCCGAAATTTCCCACCAAGAAAGAATCCGATTTTCAGAGGTCTTTGTTTGAGCCGCTTGGGACACGACGATCAAGGCGACCTCGGCAGGTAGGGGCGCAGCCTAACGTGCGCATGAAGTGGACAAGGGTCGGCCCAAAGTTTTCCAACAACACCTGCCGCAGCCGCGAACCAACGTCGAGAATGTCGACAGTAATGCTCAAGGAAAAAGGGCGCATCGCTGCGGTCTCGAATGTCCCACTATGGGTAGCTATTCACTCTCCTAAGATTTTGCGCTGTGATCGCGATTCCGAGTTGGAAGATGTACCTGCCGTCACAGAAATTCATTGGTCCTGAGGCTTAGAATGGTCGTGTTCGATTAGCACGGAAGAGAGGTGTGCGATGACCCAACTAGCGATTCGTGAGAACTGGTTTGAGGATTTGGTCGAGCTCCGTCGTGGTTTCGACCAACTGTTCAACCGGCTGCTAACCGGTTGGCCCGCGGTTACGGAGCCGGAGCGCTCTCCGTTCGCTTTGGTGCCGCCGGCCGAGGTCTGGGTGGATAAGGAAGCGAAGAAGTATCACCTGCGCCTGGCCCTTCCGGGCGTGGATCCGAGCACGGTAGAGTTGAAGTTGCTGGGCAACCTGCTAACCATCAGTGCCGAGCGCAAAGCCAGCCGCGAGGCCAAGGACGTGGATTACCTCTATCGGGAGCTCAGCTATGGCACCCTCAGTCGCACGCTGACCTTGCCTCAAGGGCTGGACACGGAGAAGGTCGATGCGGACTACAACAACGGCTTGCTCGAAATCACCGCCCCAGTCGCGGCCGCCGCGTTGCCGCGCCAGGTGGAGATCAAGGGGTTGCCGAAGGCGAAGGCTGCCTGAACTGTTGGCTGTCGCATCCCGCCCGGAGCCCCCGGGGGTTCCAGGCTGTTTTCTCTGACGGAAACTCATCACCATTTCAGCATTCGTGCTCGTGAGCGGGTTGCTAATGGCCGTCAGCCGCTTAAGCTTTAAAACTGAATAATCGGATTGACGACTTTCTTGTCTCGTGGAAATCGGGGCGCAGCCGACAAGCTGGCCATTGGGACTAAGCCCGCGCAACTAACCAGTCGTTGAACCCGACGCCACTGCAGCGCTGTTAGACGAAACCGAGGCACGAGCCTATCTAGCTAGTAGACAAAGGAGAAATCGATGAGCACAAAGGTGGGTTTGTGGATTGACCATAGAAAAGCTTTGATCATGGCTGTTACGGACCGAGGAGAAGCAACAAGGCTGGTAATATCAAAGATTGACAAACAGCTCGGACGTTCTGGTGGTGCACGCTCTACGACTCCCTATGAATCACAGCAAGTACCGGCAGATGATAGCCGCGAACGAAAATTCACGGGACATCTCAACATTTACTACGATGCGGTGATTGCGAGCATTCGTCATGCAGAATCTATTCTGATCTTTGGGCCTGGTGAGGCCAAGGGCGAGTTGAAGAAGCGTCTCGAGGGCGACAAACTCGGTGGGCGCATCGTCAGCATTGAAACAGTTGACAAGATGACTGATCGTCAAATTGCGGCGAGAGTCCGGCAGCATTTTGCAAAGCAGAGTGTATCAATAGGATCACTTGAGACCTAGGTAGACCGGGGAGGAAAGAGATGCGACTCTATCTTGTTAATCCCGACAATCCGGTCGTCAGCCTGAACAAGGTTCATTGGAACCGTCTGAACAAGTATCGGGTCTGGAAACCGCTCGGGCTTCTCGTGGTGGCAGGACTGACGCCGTCGGACTGGGAGGTGACACTGATCGACGAGAACTTGGGCCATCTCGATTACGGACGTCTGCCCAAACCTGATCTCGTCGGTGTAACGGCCTTCACTTCCCAAGCGCCGCGGGCCTACGAAGTCGCAGCATTGTACCGCGCGACGGGAGTGCCCGTGGTGATGGGAGGCATTCATGCCACGTTCTGTCGCCATGAGGCGCTGGAACATGCGGATGCGGTGGTCACGGGAGAGGCGGAATCGATATGGGGGCAGGTTTTGGCGGATGCGCGCAACCATGCCCTGCGCAGGGTGTATGACGGTGGCATGAGCGCCATGGACGCAATCCCGCCTGCTCGCCACGACCTGCTCCACGGACGGTACTACTTCGGCTCGATACAAACCACGCGTGGCTGTCCGTTGAATTGCAGCTTCTGCAGCGTTACCGCGTTCAATGGAGGCACATACCGCCACCGGCCCGTCGATGATGTCATTCGAGAGCTGCGACTGATCCGGGAAAAGGTCATCCTGTTCGTGGACGACAACCTCATCGGTACTCGCGAGGACCATCTCGCACACTCCAAGGATCTCTTCCGAGCGATGATTCGGGAGGGGCTGACCCGGCCTTGGATCTGCCAGGCGACCATGAACTTCGCCGACGATGACGAACTGCTTGAGCTCGCCGCGCGTTCGGGATGCCAAGGCGTGTTCATCGGGTTCGAATCTCCCACCGTGGAAGGGTTGATGGCCGTGGGCAAGAAGTTCAACCTCCAGAAGGGGAGAGACTTCCGCGAGTCCGTCCGCCGGATTCAACGGCACGGCATGTGCGTTGTGGGCTCTTTCATCATGGGGATCGACACGGACCAGCGAGGGATTGGCGAGACCATCGCTCGCGCTGCCAGGAAATACGGCATCGACGCCGCCAACGTTCTGATCCTCACTCCGCTTCCCGGAACCAAGCTCTACGCTCAAATGGAGCGCGAAGGCAGGATCCGGTCGAACGATTACCCACGGGATTGGCAGTACTACACTCTGACTTATCCGGTGGCCAGCTACACGCACCTTACCTGGGCGGAACTGGTGGAGGAGGTAAACCGGTTCAACGGTCGGTTTTACTCGTATGCGCAGATCCTTCGGCGGATGCTGCAGCTCGCCAGGAAAACGCACAGTCCCAGAACGTTTTCTGTCGTCCTGGTTGCCAACCTGAGCTTACGATCCAACCACCTTCTTGACCGTGGTATTTATGCCAGCCGGGTCCAATCTCCCAATTTGGGAGATGCTCCATGTTCGTTTGCCAGTGGCAGAACGGCGATTTCTCTGCACTGACCGCTCGATCAAGAGAGGAAGGCCTCGAACTGGTCAGCCAACCGGTCTGCTTAAGATTGACTATGGCCAGGAACTGGACACACAATCCGGGGCAACGGTTGTTGCTAAACGCTCAGAAAGTGCCTCCTCCTCTCGCACACCAGCATAAACATTGGTCAGAACGCACACGATGTGCGTCCCACAGGTAGTAAACACTGGTGATTCTGCATGTTAACTTGAGAGCGGACTACGAACACCTGGAGTGCGGCGGCGAGGGTGCGAGCGTGCGGGCGTGGGTGCGGAGTGGGCGGGGGCGGGCGGTTTTGCAGCACGCTAACGGCATCTGGAACAAATGGCATTCATTCACCTCACCGATGTGGAGAAGGATGACGCCAGTTATTGTGCGCTAGTGTGCGGGGGCGCAGCGCGTGGGGCGGGGGCGCAGCGCGTGGGGCGGGGTCACCTCAAATAGATATTCCGCCGTTCACGGATGCGGATAATGTTATTTTGTTAGAACCTCGGATTGCACGTAACAAGCGTGTGGGGATTAAGTACCATTCAGGGGTATTAGGACTCTCGAAAATGCCATGCTTACTTTGCCGGTCTGCCGTGATGCAGGCATAGTGCGACCAGATCCGAGACATTCGCTTCGCCCACGCACATGACCGTGTCTGCGCCCCCCCAATAGATTTTCACGGTTCCATCGGACTCTGGAACGGCACCACAGGTGAAGACCACGTTGTGGACATATCCAGTTATTTCCCAAGGGTCTTCCGGTTGCAAGATCCACGAGTCGCCCACACCGATGACCTTTGCCGGGTCCTCGAGGTCATGAAGAGCAACCCCCAAACGATAGACCGATCCATCCATAGTTCGGAAAACTCCGTGATAGATGGAAAGCCATCCCTGGTCCGTTTTGATCGGCGGCGCGCCGGGACCGATCTTCATTTCATCCCAGTGATATGGTTCAGGCTTCATGATGAGCTGAGATTGGCCCCAATAACATAGATCCGGAGAATAGGAAATCCAGATTGACCAGGGGGCGATTTCCGAATGAGGACGGTCAAGCCGGGCATAAAGTCCTTCAAACTTCTCGGGAAAGATCACCACATTCCGATAATCCGCCTCCGTGATTAGGGAAACTCTTTCTACCTGACTGAAGTCCTTCGTCTTGGCTAGGGCGATCCGCACTCCATTTCGCGAGTAGGCGCTGTAGGTGATGATGTACTCCCCCTCCAGCCGGGTCACGCGTGGGTCCTCCACGCCGAACTCTTCATAGGCGGCAAAAGGGCTGTCCTGCGCAGGAATCAGAAAGGGCTGTGGATCGGCGGTGAAACGGAATCCGTCGGGACTGCGTGCCAAACCAATGATGGACCGTCCGGTGCGGAGATGGGAGCGGAAAAGCATGATGTATTCGTTCTCATGCTTCACGACCGCCGCGTTGTGAACGGTTTCCACTGGATAGGGGATTTCGGCCTTGGTGAGGATGGGGTTGTGGCGGTACCGTCTGACAATGTCTCGCTTCATGGTCGTCTCTTCGCTTCCAGATCAAAAATCGTCGAGTAAACCCGTTCGTATCCCTCGACCATGGCATCGATCGAAAAGTATTGCTGGACACGGCTGCGGCAGGCACGACGATCGATTTCAGAAATTCGTCCAAGGGCCCGAACTGCTTCCGTGACGTTGTCAACCAGAAAACCGGTCTGCCCGTCCTTGATCACCTCACGGCAAGACCCGAGGTCCATCGCGATGACGGGCACGCCAGCGGCATTGGCTTCGACCAGGACAAGTCCGAATCGCTCCGGGATGGTGTTCAGGTGCAGTAGAGCTCGGGCTCGGGCAAACAGTGCGTTCTTGCCCGGCACGCCCACCGGTCCGATATAAAGGATGTTCTGATCGTCGAGATGGGGTTTGACCTGCTCGCGGAAATAGGCCTCATCCTGGATAATACCAGCGATGATCAAACGCATTCCGCTCAGACGAGCAACCTCGATGGCCAGATGAACACCTTTATCCGGGTGGATCCGACCGAGGAAAATCAGGTCATCACCGCCGGGTTCCTGAAGCGGGTACAACGAGAGATCGATGCCGTTGTAGACGGTCGCCAGGTAATTCAGCCCTGCGGCTCGATCGGAGTCGCTGATGGAAACGAAGTATCCGTCACGATACTTCTGATAGACGGGCATGATTTTGGCTGACGAGAATCCGTGGATGGTAGTCAGGACCGGTGTCTTGACCAGCCGGGTGTAGGTCAAAGCCATGAAGTCGTAGTGGCTGTGGATGAGGTCAAACTCAGCCGCGCGCTCGAACGCTTCGGAGATGTGAAGGTATTCGGCTACTTTGGGATCGATGGCGGAATCCTCTTCATACCCCTTGTCCACCACGGCATGCAGGTGAGCGCGGGTCACAGAATCCCTGCTGGCAAACAACGTCACATCCCAGCCACGGGCGACGAGCCCTTCGGTGATGTTGCTAGCCACCGTTTCCCAGGCGCCGTATTGCCGAGGAGGCGTTCGCCAGGCTATCGGCGACAGGACAGCCACTCTTTTGTCGAGCTTTGTCATGCTGTTCGACGATCGTTCCTAGTGCATGGCAGCCAGCACTTCATCGAGGGGAACCGTAGCGAAACCGGTGGCGTGATCGGCCATGCCATAGGGAATGATCAGTTCGCCGTTGTGGAGGAGAGCGCCACAGGTATAAACGACGTTCGGCACGTACCCTTTACGCTCCCTTTGGTCCGGTTTGAGCAAGGGTTCGCGGAGGCGGCCGATCACTTTGCCGGGATTATCGTGATCGAGGAGGAACGCGCCGATGCAGTACGTTCGCACGGGGCCGACACCGTGGCTGAGGACCAGCCAGCCCGCTTCGGTCTCAATGGGGGACCCGCAGTTCCCAAGCTGGACCAGTTCCCACGGAAACATCGGTTTAAGGAGCACCTTGCGTTCATACCAGAAGTGGACGTTGTCGGAAAACATGAGGTAGATGTTCTCGTTGTCCTGGCGGGAGAGCATGGCATAGAGGCCGTTGATTTTCCGGGGGAAGATGGCCATGCCTTTGTTTTCCGCGGCCGGACCGTTCAGAGTGATGAACCGAAAGAGGAGGAAGTCAGAAGTCTCCACCAGCTCTGGCAAGACCACCTTGCCATCGAAGGCTGTGAAGGTGGCGTAATACACATAGCTGCCGTCATCGTTCTGAAAACGGACGAACCGGGCGTCTTCGATGCCGTTGCGTTGCGACGGCGTGGCGGGGAAGAGAATGCGTTCAGACAACGGCTGCTGGGGTTGGAACTGAACCTCGTAATTGGACCGGGCCAGCATCAAAATTCCCCGGACGGCGTTCCGATCCGACAGGCGGGACTGCTTCACGTCGGCTTCGAGATTGGCGCGCAGTTCTTCCAATGCAAACGACTCCCCCAACTTGTTCATAACCCGGCGCGTGAGTTCGTTGGTCAATCCCAGCTCAAAGAGTTTCCGCTCGAAGAGCGCCTTCTCGTAACGGGGGTTCGGGATTTGACGCGGCTCGGTGAGGAAGCCGGTTGGGGGTAGGACCTCGATCCGATGGTCGACGTGGATGATACCCGTCCGAAAAGTGATGGAGGAGATGTGTCCCTCCCCGGTGGCGCGCAAGCTGAGGATAAAACGCAGAGCGCCGGGAGGAAGGTCAGATTGGTCAGGGTGCGGGACGATGGACGGATTGAACAGGGCTGCGGATTCTAAGGAGAATTCGCAAACGAAATAGGAGCCGATCAACAGCTTTCTTTGTTCAGAAATTCTCTCATCGGTCAACAGGAGGTCGCGGACCTGTTCGAATCGTTCCAGAAAGGATTTGTGGATCTGCTGGTGTCGATGGGAGAATTCGGCGGACACTTCGTCCAGGAGAGGGCCGACCCGGTTTTCCGGGAGCGACATGATCCTGGCGATAATCCTGCCGGCCCGCTGGGGATCCTCCGGACTAAATGGCCGCAGAAGAACGCGTGACTGGTCAGGCCTGAGGACCGTGGCCGTGCGTTTGACGTGAATCGAGTTGGCGTTCATGGACTGGTTATTCCAGAGAAACGAGACCGGAGGCCGCGATTACTCTTAGGCGGCGATCGGTTCCTTAAAACTCGTCAGCATATTTTGCGCCAAGCGCATCTCCGCCAACGAAAGCAAGAAGGCCACGGTTGATTCCGCTCCCTGGTTCCGGTTGACCCGATCCAGGTGCAACCCATCGCGGCAGCCGCCTGTTTTGGGAGAGCAGAGTTCCAATCCGAGATCGTTCCAGCCGATGAACCAGTCGAACGCGCGTTGCGCCTGCTCGTACCACCAGAGGTCCGATGTGGCGCGATAGGCTTCAAGACAGGCTGAGACCATTGCTTGCGCCTCGATGGGCTGCTGGTCAAAGTTGGCGCGCATGCCGCCGCGGCGATAAAATCCGTTGGTGCCAATGGGTCGAAAGTGACCCTTCTCGGAGATCTGCAATTCCGTCAGCCAGCGCAGGGCCTGCAGGCCTCGCTCAAGCACCGCTTGCTGTCCGGTTGTACGTCCGCTCAGAATCAAGGCGTGTGGGAGCTTCGCGTTGTCGTAAGTCAGATCCTCTTGAAACCAGCGCCAGTCCGGCTGGGCGGTCCTTTCGAAAAGTTCCATGAGCCGGGAAGTGAGTGTCTCACGGGTTTGGTTGACCAGGCTGTCACCGCTCAACCGGCGCAGGTATTCATGAATGCCGATAAGGCCGAACGCCCACGCCCGCGGTGAAGTGAACTCCGTCAGAGCTGGCAACGCCAGCGCGAAGAGTTGTCCAGCCATGATCTGGAAGCTCCGATAGGGCGAACGCCCCACGCCTACGCCCAGCGCCCAGAGCGCTCGCCCTTGACAATCCTCTGACCCTTGTTCGTCGAGCCAGCGGCGGTCGAAACTCAGGTGGTTGTGGAAGCGTTTCACTCTGAGATCGAACGCGTGATGCAAGAACGCCGCGTAGGTTGTGGCCAGCGTCCGCACGCGCTCTGGATCTTCTCCCAATTCACTGAGCAGTGCCGCGAGGATGAATGCGCGAGCGTTGTCATCCGTACAGTAGCCTTCCGAAAAATTCGGGACGGTAAAAATGGCATGCTGGAAGATTCCGGTCGAATCGGTCATCCGCGAGAGATGACTCAACTTCAACTCCGGCAGTTCCCGCGGCTTTTGGTCGAGCGTCTTCGTGGCGAGAGATTTTCGAGATCGCGCCGTCCCCTCGATTTGTGACAACTCGAACGAGCGCATATAGAGCCGCGCCACGTTGCTCCAGACCATGTCACGGCCCAGCTTGTAAGCATTCTTGCGAATGGCACGCCGGCGGGTGTCGTCGCGCAGCAAACCAATCACCTCGCGGGCTATGGCCGGGGCGTCGCGGAACGGCACCAGCACGCCGCGGTCTTCCGCCAACAATTCTGCAGCGTGCCAGTACGGTGTCGAAACTACCACTTTGCCCGCACCAAACGTATAGGCTAGCGCGCCCGACGTGATCTGCGCTTCGTTGAGATAAGGCGTGATGAAAAAGTCTGCGGCGCCGATAAACTCCTTCAGATTTTCAAGTTCTACGAACCGGTTGTAGAAGATGACGTTCTTCTCGAGTTTGTTCTTTTTGGCAAGGATTTCGAGGCCGAGCCGGTAGGCTTCGCCATGCTCGCGTAGTTCGTTGGGATGGGTGGCGCCCAGCACAATATAAACAACGTCGGGAAACTCCGCTAGAATGTGCGGCAGGGCGTTGAGCGCATATTCGATCCCCTTGTTCGGCGAAAGCAGCCCGAACGTGAGCAGCACGACCCTGCCTTCCACACCGAACTGGTCCTTGAAATAGGTGGGATCGACAAAACCTACGTCGGGAATGCCATGTGGGATGAGATCGATCTTGGCCGGCGGTGCCTGGTGGGGAGCGCGCACTATATCTTGGGGCCGTTCGGACCGGACACGGACTTACGACGGTATGGGCTGCGGCTCTGCGAGCGCGGCGGGAAGAATGCGAAGAAGAGAGCGGCAGTTGCGGTGGCGCGGAAGCTGGCGGTGTTGCTCCACAGCCTCTGGGTGAGTAGAGAAGTGTATGAACCGCTACGTCAGGGCATGTCCGCAATGATGACACCAGCAGCCTGCGCAGCATCGTGTCGCCGGTTTTGCTGATTCCTAATTGCGGCTGGCTTTCCCCGGAGTCTTCCTGCTTCGGTACTAATCCCAGATACGGCCCCACATCCCGACTCTTCACGAATCGGTCCGGATCCTCCAAGGTCAATACGTAGGCCAACGCCGTGATCGGCCCCACCCCTTTCACCTGCTGCAATAACGCCGTATGCCCATACTTCTCGCGGCCCAACTTCTCAATCTTCTCGTCATACCCCTGAATGCAATCACTCAGCGTCGCCCCCATGCGCACCAGCGGCAATAGCGCGTCGCGAAGCTCGACGGGAACGGTCTCCTCTACCTTTTGCGCGAAGCTCGGGCTCGAACATTTGGGAAGCCGTGAGCCCATACTCTTCACCAGTCCTCGCGTGGCGTTGATCAGTTCCGTCCGCGCCGCCACCAACGCATCTCGGGCTCGTAATACCACCAGGTCCTGCCGCACTTCTCGACTGCGGTGCTGCATCGGGTGCAACGATTGCGGATCGACGCGTCCCAATCGCGCCAACTTGTGGGCATCGATCCGATCATTCTTCCGTTTGCGCCGTTTCGACCCTTCCATTAATCGCGGGTTGGCCACCAGCACTTCGTGTCTGCAACTGCAGATGACTTCCTGCACCCATGGAGAGTGTGTCCCCACCTCGAAAACCACTCGAGCCGCATTCAATGCCTGAAAGAATTCGGCAATGTCCTCCTGCGTCGTCCGCAACTGTCCTTCCGCCAGCGTTTCTCCCTCCAGACCCAAAATGCAGTAATGGCTCCATTGGTCGCCCAGATCCACACCCACCGTCAAACGACGGCGACTCAGCCACTCCCTCCAGATGCGACGGACTCTCCGATAGAACTGCCGGAGACTCTGGTAGTTTGTCGGTCGCCCGTAATACTGGTAGTGGCCGCGGAGCTTGGCGTTGAGGATTTTCTGCTGCTCAGCCACAGGCTCGTGCCGGTGCTTCTGGCACCATTCGGCGACCGCCTTCAGCCCCCTGCGGAGCCGTTTGCCGATCGTCTTCACGTGGACTGTGAACTTCCCCTTCCGGCTGCGTGCGCAGATGTGCGTAAACCCTAGGAAATCCACGGTGGCTGGTTTCTTCCCCCGCCCCTTTGCATTCCTTTCGGCGTTCCGCCCAAATTCCACCAGCCGCGTCTTCTCCGGATGAAGGGCCAAACCGAATTTGCCAAATCGCTTCGATAAGGCACCAGTTGTTGAATTCGTTGAGAGTCTGCACCATGAGCGCGTGGGACTCTGGTTGGTGCGAGAGCCTGTACTCCTCAAGCCACGGCAGCAGCACGTCACTCATCGTGGCTGGCGGCGGGTTCTTGTCCCATTGCTGCTTAGGCGTGAGTCCGTGTACGAATGCTGTGAAGTACGCTTCCTGCCTTTCGCGTGCGACCGTCGCGTCGGCTGCGCTGCTGCACTTGCGCCAAATGATCCTCGATCCTTCGCGATAGCGGAGGTAGTAGGCTGCGTTCGGGACGTGCCTCTCAATACCAGCAATGAGCGCATACCCCGGTCTAAGCTTGTTGTTCTTGCCGACCACAGGTTTGACGTAGCGCCAGCGGTCACCAACTTTGACGTACATCCAGATGCTTGCTCGACGGTTTGCCATGCGGTTCTACACCGCAAGCATCGTGCAAAACGGTAGGAAGGCGGTAGGATACGGTGGTCTATGGACTTAAGTAATTGAAACTAAAAGTGCTGGTGCCGGGAGCAGGATTTGCACAGCATTACACGGATTTTTCCATACCAATAACCGGGCTTCAGCTGGGTCCTTGCCGACGCCCCATAGATCGCAAAACCACTCAAGGCAGGAAAACGGCCTCGAGCGTAAGCGAAACGGCTCCACAGCACGTTAACCTCCAGCCAATTGAATGCCCGATTCGGGAAACCAAGCAGTCGAGGTCGGACCCTAGGAAAGCCAAACAATACGTCACGGGTGGGGACCAGCGATGGCGGTTTCCTTACCGTGAGGTCGCCAAGCTCTGGCATGAGGGTAAGACGATCTCGGAAATCGCTCATGCAATCGGACGATTCGAGGACAACAAGAAAGACCCCTGCCACTCGTTACGCAACTTCCTGCGGGTTATGCACCAGCACGGATATGTGGACGCATCCGGGCAGCGGGTCAAGCTGCCTTATAGAGTTCAGCAGAAGGCCGCCGACTCGACACCTGTCACCGAACCTGCACAGAGATCCCGATCATCTGCGCCGAAGCGACTTCGACAAATGCCGCAATCGTCCCGTGACCTGGTCTCACGATACAATCGCGAAGAACTGTACGAGAAAGTCTGGACGCAGCCGATACAAAAGCTTGCGAAAGAATACGGCGTTTCAGATGTCGCTCTGGCCCGGGCATGCAAAAGGCGGGGAGTTCCGGTTCCCGGCAGAGGGTATTGGGCGAAGAAGGCTGCTGGAAAAGCGCTGCCCAAGCAACCGCCTTTACGTTCGGGTGGCAATCCATCGTAGAAGTCGTGCGCAAACAGAGCGTAGGGCCAGTTAAGTGCTTTAGCTCGTTTATACGTGATAGTTTGTGGAAGAGGGCGGCGGAGTTGGCGAGTCAGCAGAGCGCTGAGTTGCCGAGGTTGATCGAACTGGTCACGTTTTTCTCCGCCGCCAAGAGCTATTTCTCTCAAATTGAGTTCTGCTTGGCCGGAAGCGATTGTGATTGGTCCCGCAGTTGCAATGCGGCAGGCTGTCCTTACTCTATCTCAACCGTTTGAGGTTATCCGGAACGCGGGGGTCAGCTTCTCTAGTCGAAAAGACCTCGGGACAGTCCAGAGCTCTGGCCTCGGAGACGAAACGCGACGAAGGCCGCGACACGCTTTTCGTCGCGGCCTTCCTTGTCGGATCGCCTCGAATTCGAAACAGGATACCCAGCTTACCTACAACAAGCATGTATCCTATCCGAACTTTTCCCCAGCCACACGTTACCGACTAACCTTCGGCAGCAACGATTGGAACCGAGTAGCCGATTCTTCTGCTGACCAATCCCGCAGACAGTGCCCTCTGCTCCCATGTCATGCGGTCGCCCCTCTGTCCGAAGACCGCGATGAAACTGTCTCTTCTTCGGTCTCCCCGCTAACGTGAACAAGCGGAGTCCCTCGGCGCGGGCCTTACCAGCGGAGTTCTTCTTGGAAGCCTTGACTGCCTTCGTAACCCTGAGCCGAGCCAACCGTTTCCTGTTTAACCCATCTTGCGCCGGTAGACCTCTTCAATTTCGTCCGGACAAAGAAACTCGACAGTGATTCCGCATTCCTCCAAGGCTTCTTTCCAGCCCCACCATTTTGAGTCCGTGGCCTCAATGATTGGCGGCTTATCCCTGTGCGCATTTGCCACAGGGAACCCTAGACGATGCGTTTTGAAGACTTCAAAAAAAGACACTGCGATACCTGCAAGGACAACAAGCCTCGTCCTTCTGACTGGAAGTATTCGGATGAGTGGCAGGAACAGGAAAACAAGCGGCACTTTGTGTTTATGGCAAAGTTTCATCAAAAGCGTCGTCAGACTCGAAGAAGTGGAGCGTGAAAGCGATTGTAGGTCTCATGGTTGAAACGACAAATTTCTGACATTAATGGAATGCTGAGGGCGGCGCGGATAGAAACACAATGATAGACAAATTCCATCTGATACGGCGCACTAACCCTACGTCGATGAGATCGTTTCAGACGACGCTTTCTTCCACAGACTCTACCCGGTAGCGCAGGAGTCCGGGCACGTTCGGGCGAAAGGTGATTAAGTTTGAGGAATTTCTAAAACGGTTCTGACGGAAGCTGCTTCGCGTTCCGCAGCGCTGATACCAGTGATACGGTTTTCTTGGAATTGGGGCCAATAAGGGAACTGTGGAAACGGCAGCCTAAGTTACGAATGTGCTCGACACCCGCATAAACACAGGCTAGAATCGCTAACTGTAGGAATCACCATGACTTGCGGGAAAGGGTCGATAGAAAATCCCTCCCTCTCCGCCAGACTTCCACTTTTCCATCAGAATTGGATTTCCGGGCTGCGTGCATATGTGCTTGGGCATGTTTGGGCCGTGCTTTTCATTTTCATTTTTGTTTCCTTGACAGTCTGAGGACGAGCGGAAGGGATCGGCCCGCTTTCCGCCGCGATTTCTGTTGTTGTTCTTCAGACATCCATTTCCTCCAATTAAGTTGCCCTCACTCCTGCGATAAGGTGCCAAACACCGGTCCGACCTTCATGTCAATCACACGTGATCCTTGCCGCCCTGCCACGGGGACCTCCCGGACGCAACTAGGACACAAAACTCAGTGTTTGGAATCAGAAACTTGCGGAAACCGCGAGAATTGAGTCAACCGAATCAACTAGATATGGTCGGGGAGAGAGGATTTGAATCTCTACCCCGTCAATTGCGGATTTTTCGCGGAATCCTTTTAAATCTTTGACTTCAAACGGCTCCGTCACGCTGTTGCATCGGAGCCTTCTCGTACTCGGACACCTGGACACAAAACCTGCGAGAACATATCGCCGAATATGGCTGCTGCCCGGCGATCGTCCTCACCGACCATGTGAGTGTAGCCGTTCTTGTTCTTCATCCCCAACGTCACCCTCGGATCATCATGACCCAAGCGGCTCTGCCGAGTCTTGATCGGAACATTCCTGGAATCCATCTCAGTCGCATTGAAAGCTGTTCGTGTCGCGCTCCGGGCAACCATGATCTCCGCCTTCATACTGGCTCGATTTCGATGTGATTGGCTTCCTGCATGGGGGCATCGAAGCTCAGATTGTTCTGAATCGAAACCTGGCGTGACGACCGTCCGTGTGTGACTCTGTAGTTTCCCGGGGGGAGGCCGACGATAGAAACAGCTACCTTCTTGGACAGTCCGGTTGGGTCTGACACGTCAAGCGTGAGGGCCGGTTTCCCTCGGCGGAGACTTGCCTTGTTGATCTGTCCCTGAGTAACGTCAATGTCGATTGCAGAATCAACAAACCGGAGCCGTTTTCGCAGGCCGTCTCTTGGATAAACGGTCAGCGCCTGATCCGTCGCTTCCAGCTTACAACCGAATCCTACTTCGCCGAACGTCGAGTCTTTCAGGACATATGATTTGCAGGACTTCAAGAATCCCCATAATCCAGAACCGCTCTCAAAAGTTCGCGGAGGATCATGATCAAAGATGCCGGGCGTGCAAATGAAGAAGTTATAGCCCATCCCGTCGGGAAGAACGTTGGCCATAACACTCATCACGCCGGCGTATCCCTTCAGAAGAGCGTCGGGATCGCCGTGATCCTCGTAGGCTTGCAGAAGAGCCATCCCATTCAGGGAGGCGTTGTACCAGCAACATACATCTCGTCGCTTGTCGTTGCCATACCGGAACCATACCGGCTGGTTGCCGCCGCGTAGTGCTTTCAGAACCTGAATCGTTTTTTCATTCTTCTCCTTATTCCCGAAAAAGCGAGTGAAGAAGAATACTTGTTCGTGTGCGGTCTGGTCGATGACGAGTTCCGAGCTGTAGGGATAAGGATCGCGCAGGAATTCGTCATTGCATTCCATCATCTGCTTGCGGAGATCGTTGTACTCGTCCTTCCAGCCTTCGTTCTGAATGTCGTTGAGAATGTTGATGGCGTTCGAACCCTCCATGAGTCCCACATGCCGCCACGGTCCGGTAGAGAACCATTTCATGCAAGTGCGATACGACATGCGCAGATATTCTTCTGGAGTCTTGCGGGTCAGCAAGCCGTAGCTTTTTCCAATGCGGTAGAGCGCGTAGTAGATGTTGGCCGGGTGAACGTAGTTGTAAGTACGCCAAGTGGCCTCAGATCGCTCTTTTGTCCAGGCGCCCCATCCATTCGAAGGATAGCGATCCTTCCAGTACAGCGAGGCTCGAACCTCGTAGGTCTGAGGATTCTGAATGTGCTTGAACAAGCAATCGGCAACGTACGTTTCCAGGATTTCGACCTCATTCTTCGAGGGAAGGTGAACGTTCTTTTCCGCCAGAAATAGGGGCTCGGAGAAACCCGACTCGTCGCTGCCGCCGACCTCCCAGACTTCATCGGCGTCAAGAAACATGCTGCCGGTACGATGATCAAAAGGAAGAAAGCAATGATAACGATGGTAGGGATCCTGGGGATTGGTATAGAACTGCCGCTCCACGACGAATCGGCCGCGCGCATTGAGAAGCCCCTCGATATCCTCGATGCAATAAAGATGAAGGTTCGTCCACCGGCCGTCCCCGTAGTTGAACCGCAAGCTCTTCTGGCCTCTTCCCTTGAATGAAATGGTAAGCAGCGTTTTGTCAGAGGCCCGCTTTTTTTCTTTTATCGTGATATTGTCCGACAGCAAATCAATACCGGAGACATCTGACTTCGTTTTCAGTTCCACAAGAACATCCGTGTCCTCCTGCACAACCATGGATGGAAGGACGCGAATGCCCATATTCCCGGCGTCGTACAGTTCGTCGCGAATCGCCTCATAGCTGGGAATCAAGACAAAGCGCAATTGAAATTTCTGTTTCTCCCCAGGTTGCAGAATCAGCGAAGTGTGCCCATTGACCCAAGGGTTGCGGCTCCAGCGGCGCAGGTTCTTGCTGGCCCAGGAGTGGATCGCGAGGATGTCGGGTCCTTCCCAGCCAGAGGCATGGGCAGCGAATCCGGAGTCACGATCTTTGTAAATGCATTCAAAGCTTGTGTCCATCGTCGGGTGAACCAAGAGATAAGGGGGATCTCCCAGCGGCCTCTGAACCAGGGCATACGAACTGTGGCCGGCGATGAAGTGATGGACCAGAACTTTCTGCTCGTGTATGAGTTTCTGTCGGAGCGGAGTTTTGCCAAAATCAATATTGTTGACCGTGCTCAACTTCGTTTCTTTGGCGTGCTCTATGTACAACTCGTCATAGTCGTCGTTGACCATGAGCGGAAAACCCAACTCGCCAATCTCAAGAACGTGCCCGGTCTTGTTGGCAATCTCGATATCCCAAAGCAGCGAGTTGCCGGCTCCCGCCTTGTAGCTCATGGCTAGCGAGTAGCTGCGAAGGCCCTCATCATTTGCAGCGTTGCCGTCATAGCGAACATTGACGACGTTGTCGCCGAGACTGATCCTGCGAATGTCGGCGGACTTGCTGGTGAGCTCTCGTCTCCATTTACCGGACATGTGGAAGACGTCGTTGAGGCCGATGTGGGCGTTCTTGCCCCACTCCTCGCTGGTGAATTCCCAGACCGTAGACACTACGTCTCCGGTCCACATGGAATTCGCTGGATCGACTCCCGGAGTATTAACTTCGTTACCGATGTAGTTCGTCTGAAAAGGGTCGCCCTTTCTGGTAATGCTCGAGATTGACCCGTAACGCAGGTCGAACTCGACGGTCAATTCTCCTGCTTGAAGAGTAGCGACGTGGTTTTCGTGCTCTCGGAGCAGTTCAACTGAGGATTGATTCAACCGCTCTGGTTCTTGCGCTTGTCCCTTCGCGTTGAGGATCGATGCGGAGGGGCCGGCTAGAAAAGCACCGGTCACGCCGACCGTCCCCATGTTGCGAAGCATTTCGCGTCTTGAAATACGATTGCTCATACGATCCCCTCGATGTTCGCATCAGCCTGGTGCCGCCGCGCTGAGAAAACGATTGCAGTTCGCGTCCGAGCCCGCGAGCAATGCGGTTCGGATTTGCAGATCTAGGTTCAGCTGATCTTCGCCCGCCGCCGAGCCTGCAAAATGAGATCCGCCATCACATCGCGATAGCGGTCAAAAGTGTCGTCGACAACGGTAATCGTCGGGATGATGTGACTCTCAGCTGAGACAATCTTGGGATCGAACGGCGCGAAGCCGGATTCATGCAAGCCACTGCTGCCCCGTCCGGGCGCAGGATGGCTGAGATGCTGAAACGCGCGAGCGTATTTTGTGTATGCAGGCCAATACGCGGACTCGCGCTGGACGTGAAACACCGGGATGAACGACAGCAGCGCGTCGTAGTGCATCTCTCCGAACACCATTACCTTGGGGTATTTCTCACGCAGATCGGCAACCAGCCGACGTGTACCTTCATGAGAGTCGGCCTTGGTGTTGTTCTCCCAGCCGCCAACGATGTCAAGGAAGTAAGCGTCTAGCCCGAAGCGGTCGATGACGTCGGAGATGCGGTTGAATAGCCAGTTGCGCCACGAGTCGACACCGAGATTCATGTAGGGGCTCCAACCTTCCATGTGCCGATCGTTGTCCCAATCCACCCAGTTCAGGTCGAAGTGATCGCCATCGATCTGAGACATTGTGGCGTCGGCAAACTGCGAGAATTCTGGATGACGCATGTTCGCGCAGTTGGTGCCAAACATGGGCATGAAGTGGTATCCAAGCTTCTGTCCTTCGTGAATCAGACGACGGAAGCCCTCGTCTCCGCCCATGCGCGCATCTGTTTTGTAGAGCGGATAATTCCAGTAAAAGCGGCCGTCCCAGGCAGGCAGCAGGACGAACACATTTCGCGGGTGAATTTGCGTGGCGACCCACTGCAGGATCGTCAGCATCTTCGCGTAGTCATTAAAAATGTAGCCGGTCCAATGCATGCCATGTAGATTGATCGCCATTGCCGCCTCGCGGCACCATGGCGCAACGTCAGTGCGTGTCTCCCAGTCGGGAATCTGAAATGCTTTTCCCACATGGGCGAAGTGCGGGCGGCATGCAGCTTCCATATTGCGAGCGCGGCCAGCGCACCAAAGAGGGCTTTCTAATT
This sequence comes from uncultured Acidobacteriaceae bacterium, assembly GCA_963797885.1. GTDB lineage: Bacteria > Acidobacteriota > Terriglobia > Terriglobales > Acidobacteriaceae > Acidiflorens. Next base: position 54,014 of record CAWCRQ010000135.1, on the reverse strand, counting down.
TTGGGCTTTTGACCCATCCAGCCTGCTCGTAAATGAGTTCGACGCGATAGCTTTGTTCTCCAGGCTGAAGATAAAATCGATGGGCGCGGACCGTATCAGAACGGGCAGAAAGATAGAAAAAATCAGCGTCGCTGCTCTGAACGACCGCCAGCGGCGTGTTGAACATCGTTGCCATCCCACGCTCGAGAAAAAGCGCACCGGCGCCAAAGGGATAACCGAGAAGAATCTCGTCGTCCTTATGATCTTTGAAAGGCAGCCCTCCTGCGGAGATCTTCCCCCGGGGCACGCCCCGCACGATGGTGACGATCGACTTAATGGGCTGATCCATCTCGGCCGACGCACTCCACTCAATCTGATCTCGGTTTTTGCGGATGCGCGCTACCAGTTTTCCGGGGGCGGTTTGTTGCCCGCCGGCCCAGGCCATCTGTGTGCAACTTACGTCGAGTCCGTCGGGAACCGCCTGCACGGTCATTGCCTGGCGGTCCGGACCATAGGTATTTTCAAACGTATGTATCCGAAATGAGATCCGCAATCCGCCAAGTTCGACGGCCGGCTCGGGAAAGTCATAACTGAATTTCATAAAGCTGGCGCCGCGCGGGGGAATGATGACTTCGCTCGTTGAAGTCAGTGGAACGATCGCCGCGACTGGCTGGGAAGCCGGCAAGGCGGCTGAACTCGTCGCGTTAGAAACTTCTACGGTCGCGGAGTCAGCCAGCGCGGGTATTCCAGCGAGAGCCAACGATGCAGTCGCTGCACCTTTCAATAAATCGCGGCGGGAAATCCTGTCCATGATCGAGGTACCTTTCAATCGTCGGAAGAAGAAGCATTCAGCCTTTTAACAACACATACGTGCTATAGCTTTCCTTGTCGATGTTCATAAACGGACGCATCGTCACATTGTTGCCATCGGCTGCAGTCGCCAGCCAATCCCCTTTCGCATTTTGAGCTGGCTTTGCTCGCAGCAGCCCGTTCTTATCGAAGGTCGGCTGCGAATCGGCAACTGCCAGGAGGCTGAGCGGGCCCTGCATCAACGCGACGAGATTAGGGTGATTAGCATCCACAGTTTCGAGGCGCAGAGGCATGGGCAATTCCAACTCGACTCGATCGCCATCTTTCCAAATGCGGCGAATGGCGGCGAAGGTCCCGGGCACCACGGGATCCGCGACACACTTCCCATTGACGGAGAGAACGGGATCGGGGGAGGCCCAGCTTGGGATCCGGAGGTAAAGGATGTACTCCTTGGAGTTCGAGCCAGACACATGCATTTGGATCTTGTTATCGAACGGGTATTGCGTTTCCTGCTTCAGTCCGTAGTGGCCATTGGCATCACTCCACTGCAATCTGGAAGGGGTGTAGAGGTTGACGTAGACGCCGTCGGTGGAGCGCAAATAGGTGCTGATGTGGTAGTCCGCTGCCAGTTGCGGGAATGTTCCAGAACAACACGGCCACTTGTCGCGATACCAAACTTTTTTGCCCGTTGTGGCGTAATCCGAATAGTAGAACGAAGTGCCGTCTGGCTGGATGGGCCAGGCGCCAAGAATCGTGTTGTAGAGCACGCGCTCCATGCTGTCGCCGTATTTGGTATCTTTGGTGACGCGCAGCAAGTAACGAGTAATCTTGAAGTGTCCGTAGGCACCGCAGGGCGTCTCGAAGCTCGCATGGGTCGACGAGAGACTGTCGCCAAGCTGACCGCGGCCTGGCTCTCCAAAAGACTCGTCTGGACCCCAACCCCCCGTGGCGAAGCTCTGCGTCTTCACCAGCATGTCAAAACCATTGGTGGCCGCACGCAAGTGCTTTTCGCTGCCCAGAGTGATGTAGGCCTGCATCGCTGAACTGAACGCATTCACGTGGCTGTAAGCGTGCTCGAAGGGAAGGACGTTATTGCCTTCGGCTAGAGGGCTAAAGTATGTATCGTCCTCTAGGTATTGTTTCGCCATATCGCGATAGAACGTTTTATTGCTCCGCTGATAGGCGAGGAACAAATTCTCCGGCAGTGTGTAGGTCTCATCCCACGTGTACGAAGAGTCTTTGTGAGGGCGTGATCTCTGCTCTTGACGTGATAAAGCCTTCTCTGGCAGATAAGCCGCGATTGCGCGTGTCAGCTTCTCATGAACATCCATCGCCATTGGGTCGTGAGCGAATTCAAACGCGTCGATCAGACCGCAGGAGGTCTTGTCATAGGTATAGGCAGGAAGTCGATAATTAACGAAGAACTTGGCTTTCGCGTCGAGCGTTTCCGCGTAACCCTTCACCAACCCGTTGATCTTCGCCCGCGTAGGCTCCGATCCCGTGACTGCATAAGCGCGCGCCAACCCGGAGAGATACTGCCCAAAACTATGTCCGGCGATGAATCCATGGAAGTCATTATGTTCTAAACTGAATCCACTCAGGTCGTACCAACCTCCCATGTCTTCCCCAGGCGCAGGCAGGCCAGCGACTTGCCGAAAGACTTTGAGCAGACGATCATCGTCCAGATTGAGGAAGCGGTCATGGTTCTCCTCGAACTGTCGTTTCATAGGACCGTCCAGCAATTCCACATCCGAGTAGGCAAACGTGGTAAGCGGAGTGTTGATGGCGACGGTGCCTCGGGCCACAGCGGCCCAAAAAGGGATGGAAGATGCGGCATAGACCGCAACGCTGCCTGCGGCAGCCGTTTGGAGAAAAGCTCTACGGCTTACTCCAGCCATAAGAAACCTCCGGGTGATAGCAAACGTTTACTACTAGGTAGCTTCTTCTGTCCGAGGCCTGCGGCGGAAGCTGGCCTCACATCGCATACTGTATATAACATATGCTCTGTCAAGAAATCCTGCTGTTCGCAGTCAGGGCAGAACGGAGGTCGTGTGAGCAGACCGAGGCAGCGCTTTGAGATCGTGCTTTTATGCGGACTTGTTTTCTTTCCCACGTATTCGATTTTCTCGCGGGCACAAGAGGACGAACGGGTGGAGCAGGGGCATCCAATCGGAAAGATCTCGAGTCAAGGCAACCTAATTGTGATGGAGTTAAACGCGGAAGCGCTGGGGAAAGCCAACCTGTTCGATCTCGCGGGACGGACATTGCGCTTTCTCCCCGAAGGTGCCCGTTACCGAGTGGAGAATGGAGCGCTGATTTGGGATTCAGACTTCGGTTCTGAAGTCAAAGGGGCGGATGTTACGCTTCGCCAGTTTGCGTTTCCCTTCTCCGGTCAGCGCTGGACCTCGTTCCACGTGGGCAAGACGGGATCGATTCGCTTTGGCGAACCGGAAAAAGATAATAGCCCTTTTCCGCGCGGCCCCGGTGATGGAGGAGTCTCGATTGGCCGGTTCGATCAATTGGCGGAGGCGGCGGCGAGAGTGAACGACAGCGCCCCTGCAATTTGCGTGTTCCTGAAACCGCGCATGTCGGGCCCGCATTACGTAAAAGAACTGCTGGATCGCGTGGTCATCACTTGGGATCTCACGGAACCATTCGGCAATATTCAAGATTTCACCTGGTTCAATACCACCAATCTTTTTCAGGCGGTGCTGCATCGCGACGGATCGATTGAGATGTCCTATAAGGAGCTGGCCGCGAAAGATGCAATCGTTGGTGTCTACTCTGTGCCTGCGGGGACGGAAAAACCATTAGCGAACATCAGCGCCGAGCCGCATCCCGCAGTGGCCGCACACCTGGATGTTCGGAATCTCAAGCTCTCCGCGATCGACGGCGCAGTACTGAAAGTGACATTCGAAACGCGCGGCCCAGTCCTCGCGGGAGGCGATTCGACATTGGACGGCGTTACGTATCGAGTGGTCTTTGATGCGCCATCGAAGTCAGGCGCGAGCGGCGATCGGGCGGATTCGACATTCTCGTGGACGGCACGAGGAATCGCGTGGCGGGGCCGTCCATCACGGTATATAGCCTTCGGATCCGGCGTCTCACGGAGAGTAAAAGCGACTGGGAATTCGATTACGCTGCAAGGGATACTGCCGCCAGAGTTTCACGAAGGCGAAGATCTCGCCATCTCGGCCGAGGTGGCTGCACACGGAAACCCAAAACCGGAACGGATCGCGTCGCGCGTGATTCGCCTGACGGGGATTCGCAATCCAGAGGTTCACCTTTCTTCGCTCACGCGCAAGGATGATGCCTTTGCCGTTGTGTACGAATCGTTCCACTATCTGGCTTTGCCGCGGCCTCAGGATCTGTCATGCACCGTGATCAAAGCTCTGGGTGACAAGTTTGATTTTCTACCTTACTACTCGGACTTTCGCATTGATAACCAGGAGGCGGGAACTCCCAGCGACGGGCCCAAGGGCGGGAACGTATTGGGCACCGGGGAAAATCAGCATGACTTGCAAAGCTACTGCACGGAAGGCCGGTTCCAATGGGGGTACGTGCAACCGGTGTATGTGGGCTCGAACCAGATGCAGGAGCGTCCACCAGAGGGAGCGCCAGTCGGGAGCGATCACGATATAACTTTTTACGCTCACCAACTCGCGGAAAGCTCACCGGATCGAAAGATTCTTCCTTATAACTATGCGATGTCGCAGATTGGGCACGAAATGGGGCATCGCTGGTCCGCATTTGTGTCGGCAAAGGTCAATGGCGAAAGCATACAGCTCGGCCCGGTTCATTGGGCTCGAGGGTTGCAGGCTCCGGTTGCATTTCCGTATCAGCGGCCGACCGAGGCATCGGCCATGGGAGGAGGAGTCTGGCAGGATAACTTCGATGGAACGTTTACGCAGCTTGATGACGACTACTATGTGCCGGCAACGGGTTATTCCTATCTCGATCTATACCTGATGGGCCTGATTTCTCCAGCCGAGGTGCCTGATTTTTTTCTGTTGAGAAATCTTGTGTCGGCGGGGAAAGACCCGAACGGACATCCGATATTCAAAGCGGACCGAACCAAAGTGACGATTCAAGACGTAATCGCCGCCGAAGGGCCGCGCGTGCCCGACGTGGATCACTCCCAGAGGAATTTCAACACCGGGTTCGTTGTGGTGGTCGAGCATGGGCAGAAACCGAGCCAGGAATTACTGGAGCGGACGAATGCGATTCGGGAGCGCTGGATCGATTACTGGGGGACGACTACCGGACATCGTGCGTCCATGACGGCGAATCTGCAGTAAGCGTAAAGTCGGCCGCGCTTATTCCTTCGCGACGTTGACATAATAGAGGTCAGTCGCCACGTCGAAATCATCTCTATCGAGCGGCGTCGGCACGGTCTGCCAGCCGGTGGTTGCAGTAATGATTTGCCAGCGATCTTTCTTACCGACGCGAACCGGGATATGAAAGGCGGTTCGTCCACTTCCATCGATTAAAGACCGTGTTCTTGTTCTCGTCGAACTTTAGCTCCAAGGTTGGAATCGCGGGAATAACGCCAGGCTGCAAATGCTTACCGGATGTGGGATCGGTTGCGCAGAGGGGTTCTCCGTTTCAGCACCTTCGCGGAATCCGATCAACGACCGGCCTGACAGTTTTGCCACTGACGCTAACATATTTCACTTCCTGTTCGGCAATGCGTACGCACCCACGAATTGCGGCCGGGATTGTAGTGCATCGCAGATGATTTTTCTCGTCTGCTCCAGTTCGCTTCCAACCAATTCGAGCCGCGGCGGCCGGACGCGGGCATTCCCGATACCGACCTCGGCTTGCACTAATTTGATGAGCTGAACGAAGTTTGGAACCGTATCCATGCGAAGGAGTGGAAGGAACCAGCGATACAACTCGAAAGCTTTGTCGCTCTCACCGTTGATTCCGCAGTTGAACAACTCTACCGATTCGCGAGGCAACGCATTGGCCAGACCGGCGATCCATCCCGTGGCTCCGACGCCGATGGCTTCCAGCACGGCGTCATCCACTCCAACCGATATCTCCAGGCGACGGTCCAAGAGCGCTCGGATGGCAGAGACCCGGCGGGCGTCGGTGCTGGATTCTTTCACTGCCTCGAGGTTGGGATGGTCATCTGCCAATTCGCCGATCTGCTCAGGGAGAAAGTCGGTCCCATATGCAATGGGATTGTTATAGAGCATGCAGGAAAGTGGAGTCGCATTGAACACAGCTGCAACATGCGCCTTCATCTCGCGCCAACTTCCCTGATACACGTAGGGGGGCAAGACCATCAAGCCGTCGCAACCTAGATCGGTGGCGGCTTTCGCCATGGCGACAGCCTCCGAGGTCGTGAGGGCCGAAATCGAGGAGACGACGGGTCCGCGGCCTTGCACCGCGTCCACGCAGGTGCGCAGGATCTGCAACTTCTCGTCAAATGACAGGGTCGCACCTTCGCCGAGCGATCCTAGCGCGACGATTCCGGTGCAGCCGTTATCAAGCAGCCAGCGGCAGTGTGTGACCATGAAGTCATGGTCAATGGTAAGATCCGCCCGAAAACATGTAGTGATGGCGGGCATCACACCTCTCCAGTTCATCCCAGTCCTCCTACTTCGGCGTATGGTCCGGCTGCGTGGCGTCCGGCAAACCGGCCAGGCGTTTCACGCTCACGGTGAATACCAGCGGCCGAACCGAATCGGGGCACCGTAGAAAAAAATCTTGCGCGGCTGGGCCGCAGATCTTTTTCTGGCATGCCCATGCCCATATCTGTCGTGTAACCTGGCGGATCTCCAAGAAAGCAACTGCTCGAGCTATCGGCAGCAAAAAACGCCGGCGAGACCTCTCTTCGAAGTTAAAGCATTGCCGCATTCTATGGATACAATATGCAGTCGTCAAACGTTAGTTCCAGTGGCCGACCATGACATGTAGAAATCATGTGATAACAATCACATACAAGCTATCGAATATTGTATCCAATAGCCACATGGGCAACCTGTCGGCTCTGCAGAGTGGAGAGAGACGCGGATGCGAGGTAACAGAACCTCGTGAGGGACTCGTCTTCAACATCATGCGGTTTGCAATCCATGACGGACCCGGCATTCGCACCACTGTTTTTCTGAAGGGCTGTCCGCTGAACTGCTGGTGATGCCACAACCCTGAAAGTCGGTTGAAAAGACCGGAAGTGATTTATGTCGCCGAGCGCTGCATACGATGCGGCGACTGCGTCCGTGCGTGTCCCGAAGGGGCACTACAACTGAATGAACAGGTTGCGCGCGATCGCCAACTGTGCCGGATAGATGCGCGATGCGTCGAGGTCTGTCCGACCGGTGCGCAAGAACTGCTTGGCCGGAGGATGTCAGTTTCGGATGTCATGGAACGGATTTTGAGAGACCAGATTTTCTTTGACCAGTCGAGCGGAGGTGTAACGATTTCGGGCGGCGAACCGATGATGCAAGCTGACTTTGTAGATGCTCTGCTTGCCGCTTGCCGCTCGCACCGGATCCAGACTGCGCTGGATACCTGCGGTCATTCGGAATGGAAACAACTCGATCGAGTCCGAACCAATGTGGATTTGTTCCTCTTCGACCTCAAACTCATGGATCCGGCAAAACACGAGCAGTTCACAGGCGTACGCAATGATCGAATTTTGGAAAACCTGAGGCGGCTGGCAGAGCGAGGAAGCAATGTAACTGTCAGGATACCGCTGATTCCCGGAGTCAATGATGACGACGGCAATCTCAATGCTCTCTCAAAGTTCCTCGTGCCGCTCGGATTGAGGAGAGTCGACCTGCTTCCGTATCACGGAATTGCCGGCAGCAAGTATGAGCGGTTGGGACTGGCGTATCGGATGAAGGATCTCATTCCTTTTACAACGGAACAGTTGCAAGGGGTCGCAGCGCGACTCAGGGGTGACGGATTTCACGTCGAGATTGGAGGACTGTCATGAATGAACGTGTGGCCAGATTGCGTCGAGAGACGCTCGAGACGAAACCTTGGGTCTCAATGGAGAGGGCTGCGCTGCTCACCGAGTTTTACCGCACTGATAAAACGACTTCGGTTCCGATTCGCCGCGCCCGCGCATTTCAGTACCTGATGAACCGCAAGAAGATCTTCATCGGGTCTGACGATCTGATCGTGGGTGAGCGGGGTCCTTCGCCGAAGGGAACTCCAACGTTCCCAGAACTGTGTTGTCACAGCCTGGAGGATTTGGACGTTCTCAACTCGCGGGAAAAAATCTCGTACATCGTCAGCGAGCAGGCACGAGGGACACACGAGAACGAGGTGATTCCGTACTGGCGGGGGTCGATCGCTGCGCGAGCTGATCTTTGAGGAGATGAGCGAAGAATGGAAAGCTGCGTACGAGGCCGGCATCTTTACGGAATTCATGGAGCAGCGGGCGCCGGGACATACGGTGCTGGGGGATGTGATCTATCGCAAGGGGCTGCTGGACCTGAAGAGCGACATCGAACTGGCCCTGTCCAAGCTGGACTACTTCAACGATGCGCAGGCCCGCGCGAAGCGCGACGAGCTGCGAGCGATGGCAATTGCCGCGGATGCGGTGATTCGCTTCGCCGAGCGTCACGCCGAAGCGGCCGAGACCGCGGCGGCTGCAGCAACTGATCCGATCCGACGGTCTGAGTTGCAGAAGATAGCCGAGGTTTGCCGACATGTACCCGCCCACGCGCCGCGAAATTTTTGGGAAGCGCTGCAGGCATACTGGTTCACGCACCTGGCAGTTGTGACAGAACTGAACACCTGGGACTCATTCTGCCCGGGCAGGTTCGATCAGCATCTCTATCCGTTTTATCGGAAGGAGATGGAAGATGGGACTCTAACCAGAGAACAAGCGAAAGAGCTGCTGGAGTGCTTGTGGGTCAAGTTCAACAACCAGCCGGCGCCTCCAAAAGTAGGAGTGACTGCGGCGGAGAGCGGCACGTACACCGACTTTGCGAACATCAACAACGGTGGTCTCAAACGCGATGGATCCGACGGCGTCAACGACGTCACCTATCTCATTCTCGACGTCATTGATGAGATGCACTTGCTTCAGCCCTCATCCAATCTCCAGTTAAGCAAGAAGAACCCTGATGCTTTTCTGAAGCGCGGGTTGGAGATCGTCCGGCAAGGGTGGGGTCAACCTTCCATCTTCAACGCAGATGCTGTCATCGAGGAGTTGCTGCGCCAGGGCAAGTCGTTGGAAGATGCGCGATGTGGAGGAACGTCGGGATGCGTGGAAACCGGCGCGTTCGGAAAGGAAGCCTACATCCTGACCGGCTATTTCAACCTGCCCAAGGTGCTCGAGATCGCACTCAACAACGGTGTGGACCCGCTTACCGGAAAAAGAATCGGAATCGAAACGGGAGATGCGAGAGATTGCTCATCCTACGAACAGATCTTTAATGCATTTCGGAACCAGCTACACCACTTCGTCGACGTAAAGGTGCGCGGCAACAACATCATTGAACGGCTCTATGCGGAATACATGCCCGCTCCGTTCTTATCCATCCTCGTGGATGACTGCATCGCAAACGGAACGGACTACAACAACGGAGGCCCGCGCTACAACACTACCTACATTATGGGAGTGGCTCCAGCCAGTTGCACCGACAGCCTGGCGGCCATCAAGTACCACGTGTTTGATCGCAAGGCTCTGGCGATGAACGAACTGCTCGAGGCCGTGGGCCACAACTTTGAAGGACACGAAAAAGTGCGCCAACTCTTATGGAACAAGACGCCTAAATTTGGGAATGACGATGATTATGCTGACGCGATCCTGCAGGAGGTATTTAACGCCTTCTTCGACGAAGTGAACGGCCGCCAGAACACGAAAGGCGGGCACTATCGCGTGAATTATCTTTCGACAACCTGCCACGTGTACTTTGGCTCGATGACCGAAGCGACGCCGGATGGACGCAAAGCCCGACAGCCGCTCTCCGACGGCATCTCGCCGGCGCAGGGCGCCGACCGGCATGGACCGACCGCAGTCATAAAGTCCGCAGCCAAAATGGATCACCTGCGGACCGGTGGAACTCTTCTAAACCAGAAGTTCACTCCACAGCTGGTAAAGGGCGAAGACGGGCTCAATAAAGTTGCACAACTCGTGCGCACGTACTTCCGGCTGGATGGCCACCACATCCAATTCAATGTGGTGACCGCGGCTACGCTGAAAGCAGCCCAGGCGGAACCTGAGAAGTATCGCGACCTGATCGTACGCGTGGCTGGCTACAGCGACTACTTTTGCGATCTCACGCGTGCGTTACAAGACGAAATTATCGCCCGCACCGAGCATGAGTCCTTCGTTGGTGCGATTCCAGAACTTGTGGAAGCTTGAGCGCGACTTCTAAGGCCCATCGGGCGGGCGTGGCTTATGGATTCAAGGCCAGGTCCACCCATGTCGTCTTGTCGCCCAGCGGGACGATCCATGCGCCTCTCTCGGACTTGTACGCGTTTGCCAGGCGGTAGGTCCCCTTCCCCAACTTTGCTGGTTGCTCAATGTGCAGGCGCGCCGACGGTGTAAATGACGTAGCAAGAGCGAAACCCAAACGCACTGCTCCAGTGTTGGGTTGCAACTCGACAGATTCGAAATTTCCAGAATCCAGCGTAAGCCACAGGCCCAGAGGCGCCACATAAACTCGGGAGCGGAAGGAATCACGGGGCGTGATCTTGACGACGTCGCCTTCAGATTTGATATTGCCACCAAATGCAAGCCATCCGAACTGGGGATGATTGACGACGTAGGTTGCCGTGTTCCATGCGTGCCCAAAGAAATTGGGACCGTAGTCGCCTGACAGCGGATCTGGTTTGAGCAGGTCGGGAAATGCGTGAAACGCAGCCGATGCGAAACCCTCTTCGTCGATGTCGGTGAGAGGACCCATGGTTCCACCGTAGCCGACCCGCAGCAGATAAAAGTCGTCGGGATGTTCCCGATATTCAGCGAGCAGAGGAATCGCGTTGATCCCCGAGCCGTAGTGGTGAAGTTGGCGCTCGAGCCGACGATATTTGGCAGCAAAAATAAAATCCCAATAGCGGCGGGCACTCCCGTTGTAACCCCAGTGCGGGACTGTAGGATCGTAGCCCAGGATCGCATTCAGGGTCACTTCAGCCTTGTCTCGATAACCGAAATACATAGTCCAGGCGTAGACTTCTTCCTGGCCCGTCGAATCCCATGGCATCTCGCTGCCGAATGGATAAGCTTCCGTGCTCCAGTGTTCGGCACGCGCTCGCATCTTCGCTTCCAGGTCGTCGACCTGTTGCTTCATTCCCTCGCGTTTGAGATCCGTAAGAATCTGGAGAAAGATATCTCCCTCCATTTGACCGAAGGCTGCATAGCCCTCGGCAAATTTGGTCATCGCGATAGAAGTTTCGTAGGCATGCGTAAGGTACCAATCCCAAGGATGAGCCGTCACTAAACCGTCGTAGTTGCGCGCCAGGTGATACAGCACCCAGTACGCCGCGGCCACATGCGGATAGTCGAAGGAACGGTCCACCTGTTCCGAAGCTTTTTTGTTCCAACTGGTCCACGATTTCCAATCGAGGTCGCTGCGATAGGATCCTGGCGGCATTTCGTCGGGCTGGTAGTAGAACAAACTTTTCCGCACACCGTACTGCTGAACGCCGTCTTTGTATTGCAATCCGCCCCACACGACTTGATCGACGAATTGCTCCATCTTTTCCACTTCCTCTTTGTTCGGTTGAACCCACTCCTTCATGACGGCCGAGAGCCATGCTCCACCTCCGCCCTCATCTCCTAAACCGGCGATCCATACGCGGCTGTCTTGCATCACGATCTGATTAAGCTCGCGATCGTAAGTCATAACCGAGGGGCTGCGATGGAAGGGATCCTTGGCATCCACAAACCATTGCCTGTTGGTGAGAAAGTGGCCCATGTCCGCGACGGCCTGGGACGCTGGCTTGATCACGAAGTATTGGATCGTCTGCACGGAGCCGTCGTCGAAGGTGACGATAAGACGCGAGCGGCCCCAAGCCTTGCCTTTCAGTGTGAAGGCGTTCCAGCCAGCAAGGAATCCGTTGTCGCTGATCGAGATTGCGCCTTCGGGGTTGGCACTTATCGATTTCACGGTCTTTGGCGAATTCAGAAACAGCCGCGCGTCGATATCCATTGGGAGGATGTAACCGGGAACGCCGACGGCAACGGGCCTCCTGTTCTCCACCAGAGTTTTTTCGATGTCGCGAATCGAATCGGAGAGCAAAAACATGAGCCCATAGGTTTTTGACTCTCCGGGCGCCAGATTCAGGGCTGTCGGAGGATTCCAGGGTTGCGCCGCTTTCCACTCATTTTCGGCGTAAGCCTGGCTATGAACCATCCACTCGTAAAATCCTTCGAAGGTGATTCGGCGAGGCGTCGGATCGGTGAATACCGGCTTCGCACCCATGCGCCCGCCATGATCGAGGATCGGATTGTAGGCTTCGAACGGCGTCCTGCCATCAGGAATGACTAGCAGAGCCGGCCCGTGGCCGCTCAAGCGCGTGACCTGCAAATACCCGGCATCTTCCCCAATGTAAGGATCGTAGAAAGAGCATTTGGCATGCGCCTCGTCGAGAGAGCGATCATTCAGGACGTTGTTGAAGATCATCGGGATGCCGAGCGCTCCGATCTGTACGGACTCTGACGACTTATTTTTCAGAGTAAAACGAAGGACGAGTTTCCCAGACTCAAGCGCCCAAGTGCGAATAACTTGAAGCGGGATGTCTGTGGGCAGAGCTGGCGCGAGATCCGCGGCCGCGAGGACACCTTTCGAGACTGGCAAGGGCAATACTGGATGGCGCGTTGCTGCTGTGGAATAGTTCTTCCAGTCGCCCGAGGTTCCTGTGCGCAGACGCAGCGTGAGATCTCCCAGATGGAAGTAGCCATCCTTGGAGCGCGCGACTAGCAAATCTCCAGGAGTGAAATCGAAGTCGCCCGCCCCCTTCGGATTGAGAGCGGCAACTGTCTGCGAAGAACGAACCAGCGTCAACTTGAAATCAGGAGTATCGAAATCCTGTATCCCCTGACTGAGCATTGGGCCGGGAGTAGGAGGCTCCTTCTTTTTCTCCGCTTGCGCAGTTGACACGGTCGGGAGCGATAAAAAGGAGAGGAAGCAAATCGCGACGATGACAGTCTTTATAAAGCAGGAAGAGGATGATGGTCTCACTGGTATGACACCGGTTGCATTTTGGAGGCGGGGGAACACGGGTGATTCTAGCAAAGCGGGAACAATAGCGTATACAATATGCAAACTCTAAATCTGCTTTCATAAGGGGGAACGCCGATTTCAATCAAATCCACCCATCTGTCGCACGGCCGTGAATCCGCTCACTCACCGAGTTTGGAATTCTCCCGAGGTCTGAACCTGTTTGACTCAACGATGGTTGTGGTGGGAGCGATGATCGGCTCCGGCATCTTTATTGTTCCCGCTGAAATGGCCCGCCATGTGGGGAGTGCAGGCTGGCTCTTGGTGGCTTGGGCTGTCGCCGGAGTGCTGACGATTGCAGGGGCGCTGTGCTACGGAGAACTCTCCGGCATGATGCCGCACGCCGGCGGCATGTACATCTACTTGCGCGAAGCATACTCGCCACTGTGGGGCTTTCTTTATGGATGGACTCTATTCTCGGTCATCGAAACGGGAACGATCGCGGCGGTCGCAGTTGCCTTTGCGCGTTTTTCCGGCGTACTTTGGCCGCATATTTCTGAAGCACGATACCTGATTCCGCCGATTCGCCTATCGACGCATTACGCCGTGTCACTTTCAACGGCGCAATTGCTGGCCATCGGGGTCATTGTCCTGCTGACGTCCGGAAATTCCTTGGGACTGCGCTACGGAAAAATTATCCAGAACATTTTCACGGTCGCCAAGACAGGAGCGCTGGCCGGCTTGATTGTCCTGGGGATTCTCTACGGACGCAACGCCGCGGCGCTCTCGGCTAATTTCGTGAGCCCTTGGCATCCACACGACGTGGATACTCTCGCCAGCGGACTGGATGCGACTACCGCCTTTGGATTGTTCGTGGCTATCTGCCTGAGTCAGACGGGTTCGCTGTTTTCGGCCGATTCGTGGCATAACATTGCTTTTGCCGCGGCGGAAGTGAAAAAAGCGGAACGCAACGTAACGCTCGCGATGGTGGTGGGCGCTGCCATTGTGATCGCTCTTTATATGCTGGCGAACGTGGCCTACCTGGTCACTCTTCCGCTGGGGGCGATCCAGAACGCTCCGGCGGATCGAGTCGGAACGGCTACTCTGCAGGTCATCTTTCCCCGGGCAGGCTCGAGCGCAATGGCGGCCGCCATCATGATCTCGACATTCGGCACGATCAACGCTCTCACTCTCACCGGCGCACGCGTCTACTATGCAATGGCTCGCCAAACGCTGTTCTTCCCTTTTGCCGGCAAACTCAACGCTGCGGGCGTACCAGCTTCGTCTTTAGCGTTACAGGGCTTGTGGGCCATGCTGTTGGTTTTGCCACGTGTATATGTACCGGCGACCAATTCATGGGGAAATCTCTACAGCAACTTGCTTGAGTATGTGATCTCGGCAGCTTTGATTTTCTATGTGCTGACCGTTGCTGCGGTGTTCCGCCTGCGAGTGTCGAGGCCGAATGCGCCACGTCCATATCGCACGCTGGGATATCCGTTCGTGCCGGCGTTCTACATCCTGTTGGCGACGACCATTCTTGTGGTGTTGTTCGTCTATCGTCCCTCGACCACGTGGCCCGGGCTGTTGATCGTGTTTCTTGGGATCCCGGTTTATTTCTCGATCCGCTGGACATCGCGCATTCCACCTGAAGATGCAAGTCGTCGAAACCGGAATGAGTTTTGACGAAACGCATTGGAGGACGCAGATGCAGTTAATCGGACGACTTGGCACGTGGGACTATTGCCGCTTATCTCAGCGAGTTGTAATCGCCTTCGCGATTTTTATTCTCGGGTCGACATCCGCTTATACGCAATCCCAAGCGCTGACGGATCTGTTGCACCGGGAGTTCGTGGCCAGGGATTTTGCGGCAAAGTCGTTTGGACCTGCCCGCTGGTTGAATGAGGGAGCGTCTTATACAACTCTGGAGCCCTCGGCCACCGCTAAAGAGGCGCAAGACATTGTTCGCTACGACACTGCCAAAGGCACGCGGGAAGTGCTGGTTCCGGCATCGCAGCTCGCACCACCCGGAAGCGATAAACCTCTTGCTATCGATGATTACTCGCTGTCGGGAAACATGAACCGCGTCCTGATCTTCACGAACTCCAAACGTGTTTGGCGCGAGAACACGCGCGGCGATTACTGGGTGCTGGATAGAAAATCTGGGGCGTTGCACAAATTGGGAGCGGGCGGACCGCCGTCCTCACTGATGTTCGCGAAGTTATCTCCGGACGCCTCCAAGGTGGCCTACGTGCGGTTCAACAATATCTTCGTTGAGGACGCTGAGACTGGAGTGCCAGCGCGGCTGACCGAGGATGGGTCAGAGAAGATCGTGAATGGAACTGCAGACTGGGTCTACGAGGAGGAGTTTTTCCTTCGTGACGGATTCCGATGGAGTCCCGACGGCCAGCGAATCGCATACTGGCAATTCGACACAACCAAGGTCAAGAATTTTCCTCTCGTCTACGATACGGGAGCACCTTACAAAATTCAGAGCGGCATTCCTTATCCAGAACTCGGCTCTTATCCCACGGTCCGGCAGATACCGTACCCGCTGCCTGGAACCCAGAATTCTTCGGTTCGTGTAGGTGTGGTGCCCGCGATTGGCGGGGAAACGCAGTGGATGCAAGTTCCCGGTTATCCGAATGACAACTACATTGCGCGCATGGAGTGGGCTGGGGATTCGAATACTCTGGTTCTTCAGCATCTGAATCGCTTGCAAAATGTAAACGACGTATTGCTTGCGGATGTGAAGACGGGAGCCGTCCATTCGGTCCATCAGGATCGGGACGCGACGTGGGTAGACGTAGTGGACCATCTGAAATGGATTCATGACGGCAAGGAATTCTTGTGGATCAACGAACAAGATGGGTGGCGGCACGCTTACCTGATCTCGCGAGACGGAAAGCAGACGCGCCTGTTAACGCCGGGTGACTTCGACGTCATCTCGATTGTCGGGATCGATCCCGGTGAGGAATGGCTTTATTACTTGGCGTCTCCCGAGAACGCGACCCAACAATATCTGTACCGCATAAGGCTCGATGGCAAAGGCAAGGCCACGCGACTCACACCTGCGAATCAGCCGGGCTTCCACTCGTACACCGTTTCACCCGATCTGCGTTGGGCCATCCACACGTACTCGACGTTCGACACGCCGCCGGTCACGGACCTAGTACGACTGCCACAGCATGCGGTGGAGCGGACTCTGGAAGACAATGCAAAGATGCGGGCCAATGTCAAAGACTTGATTTCGACGCCAACGGAGTTTCTGCGCGTGGATATCGGTGAGGGCGTGACTCTGGACGGCTGGATGATGAAGCCACCAGAGTTGGACGCCAACAAGAAGTATCCGGTTCTCGTCTACGTGTATGGCGAACCGGCCACGCAGACCGTCGTTGATCGCTGGGATTGGTGGAACGGCATCTTTCATCGGGCTCTGGTACGAGAGGGCTATATTGTTGTCAGTTTCGATAATCGCGGGACGCCGGCTCCAAAGGGAAGCGCATGGCGCAAAATCGTGTACGGCAATGTCGGCGTTCTCTCGTCCAAAGAGCAGGCTTTGGCGCTGCAGGCATTGGAGCGAACGCACCCTTATATTGATTCCAGCAGAGTCGCAGTCTGGGGACGCAGCGGAGGCGCATCGAATACGCTGAATCTGATGTTTCGGCATCCCGAGATCTACAAAGTCGGCATGGCCGTCGCTCCGGTGCCGGACCAGCGCCTGTACGACAGTATTTATCAGGAGCGCTATATGGGGTTGCCGCAGCAGAACGCAGATGGCTACAAGGCGGGCTCTCCTATTAACTTCGCAGAAGGGTTGCAGGGGAGGCTATTGCTGGTGCACGGCTCCGGAGACGACAATGTGCATTATCAAGGAACAGAGTTACTGGTGAACCGGCTCATCGAATTAGGCAAGCCCTTTGACTTCATGACTTATCCGGGACGCACCCATGAAATCACCGAAGGCTCTGGAACTGCGTATCACCTTTATAGTTTGCTAGCTCGGTATTTAGAACAAAATGTTCCTGCGGCAGCCAAATAACATGCTTGTTGGATACAATAAATTGGCAAGGTAACAGCCGGGCGAGTTCCCTCAACAAAAATGTCCTTAGAGCCAGTACCCACTACAGCTATCCCGCGGCAATCGCTGACCTCGGCGGTAGCCGACAAGTTGCGCGATCAAATCATCCGTGGAGAAATCCCGGAAGGCGCTCAACTCCGCCAGGATGCGATTGCGAGTCAGTATCACGTGAGCCGTATCCCGGTTCGCGAAGCTCTCCGGCAATTGGACGCTGAGGGGCTTATCGCAATCGTTCCCAACCGCGGCGCGGTTGTGCCAGCGCTTTCTCCTGACGATATTGAAGAACTCTTCTCGATCCGAGCCTTGCTTGAACCCGAGGTACTAAAGCGTTCCATTCCCCATCTCACGGAGCAGGACTTTTCGGAGGCCGAGGCAATACTACGGAAGTATGTGAGTGAACTCCGCCGGGATGACCGCGTCTCTTCCTGGGGAAGGTTGAACTGGGACTTCCATTCCGCCCTTTACAGCCGCGCGGATCAACCGCGATTTTTGGCCATCATCCGCAATGTGAACAACAGCGGCGAACGCTATACGCGTTTGCAGTTGTATCTGACTCACGGCATCAAGCGAGCGAACGAAGAGCACCATCAGATTCTGGATCTATGTCGCCGTCGGAACGTAACCGAAGCCTGCAAACTGCTTCGCTTCCATATCGAGAATGCCGGCGAGTCGCTGAAGCAAGCGCTGCAGCAAAAGCGGATATCGGCGGAATCTGAATCAACAAACGGACATTGATCGTGAAAGTGCTGCCGAAGTCTGGTGAATCGGCACGAGCGCGGTCACTGGTGCCAATCGAGACAGGTCGATCCGAAGATTCTCGCCCTCGAGTAGTAGCGTCCATCCAGACCTTGGCCTCACCCCGACCCTTGCGCAAACCGCAAATTGCGCGATAGTCTAGTCCCCCTCCACGCGTTCAAATCGAGTATGAGGAGATCTCAGTGATGGGCTATTTCGACCGCAAGTCTCGCTCAATGAGCATGCGCAGGCAACTCTGCCACGCTATCGCCTTTGCGGCCCTATTCTTTGGAGGAATGAGCCGTGGGTCGGCGATGGCCTCGAGCGAGCCGAACGGCTATCCCGCGCTGGTGAAGCTTTTTCAGCAATGGCGGGAATTCGAACATCCGGTAATGAAGAATAATGTTCCCGACTACAGCGCAAGCGCGATGGCGGCTAAGGCTGCGGCGTTGCCCCAGTGGCGCAAGCGGCTCGACGAAATTGATTCCAAGTCGTGGCCCATTGAAGAGCAGAACGACTACAAGTTGGTGAAGGCTGAGATGAATGGGCTCGACTTCAACCTGAGGGTGCTCCGTCCCTGGGCGCGCGACCCGTCTTTCTATGTGAATGTCTTCTCATCCCGTACTGACGTTCCGTCGCGCGAAGCTCCCGCTTCTTACCCCGAGATCGAACTCTACACTTATCACTTTCCACTCGACGCCGATGCGCAAAAAGACCTGACCACGAAGCTCACTATAATCCCTGCTTTTCTAGCCGAGGCGAAATCGAATCTAACGGCCAGCAATGCGCGCGATCTCTGGGTGTATAGCGAAGAGGGGCTTCGGAATCAGTCCCGCATCTTAGGTTCACTTGAAGCCGGGACACTCACGGTCCGCACGTTGGCCGGACACCAACGTGCCGATCTGTCTGGAGCCACCCAGGTGTTAAGCGCCGCGGTAACGAGCGCGCGCAAGGCGACCGACGAATTCGTCGCATGGTTGGAAAAGTTGGCACCTACTAAAACTGGCCTCTCCGGAGTAGGCAAGGAGAACTACACGTGGTATCAGCAGAATGTGCACTTTATTCCTTACACGTGGGACGAGGAAGTCGTCCTGTTGCGCCGCGAACTGGAGCGCGCGCAATCAGCCCTGCGTCTCGAGGAACACCATAACCGTAACCTGCCCCCTCTGGAGCCGGCCGAGGATGCCGCCGCGTTCGACAAGATGGCGCATGACCGGCTGGACAAGTTCGTCGATTTCCTGGTTAAGCAGGAGATCATTCCGGACAGGCCTTACATCAAATCGGCGCTCGCGGAAGAAGTCGGTCGGTTCACTCCGGCAGACCAAAGGGTATTCTTCAGCCACATCACGCACCGCGAACCTATGGTGCTTCTGTCCCACGACTATCACTGGATCGACCTGGGGCGGATGCGCGACGAGCCGAATCCAAGCCCGATTCGCCGCCAGGTCCTGCTCTCAAACATCTGGGACAATCGCGCCGAGGGATTCGCCACGGCCTTCGAAGAGCTGATGATGCACGTAGGCCTTTACGACGATAATCCGCGCGCCCGGGAGCTAGTCTGGATCATGCTGGCGAATCGTGCTGCACGTAGCCTTGCCTCGCTCTATGTGCAGGCCAATCAGTTTACCCTCGAGCGGGCAGGAAAGTTCCAGGCGGAATGGACCCCGCGGAACTGGGCCAAGGCAAACGACTCTCTCACCTTGTTCGAGCAGTTGCTGTATCTTCGCCAGCCCGGCTATGGTAGTTGCTACATCACTGGCAAGATGCTGATCGACGAACTAATCACAGGCTACGCCCACCAACAGGACCTGGCAGGCAAGCCGTTTGTGCTGCGCGATTTCATGGACCGTTTCAACAACGAGGGCATGGTTCCGATTTCCCTGATTGAATCCGAGATGGTTCCCGGTAGTGCACGAGCCTTCGGGCCGCAGCAGCCCTAAGCGGCGCCGGAGCGGCGCCCATTACCTAGATTCTGCAGCGCGGCTCGGGACATCGCCGTCCCTCGCGGGTTCAAACATCAACGGAAATTTTGTTTTCGGTCGCCCGGTGTTGTATACATTATCCGACACTTCCCAGCAACGCTCGCCACTGCCATGAAGTCCACCTTCGTCTTTCGGAGGAGCAATGAGCATCTTCAAGGACCACAAAGTCACACGCCGTTCCCTGCTGCTCTCGACCTGTTGTCTGATTCCAGGCATCCGCCTGTTGAAGGCGCTCTACGTTCCGGCAATGACTGGAAGGGGCTATATCGTAAAACCGGTGCCGCTTACACAGGTCGACATTCTCGACGATTTTTGGGCGCCGCGCATGGCAGTGAATCGCAATGTGTCGATATGGCACTGCTTCAAGAAGATGGAGGAGTTCGAAGATTTTGGCAGTCCCAAACTGATTGAAGGGGCTGCCTACATGTTGGCCAAGCGTCCGGATCCCAAGCTTGAAGAATACGTAGATCAAGTGATCGACAAGCTGGTGACGAAGCTGACCCCACGCCTCGCTGATCCTGATAAGGCGGTTCGCGTGCCTGGCCATTTTCTGGAGGCGGCGGTCGCCTACTATGCCGTTACCGGCAAGCGGAAGATGCTCGATGCCGCGCTTGAAGACGGCAAAATGATTGACGCGAACTTCGGGCCCGGAAAACGAGATTACATCTCCGAACACGAAGGCCAGAAAATCGGATTGCTCGAGCTTTACCGTCAAACCGGCGACGAAAAATATTTGAAGCTTGCCAAATTCTTCATGGATGGACGTGGCAAAGACGGCTATCCGCGAACTGGCGAGTATGCGATTGACCGCACCTACGCGCAGGATCACGAACTTGTGGTGAAGCAGGACGAAGCCGTGGGTCACTGCGTTCGCGCGATGTTCTTATACATCCCACTCACCGATCTCGCGGCGCTAACGGGAAGTCCGGAGTACCAGGAAGCTGCGGACAAGATATGGGAAGACATGGTCCGTCACAAACTTTATTTGAGCGGCAGCATCGGGTCCATTCGTTTTCATGAGCAATTCGGCAGCGCATATGAGCTTCCCAATCTAAGCGCATGGAATGAGACTTGCGCGGCTTACGGAAATGTTGTGTGGAATCAACGGATGTTCCAAGCGCATCAGGACGCCAAGTACATCGATGTGCTGGAACGGGTTCTTTATAACGGCTTCGCGGATGGAGTTTCGCTCAAGGGAGATCGCTTCTTCTATCAGAATCCTCTGCGCTCCTTTGGCAACTACGAACGCTTCGAGTGGATTGACGTTCCCTGCTGCCCGCCGAATGTAGTGCGCCTCGTGGCTTCCCTGGGGAGCTACATCTATGCGCAGGGCTCCGATTCGGTTTATGTCAACCTCTTCATTGGCAGCAGTGCAAAGGTGAGCCTTCCCAGTGGAAACATCGTCGCCGTTCAACAGGAGACTCGATATCCATGGGAAGGAACCGTGAGCATCCGCCTCGATCCCGAGCGAGCCGAAGCATTCACCATGCTGATCCGGATCCCGGGTTGGGCACGGGACGAGGTCCTTCCTGGCGACCTCTATGAATACGCCGACAAGGCCGAAGAGAAAGCGACGCTCAACCTGAACGGCCGCCCTTTCGAGTTAACGGCAGAACGCGGCTATGCTCGAATCGAACGAAGATGGGCAAAGGGGGATAAGATTCAGCTGCATTTGCCCATGCCCGTGCGCCGCGTCAAGGCCAATCCCCGCGTGCAGGAAGATCGCAGTATGGTGGCTTTGCAACGCGGCCCGCTCGTGTATTGCGCGGAGTGGCCAGACAATAACGGACACGCCTTGAACTTGGTCGTTCCCGACAACGCTAAGTTCGACAGCCAATGGCGCCCTGAAATGCTGAACGGCGTGCAGGTTGTGACCGGCAATGTCGAAGCTCTGCAGCGGGAGGACAACACCAGCGAACTGAAGCAGCAGCTCCAACAGTTGGTGGCGATTCCGTATTTTGCGTGGTCCAATCGGGGGCCGGGAGAGATGGCAGTTTGGATGTCCAGCGAGCCGCAAAAAGCATGGATCTCGCCATTGCCTCCCGATCCCATCAACGGGGTTCGTTCCTCCGGAGGAGTTCAAAAAATCTGGACGGGCTACAACGATCAGAACGATGACATCCGCGCCCTGTATGACGGCAAGGATCCGCTGAGTTCCGCCGACGAATCTTTCTTGTATTACAGAATGCGTCCCGAACCCGAGACCGCGGCATGGGTTGAATACGAATTCAAATCGCCGGCCAAGGTGTCTTCTACCCATGTCTATTGGTTCGACGACCGGCGATTCTGCCGACTACCAACCTCCTGGAGTGTCCTGTACAAGGATGGCGATACCTGGAAGCCAGTGGCAAATATCGAGCCCTACGCCGTGGCCAAGGACAAATTCAATTCAGTAAGTTTTGCACCCGTAACAACGATTGCCGTGCGCCTGGAAGTAGAGCCTGCAACAAAGTTTTATAAAGCCGGCCAGATCGGTCCGCCGGCGGCCATGTTTATTGAGAAAGATACACAATGGCGCGAGTTCGGGCTGCTCGAGTGGCGCGTCTCGTAGAATGAGGGTGGATTGTGCGTTCCTCAGCTCTCCCGCACTTGTGAAACCTCTCCAGACCATCTCCCGGCGCGACCTGCTGAAGGGCCTTGGATCCGCAAGTATCGTGCTTGCTACGGAGCGTAGAGGGTGGTCCGCGATCGGGACCAATCCTGTGACGTTTCTCGACGTTGCCGGGCAAGCTGGCATCACTTTTCGACACGACAATGCCGCTTCGCCCGAGAAATACCTGATCGAAACCATGGGCTCGGGTTGCGGCTGGATTGATTACGATCAAAACGGGCTTCTCGACCTG
Source organism: uncultured Acidobacteriaceae bacterium (assembly GCA_963797885.1). Taxonomy (GTDB): domain Bacteria; phylum Acidobacteriota; class Terriglobia; order Terriglobales; family Acidobacteriaceae; genus Acidiflorens. Next base: position 31,459 of record CAWCRQ010000135.1, on the reverse strand, counting down.
TATCTGGTGAATGGCGCGGCAACGCGTGTGTACACGCCAAAACAGTCATTGAGAAGCGCCCTGTACCGAAACAACGGCGACGGTACTTTCACAGATGTGACAGAAAAGGCGGGTGTCGGTGCGGAACGTCTGTTCGGCATGGGCGTCGCCGTCGGCGACTATGACAATGACGGCTTCCCGGACCTGCTCGTACTCGGATATGGACGATGCATTCTCTACCACAACAACGGAAACGGTACGTTCAGCGACGTTACCGCGCACGCAGGTGTGGAAAATTCGGGGCGGTGGGCATCGAGCGCCGCCTGGTTCGACTACGACAACGACGGCAAGCTGGACTTGATCGTCGTCAACTATGTGGATTGGTCCCCGGAGCGCAACTTCTATTGCGGCGATCGTGGACCGGGCATGCGCAGCTATTGCCATCCAGACGACTTTCACGGTCAGCCGCCGACGCTTTATCACAACAACGGCGACGGCACCTTCACAGACGTCAGCAAGTCCTCCGGAGTTGGCCTTAAAGGCGGGAACGGCCTGGGCATCGTAACCTTCGACTACGACGATGACGGCTGGCAGGACATCTTCATCGCCAATGACCACATGCCGAACTTCCTGTTTCACAACAACCGTGACGGTACATTTCGCGAAGTAGGATATCTCGCTGGCGTCGCGGTCAGTGCGGACGGCCAGTTCGAGGCCGGCATGGGCGCAGACGCCGCCGATACCACCGGAAACGGCCGGCTGGACCTGATCGTCGCGCATCTCGATATGCAGTTGGCGCGCGTTTACCAGAACCTCGGGGACGGAACATTCGAGGATGCCACATTCCGCTCAAAACTCTCTTACGCGACCTATCACATCAGCACATTCGGCGCGCGCTTCATGGATTACGACAACGATGGAGCTCGCGATCTCTTTATGGCGAACGGCCACGTCCTCGACAACATTGAGCGCTACCACACGGACGTCCACTATGAGGAACCAAAGTTGATGTTTCGCAACCAGGGGCACGGCGTTTTTGAGAACGTGAGCCCGAAACTGGGGGCCGATTTCCTGCTTCCGAGGGTGAGCCGAGGGGCAGCAGTCGGCGACTTCGACAATGACGGAGACTTGGATATTCTGGTGAACAATAACGGCCAGGCGCCGCAACTGCTGCGCAACGATGGCGGCAATTCCAATCACTGGCTGGAGGTTCTGCTGATCGGGACGAAGTCGAATCGCGACGGTGTCGGGACGCGGGTGAAAGTGTCGGCCGGCGATCTCGTGCTTTACGATCAGCGAAAGGGCGGCATGAGTTACCAGTCCGCCCAGGATCCCCGACTTCACTTTGGACTCGGTCAGAATTCCAGAATCGACGCGGTTGAAATCACCTGGCCCAGTGGAATAGTAACCAAGCTCTCGAACCTGAAAAGTGATCAGATTGTGGCAGTGAAGGAAGGAACCGGAATTGTCGAGCGGCCGTTCCCTCGCGTGTCTTGGCGATAAATATTCGAGCCGAGCGGCCGAATCCTCAGCGATGCTCGGCCGCGTCCGATTGCCCCTTTCCGGACGATGTATAGCCTGGTTTCTGATCTCCGGGGACTGATCTGAACTTCTCGGCCTGGGCTTGATTGAGGTTTGCAAGCACGGCTAGCATGCTCTGCGCTTTCTGAAGATCGCCTCCCCTGCGATACGCGGCAGCTAAATTTGAATAGACCGAAGTATTATTCGGATTGAGTTTCCTCGCTGTTTCCAAATACTCAATCGCATCGTCGGTCCGATTGTCCAATAACGCAAGTTTGCCCAAAGCAAGTTGCGAACCGGCGTCGTTGGGGCGCTCGGCTACTGATTTTTCGAGAGCCTCTTTCGCCTCCTTGAATTCTGGCTCTCCCGGTGCGATACCAGAGCGCAGTAGCGCCTCGCCCAAGAGTGTAAGTAGCGTGGAATCCTGATCTCCCTTTTTGACCGCCTCGCGGGCAATGCGAAGGGTCTCCACTATATTTCCTTCGAGCATCGCCTTTTGCGTGCCAGCCAAATACGCAATATCAGTGCCAGGCGCGAGGTCGCGGGCCTGGTCAAAATCTTTCTTTCCCGCCTCGAATTCATCCCGCAATGTCAGGAACATCCCACGCTGGTAGTGCAAGCGCGCGGAGTTGGGCAAGTGATCCAGTCCCAAATTCACCGCGTGCAGGCCAACGCCGTATTCCTGATTCGCCATGCACGCATCGGCCACAAAAAGGTACAGCTTCTCGTTCTCGGGCGCGAGCTTTGATGCCTCTTGCAATGCCTTCAACGCGTTCTGGGCTTGTCCGTCGCCGACATAAGCCTGGGCTAGCAAATTGTTGACGTCTGCATTGTTGTGCCCGGCATCGCGAAGAGCAGTCAGAATCGGAATCGCCGGCTTCGGTTGTCCGGTTGCGACTAAGCACAGACTAAGATTGAAGCTTGCAGCATACTCATTGGGAACTCGCCCCACTGCAGCGCGCAAATGCGGAATTGCCTCTGCAAACGAACCAGCCCCGGTGAGCGCGGTTCCCTTTTGCAGTTCCTCCGCAGCTTGGGCCTGAGAATCTGGTCTGCGATCCGATTGGTCGCTTGTGGCTTGAGAGGTTAAAGTTTGAGGGGTTTGGAATCTCCGGGCTTCCCCCACTTGCGCCAATAAACCGGAGCACACAGACATCAAGACAGCGTCCCCGAGTGCCATCCGTAGCCGAGCGCCGACTCCCACTTCCCCTGTCCTTCCACAATCGAAAACGTAGCGTATCACGACCCTTTGGGCGAAATCGGGTGGAAGCAAAGTCACCATGGCGGGACTTTCCCTGCCGGTATTATCGTCCGCCCAAACTGCCGCTGCCTCTGCATATTCACTGCCCTATTCTCGCGCTGGCACCTAATTCAAAAGGGGTAGAATTTCTTCTTGACAAAGCCAGCGAATAAAGTATACAAAGCCTCCTCTGAGTCCTGTAAGCGTTTACTCAGATTGTGGGAGTCCTCGGGTAAACCCCATGAAAAGAAATTCCGACCCTAGTCTAGGCTCCGTAAATGAATGTTTGGCTTTCGAGCGAGAGGTGGAACTATGTCTCACAGCTTTTCTCGTCGTCTGCTTACGAGTGCGTTGTGCGGTCTGTGCATCCTCATAGGGTTTAGCGCCGTATCAACCAAGGCACAGATGACGCAAGGAAGTATTTCCGTCTCCGTCGCTGACCCGAGCGGCGCCGTGCTTTCGGCTGCCGCCCTTATGCTACAAGATCTTGCCACCAACCAAACTAGAACTGCCACAACCGGGTCGGCAGGTTCGTACACCTTCGCGGAGCTGTCGACGGGAAACTATAAACTGACAATTACCAAGTCAGGCTTCGGAACCCAGGTTTTTGAATCGGTCACCGTTTCGGCTACTCGCGTGACTGACATAAAAGCGGTGTTGAAAGTCGGCTTAGTGAGCCAACAGGTGGTGGTGAGCGCAGAGGAAACCCCTGTCCTCGAGACCGATTCCAACGCCATCACTGGAACCATCGACATGCGGCAGGTGGAGGACTTGCCCCTCGTCGGCCGGGATATCTCATCCTTGTCCCAACTCGTCGTGGGGTACGCTGGTGGCACTTGGAATGGCCTGCCCTACATGGCGACCGGAAACAACGTGGATGGGGTCGTGGGCACGACGCAGCGCATGAAGTTTGACGGCGCCGCCACTCCTCTGGTCCAGGCCCGCATCGAGAACATGGCCGAGATGACTGTCCAGACCGACCAATTGAATATGAACACTGGTTACGGCATCTCGGACATGCAGGTGAACTTCGTCACCCGCCGCGGAAGCAACACCTTCCATGGGCGCGTTTATGAAGATTTTCGCAACGCCGCATTGAACGCCAACACCTGGCTGAACGACGCGTCGGGTCTCCGGAAGGCGGGGTTCATCCGAAACGAATTCGGCGGGAGCTTGAGCGGTGCCATTATCAAGGACAAGTTGTTCTTCTTTGGCACCTTCGCCATGGCCAAGCAGCCCAGCGGAGCTACCAATAGCAACACGGTGATGAGTCCGTTGGCTCAAACGGGCGTGTTCACCTTTACCGACAGCGCCGGAACTCACACTGTCAATCTTCTTACGCAGGTAGCCGCTAGCGCCAGTGGAGTTCCCTCCTGCTGCGTTCTTCCTGCCGTGGTAAACCCGAACATTGGATCGATTTTTTCGGGTATCTCCACTGCCCTGTCCGCAGCTGCGGTGACTCAGAACTCCGACGCGAATCTGGTAGATGCGCACTGGACGTATCCCACTCCTCTGACCCAGTATTTTCCGACCGTCCGCCTCGACTACAACATGCGGAATAACCTGCGGCTGTACCTTGCCTGGAACATGACGAAGACCAGCCAGCAGAATTACGATGTCCCTCCGTTGCCGGGTTCACTGTACTCGAAATACGGCGGCACCGGCAACTTCAAGTACTTCACGCTGGGACTCGGCGTCGACTGGACAATGACGAGTAGACTGCTCAACTCGTTCCGCGCCGGCTACCTGTACAACAGCGTCACCTACGGGTATGACCTGACTCCGGCATGGCTGACACAGCCTTCGATTAATTTTGCCTACGGCGCCTCCGGATTAGAACTGAACAACTTGCCGGTCGGCACCTACTATCCGGTGTTCAATGCATCGGACAATGTGACCTGGCAGAAGGGCGCGCACACCGTCAGCTTCGGCTTCTCGTTCTTCCGCGAGCAAGACCACTACTACAATTCACCGGCTGGATTCCCGTTCATCGATATGGGGATCGACCCCAACGATCCTGCGGGAGCGGTGTTCACGAATTACTTTGCCTCGCACTTCCCGAACGCTTCTACCGCCGACTTGACCCACGCAGAAAATATGTACGCAACGCTGGTGGGAAGAATTAACAGCGTCAACCCTGGCGGCGCGGGCTTCCCTCTGAACATCAAAACCAACCAGTACTCCAGCTCAGTGGGAGCGTACTTCCTGGATGAACTCCAGCACGGTACGGGACTGTTCATCCAGGACGCGTGGCGCGCCACTCCGCACCTCACGGTGAACGCCGGACTGCGCTGGGACTTCGTCAGTCCGTCGAAAGATCTAACCGTCGGTTATCACAGCGCAGATAACGTTGGCATCTGGGGGCCGTCCGGAGTTGGCAATATTTTCAATCCCGGCGTCTTGACCTCGGACCCCAACGGGCTAAACCCCCAATACCGGACCAGGACGAGCGTGTACAACGGCTGGTACGTGACGCCGCAGCCTCAGCTCGGTATCGCTTGGAACCCCGATAAAACCGATGGTTTCATGGGTAAGCTCTTCCATGGAAATAGCACCGTGGTACGCGCCGGCTTCGGATATCGGCGTATGACTGAGCCTTACCAGTTCTTCTGGAACTCGGCCTCCAATGAAGGCTACGCCTTTTACCAGAGCTTCCGGCTTTCGCCGCAGGCTCCCAACTCGACGCTGCCGGGAACGGGCGGCTTCTATGCGGGCAGCTATGCGCTCGGCGGTCCTCAACCTACACCGTACTTCGTCAGCCCTCCAACCTACCAGCAGACGATTCCCGAATCGCAGGAAACGTTCTTCGGATACTGGTCCGGCGTCAACGGCTTGAATGAGCACATCCACCAGCCCTACGTGATGTCGTGGAACTTCGGCATCCAGCGGGCGCTGACCCCGAGCAATGTGCTCGAGATCCGCTACATGGGGAATCGCAGCGTTCACCAGTGGATTGTCGAAAACCCGAACGAAGTGAATATCTTTGAAAACGGTTTCCTGACCGAGTTCAAGCAGGCTCAGCAAAATTTGGCAATCAATGCGGCCAATGGTGTAACCGGCAGCTTTGCGAATAACCGATACGCGGGTCAGGGTCCATTGCCCATCATGACCGCCGCTGCCGGGGGAGACGCGACCTTCTTTACCAATGGCACCTTTATTACGAATCTCAACACCGGGGCTGCCGGCACTCTCGCCACGACGTTGGCGGGCAGCGCGACCTATCTCTGCAATCTTATCGGCAGCGCTAATTTCTCCCCCTGCGCCGTAAACGGTGTTCCAAATTCCGGGTCGGGCTATCCCATCAACTTCTTCCAAGCGAATCCTTACAACGCAGGCAAGGCAACTGGTTTCCAGACCGATCCTGGTTACGGAACCTACCATTCGCTGCAGGTCGATTTCCGACAGAAACAGTGGCACGGGATGCAGTTTGACGTGAACTATGCCTGGAGCCATTCCCTGGGAATTCAGCCGAACAACTCCTGGACTGGCGCCTTCAACCTGTTTACCATGCGCAACCTGCGCGATAGCTACGGACCCACTGGATATGACTACCGGCACGTGATCCACGCGAACGGCACTTACGACCTGCCATTTGGCAAAAACAAGGCGTTTGCCAATAGCAGCGGGATTGCCGACAAAATTGTCGGTGGCTGGTCTGTAGGAACGATCGCGAACTGGCAGACGGGTGGCCCCTATCAGTTGCTCGGAGGCTTCAACACTGTTGACGGCCCACAAAATACACCGGTGGGCGATGTTTACGGGGATGGCGGCATCATCCTGAACGGAGTTACCCTGGCCGGTCTCGAGGCCTCAAAGGTGCACCATGTTCCGGGTGCTCCGTACGCTCTCACTCTTAACCCGAAATATTTCAACTTCGCGGGCGGATTGCCCAACGGGATCAACAATGCATACGTTGCACCCAACACAACCCCGGGTGTCTTCGGAGCGCACCCATGGTTGTATGGGCCGCATACCTTCACCCAAGACATCGCACTCACGAAAACCTTCTTGCTTCGCGAGAACCTGAAGTTCGTCTTCCAGAGTGAGCTCATCAACGCATGGAACCACCCAGTGTGGGCCAACCCGGCTGGCGGTTACAACAGCACCAGCCAAGGTTTCATCCAGAACACCTCGGCGCCGATCCAGAGCTCGACCTTCGGTGAATCGAGCGTGGTTCAGGCCAACCCTGGTCAGCCGGGCCTGGGTGCTCGCCAGATCGAGTTCCGGGCCAATATAGAGTTCTGAGCGCTGACTCAGGAGTGTTTTCTTAATTACGCCTTAACGGACTGCAACGCAGACCGTTAAGGCATTCTTTTTAGTGGGAGTATGCTTCGGCGGTGGGTTAGGTCAGGGACTGCTTTTATAGCGAATGAGGGGAAAATGGATATTCGGAACTATGCTCAGGTGCGCGGCTCGATTGACACACCAGCGGGCCTGGATGCGCCACATGTGCGGATTAGGAGATCTACGGCTTCGTCCTTCATGGCAAGACTGTTGGTGGCGACGGCCGTGTGCCTGGCAAGCATCTCATTAGCGGCACGCACTGGCAACCCTTCTGCCGCCGATCAACGCTCTTCTCCAAACATCCAGATTCAAAGCGCGGACGTCGAGAAACAGAATGTGACCGTGATCGATGCGGCTCACCAGCCGGTCAACGTGGCGAAGGGCGAGAATTTTGGCCCGTGGACATTGATGGCCGTGATCGAGGAGCCGGAAGGCCCTTTCGCCGTCTTCGAAGAATTGAAGGACCGCCGAGGCAGCATCGTTTACGTGGGCAAATCGGGTCTAGTACTGAACCTGCCCAAGAGTCTTGAACCTTCGACGGCTCCGCCAGACACGCTCTATCGCGGCCGGACAAAAGAAGAGATCGCCAAATCGAAAAACGACATCCTGGGTCAGGAACTCCTCGCGGGTAACGCCGACCCCGACTACGCCGCGGTTGCGGCTGCACTTCCTCCGTTGCGGGTTCCGAGTTTCGTCGGAACCCGGGAGTCCGACGATAAACCCACCTTCGCCTTCGGCGCCTTCAGCGATGAGATATACGTCGACCTGGGTAAGCTCTTTGAAGGAATCCGTGATGCCAGGGCAAGGAATGACGTATGGGAAGGGCTTGTGGGGGGCTGGCTTCCGGTAAATCGTTTTGTTTTCCCCACGAACGAGCACGAATATTGGGAAGAGACGATGTTCGCCGAAGAGCCGGGCCGCTTCTGGACCCAGCCAGTCTGGTACCGTGCCCTACGGGTCGACGGCAGCCAACTCAAAGAAGCTCATTATTATTACCATCATCTTCCGTTCCCGCCGCGGGGCGAACCCTCGGCCGCCCAGTTCTACAAGGCCCTGTATCACGTCCACGCAGTCTGGGCGCGCGATCTTAATCCTCCCATGAAGGTTGATGTGCCTGATGCGAGCCTTAGGGATTTCTGCCTTCACGCTCTGTTGATGGAGGAGATTACGCGCGTGGGCGACCATCCCAAATACGGTTACCCTCCGCTTGGAGGCATCAATGTTTTTGGCGGGTACGGCTACAACAACGTGGACACCTTTCAGGACACCTTCAACACGAGTGTCGCCGCGTTTCTCGAATGGGGGCTTTTCGATGTCGCGAGACGTTACATCGACGATTACTTCGCCAACTCGGTGCGCGATGACGGCTCGATCGATACTCGCGGTCCTGAAATCGGTCAGTACGGCAAAATGCTGGCCGTAATGGCGAAGTACTATGCCTACACCCACGACGAAAAGCTCTTGCTCAAGCACCGGAAGAAGCTGGAAGCCATCGTCAGTCTTTTTCGTACGTTGCGCAAGCAATCGAAGGAAGTTCCCTCGTCGGACATTACCTACGGCATCATTCGCGGCTGGTCGGAGCACGACAGTTCGCTGAAGATCGATCCTTACCGCTTCATGCAGCCCCATTTCTCCAACAACGCAGAAGCTGCCAGGGGATTCCACGATCTCGGAGAAGTATGGGCCGAAATGGGCCGGAAACTCGGCGACGCACATCTCGAAAAAGAAGGCCATGGCGCACTGCTGGAATCAGCGGAGATGAAAAAGGACATGGAATCCGCCATCGACCGATCGATTGATCACACCCAGCAACCACCTTACGTACCGGCCGTCGCCGGAGACACGCCGACATATGGGAAAGAGCGCGCGTACGCGGAGGTGCTCGAGTCCGGTGAACTGACGGAAAAGCAGGCTCGAGCCGTTACCGACTCACTTGCCGCCCGGGGCGAGTCGCTCTTCGGACTGCTCCGAGGTGGACAGTATTACGACGGATTTTTGGATTTTGGGCCCGCCTATACCCGGCTGCTGTTTGACTGGCCGCGGGAGTTCCTGCTGCTTTACTATGCCCATCGCGCACACATTTATTCGCGGGGGAATTGGACTGCTGTGGAAGGCGCCAAGATCGACGGCACCCTTGGAGGCCCCTATTGCAGTCCCTCGCAAGTAAGCATTCCTACTTTTACGAAGTGGATGCTCGTGTTTGAAAACCCGGACGAACCAGTTGTGTGGCTGGCCAAAGCGACGCCGAGGGTCTGGCTTGAGCAGGGAAAAACCATCGCCGTTGCAGATGCACCGACCCGCTTCGGAAATGTGGGATACGAGTTGCACTCCGACATTGACCATGGAAGGGTGTCCGCTGTTCTCCGCATGCCGGAGGGCTACCGGGCAGCCACCAAACTGCGCTTGCGCGTGCCCGGCGGAAAGGCACTGCGCGCGGTCACGCTCAACGGCGCTCCATGGACCGATTTTTCGCCCGAGCAGGAATTGGTGAATATTCCTTCAGAGCAGCGAGGCAAGATCTCAATCGAGGCCTCGTATTGACACGTTTAGCGCCGATAGCACAACACCTGGTAACCCGGAACGAAGAATATAATCAGCTCATGAATTCGCACCTCTTTCAGCTGGGTTTCCCGCGGCCTCAGTGTATTTCTTTATTCCTTGCGGCCGTTATCTGCGGAAATCCAGGCGAGTGGTCTGTCGCTCAGGTTTCGAAGACTCCAGCTCCTGTTGAGTCTGTCACCGCTACAGCCGAACGCGGCATCACTCTCGGAGCCAGGGGTCATTGCAAAGAAGCAATGCCCATACTGAAGAGAGTCCTCCCCAAGATTCAGGATAGGGACCTTCTGCATGACGTTCTAATGACACGAGCACAATGCGGGATGGCTATTGATCAACGGGACGTAGTCGCCGAGTCTCTCATCGTGCTGACGCGCGAATTTCCTGGCGATCCGAAGGTCCTCTACATTACGACCAGATATTACTCCGAGCTGGCAAACCGCACAGCCCAGGAACTGATGCAAAAAGCCCCTTCGTCGCCTGAAGCGGAGACGTTGGTCGCCGAGGCATTTCAGGCCCAGGGGAGATGGGACGATGCTACAGCCCAGTATCGTAAGATCCTGGAACAAAATCCAAATCAAATGGGAATTCATTACCAGATCGGACGGATCCTTCTTTCCAAGCCTTTGGACCCCACGGTCACGGAGAAAGCTACGAAGGAGTTCGAAGCGGAACTGAAGGTGAACCCCACCTCACCCTCCGCGGAGTTTATGCTTGGGGATCTGGCGTGGAGAAATCAAAAAACCGATGAGGCGATCGAACACTTTTCCCGAGCGATGCAATTTGACGCCGGACTCGCGGAAGCTTACCTCGGACTTGGGATGGCGCTCAATTCGGCGGGCAAGTACACGGAAGCGATCGCGCCTCTTAAGAGATATACGGAAATGGATCCCTCTGACCCCGCAGGCTACTATCAGCTTGCCACTGCCTATGCCCGCACGGGAAACAAGCCGGAGGCTGACCGGCTTCTGGCGCTGCAACGTCAGATGGAGAAAGATAAGCCGCGAATCGTGGTGCCGCCGCCGCAGGACATTTCGCAGCCGCACTAGCTGAATTGACGGCTGCCTCCTACTTCCACTTCCCTTCCCCTTCGACGATCGTAATGTATCGGTCGATGGGTAGATTGGTAAGACGTTCGGTCGCGCCGCCGGGCCGCGGCCATCTCACTTCCAGCCAATCCACCTTGGTTCGCTGTTCGAGGCCCAGCACGAGACGTGGGTCGTGGGCTGACAGATAGCCGCCACCGCCAAATTTGTAGCAATCCCTCTGGAAGTTGCCGGAACGGTAAGTGACCTTGGCGCCGATTGCGTCTATATTGCACCTCCGACCGATAAGCCGAACCCCCAACCAGTGGTTCTGCCGGCCCGCGTTATTCCGCAACAGAATGGGTGAGCTGTCACCAACCGCAACCAGCACGTCCACGGAACCGTCGTTGTCGAAGTCTCCCACGGCCAACCCGCGGCCTGCGATCGGCTTCGAGAAAATCGGACCGCTCTGCCTGCTGACATTTTCGAAGCCATTGCCGGTGTTGCGAAAGAGCAACATGGGCTCCTCGTAGGTGACGCCCGTCACCATCTTGGCCACATTCAGTTCGGGGTGGCCATTGGAGAGGATGATATCGGGGTTGCCGTCGTTGTCGTAGTCGAGGAATTTCATGCCCATGCCGCTGAGGTTAAAGGTTTGCGAGGCGATCCCAAAGCGCGGGGCGACGTCACTGAAAATGTCACCTCGCTCCTGGTGATACAGCGAGAACATTTCGTGATCCACAGTGGTCAGGAAAAGGTCGATCTTACCGTCCTGATCGTAATCGCTGGCATCCACGCCCATGCCTGAGCGGGCGCGGCCGAAGGCGCTGAAACCCACACCCGCGAAGGCCCCAGTCTCTTCGAAGTGACCTTTCCCCCGGTTGACCCAAAGGAAGTTCGGCTCGGTGTCATTGCCGACAAAGAGGTCCATCCACCCGTCGTTGTTGATGTCGGCCGCGACAACACCCAACGCCTTTCCCAGTGATTGCGCAATGCCGCTTTCCTTGCTGACATCGGTAAATGTGCCGTCGCCGTTGTTATGAAAGAGCCAGGAAGGCGTCGACTTGTAGACATTCGGAAGGCAGTACCAGCGTTCGCCCAGCAGTTTGTCTCCGCACCAAATGGTTGTGTCCAGCTTCAAATACTGGCACACGAACAAGTCCAGCCGCCCGTCGTTGTCGTAATCGAACCAGGCAGCGCTCGTGCTCCACCCCGGCGCGGCCACCCCCGCCTTTGCCGTAACGTCAGTGAAGGTGCCATCGCCGTTATTGCGATAGAGAACGCTGCGCGGATACTGAGTGACGTAGAGATCCGGAAACCCATCCGCGTCGTAATCGCCCACCGCAACACCCATGCCGTAAGCGTTTCCTGTCACACCGGCCTTTTCCGTCACATCGGTGAAGGAGCCGTCCCGGTTGTTGCGGTAGAGGGCATTGCGCAAGGGCCGCTTTGGGGTGTAAAAGTCGCACTGCCCGCTGTTTACCAGATAGATGTCCATCCAGCCGTCGTTGTCGTAGTCAATAAACGCGCAGCCGGCGCCCATGGTTTCCGGCTCATTCATATTGGGAGAAAAACCTGCTACGTGGGTCCATGTAATTCCGCTGCGCGCGGAAGGAATCTCCTCGAATGCGGGTGGAACATTCGCGCCCGAGGTCTTTCCGGTATCTCTTTGAAGGAAGATTGCGGGATGGATGATGCTGGTCAGGCCTGCGGAAGCGAGCGCACGGAGGAATCGGCGGCGCGAAGACGAGTCCCGTTCCTTTTCTTCAGCCTCGGACATGAACCTTGAACCTAAACTTGTCCCAACCTTGTCAGTGCGATATCCTTCGGCGCGTCGATATGGTCCGTATGTAGCGACTCGCCGGGATCGCAAGATCGGGAAGTGTAGCACACTCAGGGCTACGGGATTCCGATGGCGCGCATCTTGCGGGCATCGAGCTCGCGCGCATCCTACAAGCCTGCTTCCTTGTGTGCTGCTCTCGAAATGTGCAGCGACTTTGCGTCCTCCACTGGCACCTCAAACTCCAGCTTCTCGGAAGCCCGAGCCCGGATTTCGGAGTTCTCCGTCCGAACTCGGTACTCACCCGGCTCCAGCCCCTCGACGGTGATAGGCACAGTCTTCACCATCCCCGTGGTGTCCTCGATTTGCAGATTGATTGCCGCGGTCCTGCGGTCAAAAGTCAGTGACTTGATTTCGCCCCGCCGCAGAGTTATATGAATTTTATCGGGGACAATCAATATTCGTTTGCGCACGCCATCTTTGGGGAACACGTGGACCCGATTGGTTTCGTTCTCCACTCGGCATCCATAGCCTATCCAGCCGAAGCTCGGGTCGTTCGCTACATAGGATTTCGCGGCTTGAACAAAAGCCCACAAACCGGAACCTCCCTCGAATGTTCTCGGGGGCTCACAGGCAAAGACGCCGGGATCGAGTTTGAACCATCCAAAGCCCATACCGTCAGGGAGCACGTTGTGAAGGACGCTCATCATTCCGGCGTAGCCTTCTAAAAGCAGGGAAGCGTCCCCAGTGTCTTCAAAGGCCTGCATTAACGCCATGCCGTTCAGAGCCTCGGAATGCCAACAGGAAATCTGGCCGCGCAAGTCGGGATGTGCAAATAAATCATTCCCGTACAGGAACCAGCTCGGCTGCTCCCCGCCTCGCATAGCCTGCAAAACTTGCCGCACCTCTGCATTCCTCTTCCAACTTTCAGCTTCGTTATGGGTCTTGCCGAAGTAGCGCGTGAAAAAATAAACCTGCGACTGTGCAGTTTCGTCGATCTGTATCTCAGAGCTGTACGGGTAAGGATCGGTCAGGAAAGCCTGATTGGTTTCTTTCATGAGCGACAGAATCGTTTCATATTCCTTTTGCCATCCTTCGCTCTTCAGGTCTTCGACAATGTTCACCGCGTTCAATCCGGTGATCAGGCCAAAGCGTTTGTATGGTCCCGTCGTGAACCATTTTCTACAGGTTTCATAGCAGAGCCGCAGATAGTCCAGAGCGCTACGATGCGATAGAACATCGTATTCGCGCCCTATGCGGTACATACCGTGATAAATACTAGTGACGAAGGCGTAGTTGTAGGTTCGCCAGGTGGTCTCGCTTCTTTTCCTGGACCAACTTCCCCACGGACTGGATGGGGTCCTCACCTTCCAGTACAGGGACGCCCGTATTTCGTAGGTCTCGGGATTCTGGATGTACTTGAACAGGCAATCGGACACGAACATTTCCAGTTTTTCGATCTCGTCGCGAGAGGGAAGCACCGAATTCTTGGCCACCAGAAATACGGGATCACCGAAACCGGGGTCGTCAGTGCCGCCTACTTCCCAAACGTCATCATTGTCATCGAGGCGCGTCGCGCGCCGATAGTCGAATGGCAGAAACATATGATGGCGATGATACGGATCGTCTGGACTCACCACGAATTGCCGCTCCGCCATAAAGCGGGCTCGCGCCTTCAGCAACTGTTCCGCATCTTCGACACAGAAAAAATGCAGCTTGGTCCAGCGCTTTCCGTTGTACACGAGTCGGAGACTCTTCTGTCCCCTGCCGTGAAACGACAGCGTCAATAATATGGATTGATCCTTCCGCTTCCGCTCTTTGACGGTAATTCCGTCCGAGTGGATTTCGAGAGCCTCAAGGTCGTTGACACAATTCAGCTCAACATAAGTGTCAGTGTCTTCCTGCACGACCATAGAAGGCGCGATGCGAATTCCCAGATTGCCCGCAGCCGCCAATTCCTTTGCGATTTCGGAATATTTATCGAGAAAGACGAATCGCATCTGGTATGACTTTTTTTGCCCAGGCTCCAAAACCAGGGACGAATGCCCGTTCACCCATGGATTCCAGTGCCAGTTTCGCAGGTCTTTGGTGGCGTCGGAATGCACGGCGAACAGATCGGTGCCGATCCAATCGTCGCCCTGGGCGGGCGTCTTGTAGATGCACTCGAAAGAAGTATCCTGCAGGCAATGAAACAGAAGGAACGGCGCGTCTCCGCGCGGACGCTGCAGCAATGCGTAGGAACTGTGGCCAGCCACAAAAGAATGGCAAAGGACTTTTTGTTCGTGAATAGTCTTTTGCATCGCGGCCAGCTTCCCGCTGGCATGCGCCAGAGTCGTCGTGGCGCCCGCATACGGCGCAGCATAATCGTCGTTGGCGCGCAGCGGGAACGCGAGTTCGCCAAACTCCAGAGTGCGACCGGTCGTATTCTCAAACGCCACGTCCCACAGTAGGGACCCGTCATCGGCGAAGCGATAGCTCATGCTGAGGGCGTAGCTCTGGATACCTTCTTCGCTTTTCGAACGCTCTGCATACTTGACGGTGAATATCTTTCCATCGAATCCAACCTTGCGGATTTCCGGTGAAGCCAGGGTCGACTCGCGTTTCCACTTTCCCGAAACGTAGTAAGGAACAAAGCTCTCCTGCTCGCGAATCCATTCCGGCGTTTTCAGTTCCCAAATGGTAGACAGAACGTCCCCTGACCAGTGCGTATCTCCGTTCTGGATGCCGAGTGTGTTATCGGAATTGCCCAGAAAGTTTGTTCCCAGCGCATCGTGCGCCTCAGTAATCGAGTAGAGAGTGCCGTTCCGGCGATCGAACGTCACAATCATCCGGCCCGACGAAAGCCGCACTAAATCGGACTTGTTCGTGGCTCGTGACGCGCCAGGAATCGACTGAGAAAGTGGGGAGGTCTCCGTGGCAGCGACGTCGGGAACCAGCGCCGCAAGACCGGCTGTTCCGATTGATTTGAGCAGGTGCCGACGGGAAAGATCACTGTTCACGGGCCACCCCACACAGAATGAATACAGGTTTGTTCATGCTGATCGCTCGTCAATGGGAGCAGCGGTTGCAGTTGAGAGTAAAAGACATCTGTCATCCGAGCCGGCCGGTGACTTGGAAGTTCCGCTTACCGGCGGTCGAAATAATGACCGTGTCCTGGTGAATTCCTCCCATTGTCGCAGGCTGGCCGTTGACGGTCATGCCCTGGAGCGGCATGTTCTTCGGAAGCCGGAGCTTGAAATGCACTTCCTTCGGAAGGGATGCTCCGCTCAGTTCCACATTCCCCGTCAGAACTTTCGCTTCTTGTTGGACGGCAAGTTCAAAGGTAACGCGTCCCCAGCGAGTGGGTACCCCCTCCGCCCGGATCTGCTTCCCCGAGCCGACCCACTCGCGCGGCACTCCCTTCGCCAGGTGAAGAATCTCTTCATCGGAATCTTCCAGCACCAGCATCCAACGCACGAGGAGTGGAATTGTCTGTTGCGCCGGAATGCAGTAGATTCCCGAGTCGCCGGTGATTCCTGTAACCTCGCCTGCGGTCCAACTACCCCGGGTGTGCGCGTGATAGCGGTGCGAATAGAGAAACAGCAGGAACTCCTCGATGCGGTCCAGACGCAGAAGCATCTGGGCATAACCGTAAGAGATAAAGCCGAGTATTTCCCGTCCGTCGTCCTGAAATCGCCAAACGTTGGCCACTACGCCGAGCGTGGTAGCCCCGTAGGCGCGCATGCAATTGATGACCAGATTGGCCAATTGAGGCGGCAGGATGTCGGCCTGCAATAATTCCGCATAAGGCCGGTGCGGCCATTGCTGCGGACTGGGATGCTCTTTCTCGAGCGATTCGCGGAAGGTGAGCGTCGTGCCCGGAAATATTCCGATGTAAGGCGGTGTCTTCTCATTTCGAACGTTCTTTTCAAGACTGGAGATGGTTTGATCGCGCAAAACGTTACTTCGCCGGAGCCAATCGTGAGTCAACTGTTCCATGCCTGGGGCCGAGGCCGTCCGGGCCAGCGCAATCCAGACAGGCGAAATATCTTTCAAGCCACGCGCGGCAAAGGCGCTGTTGGCGTAATACGGCCGCCAATACAATGATGGATTCTGGTCCAAGCAGGAGTCCGATTCACTCCACCCCCGGATCAAGCCGTAGCTAGGATCGTCGTGCGCCAACCGGAGGCTCTCGTCGTGCATGTCCGCAAGCAATTTCGCCGTGTTCTCGATCTTCTTTCGGTGCTTCAACAGCAGGGCGCTATCGCCCGTGTAATTGAAATAACGTGCTAACAGCGAAAGCGTCATGCCGTACTGCGCGGTTTCTGGGCCGCGCATATCGACCATTCCCGCATCGTCAACGTATTCAGAGAAGTAGTTGTCAATATAGAGCCGAGCGGTCTCCAGACGCCCCCACTCCATGTTGGTGTAGATAGCGCTGGTGAAGATGTCCTGGAAGCCGTCATATTCTGAGCCATCATAGTCGCGGTCCACGGCGCCGTACTTGGGATACACTCCGCCGGGACGCGTCATCAACTCCTTGACGAAAGCGTATCGCGACATGTCGACATAAGCCTTGTCAGGCAGCGATGTCGGCGAACAACTGTGGAGTTGTTGCTCCCAATATTCGGCAAATGCGAGCAACGCGCGGTAGAACTCCTCGGGCTTGGGATCTTGGCGGGCGGGCGGGTACGCGGGATAGCTGTGACCGTATACAACCTCAGCGATCTTGCCGTCTTCAATCCGCGCGGTGCGATGCCAGGTATGCACGATGTATTTATTTTTGTTGGGGCCAGTGTCCCCGAAGAGAATTACTTCCCAGTAAGAGCGATCGGATACAGGAATGATTTTGCGAACGGCGGGCATCCAGCCGCCGACCAAACCGTCATAAATCTTTCCGGCCTTCAGCGCTTCGCGCAGCTGCAAAGAATACTGGATCGGGTGATAGGTCCTGGTGTTTCCGCTACGATAGACAGGAGTGACATCGTAAGCCTCTTTGGTGCCCACAAATGTCGTCCATGTGCGCGGATTCTTCTCGGCGGAAGCCATGGGCGGAGCTGCGGATTTCACCGTTTCAGGATCAGGGTCGCCGTTTTGCAGGAGGCGATCGGCCAGTAGATCGGCGGATGCGGTTCCAATATCCTTCAGGGCGAGCCCCAGATACGGCGCCCCTTCGGGCATCGAGGCCTCCGAGTTCTTGCCCAGGACTCGAGACTCCCCACCGGATGATTGGAACACCAACGATCCATCGCGCGTGCGAAGATCTTCGTAGACTTTCCACGTGGTCGCACCCGCCTCAAATTCGCACACGAGCGTGTGGCCGTCAACAGAGACAGGGTGCTCACGTCTGCTGCTTTTCTGGTCATGGGTTGGCGGATTGCCGAAGGACGCGCCCGCACTGAGCTTGTCCGACAGAATCTCAAAGCCAGCGGCCGTTGCCGCGATCCCCTGCAAAAAGTCTCGTCGGTCCATAGACATCGTAAAAGCCTCGCTTCTGACTGGGTACGGAGATCGCTCTCAGCGTCGTCGACGCCGCCCACTTCTACCGGGTTCCCGGTCTTCTTTGATTTCGAAGTTCGCTGGTGGTGTGACGCCGAGCAGATATTGCACAAAGTAATCCCAACGCCGCCTGACCAGGTAAGCTTCGTGCTCGCCGCTCTCGCCGTGGAACATATTGGGCACGAATAACATGTCGAAGTTCTTATTGGCCTTCATCAGTGCATCAACGAAACGCATCGTTTCGACCGGATGCACGTTCTCATCAATGTCGCCGTGCTCCAACAGCAAACGCCCTTGCAGCCGACTGGCCATGGTGACGTTCGATTGCGCAGCATAGTCATCCTGAACCGGGTAGCCCTGATAAAGTTCGTTCCACCACGCTTTGTCGAGGCGCGCATCGTGATCGCCTGAGGTAGACACTCCGACCTTATAAA
The DNA here is from genome assembly GCA_963797885.1 of uncultured Acidobacteriaceae bacterium. Taxonomy (GTDB): domain Bacteria; phylum Acidobacteriota; class Terriglobia; order Terriglobales; family Acidobacteriaceae; genus Acidiflorens. The sequence goes on along the minus strand of CAWCRQ010000135.1, from coordinate 13,162 downwards.
ACTCCGGAAACGCCAGCATTGCGTGGGCCGCAGCATAGCCGCCTGCCGAGGTTCCGTAGATCCCCACTCGCGTCGCGTCCATATAGGGATAGCGCGCGGCCATCTGCTTGATCATCGCGACGTGGTCTTCGAACGCTCCGCCCAGGTTCCGGTAGGAAAACTCATGGAAAGCTCTGGATCGTCCGGTGGTGCCGCGTCCATCCACCATGACGACCACGAAGCCCAACTCCGCCATCGATTGGAGCCGGAACGTGCCCCCGAAGTCTTTGGGCACAAAGAACGATTGCGGCCCCGTGTAGACAAACTCGATGACCGGATATTTTTGGGTCGCATCGAAATTCGACGGACGCCAGATCAGCCCATAGAGATCCGTAGTCCCGTCTGCTGCCTTTCCTTGGAATGGTTCGGGGGCCTTCCACCCTGTCTTCGTGAGCTCCGTCGCGTCTGGTTTTTCCAAAACTCGCACTTCGGAGCCATCTTTTGTACGCCGCAAGACGGCTTCGCCCGGCAAATCGGGACGCGAATAACTGTCTACGAAGAACTCTCCATCCGGCGAGACACCGGTGAAATGATTCGCGTTCTCGGGGGAAAGCAGCCGCAGACCTTTTCCGTCAAACCCTACGCTATAAAGATGGGTCTGGTACGGATCCTCATTCTTTTCACGGCCGCTGGCAGAAAAGTACACTCGACGATTCTTCTCGTCGACGTGTTCGATCTGACGAACGACCCACGGGCCCTCGGTTACCTGATTCTCAAGCTGCCCAGCTTTACTGTAGAGATATAGATGATTCCAGCCTTCTCTCTCTGACGTCCAGAGAATCTCTCCGGAGCCTTCGACAAAGCTGTACATCGTTTCACCGGGATCGACATATGTGTCCGATTGTTCGCGCAGCAGAACTCTTTGCTCACCGGTTGACGCATCGACAACCCGCAGTTCCTTGGCCTTGAATCCGCGGTCATCATAGTCGTAACGGAAGCGCTTACTGTCGGGAAGCCAATCAAATCCCGGACCGTCCTGAAAAGGCAGTTCGATCGAAGCGGAATCCACATCAATCCGCTTGCCCGATTGAACATCAAAAACAATGGGCATCGCCCTCGCCAGCACCTCTCCTGGCAGCGGATAAACGTACGTGAAAGCTCGGGGACGCAGTTGATCGGGCGGCACGAACTGGAGACTGGTGAAGCGGCCCGAGTTCCGGGAATCGATGCGATAGGTGACGAGCTTCGAGGAATCCCGCGCCCAGGAAACTGCCGGTGGTTGCTGCACACTTTCGGTCCCCTGGTCAACCATCAGACGCAGCGAGGGTAACGGCGTTGCATAGTCCCATGCCGCGACTCCATCGTGGGTCAATTGCAGCACGGTGCCAGTCGAAACGTCGCGCAAATAGAGGTTGTGTTCCTTCACGAATGCCGCCCAGCGCCTGTCAGGCGATAGCGCCTCGTTCGGTCGCTCCGATTGGGATGGCTCACTCTGGCACTCGTAGGTGGCGAGCAGGCACTTCCATTGCGCCTTGTCAATCGAAAAGCGAATTGCCTTACCGCCGTCCACGAACTCGAAGTCATAAAAGGGGAGATCTGACGCCGAATAGTCCTGCTTCGCGGCATGGGAAAGCGCCGTCGCTAGCCGCGCATGATCGAATGCTGGAGCGCTTGAATTCTGCTCCGGGTCGACCAAAACAAACTCAGAACCACTGGGACTGGTTTTGCGATAAAAAAATCGGTTTGTCTTTTCGATCCAGTGCGGGGATACTTCGGCAATGTAGACCAGGTGTCTTAAATTTCCCGCGAGAAATCGCTGCGCTCGCTGATAATCTTCCAGTCTTCCTTGCCCGAACACTGCTGGCGAAACCGCCAGAAAAAAGAACGCGACGATCCATGGTCGAAATCGGTTCATCTCACCTCAGTCCTGGTCTGAAGAAGCGACTTCCAGAGGTACGGGTGGCCCTCAGCACAAACGCCCAATAGTGTATACAATATCCATCAAGTGCGCGCAACCACAATTCAACATGGAGGAGCTATGGACCGATCGGGAGGATTTTCTCGCAGGAATTTTTTGACATCCCTCGCCGTCACCGCTGGCTCGACATTGCTGTCAAAGGATCTGCTGGCGGCTCCTCCGCAGGCCCCGGTCGTCAACACGATGCAGAAAGATGGTAAGGCTGCTACGCGCGAGAAAGTTTCCTGGAAACTGCTCCCCTTCCCGATGAAACAAGTGCGCCTGGGAGACGGTTCATGCAAGATCGCGATGGAGGCAGATCGTCAGTATCTGCACTCCCTGCCTCCGGATCGACTCCTCCACACTTTTCGCGTCAACGCGGGCCTTTCCTCTTCCGCCCAACCGCTCGGAGGATGGGAAGCCCCAGACTGCGAACTGCGCGGTCACTATGCGGGCGGCCACTATCTTTCCGCCTGCGCCCTGATGTATGCGAGCAGCGGCGATGAAGACCTCAAAACAAAAGCGGACGTTGTCGTCGCCGAGCTGGGCAAATGCCAGGCCGCTTTGAAGAGTGGATACCTTAGCGCTTTCCCCATTGAATTCTTCGATCGCTTGCGCGAGCGGCAGCGCGTTTGGGCTCCTTTCTACACTGTCCATAAAATCATGGCCGGCTTGCTGGACATGTATGTTTACACCGGCAATGAACAGGCCCTCGACATGGTCCAGAAAATGGCGGGTTGGACAGCGGGTTATACCGGCTCTCTCAGCTACGACCATATGCAGCGCGTTCTCGGAACGGAATATGGCGGGATGGGTGAAGTGCTCAGTAACCTCTATGCCGTTACGGGCACGGACTACACCCTTGAAGTAGCGCAGCGCTTCGACAAGAAAGCATTCTTCGATCCGCTGGCTGCCCATCGCGATGAATTAAAGGGGCTGCACGTCAATACGCACATCCCCCAGGTTATTGCTGCCGCTCGATACTACGAACTCACTGGCGACAAACGTTATCGCGACATCGCGGAATACTTCTGGGATGAGGTCGTGAGCGAGCGCTCGTACTGCACTGGCGGCACCAGCAATGGAGAGGGATGGAACAGCGATCCGGGAAAACTTTCGACCGAACTCGGGCCTAGCACGACGGAATGCTGCTGCGCCTACAACATGATGAAGCTGACCCGTCACCTGTTCGGGTGGAACCCCGATCCGCGCCTGATGGATTACTACGAGCGCACACTGTTCAATCACCGTCTGGGAACCATTAATCCGGAAGACGGCACGATGATGTACTACCTGCCGCTGGCTGCAGGATACTGGAAGACTTTTGGCAAACCCTTCGACTCTATGTGGTGCTGCACTGGAACCGGGTCCGAGGAATATGCCAAGCTAACCGATACAATCTACTTCCACGATGACAATTCACTGTACGTGAACCTCTACATCGATTCACAACTCGACTGGCCGGAGAAGGGCCTGCGCTTCAAGCAAGAGACTCGCTTCCCATACGAACAAGGTTCTACGATCACGATCTCCTCGAAGAATCCGGTTCAACTCGCCATCAACCTGCGGGTTCCGTACTGGGCACAGGGTGGCGGCGTAAAAATAAATGGAACCGCACTGTCGGCGTTTTCCAGCCCGAGCAGTTATCTCACGCTGAATCGCGTCTGGAAGACCGGGGACAAGATCGAACTCAGCTTACCGATGGGCCTGCACATCCATGCAATGCCGGACGACGAAACCATCCAGGCCGCAATGTACGGCCCGCTTGTCCTAGCGGGGCGATTCGAAGCGGTGACAAAAGAAATGAGTTACGGGGACTACGAACCCAAACCAGGCGATCAACACAAGGTACCCGATATCAGCGCCGACCCGAGCAAACCTACGGCGTGGATCGAACCCGATGCCAATCAGGCACTCACCTTCCAGGCGGTAGGACAATCGCAACCTCTAACGCTCGTTCCTCTTAACCAAGTGATCCATGAGCGTTACGCGGTCTATTGGAAAGTTGACAACAAATCGGCGTAGGCTGCGAGATTCGCCTCCGTGCCCGGTTTATATCAGAATCATTTCCTGCTGGATCCGGCCTGTAACTTCCGCTGAGCCGGAGTGCACCAGCATGTTCACTTCGCTGCGCAGACCAAACTCCGGAAGATAGATTCCTGGTTCGATCGAGAAACAGCTATTGGGCAGCACTTCCCGCTCGTCATGGGATTCGAAGTTGTCCATGTTCGGACCGTTCCCATGCACGTCCGTTCCGATCGAATGGCCGACTCGGTTGTTCAGGTAGGCTCCGTATCCCGCAGTCTCCAGTACATCACGGGCCGCTTTGTCCACTTCCCAGCCGGTGAGTTTCTGGCCGCTTGCAATCGCCGTTTTCACTTTATTGATGCCGGCGTCCCTGGACCGGCGGACAATCTCGAAAATCTCGCCAACGCGGTCTGGCAAGGATTTTCCTACATAGCCAACCCAACTGATGTCGTAGTAGACGGCGCCCGGAGAGTTTTTCTTGCCCCAGATATCCAGCAGGAAAACGTCTCCTTCAGCGATTGGGTGGAAACACTCTGCGGACGGGACGTAGTGTGGATTCGAGCTGTTTTGGTTCACTGCCACAATGGGTGGTCCGTCGGCAACCAGGCTCTCGCGCCGAAACGCTTCCACCAGCCACTGTTGGATCTCAAATTCATTGGTACCGCCATTCCCCACTCGGCGTCCGACTTCGGGGAATAAAGCGGCGACGATGGAATCGATGGAATCGCGGGCTGCGAAATGGGAGCGGACCTGCTCTTCTGTCCATGTGGCCTCAAATTGGGCGATCAGATCAGCCGAGCTGACAACATTTTTTTTTAAGCTCCGGATTAAGTCCACCGTGCCGGCGTCAACCACGGACACGGTGAAGATCATATTGTTGGGAGAAAACTGCATTGCAATAGTGCGCACTCCCGAGAACATCTCGCGCAACTGGTCGACGAACTCTTGCCATGCCGCATAGGTATGTTTCCTGCCGGGAAGCGAATCCGAGTGAAAGGGTTCGATTCTATGCAATAGCTTGACTGGCTCTCCATCGGCAGGAATCAGGTAGAACCAGCGCCGCGAAACCATGAGGGTTTCCGGCAATCCCAGAATCCGATAAGCTACGGCATCGCGGTGATGGTGATCGCAAAACAGCCATGCATCGAGGTGACGGTCGCGCAGCACTGCCTGTATATCTTCAATCTTGGTCATTGTTCGATATTCCTCGAACCTTCGCGGCCCATGATACGCGAATGCCTGCCGATCTCATCGGCGTTATTTTCCCAATTTGGTTGATGACCTTAACAGGCAATCGACCTTCGCGTCACTGTCATCTGTAACTGCACATCAGGATGAAGATTATGTAGGCGCGGTTCGAACACTTCTGCCGTACCCCAACTAAGTCAGCGGCCGATCCAGCGCGGCGCCCCAGATGTCGCCGACTGTGAAGCCTTCCGGGAAAGGATCCTCGGGGTCGACCACGTAGTGGGCGAATCCGGTGATCCACGCCGTGCCGCTGATTTGCGGGACAACTGCGCGAAAGTTAGCAACCTGGACTTCCCGCACCAGCCGGCCGGTGAAGATGGTTCCGAGAATCCCTTCATGTGGGAATGGCTGGTTCAGTGGCAGCTTGCCCTTGGCGTGAAGCACAGCCATGCGGGCACAAGTACCGGTTCCGCAGGGCGACCGGTCGATGGCACCCGTCCACGTACCAGGTTTGTTCCAGTCGAGCTGTCCGGTCGAAACGATGACAGTGTTCTTGGCCACCGCATCTGGATTGGTGGGTGGGCCGGTAAGTTCGGCAATTGTGATGCCGTGAATCTCAGGATTCTGCGGATGTGCCACGGGCAACTGCTCTCGCGCCGCGGCTTTGATCATTTCGCCCAACCGGACAATATCTTTTCCTTGGTCGGGCGAGAGCTGCAAGCCGAGAGGCTCTGCTTCGGCGATGACGTAAAACATGCCGCCATAGGCGACGTCCACGGTCACGGTTCCGAGTTGCGGAACTTCTATTTTCGCGTCCAGGTGCGTGGCAAAAGCGGGCACGTTTTCGAACGTAACCCGCTTCACCTTGCCGGCTTGCACTTCCGCTTCGACTTGCACAAGGCCCGCGGGTGTATCGAGCATGATCGTCGTTGTGGGCTCGACCGCTGCCACCATGCCTGTTTCGATCAGCGCGGTGACCACGCAGATTGTATTCGTCCCGGACATTGGCGGATATTCGACTTGCTCCATGATGACGAAACCAGCCTGCGCGCGAGGATCGGTTGGCGGCAGAAGCAGGTTACAGTTTGCTGCCGGATATCCGCGCGGCTCTCGCAGCATTCGTTTGCGCAGCCCGTCCAGATGCCGCTCCAGGTAAGTCTTCTTCTCGAACATCGTGCGGCCCGGCAGGTCGAGTATCCCGCCAATGATGACCCTTCCCGGTTCCCCGCAAGCGTGCAGGTCCACGGCGGTAATCATGTTTGAGAAACGCATGGTTTTTTTGGGGTTGATTATAAGGCGATTCTGCTCGAACCGCGCTATCCCTTTTCCTTCGTGACCTCGACGTAGTACCTGACATATGCACAGAAGTGGGCCTTGTCTGAGGCTGTCTGCTGAACTCTGGCCCTCATCGTTTCTGCTAGTTCGCGTCTGGAATGTCGGCTGAGTTTCTTCTTCTCTCGACTTCTATGCTCCCTTCGCGGTAAGTGTCTGTGCCTTCTGGGTTGGTCGTGCATAGAATTTTATGCATTTAAGTCAGCCGGACAGGGGCGTGGCGAGCGCCGGCAAGAAACCTGACGGCCCCGTCGCGATCTCACGAAGTCGTTTCATCAACCGCTGAAACAATCCTCGCTCCGCATATTGGTCGCTATAGCGGATCCCCACCCGCCCGGAGTGCTTCCAGATCTTGGCGGCCACAAACAGAAAACGCAAACGCGCCGTAGCCAAGCGGGTATGATCCAGTTCGTCCACCCGCACTCCCTCTTCCCGCTGGAACAGCAGCAACCAGCAGTTCAAGTTGTAGGCCAGCATCACCAGCTGAAAATGTACGCAGTTGGTGGCCCAGCGCGCGGAAGGATGCGCCGCCAATCCGGCATCGTTATTGGCTTCCTTGATCAGGTTCTCCGCCCCAGCCCGCTGACGGTAGAACCAAACCAGCAGATCAATGGCCCGGTCCATGTCCGTCACAAACACCCGGTAGGTATACTCCGGGGTGTCGAAGAGTTGATACTGCTCGCGCTCTTGGGGGCTCTTCTCCTTCTTCTGATAGCGCAAGGCGACAAAGCGGTACGCCTGACCCCAACCTTCGGGCTGATACCAGAATTCGCACTGCTCGTCGGCGTCGGTCTTGCGGGAGCGCTTCCAGTCAGCGGTTTGCAGTCGTTCCAGCAGACGCGAGGTCTTGCGGGCCACGATGATGAAGTGCGCCTTGGTTTTTTCGTAGGCTTGGACTGCCTCCCAGCAATAGAACCCGGAATCGGCCCGCGCGAAGATCGTCTGAATGCATTGGGGCAAGGCCGCGCAGACACTCTGCAGATGGCGTGCGATCTGCTTCCCATCGGGCCGATCGCCATTGCGCAATTCTCCCCAAACGTATTCGTGGGTTTCGGCCATAAAGGTGAGAATAGGCTGAAAGCTTTTCTTGCCTTTGTTTTTCGGGTTATAACTCTTGCGGGCCCCCATCTGCCGGCCATAGAGCGTGTGCACGGTGGTGTCGGTGTCCAGGGTGATCGACTTCAGCCCTATATTGGCGGCTGCCCACACCCGTTCGCGCAGGATGCGCTGCAGCTGCAACAGTTGCCCCGCTAGGTTCAGATTCAGCGAGGCTAGAAACCGCCAGAACACGCTCTGCCCCGGTAGCCCGTTCACTTTCAGGATCCCGGCCAGCATCGGGTCCTGGGCCACAAAACGGATGTGATTGAGGCGGGCAAACCCCACGTAGATGGACAACACCATCCCCAGCAGAAATTGATAGATGGTCATGACACGCGGGATTCGCGTTATGGTCAGGGTTTCTTCGACCAGCTTTTGCAAACCCAGCCTCTCTAACATCGTGGCCACCGGGAACAGGCCGCCGTAGGGAGTCAGATTCTTACCCTCGAAGTCAAAGTGGGTGGAAGCAGCAATTTTATTGGGTTCCGCGATATCTGCTGGGGAGCCTTGATTGCCGCGGGGTTTGTCGCTATGCTTTTTCTTGTTCTTCACCTTTTGGGTGACCTCCTGGAAATCAGCTCGCGAAGCGTCTACTTCGCGGCTTCTCTGTTTTACAACAGGATTTCCAGGGTCCCCAAGGTGTTTGCCGCCTCAGCATTTCTCCATCAGCTCAAATGCCGTGCATAGGTCAAGTAGTACAAGTCAGTGGCGACGCTGAATTCATCCATCTTGAGGGAATTCGGCATGGTCTGCCAGTCGGTGGTTACGTGGATGATCTGCCACTTGTCTTGCTTTCCGACCCGCACCGGCATCTGGAACTCCGGTTCGTCGACCTTCCACCGGTAAGAAACTGTGCCTTTGCCGTCATCGAACTTCAATTCGAGCGTGGGGATCGCGGTGTGGCGCAGATACTGATCGAAGATCGGCGTCAGATTCATTCCAGTCTGCTGGTTGAAGTACTGCACCATGTCTTCGGTCATGATGTTCTGATATTTGAAATGCTGGTAGAGGCCGCGCATCAGCTTCCACCAGCGCTTGTCGTCGTTGACGATGCTGCGCAGCGTATTAATAAAGAGCACGCCCTTGAAGTACTGGTCGGGCGGCGGCTCGCCGTGAACCTCGCGCGCCGTGATAATGGGTTCTTCGTTCTTAACCTTCGACTTGTATCCGTTCAGATACTTGATGGCGTCGTCATGCCCGTACATATGTTCCACGTACAGGCTTTCAAGATATGTCGTCCAGCCTTCGTGGATCCACATATCCGAGCTGTCGGCCGCGGTGATGCTGTTGCCGAACCACTCGTGTCCGCTCTCATGAATAATGCTGAAATCGAATCGGGGGCTTATGCCAACGCCGGTCCAGTCGCGTTCCAGATAGCCGTTTGCAAAATGATTTCCATAAGTAACTGCGCTCTGGTGTTCCATCCCGGAGTAAGGCACTTCAATCAGTTTGTAGCCATCTTTCTTAAATGGATACTCGCCGAAGTAGTGCTGGAAAGCCTTTAACATCCCCTTCGCCTGCACAAACTGCTTCTTGGCCTTTTCAAGGTCTTCAGGCAGCGCATAGAAATCCAACGGCAGGTTGCCCAGACGATCGGAGAAGTGCTGATAGTTGCCGATATTCAGCGACACATCGTAATTATTAATGGGGTAATGCACGAACCAGTCCCATCGCGTGTAGCCATCACCAAGATCCGCTTGCCGATAAACTTCCCGTTGGAGACATCGACGAGATCGTTCGGAATCGACACGCTGATCTGCATATTTTCCACTTCATCGCGCCACTGATCCTTGTTCGGCCACCAAATGCTTGCGCCGGCAGAGAAGTCTGTGAGAATGCCGTCAGTGCGGCAGGTAAAAATAGTAACAGTAATAGGCGGGAATAACTCATGGTCCTCCATTCCAATGCGATCGCGCATTCTTGTTGTCTATTAATGCGCGGGTCTCACAAAATTGCGTAGAAGAATAACATGTGACTCTTGCATCATTTTCCCCGCATTGCACTCATGCCCAAACGCCGCGCTCCGGTGCGCTCCAATAGGAATGATGCGACGGACGTTTTCGGTCAACTTCGGTCGCATTGTTTGACGCGCGAGTTCAACCCGTCGTAAGATTCGCACCCTGTGATCGGCCATTTCTGCGGGATTTCAGACATCCGCTACGGAGCATTCATGGATTATCTCGGGAAGACTACCAGAACCGCTGCTCTCGCGAGCCTTTTCGCAGTTCTCTGCTACGCAAGTTATGCGGCTGATTCGCGCCAGGGACAGAGCTCGACGAAAGAAAGCTCTCCCAAAACAGGATCAGTCGTTGTCCATCGCGCAGAGGCGTTCGATGTCTTTGCTCCACTGGTGACATTGCGCGATTCGGATCTCAACTCCGAGCCATCCGCATGCACTGAAAGAAACTGCGGCCTATCTCCTGACGATTTGAATGCGGAGCAAGATCCCGCACCCGCGCCGAAGCCGGTGATTAAAGAAGCTGGAGCAGCTGTCGAGCAGAAATCACAAGGACAAAAAGCGGCTGCATCGCTGATTGAAAGCTTCGATGGGCTGGGCGTTGGGTTCGAAGGTCCGAACGGTACGATGAAGGCGAAGAATCCTTCCGACAACAGCCTCGCCGTCGGCCCAAATCATATCGTGCAGATCGTCAACACGCGAATCGCGATCTACACCAAGAAGGGCGCGCGCTACGAAAAGACTGGGAAGGTGTTGTATGGCCCGGTCGCGACAAATAATCTGTGGGCTGGTTTCGGCGGCGTATGCGAGGCGCGCAACAATGGAGACGGCGTCGTGCGCTACGACCAACTTGCCGGGCGCTGGCTGTTTGTAATACCGATCATGACCCGGACAAACCCGGGCGAATACCCTGAAGGTCACGGCAACGCCGTGCATTCTGGTCAGCCCTCCGTTCCCGGTGCGGCTGTGACATTACCTTCGAATCCGTCGCCACCGCCGCCGAACCCTCTCGCCGGCAAGCACGTCTTCTCCGGGTCCGAAGCCGAGACTAAGCCCCATGGAACCTTTGCCATGTGCTATGCCGTCAGTGTCAGCGATGATCCGCTCGGCGCCTATTATCGGTATGCCTTTGAGCGCACACTGTTCCCTGACTATCCTCGTCCGGCGGTCTGGCCCGACGGTTACTATGTGCCGACCAGCACTGGAGACGAAGTGATTCAGAAACACGTATGCATTGTCGACCGGACCAAGATGCTGCAAGGGCAGCCCGCCACCGAACAATGCATCGTGATCGACGGGGTCAGTTTCCTGAACAACGCGGACGTCGACGGTCGCACTTCCCCTCCACCTGGCGCGCCCAACATCATGATGGCAGCCGGTGGCACGCAACTGAAAGACATCTTCGATGACGATGGAATCTATGTCTGGAAGGTCCACGTGGACTGGAACGCACCTGCCAACACCAAAGTGAGCGGTCCCGAAAAAATCAACGTGGCGCCCTACCACTTCCTATGCAACGGCCAGTTAACAAGTTGCGTGCCGCAACCGGGCACCGAAAAGCGACTCGACGCCCAAGGGGACAAGCTGATGCAAAGGGTTGTTTACCGCAAAATTGGCAAGCAAGAGTCGATCGTCGCGGCTCACTCGGTTGCCACCAGCGCCGGAGGCGGTGGAGTTCGCTGGTACGAGTTTCGGCTCGATCGGCAACGGAATCCGTATCTCTACCAGCAGGGCACCTACGCGCCCGATGAGTTCTATCGCTGGATGCCCAGCATTGCCATGGACCGGAGAGGCGACATCGGAGTTGGCTATTCGTTCGGCGGCACGCCGAATTTCGCCGGGCAGCGTTTTGCCGCCCGATCGCCTCGTGACCCCAAGGGGACCTTATCGCTCCACGAGACGGTACTGGCAAATGGTGAGTCGTCCCAGATAAGTACTATCCGATGGGAGGACTACACAACCACAGCGATGGACCCAAGCGACGATTGTACTTTTTGGTATGTAGGCGACTATCTCAATTAAGATGAGACTACTTATTATACAAGTAAGATCGGCTCGTTTCGGCTCCCGGGGTGCAAGGCTAAGTATCCTAAGTAGTGACACGCCTAGTATAAGTTAACTTACGGAGTTGACGTAAGTACAACTTTAGAAAAGTATTCGCTGTTACCTGACTTATGCAGGCTTTTAAGAGTTGAGTAGGAATCACTGCACTGATTTGAACCTCGCCGCAAGGGATCCCATTGGCGGCGGTGGGCAGCGTAGAGACGGGCATCCCATTCTTTGAAAATCGCAGCCTTAAGAGCAGCCACAGATTTCTCATCGGCCAAGTTATCGCATTTGCGAGAGATTCCTGCTTTGCAAACCGAACATTAAACATCGTGGAAACGCGAAGGATTCGGTTACCGGAGGAATGCTCGCGGTCCGTTGAATTCAGCACGGACAACAACCAGGCGATTCCGGAAGGAGAACGATAAGCCCGCGACGAAATATCTGTCAGTGAAGCGTCCGATATTCTCGGCGTCACACCGACCACCGTCTTGTCTGATTCGGTTGAAACAGATGCCGGCGACACAAGCTTGCGTGGGCGCACCTTGGGTCATTCGCCGAGCAGACGTCGAGCGATGCATGGCTGAACGCAACCATCCACCCACCCCACCAGCGGTCGATTCAGCGCAATGGGCTCTTGAAATTCCATAACATCCAAAGGAGTGCACCATGTCGAACTCTCGAAGAGCAGTTCTCCGCAGATAGCGCAGTTTTCACCACCATGGGTACGGCCCTGCTCCTGGAAAAGCAATCGACGGAGGCGGAACTGGCTTTCGAGCGCGCCCTTCAACTGGGCCCGGACTCCGTTGCAGGCGAGACGAATGCGGCGTCAGCCTACCTCCAAGCTGGCGACATTGATAGCCCCGTGTCTCACCTCCAGCGTGCTGTTGCGATGGATCCGTTACATCTGCCTGCGGATCTGCCGCTGATTGATCTGTATAAGCGGCAGGGAAATGTGGCGAAGGCCGCTAAGCGGCAAGGTAAGCGCAGCCATGAACAGACCTTCCGAAACCGGGAAGGAGATTTCGCAAGGCAGTTCGCCCCTGATGGCCGAGGCGGTCTTCAAGAACATCCAGGTGCTCAAGGGTGTTTCCTCTGATCAACTGATTCCTGCCATGCGATTCCTGCATCCCTCGGAGTGGAATGCAACTATTGCCACGCGCAGGATCAATTCGACAAAGACGACAAAAAGCCAAAACAGATTGCGCGCGACATGATGAGAATGATGTTGGCGATCGATAAAGAGAGTTTTGGAGGGAATCGGGAGGTCACTTGCTATTCGTGCCATAGAGGTTCGCTCAAGCCGGAAGGCACTCCGATAGTTGACAGTAAAGTGGAATCCAAACCAGGAGCGGCCGCAGTTGCCGGACTGGAAAAACTTCTGGTCGATATGCCCACCGCAGACCAACTGATCGACAACTACATTCGTGCGCTCGGCGGAGCGGCTTCGATCTTCGATCGAAAGAATTACTAGCCGTGGAGGGGCACTGCGACTCTGGCTGGACAATCTATCGCCGTCGAAGTTTTCGATCAGGAACCGAACAAGCAGGCCTTGGCCTCAGCGATCACCCAAAACC
>CAWCRQ010000134.1:0-14470 GCA_963797885.1 uncultured Acidobacteriaceae bacterium | reverse complement strand
ATTAGGCCTTCAATGGGTAGCCAGCCTTCGACTCCGGCGGGTCGCGAGACTTCGAATGCTTGGCCACCGCTTTCTGCCCAGCGCACCCAAAGATAAAACTGCAACCCGATCCACAGATTTAGAGCCGCGAAGAGAAGCTGTACGGCGACGCGCAACCGCTGCGAGGAGTCTCGATTGTCTCGCCGCACGAGCTTTTTGTGCGCGGGCTTCGTGTGTCTTCCACTCTCCGTTGGCGGGTGGGAAGCGATGACGACATCATCCTGAACTGGGCCATCGGTCTCACTGAGGAGCGACAATGGCGTTCTGGAATTGTCTCGCTCCACAGCTGGCACGGCTGCATCCTCCTGTTTAAGAGAATAGGACAAGCGTTAACCGTGAACTATGACTTAGGTCACAGTCGGCGAATGTCCTGTGGCGTTTGGTCTCCCAATTTCTTTGCGTCCCAGCTCTCTCTGACAGCCAAATATGCGTGGCAGTGTGACAAAAGTCATGTGCTGGGTTCATTCGCATCCGTAACCTTGGAATATTCAGGAGGGTGTCATGAGCGAATTGATCGACAACAAGGCGAACAGGATTCGAGTACTGAAGGACATCATCAAGCACCTGCACGCGGGAAATCCCCCCGAGCAAGTGCAGCGGCAAATGCAGGAAATCGTCAGACAAACCGACGCCTCCGAAATCATGGCCATGGAACAGGAATTGATAGCCGAAGGAATGCCCGTGGAAGAGGTCCGATCTATGTGCGACCTCCACTCCAAGGTGACGCGCGACGTCCTGGTTCAACTCCCTATCCGCAAGGCAATTGCTCCGGGACACCCGGTGGATACCTTCCGCCGTGAAAATGAAGCATTACGCGGTACGATTGCGGCCATGACGAAGACTCTGGCTGAATTGCAGAGCACGAAGGAAGCTGCCGATGCGGCGGCGATTCTTTTGCGCTTTCGCCAGTCGTTCAACGAGCTGATGGATATCGATAAGCACTACCAACGCAAAGAACACGCACTGTTTTCTTGCCTGGAGCGACACGGCATTACCGGCCCGTCAAAAGTGATGTGGGCCAAGGATGATGACGTGCGCAATCTACTCAAGCGCCTTGGGGAGTGCATACACTCTGACCCGGCCGGCATCGAGAAATGGAAGATGAATCTGGCGGAGGCCGCGAACGCCGGCCTCAAAGCCGTGCAGGAGATGATTTACAAGGAGGAGAACATACTGCTTCCGATGTCTCTGGAGACGCTGTCGGAAGATGAGTGGGGCGAGATATGGGCGGTGTCTCCGAAGTACGGTTGGTGCATCGTGGAGCCCCAGCAGGGCTACACGCCCGCTGTCGGCACGACACCCGAATCCATGAAAGTTCCGTCGTCGGGCGCTCTCATGTTACCCACCGGGAATGTAAGCCTGGAACAACTCGTTGCGGTGTTTTCAACCCTCCCGCTAGATCTTACGTTTGTCGATGCCGACGACCGGGTGGCCTTCTTCACCGAGGGGCCGGATCGAATCTTCGCTCGCAGCAAGGCCATTATCGGACGCAAGGTGCAACATTGCCATCCTCCCAGAAGTGTCGAAACAGTTGACCAGATTCTGACGGATTTCCGCTCCGGGAGACAGAGTGTCGCTGAATTCTGGATCAACTTCCATGAAAAGTTTGTGCACGTCCGTTATTTTGCCGTGCGTAATTCCGACGGAGCCTATCTGGGGACCGTGGAATTGACCCAGGATTTGACTCCGCTTCGGGCGCTTCAAGGCGAAAGGCGTTTGCTGGAATACGATAGTCCTCGCGTAGCCAGCTAAGCGGGATTTTCAGGTTGTACTGAGGCTACGCGACAAGATTCGGTTCCGAAGATGAATGACCTTATGACCGAGAGTGGTGAATCTGAAAGTGCAGCTCAGCGGGCCCGCCGGCGAGCGCTGATAGTTCCGCGTGAGCATGGTGCCTGGGGGCTGCTGCTTGTTCCCCTGTTCACCGGGGTTGCAGCGGGGTTTGCCTCGGCACATCGGGCTTGGCCGCTGTTTGTGTTCACGCTGGCCACGCTGTCTTTGTTTTGGTTGCGGACACCGCTCGAAAGCCTCATCGGTACGGGCTCGCTGACCGCCCATACATCAGGAGAACGCTGGACAGCGGTCATTGCGTCCCTTTGTCTGGGCGCTGTATCCGTCGCTTGTGTGACCAGGCTGATGTGGAACGGTCGAAACTCAGGGTTGCTGTTTCTCGGAGCGGCAACGGCATTTGCATTTGTGGCCCAGGCGGTTCTTCGGAAGTTAGGTCGTAAGGCGCGAATGGCGGCGCAACTGGTGGGCACGATTGGCCTCACCTGCACTGCTCCGGCTGCTTACTACATCGGCACCGGACGGCTAGATGAGCGCGCTTTCGTTTTGTGGACGGCGAACTGGATCTTCGCCGGCAACCAGATTCATTTCGTCCAACTGCGTATCCGTGCTGCCCGTGCCGCTACCTTCTCCGAGAAATTTGATCGAGGGAGGTTCTTTTTCCTGGCTCAGCCGGCATTATTGGTGGTGCTGACGTTCGCGTCTTTTTGGCGGGTGCTTCCTCCTTTGGTGATCATCGCTTTTGTTCCCGCACTCGTGCGAGGAACGCAATGGTTCTTTCGGCGACCTGAATCCCTGGATGTCAAAAAACTCGGGTGGTCTGAGATGAAGTATGGAGTGGCGTTTGGACTTTTGCTGGCGCTGGCTTTCATTTGTTCCTAAGTGAGCTTCATGGTGGGCCGCGCTTAGACTCAGCATGCGTGCAGCGTCAGCTAGAGTTCTTCGGAAGGAATTGTTCTCTGAGTAAACGGGAGATTCTTCAGTCGAAGCTCTTCGGAGCGAATAAAGTCGACAAGCTTGGACTTGGCCACAACGAAATTCCTGGCCTCGCGTTTCAGAAGGCCCATGCGTGTGAACTTGCTAAGTTGTGTCGTGACCGTTTCCCGGCTCGTCCCAATCAAGTTGGCCAGATCTTCATGGGTCAGGCGGACGCTGATTAACGTACCCCCAGGAACCTGCTGTCCGTATTTCTCGCTCAACTGGAGGAGCACTCTGGCCAGCCGGTGATAGGACCAGGTATGGCTGAACTCCGCCAGTCCCCTCTCCACTGTGGCCAATCGCTTCGAAAGCAGCCGAATGAAGTTCAGGGCGACGGCCGGGACCGCGGACAAGAGTTCCACAAAAGACTCCTGGGAAATAATGGTCACCAGAGAATCCTCAGTGGCAATGGCCGTGAAGGCTCTTTTCTCCTCGGAGAGAAGAAGTTCGCCGAAGAGCTCATCGGGCTTGAGGATGTGCAGAATGGTTTCCCTTCCCTGGTCCGAGAGGGAAATCAGCCTTACCATGCCTTTTTTAAGAACGTAAAGAGAATCGGAAGACTCTCCTTCCCGGAATATCGTTACCCCGCGGGAGTACCACTTCTCAGTGCAGAGGCTGGTAATCTTTCGCACATCCCGCTGCGCGACCCCATGAAACAGGTCCAGAGCGGTAACGAAAGGTGGCCACACGATCTTCGTTATGACCGGTGTTTGCACGGAGGATGCTAGCACCAGACTGCTCGACAGTTCAACGCCCAGCGATAAGCGTAAACCTAGACCTCAGGAAACGTCTCACCTTGGCAATGCTCCAACTCTGTGACTCGTTTTTGAACCACAATAACCAACTGGGCTGTCGTTTGTCCTGGACCAAAGTGAGGAGCACTATGCCGAGGAGACTTAGGGCGTAACACAAATAAGCGGTTGGAAAGACGTGTTGGGGTGAATCGAGATGGGCGGAAGCCGGAGGCGGATCCGCAGCATAGAGGGCGCCTCCGAAGACTAGCGGCGCGGCCCATCCGACCCATTCCGGATCCAACGAGAAAAGGATCGAACTGTAAACCACACAGAACACCCCAAACACCAGTAACTCCTTGACCGTGCAAAGCGGCTCTTTCTCGGGATCTCCCATGGCGGACCCTCCGTCAAAACTGTAGGTTGGGTCCAACGCCAGTTCTGTGAGAGGTTTCACAGTTTGAAAATGTATCTTCAGGCGATTTTATGTAAGAGCGGCCACGAAACTCGAAAGGGAAAGTCGTCTTCACGTGGCGATTTGTGAAAGGTTTCACAGATATTGTTAGAGGTTTCACACACAATGTGTCCGATATTCCAGAGAAAAGAATGAAGGAGAACAATAATATGGCGGAATTAGCGGACAGTGGTATCTGCAAGGAGTGGTGGGCGAACCCGGCGGTAGTGGGGCTAATGGGTTTCGGCTTGACCACGATGGCGACGGGCTTGCATAACGTGGGATTCTGGAGCGCAGGACCAACTCTGGCGTTAGCAATCACCTTCGGAGGCACGGCGCAATTTATTGCGGGCATCGTGGACCTTCGAAAAGGAAGCATCTTCGGCGGTTCTGCTTTTATGTCCTACGGCGCCTTTTGGTGGTCACTATTCGTGCTGCTGTACGTGCAGCCAAAGACGGGCATTCCGGCGGGTCATCCCGAGGAGCTTGGTTTCTTCCTCATGTGGACGCTGTTCACATTCGCTTTTTGCGTTGCAGTCCAGGGCGTGGGAAAGTTTCTGGCGGTCCTATTCTGGCTACTTTTGCTGGCCTTCATTCTGCTGGACTTCGTGGTCTTGGGCAAGTGTCCGGCAGCGGTTGCGGGGTGGGAGATCCTTATCACCGGGTTGGTCGCTTGGTACATTGCCATGGCTACGTTGGCGAATACAGTTTACAAAAGGAAAGTTCTACCCCTTTCCTAGAGTGGCGGATTCACGTGCGAAACACGGCATCAGCCCGAGGTCCCTGAGGAGGTACGGCGGACGTGATTGTCAGCGGTCTTCGCCAGAGCGGCGAACCTCGGAATCCGCTCGGTCAACGAACAAATAGAGTCCGAGGCAAACTAGAAACATGACGCCCGAGAACACCGCGGCCGGCAAAGCCGTGTGGCGATGCCCAGCCAGAAACGATTCCAGCGCCGCGCTCAGCAGCCAAATCTGCACGATCAGCAAGACGGCGATCAGCGCCATTGCACCTGCAATCGCTGTCAGTCCGCGAGTTTTTGGGCGGCAGTTCAACGGGTTGCATCGTCGTCACACCTTCACGTCCACAGCGATCACTTGTTCGCCGCGGGTTTCCAGAACGATCCGGGGCAATGGCCGTGACGGCGGCCCTTGCAGAACGGCGCCGTCTTTGATTGAGAAGAAGCCCTGATGGCAGGGGCATTCGAGCCGATTGCTTGCCTGCGAATAGTACACAGCGCAGGACAGGTGAGTGCATTTCTGGCTGTAGCTTACGTACTCGTTCTCGCCGGTTCGCACCATATGCAATGGTCTTCTCTTGGTCGGATACGTAAACAGCTTCACTCCGCCCACAGGAATCTCTCCCAATCGAGCCACGGGCTGTTGCGGATACGAAGGAGTCTTGTAGAAAAGGGACCGAACCAGAATCCAGATGTTTCCCACGAACATTCCGAAACTGGTTAGGACCAGAAACTTGGTCAACTGTCTGCGGGTGACATAGCGTTCGTCTGCCGTGTGGACAGAAAATTCCTCTTTCCACAGAGGTTCGCTACTGGCGCGTCGCAGCCAATTCATGCTTTTCCTCCCACATATAATCCACGACATCCAAAGCGATGGCTTCCCGTTCCGCGGGAGCCATCATGTAAACCTTGGTCGTGATTTTCTGGTTGCCAAAATAGAACGTGTTCGTCGGGTTTCTCGCCGTCGAGCGGCAATCTGCTCCGGCCTGACATAAGCCAGCGCCTGACTGGGACACACCGTCGCGCACATCGGCCGCTTGCCCACCGAGGTGCGGTCATAACACATGTCGCACTTCATCATCTGCTGCTCGGGTTCCATCATCTTGGGTATGCCGAAGGGACAGGCGAGCACACAGTTGTTGCATGCGATACAGCGCGGCTTCAGCGAGGAATGAACGATCCCGTCCTCACCTTTCTTGATCGCATCGGCTGGACAAACCTGGGCACAGGTTGGTTCGTCGCAATGCCAGCACACGTAGGCCGCAGAGGTGATACTTTCGCGCCGTTCGATGAAATCGAAGTTGATCATCGACTTGCCGCGATGGGTTTCGCATTCCTCGCAGGCCTGCAAGCAGGAGCGGCAACCGATGCAGCGCGACGGATCGATATAGAACTCGTATCCGAACACTAGGCGCCTCCCCGCGAAGCAGCCGGTCAGATGCGGCCCTCGATCGTCGGGCGACGGGTCTGGGCCAGTGGCTCTGGCAATCCTGCACGCAGAAAGCTTGAATTCGGGAATCTTGCTGCGTGGGTCGAGAGTCCGGTGGGTGAGGCGGTTGGCGCTGCGGGTTCCCGGCCCAGTGATAGGGAATGAAGACCGTATCTGGTCGAATAGTCTTGACCACCATAGCGCGGATCGTCAGATCGTCGCGGCGGGTCGTGACTGTCACCCAGTCGCCGTCCTTGATGCCGTGCTGCTCCGCCAGGCGGGGATGAATCTCCGCCCGCGGCTCCGGATACTGGTCGACAAGCGCACCGATGCGCCGGGTCTGCGTCCCGATCAAATACTGGCTCACGACCCGGCCCGTGGTTAGAAATAGACGGATATTCGTCACTGATCGGATCGCCGCTTGGACGCCACTCGGTCACGTTGAAGTGCGCCTTGCCGTCGTGGGTATAGAACTTTCTGTCTACGAACAGGCGGGGTGTTCCTGGGTGGTCGAGTGACGGGCATGGCCAAAAGATGCCCATCTGCTTATCCACCCGCTCGTATGTAATCCCGTAGTAGTCGGCTACGCCGCCGCGCGAGGCAATCCGGAGTTCTTCAAGAATGTCGGCGGGATTCTTGAACGGGAAGTATTGGCCGCGTCCCAGCCGATGAGCCAGGTCGATGATGATGTCGGAATCGCGCCGCGCCTCACCGGGAGGATCAATGCTTTTCTGCCAGTGAATGACGCGCCCTTCGGCGCTGCAGCCAAGCCCGTCTTCTTCTTCGTGCAGGCTGCCGGCCAGAACCACGTCGGCGTGGTGCGCGGTCTCAGAGCAGAAAGAAGTCGATCACGCCGAAGAATTCCAGCTTGGATAGAGCGCTCCCGCGTGAAGTTCGCATCCGGAAGCGAAACCAGCGGGTTGAAACAGAGGGAGAATAGTCCCTTGATCTCGCCGCGGTGAATCGCATTCCATGATCTCCTCGCGCCGAGAGCCCGGTTGCGGCAGTTCGCTCTCGGCGATGCCCCAGACCCCGGCAACGTACTTGCGAGCTGCGGGTCCGTAAGCGAGCGCTGGCCCGGAAGTTGATCGCACTTCTGGCCGTGCTCGCGGCCACCCTGGCCGTTGCCTTGGCCGGTAATCATGGTCGGTCCCGCAGCCTTCGCGCCCGATATGGCCCAGCGCGAGCATGATGTTGACCACCGCCAGGCAGTTCTCCACGCCTTTCGACTGGTGCTCCAGTCCGCGAGCGTGCATCAGCGATCACTCGCTCCGACTTGCCCATCCACTGTGCCGCCTTCTCGATCGCTTCGGGCGGAACACCTGTCATCTCGGCCGCTTTGCCGAGATTCCATTGCTTGGCAGACTCCGCCACAGCCTCGACCCAACCAGTCGTGTACTTCGCGATGAACTCGCGGTCATCAAGACCATCTCGCAAGATCACGTGCAGCATTCCCATGAGCAACGCGAGGTCGGTTCCGGGTCGCGGCGGGAGATAAAGGTCCGCATTGCGCGTGATTGGAGTCATGCGTGGATCGGCGACGATAAGGCCTGCCCGCCATTGTCGCGGCAGCGCCAGATGTAGTCGGTCGTAATCGGCGCACAGTCGCCAATGTTCGCGCCGATCACAAACAGCACGTTCGCCTTCGGGATGTCGCTCCCAGGGAATCGGGCTGCGGTCGATGCCGAATGCAAGCTTGTATGCGGTTCCCGGCCGAAACCATGCACAGCCGCCCGTTGTAGTCGATGTGGCGAGTGCCCAAAGCCACACGGGCGAATTTCCCATGCAGGTAGGACTTCTCGGTCGAGAGCGACGCGCCTCCATAGATAGCGATGGCGTCTTTGCCGTACTTCGGCCTGAATCTCGTGTATCCGGCTCACCGTGAAATCGAGAGCCTCATTCCAAGTCGCGGGACGAAAACCCTTTTCGCTTCGCATCAAAGGCGATAGGAGACGATCGGGATGGCTCCCCTGAAGATAACGCTTCACTCCTTTTGGGCAAAGCATGCCGCGGTTGAACGGAAACTCCTCCCACGGTTCGAAACCGATGACCCGATTCTCGCGGACCTTGAGCTGAATCCCGCACTGCTGTCCGCAAAAACAGCAGTGGGTCTTCACCAATTTCTCGGCCGGATGGATCGATTCATCTTTCCACCCGCCGGGCGGGACGTAGTTGAGGTGCGGCCCGAACTGCTCGTTTGAGCGTTGCTTCGGAGACCGGAGGCTTAGCCATTCGCTTCCTCTTTTAATCTCAACTGCGCGAGGGAAAGTGACTTGCGTTTGCAGGCCGAGCAAAGCTCCTGCCAATTGCTGACGGGCCCCGACATCGAATAGTTGAAGCCTACCTGCGGCAGAACGCGTTCAAGGTCATCGATGTGCATCCGAGAAGCGTAGCGCTCGCCGCAACGTGCGCAGATTGCGCCTTCGCCCTCCGCACCTGCTCGCTGGTAGAGTTTCACGCCGAGTTGTGCCGGCCGCTGAAAGATGTGAAAGAATTTTCCAAACGGAAGATAAAGCAGCGCGGCGATCACCGTTATGGCGTGCAGGATGGCGATGAAGTCGTAGAAACTGCCGCCCAGCCAGACCTGAGAAACCGTCAACGCCAACCCCGTCACTGATATCGCAAAGAGCAGGATCAGCGGCCAGAAGTCCATGGCGAGCGTCTGCACCGCGCGTGCGCCTTCGTCGCGCATGCGGCGCCACAGCGAGAGACCAATGCCGCCCAAAACCAGAAACGCCGCAATGTCCAGGCCATGAAAAAGGACTAAGGCAGTGAACGTATGTAAACGGAAGCTGAACGCGTGGATAGCCGAACAGGTGAGTGACGTACGTCATCTGATCGGTGGGCGCGCTGGTGAAGTTGATCCAGCCGAAGACCAGCGGGAAGGTGATCACCACCGCCAGCAGGCATCCCCAGAAAATCAACTGATGCATGGCCCAGCGCAGTCGCGAACGTTTCGCAATGAATGTTTGGGCAAGGATGTGTGTTCCCGCCAGCTGCTACTATCTGGCCGAAGCTGCGAAGGACGCCTCGCTCCTTGAATAGTTGCCAACCCCGCCGCCAGTACACGTAGGTTGGAGGTTTTCGAATCCAGACCGTGTAGTGGTAGATGACACCCCACGTCGCGAAAATGATGGCGAAGGTGTAGATCACTAACGCGGGATCAAAGTTCTGCAGATTGCGCGAGCCAAGCACTATCGCAGCAACCAAAACTGCCGTCCACAAAGTTGCCCAGGCTCCGGCGCGAATCCTGTCCGCGGTGCGCGTCAATTCGGCAGGAAGCTTGGCAGCCAGCGCTTCTTCCGCGCGGCAAGAAGACTCGACCATTCATCCACCACAGGAGACAAGCCACAACTGACAACAGCAAGAAACCCGGCCAAACTACTCCTAAGCGGTCGCGGAACATGCCTAGCAGCAAGGGCGGAAAGAACCCTCCCATGCCGCCCATCGCACCCACGAGCCCGGTGACCGTGGCCCTTTGGCTGGGAAAATAGCGCGGCACCAACTGAAACACCGCCCCGTTGCCGATGCCGAGCAAGGCCGCACAACCCAGGGCTCCGACGGTGAACGGGAGCATTGTCGAGATACCAAGCAACAAGCCAAAAGCTGCGATGGCCGGCAGAATCCACGAAAGCACCCGCGACGCCGCCAATCTTGGTCCGACAGCCATCCACCGAGAGGCCGACAAAGCGTCGCCAGTACGACGAATCCAGCGGTGCGGAAACCAGCGTCTGCAGGGCGAAGACCGAATTGATCACGCAGAAGCGACGGCAAGTATATGGAGAAGGCGACGAATCCGCCGAAAGTCAGGAAATAGAAGCCAGCGAGCGCCCACGCCAGAGGCTCGCGTCCGAGCACACCGAGCATCTCGGACAAGCCCTTGGGGCGAGCCGTTTGGGCGGCGTTTCTGGCGAAGACGAGAAACACAACTGTCCAGGCCAGCAGGATGACCGACATTCCCCAATAGACCGTGCGAAACCCGTACGCGGCAGCAACCACCGGCCCAAGGAACACCGCGGCTGACTGCCCAATGTTTCCCAGGCCATACACGCCGAGCGCACTGCCCTGACTCTCCATGGAAAACCAGCGGGAGACGTAACCGATGCCAACCGCGAATGACGACCCCGCCATTCCCAAGAAGAAAGCCGACAATCAGCAGATTCCTATAGCCAGCGGTGACCGGGACTAAGGCCACCGGCACGGCGACGAAAAGCATCAAACGGTAAAACAACACGGCCGCCAAAGCGATCGGTCAGCATTCCCATCGGAATGCAAGCGCAAAGCGCGCCCAGAAGAACTGGAACCGCAACTAGAAAGGCGGTTTCTGTCGCTGAGAGGTGAAACTCTTGGCGAAAATGAGGCGCGAACGCGCTGATTAGGCCCCACGCCGCGAAGCAAACGGTAAAAGACACCGTGCCGAGCAGCAAATGTCTGTTCTGTGGACCTTTCATGCTGTTCCGCTTCGCTATTCCTTGCTTTGGTCATTCCCAAGAAGATTCTAATCTCAGAAAACCGGAACTAAGTAGTTCGCCGGCCAATCACAGCCCGACCGTGGCGATCTCCCCTATTCTATCGTTTCACGATATGTTACACCGGTCGATGGTGCATGCCGTGCGAACGTGGCAAACAGATTTCCGGCAAAAACTGTCACCGCAGTCATCTCAGTAACGGCCGAAAGCGGAAGCCATGACCACGCGGAACGGACGAATCCCTGATAGGCTAGGACCTCCGAACGGACGCACAGAATGCATCCAGCGGTGAGAAGCAGCAGTGCTACGAACATGAGTTTCGTGCTTCAAGCGGCGTCAGCGGGCGACCAGCTTCTCTCTCGATGCGAGTTGGCAATGCGGACATGAAATTCACTTCCGTTAGGGAATCTTTTCCATCGCAATCGCGCGCGGGAACAGGATGTTGTTTTCGAGATGAATGTGCTGGTGAAGGTCGGTCTCGAAAGCAGCCAGGGCCTTGTAGAGTGTCTGGTAGCTGACGCAGGCGTCGGCAGGAGCGGAATAGCCGCTGCTGGCCTCGCGCATGGCCCGCAATGCGTTCCCGGCAGAATCGTGCTCGTGCTCCATCATGGAAATTGGGTTCTGCACGGTGCCAAACGGCGCTGGCATGATCGGTTCCTTCTCAATCGTGGCTTCTTCCATTCTTACGATGTAAGGGAACAGGACCATTTCTTCCTTCACAGGTGAGTGGTCAATTCCTGGGCGAGCCCTTGGAAGGTTCCGCGAATGTGCAGAAGCTCGGGGTGGTTCTTTCCGTGCACAGAGCAAACCTTATCGAAGAGAGGACCGAGCCGGGCGATCTCCTCACGTGTGTACTTGTGGTGGGTGCTCTTAATGTGCGCGATCAGGCCCGCCAGGGCGTCTGTTTGCCAGTTCTGCTTTTCTTGCACTGCTCGCGTCGACTGCTCAGCCATCTCCAGGGAATCCAGTACTTGATCCGTGTTCAGATTCGCAGCACGGCAAGCTTCATCAGCGACCTGTTGCCGGCGCAGCAATAGTCGATGCCTAGCTTTTCAAAAAGTCTTGTAGCCGCCGGGTTTTCTAGGGCCAGCTCCCGTACGGTTTTGTCGGTAGTAGCGTTCATTGTCATTGCATCCTCCTGCCAGCCGGCAACATGCTTCCGACCGCGCTTGATGGTTTGACATTACCGGAGCGAAGGTAGGCTGCCGATGACTTTTGTCACGCTCATCCAAAGAAAAGAGTGGATGCGCAAACCATGTTCCATTAGCGGCACAAACAGCGAAATGGGAAACAGTGCTAGAAGACAGGCGCCAGCGAACTATTCTGCAGAGTGCTGTTCGGCTTCGAGAGCTTTCAGGTTGCAGATGGTCAACCTGCGTCCATCAATCTTCAACATTCCTCCCGCCTGAAGGCGGGAAAGATTACGGGAAACGAGTTCGCGTACGGTACCAATCTGCGACGCGAGTTCCTGGTTACTGACCGGGAGGGTGATTTCCATGCCCTTGCTCGTACGCTTGCCTTCCTTCTCAGCCAGTCGCAGCAAGAAGGACGCCAGCCGGTGTCGCACCGTGGTAAATGAAAGTTCCTCGATAATTCCAATTAGGCGGCGGAGACGCGCCCCAACTACCCGCAAGACCTTGAGTGCCACCTGCGGGTGCGTCAGACACAGAGCGTGAAAATCCTTTTTGCTGACGAAAAGCAAAGTCGCATCGTCAATCGCCGCGACCGACGCCGGATAGTTCCCGCCATCGAACACGGGGAGCTCGGCGATGGAACTGCCCGGTCCATTGATGCTAAGCACCTGTTCCCGTCCGTTGGCGGAACTCTTGAAGATGCGGGCATGACCAGACTCAACCACATAGAGGCCGGAGCAGGGCTCGCCTTCGCTGAAAACGATTTCACCCGCCGCGTAGCGACGCGGCACCGCCCGCTGCGTTAGCAAGGCCAGTTCGCCCTCCGCTAACCCTGAAAAAATCGCTACCTTTGCGAGCGTTTGCCCCGATGTGAACTTGGTTTCCGGCACGGTGGCTATTGTACCGGACCGCATCGCTGGAGCAGTCAAGGGGCGCAGATACGCCAATTCCGCGTCAATTTCGATACAAGTGATACTGTGATGCGAAAGGGTGGGTCTGAATTAGAAGTGCCCCGTTCTCATGGCTTACGTGATTGCTGAACCCTGTATAGGAACGAAAGACACGGCCTGCGTAGATGCATGCCCGGTCGACTGCATTCATCCGAAGAAAAACGAAGACGATTTTGTCACGCAACCTCAGTTGTACATCGACCCGGTCGCATGCATCGATTGTGGAGCTTGTGTGCCAGTTTGCCCAGTGTCCGCGATCTTTATCCTCGATGATCTCCCGGAAAAGTGGAAACACTATGCTGAACTCAACGCGAAACAAGCTCTGATCGCGGTGGTGTCAAGGGCAGAGCAAGACCAGCGACTGGAGCGGAGAATCATGGCAGTCTATCCATGAGCCGCAGCAATCCCGAGCGTCTGGAGTTTGAGAACCGATGAACTGAGTCAGGCATTTGTTGGCTCTCGTTGCCCAACCACTGAGATGGCACGGAGGTGCTCCCGATACTTTGTGAAAAGCCGCCGCATGGCAAACATCCGCTGGCGCAGCTTCGGGTTTGTAGCGACGTTGAACGCGACTCTCAAGCTTCCCCTCAATCCCTCGTCCCGCAACACGCGCTGTGGCTCCAGCAGATGCATTGGCGCTTCAGTGCTCCAAGTCACTTTTAGTCCGTTTTGTTCAAAGAATCTTATCCATTCACTGTGCCCTAGCGGTTGTACTCCGACATGGATCTCTTCGAGAGAGCCGCTTCAATTGCATGACGAAGATGGTCGGAAAGATTGTCAGGCGAGTAGCACAGTTCGTGAATCCCGTACCGTCCTCCGGGAGCAAGAAGCCGCCGGGCTTCCGTCACAATTCGATTCTTCTGTTCCTGGCTTTGCATACTCAGCATGGCTTCGCCATAGACCACGGTCGCACATGCGCTGGGCAGACCCGATTGTTCTGCCAATCCCAGCACGATCTCGGCTTTGGTACCTGCCAGCCGGTCTCGAAGACATTCCGCTGCTGCCGGCTCGCGCTCCACTCCCCAATAAGCCGCCGGACGACGTTTCAGAACCATTCCGGCTGTGATACCAAGTCCCGGAGCAAACTCAACCACTCTGTCCTGTGAACCGATTGCCAGCGCATCGAG
The DNA here is from genome assembly GCA_963797885.1 of uncultured Acidobacteriaceae bacterium. Lineage (GTDB taxonomy): Bacteria > Acidobacteriota > Terriglobia > Terriglobales > Acidobacteriaceae > Acidiflorens. The sequence goes on along the minus strand of CAWCRQ010000134.1, from coordinate 633 downwards.
CATCCGCCGTGTGAGTTCAATCCCGCCTGGTCGCAGCACGCGCTTGCCAGCGCGTGCGAGTACCCAATGTCCCTGCATCTTGTCCGGATGTTGCCCTTCCCCAACCAATGAAGGACCAGGGATGTTCTCTTCGCTGCTGGGAACGTACGACTTTTGCGTCATTGGCTGGTCCCTCTTACTGAGCCTAGAGAAGCGGAGAAGCCACGACGATGACTTTTGTCACGGTGTATGCTCACAAACCGTTAACTGGTGGGCCCGGTAGGATTCGAACCTACAACCAACAGATTATGAGTCTGCTGCTCTAACCGTTGAGCTACGGGCCCTGCGCTCAATCTAACATAGAAGAGAAATTGGCTTCCGCGTAAGGCAGCCAAATCTCAGCAGAAAAGAGCAGAACGGCGCGAAAAGCGCCAGACTCTTGCAAAGGTGCGCGAAAGGCTGGGCGAACTGGATTGGGCCAGTGGCCGCGGTCCCCGATTGCAGTGCACACTTTCTGGTGCAGAATATCCCTCAAAAAAAAACCACTCTGTTTTGCCGCATAATCTAGAAAACAAAGGGTCGGGAAAAATTTTGCCTCCCAGATCTATGGTTCTAAAGATAAGGTCAGGGCAAAATCTTCCAATGGCAAATGAG
>CAWCRQ010000133.1:0-30320 GCA_963797885.1 uncultured Acidobacteriaceae bacterium | reverse complement strand
AGATCTTTTTCTTCACCGTCCCCGTCGCGCTCACCTACACCATTCCCATGGGCGTGCTGGTCGGCATCCTCATTGGACTCAGCCGTCTGGCTGCGGACAGCGAAATCACCGCCATGCGCGCCAGCGGCCTGGGCGTATGGACCTTCCTGCGTGTGATCTCAATTTTCGTGGTGGTAGCATGGCTGCTCGCTCTCGGTAACAGCGTCTATATTGCGCCCCGCTCGCTCGCCGCCCTGGGACAGCTCCAAGACAACCTCAAGTCTTCTCAGGCTTCTTTCGAAGTCCAGCCCCGTGTATTTTACGAGGGATTCCCGAAGATCATTCTCTACGTGCAGGACGTCAAAGCCATGTCTGGCGGAGCCCTCTGGAAAGGCGTGTTCCTCGCCGATTTGACTGACCCAGCCGCGCCGCGCATCAGCCTGGCGCGCGCGGGCCTGCTGGTCAGTCAGGGGCCCGATACTCTGGACTTGCATCTCACCGACGGCTCCACTCACGAAACCGATCCCAAGAATCCGGACCAGTACCAGATCTCCACCTTCCAGACCACTGACATCCCCATTCAGGTACCCACACAAAACAGTCAGGAACACGAACCCACATCACTGCATGAGCTCAAGATTGCCGACCTTCTCCGTATCGCACGAAGCGCCGACCCCGTCACCCGCCGCTGGCACCTGATCGAATACCATAACCGTCTGGCGCTGCCGACCGCCTGCATCGTGCTGGCCCTGGTCGGCATTCCTCTCGGCCTCTCGTCGAAGAAAGGGGGCAAGTCCAGCGGATTTGTCCTGACCATTCTGCTGGTCTTTGTGTACTATTCGATCTCTGTGATCGGAGTGTCTTTCGCGCGCCAGGGACGCCTCTCGCCCGCCGCCGGGGTTTGGCTCGCGGACTTCGTGTTTCTGGTCGGGGGAGTTTTTCTGCTCTGGCAGTCGGAACGCCGCCCGATCGAACTGGCTGGGTTCCGCTCCTGGTTCAAGAGTTGGAGGCTTAAGGCATCGGGCGTCCCATCTTCAACACCCAGCCTGCCGGCGGCAGTTCTGCAACTGAACGGTGAGTCGTCCCGCTCGGCCCTTCGCGAAGGCACTGCTTCCCGCCGGCCCAGGCGCCGGCGCTTATTCAATCTTCGTTTCCCAACCATCATCGACGACTATGTACTGCGCGGCTTTGTGCTCTACCTGGCCATGATCGTTGCCGCGTTCCTGATGCTGCTGTTGGTGTTCACCCTGTTCGAGTTGCTGGGCGACATCATGCGGAATCAGGTGTCGCCGCTCACCGTGGGCGAATACCTGCTCAATGTCGCGCCCTTCTTTCTTTACACCACCACGCCGCTCAGCATGCTGCTTGCGGTGCTGGTCACGTTCGGCCTGCTGCAGCGGTCGAATGAAATCACGGCGATCAAGGCCACCGGCATCAGCCTTTATCGCATCATCGTCCCGGTCCTGATCGCTTCCATGCTGGTTGCCGGCGTGCTCTTCCTGTCGGACCAACTCTATCTGCCCTACACCAACAAGCGGCAGGACGCGCTCCGCAACCAAATCAAGGGCAAACCGGCGCAAACTTATCTTCGCCCCGACCGCAAGTGGATCTTCGGCCAGCACTCGGACATTTATTACTACCAATTCTTCGATCCCGACCGCGATGTTTTCGGCGGCGTCTCCGTGTTCCAGTTCGACCCGCACAGCTTCCAGATCACGCACCGCATCGCCGCCGACCGCGCGCACTGGTCTAGCTCGATGGGGCGCTGGGTTTACGAGGAAGGATGGGAGCGCAGCCTGAACGGCTCCGCCATCGAGAACTATCACAAGTTCGATGCCGCCACTTACCCCGAACTGGCCGAAACGCCCGCCTACTTCAAGAAGGAAATCAAACAATCGTCGGAAATGAGTTACGACGAACTACGCCGCTATATTTACGATCTCGAGCAGAGCGGCTTTGACGTAGTCCGGCTGCGCGTGCAACTGCAAAAGAAGATTGCGTACCCGCTGATCACGCTGGTGATGGCCGTGCTCGCCATCCCCTTCGCGCTTTCCGCCGGCAAGCGCTCGGCGGTCGCAGGGCTGGCGACCGCCATCGGCATCGGCGTGGTTTATTGGACGATCTCTGGCCTCTTCGAGGCCATGGGCAATTTGAGTCAGCTCCCGCCCGCGGTCGCGGCCTGGTCTCCAGACCTGGTCTTCGGTTTCATTGGAGGCTATCTGATTCTTCGGACGCCAACCTGAAGAAATCGGGTGATCGGACCATCGGATGATCGAAACTCAAAGGCTTTTCGATGCCCGAGTGGTTTAGTGCACGGCCATCCCGCTCGGCGCTGCCGGGGCGATCACCGTGATCGGATTGAGCATTACTCCGCTCGTCGTACTCAGCGTGAAGCCCGTAATGTTGCTCGACGCACTGTTCGAGGTGTAGAGATACTGGCCGGTGTTGAATACGCTGGGGTGCAGCGCCATCGACACCGGCAACGTTCCGGTCGGTTCGTAGGGCGTTGCTAGCTCCGTCAACTCGCCTGTCGTCGTGCCGATGCTAAACCCAAAAACCTGGTTCGAGTTTTCGCTCAGTGCGTAGAGAAAATTGTTTGTCGGATCTATCAGCATTTCAACCGGGTTCTCCCCCGCCGCCGAGGGCGGTACTTGGCAAGATGGCGTGGGACACGTAGTCAGCGGAAACAACAGATGATCGGCCACATTCTGCAGCGAGCAGTTAATGTTAGTCACCCAGCACACCTGGAAAGGATGCAGCGCTCCACCGCCAGCCCCCTGGCCAACATAAACAAAGAGACCGCCGATGGCGCCTACCTGCGCCGGCATGGTATTGACCGCGACCACCGAGACCGGATCGGACGCGGTAATGGTATACGGCGAATTGGGTTGCTCGGTCAGGATGCCGGATAGGCTCACGGCATACACGCTCACCGTATTGTCATTGTGCGGGGACGGGTTAACGCAGTTCTGGGTACAGATGTCTGTGTTGTTGGTTACGAAGAGAAGTTCCTGGGCAGTGGTCGAGCCCGGCGGCGTAAACTTAATGGCCGAAAGCGAGGTGGGAATTTTGCTTAGGAAGAACGGACTTTGGTAGCCGATCGAACTTTGACTTACAAATTTCAGGGCGGTTGAGCCTGGCGTCATAGCAAAGACCGAGATCGACGGGCAACCCGCAAAACTCGTAGGAGTGGTAACGTTCGCGAAACCCGTACCAGTCGGCGGACAGGAAGGATTTGACGGCGAGGGGACCGGGTATCCCGGGGGAGGGGATGATCCCTGATCGATCACGAACAAGAACTGTCCCGCGGCATCGCGCACCATGGCCACGGCAGTGTCGGGGTAGGCATTGGCGTTGTTACAGGCAGTCCCGGTAGGGACGACACAGGTCCAATTTACGGCTGCGCCTGGCGGTGACAGGCTCCCATCCGAGTTCACCGTATACGGGTAAATCGAAGGCGCAAAAGGATAGTTGGAGGCAGGCGTACAGGAGGGACAGGCAGGCGCACCCTGATTCAGAACCCACGCCTTGTTGCCGGTCGGGTCGAGCAAAATGTCCACGGGCAGTCCGCACGGGTTGGTATTGGTGGGAGTCGCAAGTATAGGGCACGTGGTGGCATTCGAATTGATCCACGTCAGGTTCCCGTTCTCAAGATCGATGCCGAAAGAAGCCACGTTGTTCCCTAGACCGTCACTCCCCTGGGTCAGCACATACAACTCTTCCGAGGGCCGGAACGCGGAACTGCCGCAGTTGAGCAGAAAGACACTCAGGGCGCAAATGCCCACGAGCACAACGACTCCGCCTATTTTCTTCAACATCTACTCTCCCAAGGGGTCCGCAATCGGGCGCTCTTTTCGCTGATTGGAGTAGTCAGCCGCTTCCCATCCGCCGGCGATGCCCTGCCAGCCGTCACGGAGACTGACGCTTGTGGCTGAAATATATTTGTTTATCAGGAATGAGCGGGAAGAGCAAACCCCTGAACAGGAGGACCAGCCGGAATCCGGATTTCCACCTGTAACCCACCCTGTTTGCGGTTGGATGCGCGAAGTTGACCGCCATGTAGCCTGATGGCCCGGTCCGCGATCGACAGGCCCAGACCCGCGCCACCAGTCTGGCGGTTGCGGGCATCGTCCAGTCGATAAAAGGGCTCAAATATCTTTTGCAGCGCTTCGTCCGGAACGCCGGGGCCGCGATCAAGCACGCGAACAATGATTTCGTCTTCGTTTGCGATGCCATTGGCCGCTTGCTGCCGCTCCAGCCGCACCTCCACCGTCGTGCCTTCGGCAGTATACCTCGTGGCGTTCCTGACCACGTTCTCCACCGCGCTCCGCAGCAAGTCGGAGTCGGCTTCCACCAGAAATTCATCGGCGGCGTCGGCGGCCGGCGTGATTACGCGGCAGCCACGCCCCGGAGTTTCGTACTCGGCGTCGTGCGCCACCTGCTCCACCAACTCGCGCAGCGACAGCATGGTCTTGCGCAGGCCGCCGGTGCCCGACTCCAGCCGCGAAATGGTCAGCAGGCGCTGGATTAATTGATTCAGCCGGTCGGCCTCGAGCTCGATCCGGTTCAGGGAAAGTTCGAGTTCCGGCGCGACTTCCAGCGCCGCCCGCTGCCGCGCCAGCCCGAGCGCCACACTGAGCCGAGCCAGCGGAGATCGCAGTTCGTGCGAAACATCCTTCAGCAGCCGCGATTGTGACTCCACCAGTCCTTCGATCCGTTCGGCCATGCGGTCAAAATCGCGCATCAACTCCGTCAGTTCGTCGCCCCGGCCGCCCTTCGGAGCGCCGGTGCGCGCGCCCAAGTCGCCCGCCGCCAGACTTTGCGCCGCCTTGCGCAAACGCGTCACCGGACTGGTCATCGACCACGCCAGGAGGTAGCAGATCAGCCCCGACGAGACGATCGCGATCGCGATTCCCAGTCCCGGGATCTCATGCGGCCCGAATACTCTCGGCCCCGGCGGCAACTCCAGCACCAGCGTGTACCGCTTACCATCCAGCGTGAGCGCCTCCCGAACCATGCGGGAGGGGAGCAGTTTGTCGATCCAGGTGCGGTGGCGTAGCGAGCCTTCGCGCGGCGGCCTGCCTTGCCGGCTGTCCTCCACCCAGGGCGGCACTTGGCGTCCCGCGAGTTCGTGGCCCTTCGGATCAAAAACGAAAGCCCGCACGTGCTGGGTGTGCCAGAGTTCTTCCAGATAATCGTGAGCGCCACGCTCCCCACCACTCTGATACGCATTCACAGCTTCCGCCAAAGTTTGCAGACCCTGGCTCTCGATCCCATGACGCGCCGGACGCAGGGCAATGGTCACCAGAATCGCCAGCACCAGGGACAGCGCCAAAGCTGCCCAGAACGACAGGAAGATCTTGAGGAAAAGACTCTTCATTGCTCTTTGCTTTTGGCTTTTAGCTCTTTGCTTTTGGCTCTTAGCTAAAAGCCAAAAGCTAAGAGCCAAGAGAGATTTCTCGCCTCATTTTTTCGGCTTCGCTGTCGGCCGCGCAAACATGTATCCAACTCCTCGAATTGTCTTGATGTGGTCTCCGTCTTCTTCGGAGTCGCCCAACTTCCGCCGCACCTTGCTGACGTGCATGTCAATGCTGCGATCAAAGGGCATGAACTTCCGGCTGAGGACGGCGTTCACCAACCGCTCCCGCGTCACCACTCGCCCCGCCTCACGCAGCAGAACCTCGAGCAGATTGAATTCCACCGAAGTCAGATCGACCGACTGCCCCGCTCGCGACACACTGCGCGTCGCCGGATCCAGTTCCACGTCGCCCACACTCAACACTTCCGGCACTGTGTCCGCCGCCCTGGCAGGTTTGGTGCGGCGCAGAATGGCGCGGATTCGCGCCACCAGCTCCCGCGGGTTAAAGGGCTTCGGAAGATAATCGTCGGCTCCGATTTCCAAACCCACGATGCGGTCCACGTCCTCTCCACGCGCGGTTAACAGCAGCACCGGAATCTTCGACACGCTGCGAATCCGCCGCAGCACTTCGAAGCCGTTAATCCCCGGCAGCATTACATCCAGCACGACCAGCGCATAGTCGTTGGTCAGCGCCTGTTGCAGTCCCTGCTCGCCGTCGTGGACAGCCTTCAGGCTGAACCCCTCGGCCGTCAGGTACTCCTGCACCAGAGCGCACAATTCGACGTCGTCATCCACCACCAGCACATGATCCATTCTTTTCATCTAACACCCTCGCAGGCTCGCGCGCGGTAAAGATTTGTGATTGCTGAAAGAAATCGCTGTTCGCTCTTCGCTGTTGGCTTTCAGCGAAAGGCGAATAGCGAACAGCGTCTTTCCGCCTTTACAAAACTTTACCCTGATTGACCGACTCTTTACCGAATCTTCTCGCGAACAGTGTTCTTATCAGCATAGACGTTCGGGCTCTCCCGGACCCTATGAGATCAAGAAAGGTCAAAAGGAGATCCAATGAAATCGACTCATATTCGCATTCTCACCATCGGCGCTGCTGTGCTACTGGTGGCAGCAGCCGCGATTGCGGAAGGCAGACACGGTTATGGCGGCCCCGGCGGCTTTCGCCACATGCTCAAGCAGCTCGATCTGACCAGCGCGCAACAGGACCAGGTTAAGGCGATCTGGACAAAAGAGAAGCCAACTCTGCAACCGCTGATACAGCAGATGCGGCAAAACCACAGCGCGCTGAGCGCGCTTGAGGCCAGCGGTCCTTTCGACGAAGCCAAGACGCGCGCCCTGGTTACGCAGAACTCGCAGACCATGATCGAACTCCAGGTCGAGCACGCTCGCATCAAGTCCGAAATAATGCAGATTCTGACCACCGATCAGAAAGCCAAACTGGCTCAACTGGAGGCCAATCGCGCGGCACGTATGAGTAAACACACGCCGCCTCCGCCTGCGGACTAACTCTGAAGTTTCTCTCCTACCCGGGTGGGAACGGAATGCCGTTTCTGCCCGGCTTTTTCTCTTGTGGAGAAAGCGATGGAACGCGCCGACTTGCTTTACTCCGGACTGATGTTTGCCGCCGGCATGCTGTCGCTCTGGACCGCGCTGCTGCTCACTGCCGCCTTCGTTGCCCTCGCGCCCTCGCTCGGAAAATCCGCATCTACCGCTGCTACAATTTCATCTACAAAGGTTCATGGTGCCGAAGAAACTACGCCCGCTCGTTCCGTATCTGAAGCGTTACCGCGGCGGTCTCGTCTGGGGCGGGCTCTGCGTCTTATTCAATAACGGAATCTGGATACTGTTCCCGCAAGTCCTGCGCCGCGCCGTCAACGATCTTAACTCCGGCGTGACCCGCCAGAAACTTCTCACCTATTCCCTGCTCATCATCGCCATCGCTCTGGTCAAGGGAATCTTCCAGTTTCTGACACGCTGGGTGGTCATCGGAATCTCGCGCGATATCGAGTTCGATCTGCGCAACGACCTGTTCGCGCACCTCGAGCGCCTCTCTTACTCCTATTATCAGCGCAACCGCACGGGCGACATTATGGCCCGCGCCACCAATGACCTGAACGCGGTCCGGATGCTGCTCGGCCCCGCCATCATGTACTCGGCCAACACCATGGTCTTCACCGCCGGCGCTCTCGGCTTTATGCTCGCGATCAGTCCCAAACTCACGATCTACGCCTTTCTGCCGCTGCCTATCGCCAGCATCGTCATCCAGTATTTTGGCCGCCGCATTCACGAGCGCTTCGAACGTATTCAGGCCATGTTCTCGGACATTTCGGCACGCGCCCAGGAAAACTTTTCGGGTGCCCGAGTCATCCGCGCCTATGTGCAGGAACAGGCCGAGATCGCCGCCTTCGAGGGTGCTAATAAGGAATACATTCGTCGCAGCCTCGGCCTGGTCCGCTTGATGGGAATGCTCTGGCCCACGCTGGAACTCATGCTGGGCGCTGCCGTCGTCATCGTGTTGTGGCTCGGTGGACGACAAGTCCTTCTCGGAAAAATGTCCGTCGGCGATTTCGTCGCCTTCAACACTTACATGATGCAGCTCACGTGGCCAGTTATCGCGCTCGGATGGGTCATCAACATTTTCCAACGCGGAACCGCGTCCTTGGTGCGGGTCGAACAGATCCTTTCCCAGAAGCCCGAGATCGCCGACGAGGAGATAATCGGGTCATCGGGTGATCGGGTCATCGGGTCATCGAAAAACCAGATCTTCCGATCACCCGATGACCCGATGACCCGATCTCCCGATCTCATTGGCGAAATCGAATTCTGCAATCTTAACTTTGCTTACAACGGCACCTCTGTTCTTAAGGACATAAACCTGCGCATTCCGGCCGGCTCCAGCCTTGCCATTGTCGGGCCCACCGGCTCTGGTAAAACGACGCTCGTCAACCTTATTCCACGCATCTACGACGCCGAGCCCGGCGCCGTCCTCATCGACGGCTGTCCCGTTCGCCAATTCCCTCTCGACTCCCTGCGCCGCCACATCGGATTCGTTCCGCAGGAAACATTTCTCTTCAGCGACACCATCCGCGAGAACATCGCATATGGAGACGGTGACGCCTCGCTCGACGACATCAAAGCCGCCGCCGAAGCCGCCAACATCGCCCAGGACATCGCAAGTTTCCCCGAAGGCTACAACACCATGGTGGGCGAACGCGGCATTACTCTCTCCGGAGGCCAGAAGCAGCGCACCGCCATCGCCCGCGCGCTGCTCCGCAGCCCGCGCATTCTCATCCTCGACGATGCTCTCTCCAGCGTTGACACCCACACTGAAGACAAGATCCTCAACCATCTCCGCGAAATCATGCGCGGACGCACCACCATCTTCATCTCCCACCGCGTTTCCACCGTCCGCAACGCCGACTCGATCGCCGTCCTTCACCAGGGACGCGTCGTGGAACTGGGCACCCACGACCAACTTATCGCCCGCAACGGTTATTACACCGATCTCTATAACAAGCAGTTGCTGGAAGAAGAGCTAGCGGAAGTCTAGCTCGTGCGTGTGGGGCGGATCATCGCTTCGACTTCGCCCAAGGCAGGCCCTGTCCGCCAATTATTGACGCAGAACAGACGCAGAATAGCCGCAGAGTAATCGAGCCTGATTACCAAAGTAACCCGGCAGTTCCCAATTATGTACTCCGGGAGCGGAATAACTTGATCTGACGAGAAGAAGCATGGATAATGCTTTTCAGTCCCCCAATAATTCTGCTGTGCTACGGAGTGACCATGCCATGTTCGCCAGCCGCCCTGCTGTCCTTGTGTAATTTTTCGACCCTCAAATCTTCGACCCTTAAACATTCGACGCACCCGCATTGTTCGCGCGCATTCTTGTTGGTTGCCAGCCTGATGGCTTGCCTGTTCGTCATCGCCAGCCCGCTGTTGGCCCAGCAGCCGCCGGCACTGGTCACGCAACAGGTGGATAACTCAGTACGGACGGTCCTGACCGGCAACGTCCATCCCCTCGCTCGCGCCGAGTTCGATCAAGGCGAAGCGCCGGCGGACTTGGTTTTGCACCGCTTGATGCTGGTGCTGAAGCGCAGCGCGCAGCAGGAAACGACGCTGCGGCGCCTGATTGAAAATCAGCAGTACAAGAAATCGTCCAGTTATCACCAGTGGCTGACTCCGGTGGAATTCGGCGCCCAGTTCGGCCCCGTCGATTCCGACATCGCCGCTGTCACCAATTGGCTGCAGGCCAGCGGATTCCAGGTCTCCCCAGTCAGCAACGGCCGCACCATCATTGAGTTCTCCGGCACCGCCGGGCAGGTCAAGCAGGCTTTCGGGACGGCGATTCATAAGTACGTCGTCAACGGAGAGCAGCACCTGGCCAACGTCAGCAGTCCCTCCATCCCCACCGCGCTCGCCCCGGTTATCGCGGGAGTGAATTCGCTGCACAACTTCCTGAAGAAGGCCCAGAATATCCACGTCGGCGCGTATTCCGAAAAAACCAAGCAGCTGATCCCGGCTAACCCGGAATTCACCTATGCGTGCGGTCCGGCCAACGCGGACACCTGCTACGGGTTGGTTCCGTTTGATTTCGCCACCATCTATGATGTTCTGCCCCTCTGGAACGCTGCCCCTCCGATCAACGGCACTGGCCAGACCATCGCCATCGTCGGCCGCACCGATATCAATAAGGACGATGCCCCCGCTTTTTGGAGTCTGTTCGGTCTGGGCACTACGGTCAACGGCGTTCCCATACCTATGCCCACACTCACGATCACGTGCAACGGTCCTTGTCCCGAGGTCAACGGCGACGAAGCCGAGGCGGATATTGACACGCAATGGTCGGGTGCGGTCGCGCCGGGCGCCAGCATTCTCTTTGTCACTTCCGAAGATACGGAAACCGACGATGGTGTTGATCTGTCAGCCCTCTATATCGTAGACAACAACGTGGCCCAGATCATGAGCGAAAGCTATGGAGATTGCGAAGCCGACCTTGGCACCGCCGGCATCGCCTTTTACGGTGCCATGTGGGAGCAGGCTGCGGCGCAGGGCATCAGCGTCATGGTTGCCTCCGGAGACAACGGCTCGGCAAACGCGGGATATCTTGGCTCGCCAGTCTGCGATGACCCCAGCACAGAAAACTCTGCCCCGTCTCGATATGGGTTGAACGTCAACGGATTGGCTTCCACGCCATTCAATGTCGCCGTCGGCGGCACCGATTTCAACCAGTACGGCATCTGGTCAACCTACTGGAATTCAACCGACAACAACAACGCGACTACGCACCAGTCGGCCCTGAAATACATCCCGGAAATGGCCTGGAATGATTCGTGCGCGAATACTATCGTCATGCTTCAGCTGGGATTCTCCTCCAACGCGGAGGCCAACTGCAACAACTCAGCTCTCTCCCGTTACATTAACACCATCGGCGGCGGCGGCGGACAGAGTGCGGGATGGGTCGGGTTCAAACCTGCATGGCAGACGGGAACGGGCGTGCCCAACGACAATACCCGCGACCTTCCGGACGTTTCGCTGTTCGCCAGCAACGGCTTCACGGGTAGCTTCTACGTCATCTGTCAGTCCGACGCGAGCCCGTCTGGAAAATGCGACACCACTTCTCCATCCACCGATCTTCAGGGCTACGGCGGCACCTCCGTGGCCTCTCCGGCCTTTGCGGGAATCATGGCGCTGGTGAACCAGAAGATGGGGTCAGCACAAGGCAACCCCAACTTTGTGCTGTACGACCTGGTGCCAAAAGTGTCGGCTGCCTCTAACGACATTGGCGCCGGCTCGACCAATGCGATGCCTTGCTACACCAACTCCCCGAACTGTGTCACCAATACTGCCGGAGACGCTGTTGGCGTGCTCTCGGGGTGGAACACCACCACCGGATACGATCTGGCCACCGGTTTGGGGTCGGTGAACGTCGCACCCCTGGTGAACAACTGGCACACGGTCACGGTCAAATTCACTCCTACGACCACCAAGTTAGCGCTGAATAACGGCAACCCCGTGAGTGTGACGCATGGCACGGCCGTACCGGTCACGGTTAGCGTGAGCCCAAACCCCGGCTCCTCCTCCAACACTCAGCCCGAAGTCGTTGCCCTGCTCGTCGGTAGTACGGTGACGTCGGGGCCGCCGCCGAACCAGGGCATTGACTCGAAGACACTGGCCAACGGCACGGTCACCTGGGATACCACCTTGCTCCCGGGCGGGACCTACGCAGTGACCGCGCACTACGAAGGCGACACAACGGGTCCCTACGGCGGCAGCTACTGCAACAATTGTGCGAACGTCATTATCAATCCGGAAGCCAGCTCGGTGATCATGCCGGGCCTGGACATCGGAGCCAACTCCGGTAGTCCCGTGTATTCGAACTCGGTCGTTTACGGTAGCGGCGGTTTTGCCCTTTACGAAGACGGTCTCTCTGCCTACTGGCTCCGGGCCGATGTACTGAATTCGCAGGGGAACTACTGCCAACCGGCGGCTTATCTCGGTGGCGAGATTGGATGCCCTACCGGCACCATGACCATTACCGACAACGGTAATGCACTGGACGCCAGTCCCTATAAGTTGAACAGTTTGGGATACGCGGAAGATCAGTTTATCCAATTACCCGGCGGCACGCATACTCTGGTCGCGAATTACAGCGGCGATAATAGTTACAAGGCGAGCTCGGCCACCGCTACCGTCACCGTCAGGCCGGCGCCGACCACGATTGCCAACGTTGCCAGCCCGGCGACGGTAAATGCAGGGACGCCATTCACCGTCACCGCCACGGTCACCACCTCGAGCTATGGGGTGGCCCCGACTGGCACCGTTTCCTTCTTCTACAGCGGAACCCTGCTGGGCACGGCTACAACGATCGGTACCCCCGGGAGTTTCAGTTCGGGCGTCACAGCGTCTCTTGCTGCCACCCTGACCGCTTCCATCCCCACTGCCGGGAAATACAACATCACTGCCACTTACTCGGGAGATGGCAACTATCAGGCCGTGACCGCCGGGCAAAGCAACTCGGTGCCCATCACGGTCAACGCATCAGCGACGTTCACGCTCGCGGCCACGTCCGGCAGCATGACGATTACCCCGGGCGGCGCAGGCGTCACCAACACCATTACGGTGACTGACGTGGGCGGATTCACCGGCAGCGTAAGTTTCGGCGCCAGCGGTCTGCCCAGCGGCGTAACCGCGTCATTCAACCCACCCAGTTCGGCCAGCTCGAGCGTGCTGACACTGACGGCGAGTAGCTCGGCCACTGCCGGAACGACAACGGTGACTATCACCGGCACCTCCGGTGCTTTGACCGCGAACACGACTATTGCGCTCACCGTCAGTGCGGCACCCGGCTTCACGCTCGCGCCCTCGTCCCCCAGTATGAAGATTACCCCGGGCGGCGCAGGCGTCACCAACACCATTACGGTGACTGACGTGGGTGGATTCACCGGCAGCGTAAATCTCGCCGCGTCCGGTCTGCCTAGCGGCGTAACCGCAGCGTTCAGCCCGAACCCAACGACCGGGACTAGCACGCTGACGCTGACGGCGAGCAGTTCCGCGACCGCCGGCGGGCCAACCACGGTGACCATCACGGGCACGTCGGGCGCATTGACCGCAACCACCACGGTTGCCCTCACGGTCAGCGCCCCTGCCCCCTTCACGATTGGGCCGATTGCCAACGTGACGATTTCGGCCCCCGGACTGTCAGGAACGGCTCAAGTAACCCTGACGCCCGTCGGCGGCTTCACGGGGCAGGTGAACATCGCCTGTCAACTCCCAACGTCCATGACCGGCGCGACCTGCCCGGCCGTGGTCGCGAACATAACCTCCGCGAACCCCGTCACTGCTCCGGTCGTAATCAACACCGCTGCCGCGGGCGCGGCTATCCGCGTAGCGACTACGGGCATGTTGGGCTTCGGCGTACTGGCCGGGGTCTTCGTATTCGCGATACCCGGATTGCGGCGAAGGAAGGCGCCGCTCGCTCTGCTGTTGTTTGGGCTCGTCGTCCTGATCGTCAGTTGCGGTGGAGGAAGCAGCACTCCTGCGCCCTCCAGTCCCGGAACGCCCGTAGGGACTTACACTGTCAACCTGACCGCGACCACCGGGAGCAGTTCGGTGCCCGCCAGTTTTTCGGTGACGGTGCAGTAGGAATCGTTCTTGTAGTTGGCTCTGATTCAACTTTGGCTGATTTACTACGGGGCGCGGAGAGGTTCCGCGCCTCTTTTTTTATATTGGTGTTATTTGGCGCGCGCGCTTGCAAGCTGCAGGGCTGGAATCGAATCGCAGCACGCCCCGGGGTCAATCGTCGTCGGGGTTGGTGGGCGAGGTTTTGTCATTCAGAAAGTATTGCGCGTTCTGCGCTGATGGGATTGTCTGAAACTGCAGCGGGGTCTGATTGAAGTCGAAGCAATCGGAGAAGTCATCGGCTGCCGCATCCGCGTAGCCGAGCGACGGCAAGTTGAAGGTGGTTTCAATGAACTTCAAGATGCTGCCGAAATCATGATTATACGGCGTCGTCGAAATGTACTGCGCTTTGGCGTAAGGCGACACTACAATCAGCGGGACGCGGAAGCCGTAGACATAGCCGCATCCCCACTGCTCGCAATTCACGAGCACCTGCTTCGGGGGAACGTGATCGTACCAGCCTCCCCAGTCGTCCCAAGTGATGAAGATCGCCGTGTTCGCCCAATACGAACTGTTGCCGATCGCGTTCACGATCGAGGCCACCCACGATGGCCCCAACGTGCCGACGGTGGTCCCCGCGTGGTCCGACGCCTGGCCGCTCGGAATCACCCAACTCACGTCCTGCAACTGGTTGCTGGTAATGTCGGTGAGTATCTGTGTCTGATTGAGGACCACATGGTTGGTCCAATCCGCTCCTCCGCAGCTGTTATTGGGTCCCGTCAGCGATCCGCAGATATGCTGGATGGCTTCCGGGCCGTTCCAGAGCGCGGGGGCCGAGCCGCCCACGTATCCGGAGGGCGCGTAATAGCGCCAGGTCTTGCCTTTCGCCTCCAGCAGGTCGGTTAGCGTTCGATGCTCAAAACAGGGAAAAATAGGGGCGTTGGAAGTTTCGCTGCCGGCCGGATCGATCAGCGCAACCGTGGATCCCGCGGGCGCGTCGCATCCGGCGTCGGGCGGGCCGCTGGTTTTTGGATTCTCCGCCGCGAACAGGTTGCTTCCAGTCGATGGAGCCGATGTCCCGGAAATGATGAATTGATGCGCCGGCATGCTGGGGCCCTGGTTGGTCTGGAACATGCGGTCGGCGAAGGTGTACTGCTCGGCCATAAGGAAGTAGGGTTGCACATCCGCCGGATTCACATAGCCAAACGCCAGGTCGGGCGCAGGGCAGTCCGTCGCGCCCTTATTGCATGTAATCGGAACCAGGTCCGCACCGTTCATTTGACATTGCCCGGCGGAATTCAGTTGGCACATGTCGATAAATGCCTTGTGCCCGTGGCCGGGGTCGTAGTCCACGGCGAGACCTACTTCCTTCAGTGTGATCGGATTGCCCTGCGAGTCGGTTCCTTGTTGGGCGATGTCCGCGCCGCGCGCGATCAGCGTTTGATCCTGGAAAAGATTATCCGGAGTGCGGTTCTCCTGGAAAATCACCACCACGTGCTGAATCTTTCCCGACGGCGGTGGAGTCGGTGAACCGCCGCAGCCGTTGAGGCTTACGAGAGTACCTCCCATGGCGAATACCACGATTGCGAACACTAAGATGCGAAGCTTGATCATTGCAGCCGTCACCTCGGGGAAGTGAGGTTTTCGTTGCTACGCATAATAACCCGGTCGTGGGGCTTTATACTCGGAGAACTTCCACGAATTCTTCGCGGTCGGCTTTCGGAACGAGAAAACCCTTCACGCTTTCTAGGGTGCAGGGGCGGGCATCGTTGCAACCGGAAAAAACGCGTAGGGTGTCGCCGACCGGGACACCGATGAGGTGTCGATCACGCAGGACTGTGAGTGGGATCGCCAAAGAAGGCGCTCGTCTCGGTGTAGTTATACTTGGCTGGGGGCCGTCGAACGCGGTAGTGTTACTGCGCTTCACGGGAGCATTGGGGGCTGTTCGGTAGCGACCGCGTGGCCCCACACACAAAGGAACTTGACATGAAGCGATCTTTTTTTCCGTTCCTTCTGTTCCCGTTAGCGATTTCCGCAGTCATGTTCTGGGCAGGGTGCTCCAAGGGCCCGGAAAGCAACACGTTCAAGATCGGAGTCATTACCTCGCTCACCGGCAGCAACGCCGCGTTTGGCCAGGCGCACAAGAACGGCTACACCATTGCTCTGGAAGAGATCAACGCCAAGGGCGGCCTGCTCGGCAAGAAGGTCGAACTGGATTACTACGACGATCAGAGCCGTCCGGACCAAGCGGTGCAGGGCATCTCGAAAATGGTAGACCAGGACCACGTGCCCATCGTGCTGGGAGCCTACTCCTCGGAGAGCACGCGCGCCATCGTGCCCGTGGTGACCCAGAAGCAGGTTCCGCTCATCATTCCCACCGCGGTTGCAGACAACGTCATGGAGACCAACTCGCCGTGGATCTTTCGAATCTGCGCCGGTTCGGGCTCTTACGCAACGGCGACCCTGGACTTCCTGAAGAACAACGGCGACCCCAGGAAGCTGGCCATCGTGTATGAGAACACGAACTTCGGCCAAGCGAATAACAAGTCGATGACGGAAGCGGCGAACGCTGCGGGGCTTGACCTGGTTGACACAGAGGCCTACCAGGCCAGTTCGCCGGACTACAAATCGCTGTTGCAGCGGGTGAAGGGCAAGAATCCCGAAGCGGTCTACTTCGCTTCGTATCTACTGGACGCCAGCACGCTCATGCGCCAATCGGAACAACTCAATCTGAACCCGAAATACTACACCTCAGCGGGAACGGGTTTTGCGGCGGCGGAATTTCCTACTGCGGATAAAGGAGCAGGTAAATATGCCGAGTACACGTTCTCGGTTTCGCAGTGGCTGCCCTCGGCCAAGTGGAAGGGTTCGGCGGAATTCGACCAGAAATACTTCGCGCTGGCCGGCTCGCATCCCGCCTATCACGCCATTGAGGCTTACGCAGTGCTGATAGCGGCAGCGGCTGCGATCGACAACGCGAAGTCCGACCATGCGCAGGCGATTCGCGATGCCATCAAAGAGTTGAACCTCGCGGAGACGCCCTTCGGCCCGGTGAAGTTCGACGCTCGCGGGCAGAACCGGCATCCGGTGCTCGTCACCCAAGTGCAGGGCGGGCAATACAAAGTAGTTTGGCCCCTCAATGCGGCGGAGAGTAAACCCATCATTCCGACGCCCGAGTGGTCGAAGCGAAGATGAGGTTGCGCTCGGCGGGGGAACCGAAGTAAAGTCAGCCGAAGTAAAGTCAGCCCACGCCGCATTCGGTTGGGTGCGTGTGCCCGACTGCAGGCCGAGAAAGTTCTTTACCACAGGGAGCACAGAGGAACACGGGGGAAGGCAGGTTTCCCTGTGTTTCTCTGTGCTCCCTGCGATAGAGATCTTGAGTTCCAGGACTCTATGGTCAACTGGTTCTATGTCCCGCTGCAAGCGATCCTCAACGGTCTGCTGACCGGTGCGCTCTATGCGCTGATCGGGATGGGTATGGCTCTCATCTTCGGTGTGATGCGCATTGTGAACTTCGCTCATGGCGCGTTTCTGATGATGGGCATGTACGCCACCTACGTGCTGTTTCAGGCGACCGGTGTGAGTCCGTATTACCAATTCCCGCTGGCGGGTGTGCTGTTGTTTTTCGTCGGTTATGCCACTTACATGGGGCTGTTGCGGCCGATCGGCGGACAAGTGGATTTCATGGTGATCCTCTTGACCTTGGGGGTGGCGCTGATTCTGACGGATGGAGCGCAGTTGGTTTTCGGCGCCGACTATCATCAGATCAACATTCCGCTTCTGTCCAAGAACATTCACCTCGGCGCGCAGATCTCCATCAACGCACCCTGGCTGGTATCCTTCGGCATCGCAATGGTGCTGGCCTGCACCCTCTATTGGGTAGTGACACAGACGATGTTCGGGCGTGCGGCGCGCGCCATTGCGCAGAACCCGTATGCGGCGCCGCTGATGGGAATCAATGTGAACCGGGTGCAGGCCATCGCCTTCGGAATCGGCTCCGCCGCCGCGGGCATTGCCGGGGCCCTGCTGCTTCCGGTCTTTTATCTTTTCCCTGACGTCGGCAGCCAGTTTACGCTGAAGGCTTTCGTGTTGGTGGTGCTGGGAGGCATGGGCTCGATTGAGGGGGCGGCCATTGCCGGCCTGGTGCTGGGCGTCGTCGAGAGCCTCACCAGCCTTTATTGGGGCAACCAGTGGGCCCTGGCGGTGGACTTTGTCTTTTTCATCCTGGTGCTTTCCCTGAAGCCGAGCGGAATCTTTGGGAGCCAGCGCGCATGAGAAAATGGCAGGCGCTCATCGCCGCTGTCTTCCTGTTGGCCGCGCTGTTCGTTCCCCTGCTGGCTCTTACGGATTACACACTGCAAATTCTCTTCCGCGTCTTTCTTTTCGCCGCGCTGGGGCTGGCGTGGAACCTGGTTGGAGGATATGCCGGACAGTTGTCCCTGGGCCACGCCGCCTACTTTGGCGTGGGCGCTTATGGACTGGCGTTGTTCTCCAAAGTGGGGATTTCACCGTGGGCATCGGTTTTATTGGGCGTGGGGCTGGCAGCGATCTCGGCGGCGATGATCGGCAAAGTTTCATTTCGCCTGCGCGGCCCGTATTTCGCGCTCTGCACCATTGCCTTCGCCGAAGTGTTGCGGTTGGTGGCCAAGAACCTTCCCAACGTCACCGGCGGGGATGTGGGGGTGCAGGTGCCGCTGTTGTTCCCGCACTCCTCGATCAGGTGTTTCTACTGGTCGGGAGTACTGTTGACCGGCTTCGCCTTGGCGCTTTCGGCGTGGATCGAGCGCTCGCGCTTCGGCTATTACTTGATGGCCATCCGTGAAGACCAGGACACGGCGCTCTCCGTGGGCGTGAACGCCGCGCGCTCGAAACTCTGGGCTCTGCTGATCAGCGCTGCGATTACCGGTCTCGGCGGCGCGCTTTACGCCAGCATGTTTCTTTTTATTGTCCCCGACCAGGTGCTGCCGATGGATATTTCGACGGAGATCGCCATCGTGGCCATGCTGGGCGGCGCCGGTACGTTGATCGGCCCGCTGGTCGGTTCGGTCGTTCTGGAGTGCGCCGCCGAAATCTTCAAGAACATCTTCAAGGAAGCGCATCTGCTGATTTATGGCGTGCTCATTGTGGTGGTGGTGCTGTTCATGCCCGAGGGTATCGTAGGTACGATCGTCAGCAAACTAGCGGTGTTCAAGAAGACGCCATCGGCGCCCTTCGCGGCGTCCGTACGAGCGATCGCCGAAGAAGAATCCCGAAGGGTGGCCATCGACAAACAGGAACGGTTGAACATGTCGCTTCTTGAAGTCAAGCACGTCAGCAAACGGTTCGGCGGCCTGAAGGCGATCAACGACGTTTCGTTTTTGGTGAAGCCAGGTGAGGTGACCTTTATTGTCGGTCCCAATGGCGCGGGCAAAACCACTTTGTTCAACCTGATCACGAGTGTTTTTCATGCGGACAGCGGCAGCATCCATTTTGAGGGGCGGGACATTTCGCATTTGACTCCCAACGGGGCGGCGCAGATCGGAATCGGCCGCACTTTTCAACTGGTGAAGCCGCTGCACAACCTTACCGTGCTGGAAAATGTGATGCTGGGTGCATTCCTTCGCACCTCCAGCCCGTCCAAGGCCGAGAAAGAAGCCACGAAAGTTCTCGGTTTTCTGCAAATGGAGAATGTCGCGCATCTGCCGGCGCGAGGCATGGGATTGCCCACACTGAAGCGTCTGGAAATTGCGCGGGCTTTGGCTACGCAGCCCAAGCTCATTCTGCTGGACGAGGTCGTCGCCGGACTGCCAACTTCGGAGGCCATTAAGCTGGCCACGCTGCTCAAGAGATTGCCGGAGTGGGGGATCTCCACCATCGGCGGCATTGAGCATGTGATGCAGGTGGTTATGCGGGTCGCCGACCGCGTTATCGTGCTCGATCACGGCACTCTGATCGCCGACGGCGTGCCGCAAGACGTGGTGCATCGCCCCGAGGTCATCGAAGCCTACCTGGGCAGTAAGTACAAGGAGATTGCCAAATGAGTGCCACGCTCCTCGCCATGGAGGATGTGCGCGCCAGCTATGGCGATTTTCAGGCGCTGTTCAACATCACGCTCGAGATCCGAACCGGCGAGATTGTGGCGCTTATCGGCGCCAATGGGGCGGGCAAGACCACGATTCTGCGTGTGATCTCCGGATTGCTGCGGAGCCAGCACGGGCAGTTGCAGCTTGAAGGACAGGATATCTCCAAGCTCCCGCCCCATGAGATCGTGATGCGCGGGGTGAGCCATGTTCCCGAAGGGCGGCAACTTTTTCCCCACATGAGTGTCGAGGAGAACCTCGCGCTGGGGGCTTACATTGGACGGGTGCGTCCCAAACTGAAGGGCCTCATCGAGGAGCAGTTCGAGTTCTTTCCCCGCCTGAAAGAGCGCCGCAGGCAACTGGCAGGGACGCTCTCCGGCGGCGAGCAGCAGATGGTCGCCCTGGCGCGCGGACTCATGGCAGTTCCCAAGCTGCTTCTGCTGGATGAGCCTTCGCTCGGCCTGTCGCCCAAGATCGTGGAGGAAGTTTTTGCCAAGGTACATCAGATCGGCAAGTCAGGAGTTACAGTGCTGATCGTCGAGCAGAACGTCGTGGACGGGCTCAGCATTTCGGACCGCGGTTACGTGGTGGAGAACGGCGAGATTGCCTTGCAGGGATCTCCGAAAGAGTTGCTCGGCAATGAGCAGATTCGGGCGGCGTATTTAGGTCTTTAGTTCGGAGTTAAGTTCGGTGTTAAGTTCTGTGTTATTCCGGCGCCAGTTTTCAGCCTTGAAAACTCACCACACCCGGCAAGCCTTTGCCGTTGTCATCGGCTGCCCTAGCTTGCAACCAAATTCCTTTCCGAACTCCGGCATGTTCACTAAAACTCCATTCGTCCGGAAGCGATACGGTGAATGCGGGTCGGTCGTCGCGATCAGCCGTTCAAACTCCGGACGCGACTGGGAGCACCAATCCTGCGCGAATCCCAGGAAAAACTGCTGCACCGGCGTATAGCCATCGGCGGATTTGTTCTTCAAATCAACGCCATCTTGCGCAGCCCGCGCCAGGAACGCCATGTACGCCAGCCGCATTCCGCCGTTGTCCGCCGTATTTTCGCCGAGCGTGAGCTTGCCATTCAGCTTGGTGTCTCCCACGCTGAATTGCGCGTACTCGTCGACAATGCACTGCGCCTTCTGGTCGAACTTGTCGCTATCTTCTTTCGTCCACCAGTCTTCCAGATTGCCATGTCCGTCGAACTTCCGCCCTTGATCGTCGAAACCGTGCGTGATCTCGTGCCCGATGAAGAGCCCGATGTGTCCGTAGTTCAGCGCATCCGGCTGTGTCGCATCGAAGAATGCCGGCTGTAGCACGCCCGCCGGGAAGTTGATGTCATTCAGGCCGGAGTTATAGAAAGCGTTCACCGTCGGCGTGGAGATGAACCACTCGCCGCGGTCAACTGCCTTCCCGATTTTCGCCAGCTGCCGCCGCGACTCAAATTCGGCCGCCCGCAGATTGTTCCCATAGGCGTCGCCGCGTACAATTTCCAGCGTTGAGTAGTCGCGCCACTTGTCGGGATATCCCACCTTGTTGGCGATCAGGTGCAGCTTCTCTTTCGCGTGCGTCTTGGTGGCCGCGCTCATCCAATCCAGCGAGTCGATGTCGCGATCCATCGCCGCCTCAATGTCGTGAATCATCCGCACCGCCTTGTCTTTGCTGGCAGCCGGGAACTGCTTGTCAACGTATGCCTTGCCCAGCGCTTCCGGCAGCGCTCCATCCGTGCTGCGGACGCACCGTTTCCAGCGTACCTCCTGCTCCGGAGTGCCTACCAGCTTGCGGCCGTTGAACTCGAATTTTTCTTCATCCAGCGCCTTGGGCAAAATCGTTCCCGCAGTCGAGCTGACCAACTGCCAGCGCAGGTATGCCTTGATCGCCGGCAGATCCGTCTCGGCGATGACCTGGTTCATGCCTTGGAAGAACTCCGGCTCGGCGACGTTGATCTCGGTGAATGCGGGAGACCCCGTGGCGGAATAAAGGTGCTGCCAGTTGAAGGTTGGCGTAAGCGCTTGCAGGTCCTTGACCGGCATCAGGTGGTAGATGTTTTGCGGATCGCGCTGCGCGGTGACATCAAGCGAAACTTTCGCCAGCGCCGTTTCCAGTTTCATGATGGCCGCGGCGTCGCTTGCCGCCTGGGTTTCGCTCACCCCGAGCAGCTTCAGGATGTTGGTAATATGCTGCACATATTGCTTCCGAATCTCTTCATCTTTTGCGCCCGTGCGGAAGTAATAATCTTTCTCTGGAAGCCCCAGTCCGTTCTGGGTCGTAATCGCAATCGTTCTGGTCGCGTCCTTGAAGTCCTGTTGCGATCCAAATCCGAGGAACGCATTCACGTTGATCAGTTGATAGTGTGCCAGCAACTCCGGCAGTTGCTCCTTGCTGGTGAGTCCATTGATGCGGTCCAGCTCCGGCCGCAAGGGCGCCAGCCCTTTTTGTTGCACCGCCGCTTCATCCATGCAGCTGGCGTAGTAATCCCCGATCTTTCGCGTATTCGCGTCGCGTGACGGATCGTCCGCCGCCGCTTTCTCGAGAATTCCGTGCAGCACCTGCCGGTTGTACTGCTCCAGATTGTAAAACTGCTCGGAGTACGGCGAGTCGCTCGGAATCGGATACAGCTTGCCCCAATTGCCGCACGCGTACTGGTAAAAATCGACGCAAGGGTCGGCGGTCGTATCCATGAGGTTCTTATCCAGCAAAGGAATCAGCAAGAAAGTTTGCGCGTCGCCGCTGGTCTTAGGTGCGTTGCTGGTCGTTTGCGCGAACGCCACACCAGCGCAAGCCAGGAATAACAGAACGGCAAGAGCTTTTGTCGTCGAGAGCATCCGTTTCTCCTCTAGATAAGCATGATAGCGGAACCGCGAGGAATGTTCCCCTTATTACCCTCGTGGCTAGTGCCGTGACCGTGTGATCTCTACTACTGAGTCGGCCGATGCGTTATGACTGTAGCGCCGCCGTCCCGGCGGCTGTCCGGCGGGCATCCCCGCCCGCCGCGCCGAGGGCGCGACGCTCTCGGGACAGCCGGCAAGATGCCGACGCTACGATCCGCCCACTATTTCATGGGCGGCAGATACGGAATATAGCGGGCAAACAACCAGCACAGGAAGAACACGACCGGGATGTGAACGATCAACTGCAGCACGCCATATCCCACGATGTCCCTGGCCTTCAATTTCAATATGCCGAGCAGAGGCAGCATCCAGAAGGGATTGACGAGATTGGGCAGCGCTTCCGACGCGTTGTAGATCTGCACCACCCAGCCCAGATGCACCTGGTGCAGATTCGCGGCCTGCAGCACATAGGGCGCTTCGATGACCCACTTACTGCCGCCGGAGGGAATGAAAATGCCGAGCACCGCCGAATACATCGCGACCAGCAAGGGATAGGTGTTGTGGGTGCTGACGGAGGCGAAAAGTTTCGCCAGCGCATCTGCGATCCCCGTTCCTACAATCATTCCAAAGATCACAGCGTAAAACGGGAACTGGATCAGCACGCCGCCGGTCGCGGGAATGCACTCCGTTACGGCGCGCATAAAGCGCTTCGGGCGCCAGTGAAAGAGAAGCCCCACCGTGATGAACATCAGGTTATAAGTATTAAGGTCCAGAGCTGCCAGTGCGCCTTGTGGCGAGGTGCGGAAAACGTCGACCAGATACCAGCACAACAGCGCGGCAACCAAAATTGTCAGCAGCGGACTGTATTCCAGCCACTCGCCGGGCTTGCTCTTGGGCTCCAGGCTGGAGCGAATCGGTTCGTATTGGATGCCGTAGGATTCGGCGGTCCTGGCATTCTCCGGCGACGGCGTGGACAAGTAGGCGATCAGCACGGATAGCACGATCAGGATCGCGGTCGTCGCAATACTTTGCCATAAGAAGAGAGTCTGGGTGAGCGGGATCAGACCACTGATGTTGAATAACGAGGGCGGCATCGACGACTTCGTTGCCATCAGCATGGCGGCGGAAGAAGATAGCCCCATCGCCCAGACGGCACCCAGTCCGAGATACGCAGCACCACCAGCAGCGCGGTAGTCCAGTCCTTTGACGCGCTGGGCCAGTTCGCGAACAAAGAGTCCACTGAAAATCAGGCTCAAGCCCCAGGAGATCAGCGACGTCAGCATGGAGAATAACGCCACCAAGGCAACAGCCTGCCGCGGCGTCTTTGGAATTCCGGCTAAGGCTCGGATGGCGCGATACACGATCGGCGTCGAGGCGACGACATACCCACCGATGATGATCATCACCATTTGCATGGTGAAAGGCACCAGGGTCCAGAAGTTCTTGCCACCCTGGATGGCCAGTTTGGCCGGGCTCTGGTGAAGCAACAGACCGACACCGAAGACCACCACAATTCCCAGTAGCGCAAAAATCAGCGGTTCCGGAAACCACCGCTCACTCCAGTTGGCGAGCCCCAGGCCAAAGCGGACAAGGGGTTGTTCCTGAGTCGCCGCTTGCTTCTCTCGTGGCATGTGCATCTTCGATCCTTTCGGTTCGGCAGCTGCCGAGCTGCGCTCGGCGGGACGGGCGAGGGCGCCCGTTTCTCCACGATCTTCGATCTTCGCGTGGCTTGCCAGCCCTTTGCCGGAATACGCCCGCCATTGTAGCGCATGTTTCGCGCAAGGGAATTCATTGTGCCGGTTTGCACGATGCGTGTAGGATGCTGTGGTTGGGCGAGCAGGATCGGCCACTTCTTTTGAACTGGAGCGAGTCATGAATACTTTCCCGGTTTTGTTGGGCGCGCTGTGCGTGTACGCCCTTGCCTACCGTTACTACAGTGCGTTTATTGCCGCGAAGGCCTTGGCGCTCGACGATCGCCGCACTACTCCGGGGCACACTTACGCGGACGGGCATAACTATGTCGCTTCGCCGCGATGGGTGCTCTTCGGACATCACTTCGCAGCCATCGCGGGAGCAGGACCGCTGGTGGGGCCGACGCTGGCGGCGCAATTCGGGTTTGCGCCGGGCTTCCTTTGGCTGCTGGTCGGCGCCGTCCTGGCCGGGTGTGTGCAGGACTTCACCGTGCTGGTGGCTTCGATACGTCACCGCGGCCGCTCATTAGCGGATATTGCGCGCACCGAAATCAGTCACTTTGCCGGCCTGGTGGCGATGGTCGCCGTGCTCTTTATCCTTCTGGTCACGCTCGCCGGCCTCGGCATCGTTGTGGTAAACGCGCTTTCGAATAGCCCGTGGGGCGTCTTCACCATCGGCATGACCATCCCCATCGCCGTCATCATGGGGTTGTGGATGTTCAAGAGCCATGCCGGAAAGATTACGGTCACTGGCCCCAGTATCTTTGGCGTCGTGCTTTTGGTCGGCAGCGTGATCGCCGGACACTGGGTGGCGCAGAGCGGAGCGGCATCGGCGCTTACGTTTACGCCCCACGAGATCACGATCCTCATGGCCATCTACGGCTTAGTGGCTTCGGTTCTTCCGGTGTGGCTGGTACTGGAACCGCGCGACTACCTTTCGACCTACGTTAAGCTGGGCACGATCGCCGCCCTGGTCATCGGCGTCTTCGTGGTTCATCCCAACATAAAATTTCCGAACCTCACGCAGTTCGTTCATGGCGGCGGGCCGATCATCAAAGGACCCCTGTACCCATTTCTCTTCGTGACCATTGCTTGCGGCGCGATCTCGGGCTTTCACTCGCTGGTGTCTTCCGGCACCACACCGAAGATGCTGGATAAGGAAACTGACGCCCGCTTCATCGGATATGGCGCCATGATGGCGGAATCGCTGGTGGGTATGCTGGCTTTAATTGCAGCCTGCTCCATGTATCCGGGCGACTACTTTGCCATCAACACCCCGCCCGCGGTCTTCAGCCACCTGGGCTTGACCACGGTCAATCTGGATATGTTCTCCAGCGAGGTCGGAGAGAAACTGGCGGGGCGCACGGGAGGGGCGGTCTCGTTGGCGGTCGGCATGGCGCAAATCTTCCGCGGCCTGCCTGGGATGGCTCGTTTGATGGGTTACTGGTATCACTACGCCATTATGTTTGAGGCCCTCTTCATCCTGACTACGGTGGATACGGGAACCCGCGTGGCCCGCTACGTCCTGCAGGAACTTATGGGCAAAGTGCACAAGCCCTTCGGCAACAGCGCCTGGCTACCGGGAAACCTGATCACCAGCTCCTTGGTGGTTCTGGGCTGGGGATACCTGATCTACACCGGAAATATTTCCACGATATGGCCATTGTTCGGCACCGGGAACCAGTTGCTGGCGACTATCGCGCTAGCGGTGGTGACCACATTCCTCATTAACATGGGCAAGCAGAAATATGCCTGGATTACGGGAGTTCCAATGTGCTTCGTGGGTGTCACTACGGTCACGGCGGGAGTGCTGGGGATCAAGAACATTTTCTGGCCATTGACCTCCAAGCCCGGTCAGGTATTTACCGGCTACCTGGATTCGATCCTCATGACCATCTTTATCGTGGGCGTAATTCTCGTCGTATTCGATGCGGTGCGACGCTGGATCAAGACGCTGAACGGCGAACCCGCGCCACAGGAGGCGTTCGGTACTCCGCTCACCGCCGCCGGCGAAGTGAGGATGGGTTGCTGCTAGCTATTTCATAAATCGCTTTGGGAAAGGCACTGCTGCCGTGCCGCCCAGAGCCGACAAAGGACTTTAGCCCGCACTCTTCCGACATTGCACCGCCGAAAACTTCCGGGTAGTACTCGCTCCGCATCACGGTCTCCGGTCCCGCGATGAGAGCGGGGTTGAACGATCCCAGCTCCTGAAATGCTTTTGTGCGTCGATGTGAATTGCGCCATGTTCCAAGACGAATCGAACCCAATGACCGCAGTGATTGCACGGAGGAAAGTTCTGGCCAAACACACATGTTACTTCGTGCTCGTCCGCGTGACTGGGGTCGTGAAGGGCGCGGTATATGCCAGATTGTATACATTCGTCTCCCGGTTTGAAAACGTCTCCTATGACGGGATCCGGCATTGCTGTCACCCTCTATTCTGGGAGAATAGGACGCTATTTTCTGGGGGCACGGGGATTTTAGCGCAGACGGCAAGGTTGAGGATGTGACCAACGGCACCAAGAAATGTGAGGTGTTTTCGGGGAAGGCGAGGATGGTACCAGAGCCAAAAAGAAAAAATCGGTGACGGATTCCATGTTCGACCCCTTCAAGTGCACGCCAATCGAAGGTTGGTGGGCAGTGCAGGGCTCGAACCTGCGACCTCCTGCTTGTAAGGCAGGCGCTCTAACCAGCTGAGCTAACCGCCCGCTCGGCGCGGATGCGATCACGGCGTGCTCGCGCCGTCCACGAAACATTTCTGCAAAACTAATGTTGAGGATACTGGACGCTTCCTCGCCGGTCAAACCAGCAGGTCGCGGAAAAACTTCCAAGGCGATCCGCAGAACCAAAAATTTTCCGCGGCCAGCCAGGTCCGGACAGTGCAGAATTCACCGGCGCGGCTGCTACACTTTGTGCGTGCGCAGATTAATTGTCAACGCCGATGATTTCGGTCTGACCGCAGGAGTGAATCGGGCCATTATGGAAACCCACAGCGGTGGGGTCGTGTCGTCGGCGACATTGATGGCCAACGGCGCTCGGTTCGAGGACGCGGTGACGGCGGCGCGCTCGGCGCCGAATCTCTCCGTGGGATGCCACGTCGTGTTGGTGGACGGGACCCCGGTGTCACCGCCGGGGGCGCTGGATACTTTGCTGGCGATTCGCTCGGCAGAGCCAAATAAGTTCTACTCGAGCCTTTCGGCCTTCGCCGCGCGCGCCATGTTGGGAGGCTTCGATCGCGATCAACTGGTCGCCGAGGTCACGGCGCAAATCAGGAAAATTCAGTCCGCCGGTCTCCAAGTGACTCACCTCGACACCCACAAACACGCCCACATCTTTCCCGAGATTCTGACAGCGCTGCTACGGGCAGCTCGGATATGCGGGGTGCGCGCCATCCGCAATCCGATCGTTCCGGTCAAAGCGCTACCCGCGCGCCTCTTCAAGGGCAAGCCGCATCTCTGGAAGCGCTATGGCCAGGTACGCGTTCTGCATACTTTCTCCGGGCAATTCCACCAGCGGACCAAGCGCGCTGGACTGGTGACGCCCGACGGTGTGCTGGGAGTGATCGAGACCGGCTCGGTGGGCATTTCCCTGCTCCGCCAAACGCTCGCGAACCTGCCGGAGGGAACCTGGGAGTTGGTCTGCCATCCCGGGTATAACGATGCCGACTTGCGCGCCGCCCACACGCGATTGCTCGATGCTCGCGAGGAGGAGCGGCGTCTGCTGACTTCGGCGGAACTGCGGCAGTTTCTGGATGAGCAAAAGATCCGGGTCATCGGTTATCGTGAGTTCGTAGAAACGTTCACAGAAAACCGACTCTGAATGATGATTGGAAGGTGCCGAAAGTCGTGCTGCGCTCGTCACTGCGCGCCGGCAAACTTTGCAATACCGCGGGGCGTCAGAGGACGGTATCATCACATAAACAGACGCGCATGAACAGACACAAGGATAAGGCATGGATGACCAACAAACCGAACCTCGCCTGAGCGTGGACCTACCCGTGCGGATATGGGGAATGAGCGCCGAGGGACGCCCTTTTTCGCAATCCGCTCATGCTTATAACATCAGTTCGGAGGGGGCGCTGATCTCGGGCGTCGAGACGGAACTGAAAGTGGGCGACGTGATCGGAGTACAGTGCGCCGAAAGAAAAACACGCTGCACGGTAATCTGGGTGATGAACACCGGCCCGGTCAAGAAAAATCAAGTGGGCGTGAGGTTGGTCGCCGAGCAGGAGTGTCCGTGGAAAAGCTATCTGCCACTCGAAGGCGCAACGGTGGCAATTGCGGCCTGCAACCGCCGGCGCTGGCACCGGCATAAAATTTCGCTGCCTCTGGAACTTCGCGACGAGCGCGTCAACGCGCCGCTCCGCATCAATGCCACCGACGTGAGCGGCAATGGATGCTATGTCGAGAGCATGCTGCCTTTGCCGCTCGGAACCATGCTGCGTGTGGATTTCTGGCTGGACTCGGAGCACATCAAAATCTCGGCGGTGGTGCGGACCTCCGATCCGGGGGTGGGCAATGGCATCGAGTTCACCGGTATGCCCCCCGAGACCAAGGCGCGCATGCAGGCCTACCTGGACGCGATTGACCCGCAAATGGGAGTCTCGAATCCGAAGCCGGGGGAAAGCCATTGAATCATTGAATCATTTAGTCATTGAGTCATTTGAAAACCACTGGGAAGTTGGATGTTCAATGATTCAATCCCTAAATAGTTCAATGGCTAAATGATTCAATGACTCAATATTTACCGGTTTCCGCGTAGCGGGCTAGCACAATCGCGCGAATCAGTCCACCCATCGTGAATTCGCGGGCCTCGATTGCGACCGGCATCTGCAATTCGCGCAACGTCGCTGAAGTCACCGGACCAATCGAAGCAAACTGGATATGCTTGAGCAAACCTGCGCTGCGTGCACCTGCCTTGAAGTTGCCCAGCAGTTCGGCAAAGTTCTTCGCCGTGGAGGAACTGGTGAAGGTCACGATGTGGGGACGGCGACCTGCACTTTTCATCAGCGCGCGCAGGCGCGCACGCGATTTCTCGGGAGCTACGGTTTCGTAAGCTTCGATCACATCGACTTGCGCCCCGGCCGCACGCAGCTCTTCTGGAATCACGTCGCGCGCGACTTTCGCTCGTATGAGTACAATGCGTTTGCCGTTGACCTGACCGCGCAGTCCCTTCACTACAGACTCGGCAACGTACTCCTCCGGAACCATCTTGACCTTCAGGCCATGCTTCACGATCGCCTTCTTGGTTGCAGGCCCGATCGCGGCGATTTGGAGATGCTGGAGAGTGCGGCGCGCGATACGAAGTTTCCGGATGCGCTCCCACGTCGCTTCGACACCATTGGCGCTGGTGAGAATGAGCCAGTCATAATCCCGGATATTTTTCAGGGCATCGTCGAGGGGCCGGTACGATTGCGGCTTGCGGATCTCAATGAAAGGGATTTCGATTACAGTTGCGCCCAGGCTGCGCAGGCTGGCGGAAAGGCTGCCGGCCTGGTGCCGGGCACGTCCGACAAGAATCCGGGTTCCGGCGAGGGGATGCTTTTCGTCGGGCTTCATGGATCAGGTGTCAGGTCTTAGGTGTCAGGTCTCAGGTGTTAACCAGAAAGTTCCTGAGACCTGACACCTGACACCTGAGACCTGCCTCACGGTTGCTGTGGCAGAGCAAAGCCTTCGCCGTAGACTTCTTCGAGAATAACATCGCCGCCTCGACGGAGAAGGGTTTCGCCGACTTCCTCGCCTAAGCGCACGGGATCGTCGCCCTCGCGGGTTTCGCGCAGAACTTTGCTTCCATCGGGATGGGCTACGAGCGCGTTCAGGCGAATGCGGCCTCCCATAACTTCGGCGAAGGCTCCGATGGGAACCTGGCAGCCGCCGCCGAGTTTGTTGAGCAGAGCGCGCTCGCAGGTGGTGGCGACGCGGGTGGCAGCGTCATCAAGAAAGGCCAGGAGCGCCCGGGTTGCCGTGTCGCCGTCGCGAATTTCAATTCCCAGGGCGCCTTGCCCGGCGGCGGGGGTCATCACTTCCGCCGGGATCACCTGGCGGACCAGTTGCGTTTTGCCGAGGCGGTTGAGCCCGGCGGCGGCGAGAATGATGGCATCGTAGTCGCCCGATTTCGAGCTTGCGCAGGCGCGTATCCACATTGCCGCGGAGCGGGTGAATCTGAAGATCGGGACGAACCGCCTTCAACTGGGCCTGACGGCGCAGGCTGCTGGTGCCAACGTTCGCCCGCAGCGGCAGCGCTTCGATGCCTGCGAACTTTACGGAGCAAAACACGTCGCG
>CAWCRQ010000132.1:0-13257 GCA_963797885.1 uncultured Acidobacteriaceae bacterium | reverse complement strand
CGATTCCGGGGCTTGAGGGGGCCGAGATGATGCGGCCTGGGTACGCCATTGAGTACGACTCGATCGATCCCACGGAACTCAAGCGCACGCTGGAAACGAAAAAGATTGCCGGCCTGTTTCTCGCCGGGCAGATCAACGGGACATCAGGGTACGAAGAAGCGGCGTGCCAGGGGATTATGGCTGGGATTAACGCAGCGCTGAAGGTGAAGAAAGAGCCTCCGCTGGTGCTCGACCGCACGGAAGCGTACACGGCCATTCTGATCGACGATTTGATTTCGAAGGGCACCAAGGAGCCTTACCGGATGTTTACTTCGCGGGCGGAGTTCCGCTTGCATCTGCGGATCGACAACGCCGACCGGCGACTCACTCCGCATGGACGGCGCGTGGGGCTGATCTCGGATGGAGCGTGGGCGGAGTTTGAGGCGAAACAGCAACGGCTGGAGGGGATTCGGTCGGTGCTGGAGCAGATTAAGCTTACAGGGGTTATGGCGTCGCAAATCCCGGTAGCTTGTTTCGCTGCCGGCGAAACCGGTCGAACTGCTCCACCCCGTCAAGCCAACACCGGGCTTGACGGGGGCCCCGGTGCGCTCGACTTGGACGGCCGAGGGCGGCCGTCCCTACGCGAGCAAGATCTGGCTTCCGCTGTTGGGCAGCCTTTGGCGCAACTGCTTAAGCGGCCGGAGATCACCATCGAGCAACTGGCGGCGGTCCTCCGGGATCTCGTGCCCAGGTTTTTTGAAAGAAACTCCTCGGCGGCCTCGGCGCCCTCTGCGGTTGATCTTTCTGCGGTCGATTCCGCTCCGGTTCATCTCTCGTCTGAAATCCGCAACGAGCTTAAGTCGGTCGAAACTGAGATTAAGTATGCTGGATACCTCGACCAGCAGCAGCGCGCTATCGATCGGCTGAAGAAGGCTGAGCAGCGCCGCATTCCGGACTGGTTCGATTACCTGGCAGTCAGCGGGTTGTCGCGCGAAATGCAGGAGAAGCTGGGAAAGGTCGTCCCGCAGACGCTTGGCCAGGCCTCGCGCATTCCGGGCGTGACGCCGGCGGCCGTCTCGCTGATCAATGTTTACATCGAGATTCAGGCTCGACGGCGGGAGCAGGCGGCGGCACTGTAGGCTCGCGGCTCAGCCGCTTGTTGCCCTGCGCTCCGCTTGGACGGGGCAGAGCCCCGTCACCACACGGGCCATTCATCCCCACACTTGCCATTCAGCGGCCGACTGCCTTTTCGACTGCGGAGCGCAGTTCTTCATAGGAAAGGGCTCCGGGATGATACATCGCCACCTGCCCGGTGCGATTCAGGACGACCAGAGTCGGCGTCGTGCTCGCTCCGTAAGCATTGAAGTTCTGTTTGCTCAAGGGCACGGGCATGTCCTGCAGACTGGCGTAATGGTGTGTGCGGACGGATTCGATATATGCCCGCTCCTGGTCGGGCCCCGCATCGGCTCCTTGGGCCGCGTAACCGTAGAGTTGTGTTGGCCCAATGACGACCAGACCTTGAGGACCGAACTCCTGCCGCAAGCGGGCAATAATGGGGACTTCGGCTTTGCAGTCTCCACACCAATGCGCCCAGAAAAACAAAAGAACTGGCGAACCTTTCAGCGACGCCAGAGCCGGCGGCTTCGGTCCGAGATACTGGGTTACTTGCAAGGGCGGCGCGGGTTGGCCGACCAGAGTTAGCAGGTTGAGGTCCTTCTGGAGCCGCGCTCGAATGGATGTATTTCCATAGCGCGCCAAAGCCGAGCGCAGCAGGCTGACGGCTTTCGCAGGCTGTCCTTTTTCGGCCAATCCCTGAGCGAGAACTTCGTAAGCGGCGCCGAGGGCGGTGGGCAGATGAGGTTCGGCGTCGAGTTTGCGCTTGGTCGTCGGTAGTTGCTGCGTTAGCTGCTGTGTTAGTTGCTGCTCCGAGAGCACGCGCGTCTCGCTGGCGTAGGCAGCGGCTTGGTCCCACTGCTTCGTCGCGGCCGCTCCGCGGGCCATCCACGATAGAGCTTCGAGGTACTCCGGTGTGACGCCATGCTGCGCCTTATAGATGCGAAGTTCCGACTCGGCCGCGAAAAAGCCGTTCTGGGCCAATTGAGCGTGAACATCCCCGATAATGTCATCCCCTGCCTGGACAACCGGGGGAGTTACCCAGGAGGCAACCCAAAGAAGAATTCCGGCGGAGACCAGGCCCCACTTCCCCGTGCGGATACGCATAACTTGATGATGAATGAGGCTCTGCCAAGTTGCAAATGGGGAAATTGCAAATGGGCATCACCCTTCGCCAAGCAGAGGCGAGATGCTCAAGCGGCGAGGCTATAGCTGTGATCGGATTGGGAAAGGATGCCCATCATTTCGTGGAAGCTCGCAATCTCGAAGTCCAGAATTGAGCGGTTATGCACCAGCCCTTCCAAAACCGCTCGGGAGGGACTAAACAGCTTAAACTGAATATTGTTGTCGCGTGCCCAGCGATCTAGAACCACGAGCATCCCCAGGCCGCCACCGCCAATCGCTTTTACATCGGAAAGATCGAGCGCAATGATGCGGGCGGTTACCTGGGCTCGCACAACGTCACGAAGCTCGAAAACAGCATCGCTAGTTACGATCC
This sequence comes from uncultured Acidobacteriaceae bacterium, assembly GCA_963797885.1. Classification (GTDB taxonomy): domain Bacteria; phylum Acidobacteriota; class Terriglobia; order Terriglobales; family Acidobacteriaceae; genus Acidiflorens. The sequence continues at coordinate 10,667 of CAWCRQ010000132.1, read as the reverse complement.
TGCCTTTACACTCAATCACCGTCAAGTCGTTCAGGTTTTCGACATGCATGGTCAGCATAAGATCCTCCGCGGCCATGGTGAGAGCAAGAACCCTGCCAAAAGGCGATGGGCCTTATTTTTCAATTTGATGCGAAAATTCAGGAAGGGAGAAGCGGGAATTTCGGGGAGGTTCGAGGGCAATGTCTTCCTACCGGGAACGCTGTATAGACGAGGTCTGCCGGCGGAGAGCAAGGATACGGGTTACCGGAGTAAGCACAGAATCTTCTAGCCATTTACCCCCGAATATGTACAATTTAGGTGCGTCTGACTTTACGGCTGTTCAGCAGCACCCTGCTCTAAAGCGTGACCTGCCTGAGCGTGATCTGTCTGCAATATCCCGCGAGTTCCAGCGCACACTTCAACCCAAAAGGAACACAGCAACATCATGGAAACAGGAACAGTAAAGTGGTTTAACGATGCCAAGGGCTATGGTTTTATCAGCCGCCAGAATGGTGAGGACGTTTTCGTTCACTTCTCCGCCATCCAGGCAAACGGGTTTCGCAGCCTGCAGGAAGGTCAACAAGTTCAGTTCGACGTCGTGAAAGGCCCCAAGGGCTGGCAGGCAGAGAACGTCAAAGGCGTCTAGGCCACACCAAAATTCGGAAAAAGAAGGCGGCCGGAGCGGGCCGCTTTTCTTTTTGGCGCGGACACTGGATTAGTGCGCTGAATTACTGCGCTGGATTACTGGCCTGCTCGGCTTCGGCGACCGTCCCGTAAAAACGAAAGAAGTTTTCCACCCGAGTGACTTCGAGAGCGTGGTGGATCCGCTGATTCACGCCCACCAATCCCAGACTGCGTCCATCTTTTTGTCGCACCACATAGGCGCCGACCAGCGCTCCAATCCCCGACGAATCCGCCAGTGGGACATCCGTGAAGTCCAGGATGAGCGCGCGCGACGTGTCGGCGCGCAACTTGGATTGAAAGCCGAAGAGATTGAGAAGTGTCAGGGGTCCAGAAAGACGCAGGATGCGGATTCCCTCCCGCGACCCGGGAAGATCTTCGATTTGCAACGGCTGATCGCGCATGGCAGAAATGTTAAAGACGAATTATACGGCAAATGTTAAAAACAGGTTAATTCGTCCAAATTGCAGAGGTCAGAGGTCAGATTGCAGAGGTAAGAGCTCTAGGGCTTACAGTGCCGTTTTGCGCCGGAGTTGTTCACCTCTTCAATCTGACCTCTAACCTCTGACCTCTGGTTTCACTCTCCGCCTACGGTGAGTCCATCGATGCGGATGGTCGGCGAGGCTACGCTGCCGCGAAACTCCAGGTCGGTGCCTATCTCAGAAATATTGCAGAACATCTCTTTGAGATTGCCGGCTACCGTGATCTCTTCGACAGGATAGGCCAGTTCGCCGTTGACGATCCACATACCGGAGGCTCCACGAGAGTAGTCGCCGGTAACCAGGTTGGCGCCGTGGCCGAGAAACTCGGTTACATAGAGGCCGTCTTTGATTTCCGCGATTATCTGGGTCGCCGTCTTCGTTCCCGGTTCGAGAAAATAATTCCCCGGCCCGATCCCCGGCGTTCCGGCGAGTCCGCGAGAAGCGTTGGCTGTGGTCTCCAGTCCCAGTTTCTTGGCGGTGTAGGTGTTAAGCAAATAAGATTTCAGAATTCCGTTTTCAATCACTACCGTGCGGCGCGTGGGAATGCCTTCGCCGTCGAAGGGCGAGGTGCCGAAGCCGCCGGGCATGGTGCCGTCGTCGATGACGGTGACGTTTACTCCGGCAATTTTCTCGCCGAGTTTGCCCGCAAGAAATGATGCTCCGCGATAGACCGAGTCGCCATTCACGCCTTCGAAAATATGTTCGAGCATGGATCTGGCGACCATCGGATCAAGCACCACTGGCACATGCGCGGTCTTCACCTTGCGCGCGCCGAGGCGCCGCAGGGTGCGGCGCGCCGCTTCTTTTCCTACCTTCTCCGCCGAGTCGAGTTTTGCCAGGCTGCGCGCCACTGAATACCAGTAATCGCGCTGCATGCCACCGTTCGCGTCTTGCGCGATGGGCACCACCGCGACCGAACAATACGACCGCCGGTACTCGCCGACAAAGCCGTGGGAATTCGCCAGCACTTTTCTGCCGGTGGCGGCGTCGAACGATCCGCCTTCGGAGTTCTTGATGCGCGGATCGGCGTCGAGCGCGGCCTTTTCCGCGCGGCGTGCGTACTCAATGCGCTCGGCGCCGGGCAAGGAGTAAACGTCTTCGTGATAAAGATCGAGGTCGCCCGGAAGCGATCCGAGCTTGGCGGCTTCGGGAATTCCGGCGTGCGGATCTTCGGAACAGATCTTCGCCAGTTCGAGCGCCGACGTCAACATGCGCTCGATGCCTTCAGCGGAAAAATCGCTGGAGTAGGTGCTGGCCGCGCGCTGTCCGAAGAAGACGCGCACGCCGATGGCGCGCGAGCCGGACTCTTTCAGCGTTTCTACCTGGCCGAGGCGCACCACGGTGGAAAATTCGTCGCCTTCGCGGACCACACACTCGGCCACAGTTGCGCCGCCGTCTGTGGCGCGGCGGACGACGTCGGTGGCTAATTCTTTGAGATCGAGGGCGCGTTTTACTTCGGTGGTTTCCAGGGTTGTCGTCATTTTGAAAATATTGCAGAGGTCAGATAATTGCAGAGGTAAGAGGTTAGATTGCAGAGGTGAAAATCCTCAGCCCTACCTCTGCAATCTAACCTCTGACCTCTGCAATCTCTCTCACTGCATGAATCCGCCGGTTTCCCGCTTCGCAGTTCCGCCGACGGTCAGACGATCGATCTTAATCGTCGGAATGCCGACGCCGACGGGAACGGCCTGTCCATCTTTGCCGCAGGTGCCGACTCCTTCATCGAGTTTCAAATCATTGCCGACCATCGAAACCCGCGTCAGCACATCGGGACCATTGCCAATCAAGGTTGCGCCCTTGATTGGGGCGGTGACCTGTCCGTTTTCGATGAGATATGCTTCCGACGCCGAGAAAACGAATTTCCCATTCGTGATGTCGACTTGTCCGCCGCCGAAGTTCACCGCGTATACGCCATTCTTCACCGATCGAATAATGTCTCCGGGATCGTCTTGCCCGGCGAGCATGTAAGTGTTCGTCATGCGCGGCATCGGAATATGTTCATAACTCTCGCGGCGTCCGTTGCCCGTATCGGCCAGGCCCATCAGCTTCGACGAAAGTTTGTCGCTTAGATATCCCTTCAGAATTCCGTTCTCGATTAGCACGGTTTCCTGCGTGGGCTGGCCTTCGTCGTCCACGTTCAAGGAGCCACGGCGCCACGGCATCGTGCCGTTGTCGACCACGGTGCACTTCTCGCTGGCCACTCGTTTGCCGATCAGGCCGGCGAATGCCGACGTCTTCTTGCGATTGAAATCGGCCTCCAACCCGTGACCAACGGCCTCGTGCAGCAGAACGCCGGGCCATCCCGGACCGAGCACGACTTCCATGTCTCCGGCGGGAGCTTCGCGCGCATCGAGTTGCAGAATGGCCTGGCGCGCGGCCTCTTTGGCAAAGAACTCGGGAGTCTTGTCGCCGAAAAAGAAGTCGAGCGCAACCCGCCCGCCGCCGCCCGATGTTCCACGTCCCGACGACTCGCGGCCCGAACTTGCGTCGGTCTTCGCGATGCAAGAAACATTCACGCGCGCCAGTGGCTGCGAGTCTTCCGCAAACGTGCCGTCGGAGCCGACCACCAGGATGGTCCGCAGTTCGTCGGCATAGCTGGCGCGCACTTCCTTGATGCGCGGGTCGTATCCACGCGCGGTTTTATCGGCGCGCATCAGCAGTTCAACCTTGGCGGTAATGTCCGCGTCCACCGAAGGCAACGCTACGGGATACAAGCTGCGGGCCGGCTTCTGCTGGAATCCGGCGACCGTTGTCTTGGCCGGCGCGCTCGCGATCAGCGCCGCGGTTCGGGCGGCATGAAGAATCCGCTGCGGAGATAGATCGTCGGTGTAGGCATATCCGGTGCGCTCTCCGGAAACGACGCGCACGCCGCACCCCGCCGAAATTCCCTGCGAGGCGGACTTCACCAGCGACTCATCCACCATCAGCGAGGTCGAAGTCAGGTATTCGAAATAAAGGTCGGCATAGTCGCCGCCCGCCGAAAGCGCCGCGGCCAGATAAGTCTCAAGATCGTGGTTTGTAAGCCCGTAGTGCGCGAAGAAGAAGCGTTGTTGGATGGCAGTCACCATATTTTGATGCGCAGGGTTTTGCAAACGACTCGTGCGGCTTCTGCATTATCCCATGAGCGGAACACTACAGCTTCGAGCTGCGAGCCACGAGCTTCGAGTAATCGTCGACCCTCCCAACAATCTGTCATCCTGAGCGCAGCAGGAACTTCACGAAGTGAGGTTCCTGCGGAGTCGAAGGACCCCTACCCCCCGTGCTCATCCAAGACACGTCTCAGGGAATTCCCTCGGTGCCTCGGGTTTCCTGGAAGGGTATGGCTTTTGCAGGCTGCGGAAAAACTCTGGTTCTGACTTTGTTTTGAAGGGGCGCGGCCTTCCCTTTCGCGGTATCACCTGCCATCGCGTAAGCACGGCCCGATCTGGAGATGAGCCAGTGCACCGATGGCAGGTTTACTGGCTCGTCGGTACTCGTGTTGACTGGAACGCGACCATCTTCCAGTTTCCCTTATGCTTCACCCATACCGCAGTAGTTCGGAAGTCGCCGCTATATGGGTTCCCGCCGACCGTCCCTGTCGAAGAAGCCAGCCTGACGACAACCGCCGTGTCTCCAATGACATTAATCTTCTGGTCGTGTACGTCAACAGTTGCCCACTTTAGATTGCCGGTCTTGACGTTGTCGATCTCCTGCGCCTTGTTCACCAGCTTGCCGTTGCTGTGAATTGCGGTGAATTCATCGGCGAAATGCTTCTCCAGCCAGCCAATGTCTGCTTTGCCGAACGCTTGATTCAACTCATCTGTCAGCGCCGCGATTTGCTGCTCGACATTCCCGCCGCTGCTTTTGCCAGATTGCTCTACAGGAGTCATGCCGTGGCCTGAAGTTGCCCCACTTTCCTTGGTGCTGGCTGGCGGGTTTCCGCCTTGGCTCCAAGCCGGTAGCACGAGGAGTGAGGAGATGGCGACTATCGCCAAAACGGTGAGTTTCACGCTTTTCATGGGAGGGTCTCCTGTAACCGGAATTTCCTTTTTGACCTCGAAAACGACACTCAGTGTATACCCATTTGGCCCGTTCGCGGCATTGTGAAACGATTTTTCTATCGGAGCACTCCATGCGGTTTGCCATCCGCACTGGCACGGCCAGAATCGACCCATCTTGTGCATAAAGGAGCAAAAACTCGGCGTTGAATATTTGACCCAACTGTTGACCTAACGAGGGCGGCGTATGGACAGGAGCATCGGGTTGTTGGCGTAAGATCGCGATAGCACTCACAACCTCAGAATCGGGCGGTCACTCAGCGAATCGTCGGCAACTCGAAAATTGACGCATTACTAGAATGACACAAGCTAGGCTGATATACGCCGATCAAAACCAAACAATTTCGCGGTTGCCGCACCCTTCGCTTCTTGAAGGGTGAGATTCCACGTCCGCCATTGCTTGGGATTTTTCACCGACGACCGCAATCTGACTTCAACATTTTTCATCACAAATGTCTGGTGTGCACCATCACAGACATCGAGCCGCCCGCCGGCGACAATGGCGCTCGACCTGTGTGCCAGGGCCGAGGTCTATCCGCCTCCCAGGAGACGGCCCCTCAAAGCTGCCAAGCCCATGGACGAGTTACTCTTTGATAAATAAATTTGGGCCAAGGAGCGGGCGTCAAAAAGCCGCCGAAACTTCCAATTTTAGTAGAATTGAGCGCAAGATCGCGCTAACTCCTTATTCCGGAATATTTTCCATATAAGTCCTTTCCCCTCTAGATTTTGAAAGTTGTCCACAGCCTAACCCCATGATTCCAGAAGATCAGGGGGGAGGGGGGTGGTAGTAAACACGCATTAATACCTAGAAAGTAAACACGGCAAAAAGAATCCGGCGATCTGCACGGCCCGATTTCACGCCCGAACGATCGCTGACTTCATCCCTCGCGCGGTAAAGAATCGACTCCATGACACCAGACTCGCTCAGCCAAATGCTCGCTGACTTCCTCGACGGAGCACGCGCCGCGGTGGTGGTGGAAGATGGCGTCATCGCATTCGATCTGGCGGACTCGAAGTATTCGATTTCTGGCGAGTACAACAAATGCCTGCTGCATCTGTGGTCGAGCGAGCGGAATTTCGTGCGGCGCGTGCTGGATGCAGAAGTGAAGGCCACGACGCTCCGGTTGCTGGTGCAGCGCATGGGGCAGAATCGCCCCACCCGGCTGGACTTCTGCCGCGACCGCGATCAGCGCTCGCTGGCTGCGCGACGGGCGGCGCGCGGCGCCTACGAGCCTCGCCTGCGCCGGGCGCTGGAGAGGAATTTTCCCGGCTGGACCGTGGTCCGGCTCACCACCGGCATGGACCTCAAACACTCCTTCGGTCCGGCCTACCTGCGTGGCTTGCTGCGCCAGGGACAGCGGGCCCTCGCCATCGTGGGAGTGAACGACCAGGAAACGCAATCGAGCGTCGATGGCGCGCTGACTTGCGGAATTCTTTGGCTCGAGGCGTGCCGTCTGGCGCAGCAGGAACGCCGCGTAGTCGAAGGCCTGGCGATGGTTGTGCCGAAGGGCATGGCTACTCTTACCCGGCAGCGCATGGCGCATCTCCATCCTACGGCGGCGAAGTGGCATTTGTACGAATTCGACCAGCCGGAGGATGCCTGCGCGACAGTGGATATCGGCGATCGCGGCAATCTGGCAACCCGGTTGGTGCATGCGATCGATGAAGGCTTGGCGCGCGAACGCTTTGCGGATTCCATCGCGCGCATTCGCGCCATTCTGCCGCAATCGGAAGTCGCGGTGCTCTCGCCTGCGCTGATTTCATTCCGGCGGCATGGCCTCGAACTCGCCCAGGCGCGGATTGCCCATGATCCGCGAAACTTCCAGAGCAGCGAGGAAATCGCGTTCGGGGTGGGGCCGGAAGAGCGCGTTCTCGACTCGGAGAACGAAGCGCAGTTTGCCGATCTGGTGCGGCTGGCGGCGGCCGTCCGTCATAAGGACGGTCCCAAGAACCACGCGTTGTGGCGCATGCATCCCGAGCGCTGGCTGGAATCGCTGGTCGCCCGGAACATCGCGGCGCTCGACGGGCGGCTGCGGCCGGAACCGGTGTATTCCCAGGTGCCCGCGTTCGCCGCTGCGGATCGAGCGATGATTGACATCCTGGCCGTAACCCGCGAGGCGCGACTGGCCGTCATCGAACTCAAAGCTGACGAGGATATCCATCTACCGCTGCAAGGCGTGGATTACTGGTCGCGCGTCGCCTGGCACCAGAGCCGCGGCGAGTTTGCGCAATTCGGTTATTTTCCCGGATGCGAGATCTCGCCGCAGAAGCCTCTACTGATGCTGGTCGCGCCCGCTCTGCACGTGCATCCTACAACCGACACGATCCTGCGCTATCTGTCGCCGGAGATCGATTGGGAAGTGCTGGGAATTGACGAACACTGGCGGGAGGAGATACGGGTCGTGTTCAGGAAGAGGCCGCCGCGCACGCCGGACTGGGCGGCGATTCCGGCGTGAAACATCTTTTCACCGCCGAGACGCCGAGAGCGCCGAGAAAACCTTTTTTGGGTTCTTGAAAAACCAAGGTGAGGATTTTTGGAAAGAAAAACAGGCTCCCCTCGGTTCTGAATTTGACTCAAGAATCTCTCGGCGCTTCTCTGCGTCTCGGCGGTGTTCCAGCTTGATTCGCTGGCTCAGATTCCTATGCTCTTCCTCAGCATCACCAGTTGTCCGAGGTGATAGGCATTGTGGTCGGCCACGAGCAGTGCCTCGCGCAAAATCGTTTGCCCATCGCCCCAGGGAATCCGGGCATAGAGATCGACTTTCCGGTCCGAGACAAGCTGTTCCATCGTCCGCAAGTCCTTCCTGAACGCAGCCATACTCGCGCTCCATGCTTTCTCGTCCGCGGGAGCTTCCGAGGCAGGCCAATATCCTTCGGGCCATTTCGGGGAAACGTGCTTCGAATTGCGGCTGAACTCCACGATGTCCCACTGGCCGAGGCGCATGTGCTCGAGCAGCATCCATGCGGTGTGAGGGAAGTTCGCGACTTTGACTCCGGCGAGTTGCACGGGCCAATCGCCGATGGCATCGTCGAAGTTGGCGTGCGCCCCACCGCCTTTCAGCAAGTAGAGCAGGTGGTCGCGAAGAGGTTGATCGAGATGTGCAGGTCGCACTGCGGCTTTTTTGTTCGATCGCGCTGCGGCTTTTTTGTTCGATTTAGACTTGGTCGATGTTCTGGTCTTTTTCCTCATAGTGATGCCATTTTACGAGGGCGGAAGCTCAATTGAGAAGGTCGAGCGTCATTCCGCCGGCCTCGGGTGCATTTCGCTTTCTGGCGCTTCGCCCTTGTATACGCGTCCGATTCCCCGCACCAGGCGCCGCATGGGCAGCTCTCCCCTGGCATCGGCAAAGAAAATTTCGCCCGCGCGGGTCCCGCGATAGCACCAGCGCTTCAGGATCGCCAGGTGCTCCATACGCTCGATCGCGCTGCCTGGCTTAGACGCGGGGAATGCTGCCAGCGCAGCCTGTATGCGCGCCTCCATTGATTGTGACTTGGCGTGCTCCGTGTCCGAAATCGGAAATTCGAGCGGCCCAGCGAGCGCGCCCGCGTCGACCCTAAACAAGGCGACGCTCTCCGGTTGGTGGGACTTCTGCACGTATTTCTGCGCGCACTTCTGCACTATCACGGCGTGCAACTGGTCAATCCGGCGGACGAACTCCGGCAGTTGCTGCAGCACGGGAGTGAGTTTGTCGAGCCGGGCATGAATGGCCGCGGCCGTCTCGAATTCCATTTTCGCCGAGGCGCTATCGCGCTCCTCCGCCATCTGCCGCTTTAGCGATTCGCCGCGCGAGTCCAGAAAATCCTCGACCCGCACCACTTCGGCGCGGTATTCGTCATCGGTGCAGCCGCGAAAGCAGGGCGCCAAACACATCTTCATTTCGGAATAAACGCAGCCGGGAAATTTCGGGTCGGGATGGAGGTCTTCCACGCAGCGCCGCATTTTGAAAAAGTCGAGCGCGTCGTTCATAAACTTTTCCGCCGCCACCCGCGAAGCAAACGGCCCGTAGTAGAGATTCCTGCCGGAAATTCGTCCCAGCCGTGTCGCGATCGAAGCGCGCGGAAATTCGTTTTCCAGATGCAGTTTGACGAGCGGTGCGAAGCGGAGCCGCAGGCGATTCGAGTAGGTTTTGGGAAAGGCGGAGCGCAGGACTTGATAGAGGACGAATCCCGATTCGAAATCGGAGCCGGTCAGCGTGTACTCGATCCAGCGAACGCGATCGCGCAGGTTGAGGCGTTTGGTTCGCTCTTCCGGGGCGGAAAGCAAACGCTGCAAACGGCGGCGCAGGTTCGCGGTTTTGCTGACGTAGGGCTCGGAGTGCGCATCCTCGCCGCGCAAGAGAAACACGGCGGGAGCGGCGGCTACGGCAGAGAAGACCTCGGCGTCAGCTTCCGGATGGAACTCGATGCGTTCGGTCAGCACGCTTGTGATTGTAGTGCGTGGGGTAGTATCGAATCATCAGAAGCTCGCCCTGCGGAATTTCTTGCGGTAGTCATCACCCTTCATCTCCACAATCCGGCACATCTGGTGAAGACGGGAACGCATGGGCTCGCCAATACGATCGCCGAGAGTGTACTTCGCCCAGTCCGCTGGCTCTTGCTCGCTAAAATCATCTGCGTGCTTAGTTGCATTCGGGTCTTTAGCCTTCGCGGTTCGTCTGTCAACAAGCGATGCGGGTGGTTTGTTCGGGAAGTTGGTGGTGATGATTGTGGTCCGGCTATCGTTGTAGCGGGTGTTCAGGATCAAACGCACGGTATCCCACCGCCAGTCAGTAGGCCTTACCGATCCCAGGTCGTCCAATACCAGCACTTCCGTTTCAAATACTGGTCGGAGTAAACCCAGTTCGGTGGTTTGTACGGAGGGGTTATACGATTCCTGGATCTGCTTCAGCAGGTCCGCATAGTCGTAGAAAACGCACTCGATCCCCTTCTGGCGGATCAATGCCTTCGCGATGCCGACCGCTAGGTGAGTCTTTCCCGATCCTGCGTTGCCGATCAGCAATAGGCCGGTCTTGTCGTCCACCGGATACTCTTTCACGAACTGCTCCGCCGCGAAGTGGGCGTGCGCAAGATGCGAGAACTGTCCCTCAGAGTCGAAGTTCGAGAGCTCACAATGCTCATATCTCTTCGGAATCCGCGCCGCCGCGATCAGGGCGCCGCCGCGTGCCCGCAGTTGGCAATCGCAGCGCGTGACACCGCCGTCTGGCGTTCCCGGAACCGGCTTCCATCCTGAGCCCGCACACAGCGGGCAAACTTCTGCTGCGGTTTTCATGTTTGCGTAATTAATCCTTACTTAGAACTCTACTTAAAACCTACCTAGAACTCTGCACCCGAACCCGCCTGCGCCGCAACTCGAAACCGTTTCCTTTCTGTGCACATCCTGTGGAGACTAGCGGCGGCTTGTGGAGAACCGAGGAGAAGCGAGGAAAACAGAGTGTCGCAGCTCGCGGCCCGAAGCTCGCAGCCCGCCGCTCTATCTCGCGATCCGCAA
>CAWCRQ010000131.1:0-41443 GCA_963797885.1 uncultured Acidobacteriaceae bacterium | reverse complement strand
CACGAGCGGCGGCGTCTGGGGACTCGAGCGCGGATACTGCATGATGATCGGTGGCCCGAAAGAGGCCGTCCAGCGCCTCGACCCGATCTTCAAAACGCTGGCGCCCGGACGCGGCGACATTCCGCGCACTCCGGGACGCGAAAAACCGACTGGGACTGCCGCTGGTGCTTCCGCCTCTACTGCCGAAGACGGCTACATCCACTGCGGTCCCTCCGGCTCCGGACATTTCGTCAAGATGGTCCACAACGGCATCGAATACGGGATGATGCAGGCCTACGCGGAGGGCTTCGACATTTTCAAGAACGCGACCAGCAAAGACCTTCCCGAAGATATTCGCTACGATCTCAACCTGCCAGATATTGCCGAGGTCTGGCGGCGCGGCAGCGTGGTAAGTTCATGGTTGCTGGACCTGACGGCGATGGCGCTGCTGGAAAATCCCACGCTCGCCGAGTACAGCGGGTTCGTGCAGGATTCCGGCGAGGGGCGCTGGACAATCCAGGCGGCGATCGAGGAGGCGGTTCCGGCGGAAGTCCTGACGGCGGCCCTGTACACCCGCTTCCGCTCGCGGCAGGATCATAGCTTCGCGGAGAAGATGCTATCCGCCATGCGACAGAAGTTTGGCGGGCACGTTGAACTCAAAGCACGGGTGAAAACGAAGTAACGAGGTGCCGCGAGCTACGAGCTTCGAGCCACGAGCAAACGGATTCTGGTTGCTCGAAGCCCGTAGCTCGAAGCTCGCAGCTCACGATCGAGAGGAAACGATGGCTCAAACAGAGGTTCTGCCAGCAACGATCAAGCCACGGGTGGGGCGTACTGGAGATCCGTGTGTCATGGTGATCTTCGGCTTTACCGGCGACCTGACGCGCCGGAAGCTGATTCCCGCTCTTTACAATCTCGCCAGCCAGGAATTGCTCTCGCGCGAGTTCGCGGTGATCGGCGTGGGCCGCACTCCCATGAGCAACGACGACGCGCGGAAGAAGGTCAGCGAAGACTTCAAACGATTCGCCACTGCCGCCGTCGACGCCGATTTGTGGGAATGGTTTGTCCGCCGCATAAGTTACGTCAGCGGAAATTTCGACGACCCCGCTACCTACGACAAGCTGAAAGAAACGCTGGCCAAGGTCAACCAGGAACACAACTCGCACAGCAACTATTTCTTTTATCTCGCCACCGCGCCCAACTTCTTCGGCGACGTCGTCGAGCGGGTCGCGAAAGCCGGCCTGATGACCGAAGAGAATAGCCATTGGCGGCGCGTGATTATCGAAAAACCTTTCGGCCGCGACTTGGATTCCGCCAAGGCTTTGAACCAGCAGCTGTTGAAATTTGCTTCGGAATGCCAGATCTACCGCATCGATCACTACCTGGGAAAAGAAACGGTGCAGAACATTTTGGCGCTCCGTTTCGCGAATGGGATTTTCGAGCCGATCTGGAATCGCCGTTACATCGACCACGTGCAGATTTCAGTCGCCGAAACCGTCGGCGTCGAGAAACGCGGCGGCTACTACGATGGCGCTGGCGCCTTGCGCGACATGGTTCCCAACCACATCATGCAGCTCATCAGTCTGACCGCGATGGAACCGCCGATTTCGTTCGGGGCCAATGCGGTGCGCGACGAGCAGGCCAAAATCCTGCATGCCATTCAGCCCTACAGTAACGAGGATGTGCTCAGCAAAACCGTTCGCGGGCAATACGGAGAAGGCGTCATGGACGACCAGCCCGTGCCCGCCTACCGCTTCGAAGTTGGCGTGCCCCCGGATTCGCGCACCGAAACCTTCGTCGCCATGCGCCTCTTGATCGACAACTGGCGCTGGGCGGGAGTTCCCTTCTATCTGCGCACCGGCAAGCGGCTGCCCGGCCGCAATACGCATGTCGTGATTCAGTTCCGCCGCGCGCCCTTCATGCTGTTCCGCGAAACCCAGGTCGAAAACATGATGCCCAACCAACTGGTGCTGCACATCCAGCCGGAAGAAGGCATCTCGCTGCGCTTCGCCGCCAAAACTCCCGGGCCCGCCATGCAACTCGGCGAAGTGAATATGGATTTCGCTTACGCCGACTATTTCGGACTCACGCCTTCGACCGGCTATGAACGCCTGCTCCATGACTGCATGACCGGAGACGCCACCCTGTTCCAGCGTGCTGACATGGTCGAGGCCGGTTGGAGCATTGTCAATCCCGTACTCGATGTGTGGAAAGCGCTGCCTCCGCGTAATTTCCCCAACTATCCCGCCGGAAGCTGGGGACCGAAAGAGTCCGACGAGTTGATGGAACGCGATGGCCGGCGCTGGAGAAATTTCGAGAAATGATTGGGCAATTGGTAATTTGTAATTGGTAATTTTGTGGTTTGGAGATCTTGAGGTTTGCTCCAGCAAACCCAAACTCAGGTTACAGATTTACCAGAGTACTAAATTACAAATTACAAATCGCAAATTACCAATTTCCTATGCCCTCGACTCGAACCATTGAAGTCCTCGCCACTGCGGCCGATCTTTTTCACACCGCCGCCGAAGAATTTGTGCGCGCGGCCCGCGCCGCCATCGGGGGCCAGGGACGATTCGCGGTGGCGCTCTCCGGGGGCTCGACTCCAAAAGCTCTCTATTCCCTGCTGGCCGCCGATTACGCCGACTTCGCCTGGAACCGCGTCTTCCTATTCTTCGGCGACGAGCGTCATGTCCCGCCCACCGATGCCGACAGCAATTATCGAATGGTGAAGGAATCGTTGCTGACGAAGATTGCGATTCCAGCCGAGAACGTCTTTCGCGTGCTGGCGGAAAATCCCGATGCCGCCGCCGCTGCCGCAGACTATGAGGCCCAGCTCCGCCGCTTCTTCGAGCTTCGGCCCGGCGAACTCCCGCGCTTTGACCTGATTCTGCTCGGCCTGGGTCCCGATGGCCACACCGCTTCCCTGTTCCCCGATTCCCTGGCGCTCGACGAACAGTCGCGCCTGGTGGTCGCCAACTGGGTTGCGAAGTTGAACACCCATCGCATCACCTTCACTTTCCCAGTGCTCAATCGCGCCGCTGAGGTCATGTTCCTGGCCAGTGGCGCGGACAAGGCCGACATGCTGCATCAGGTTCTCGAGGGTAAGAGCATTCCTCCGCTGCCCTCGCAGAGAGTGCAACCATCCGACGGAAACCTGTTGTGGATGCTCGACGAAGCCGCTGCGGCTAAGCTGACTCGGTGAAGTCCAACTGCCGGGCTTCGCCCGACTGGATAGACGAGGGCGTCTGTCCCTACGCGGTTTTGTTTTGGCTGAGAGCTGAAGGCGGAGAGCTGAGAGCTTCTTAGGCGGCGTGGCCGCGCCAGTCGGCGATCTCCTTCATACCTTCTCCGCGGGCGTGCTCGAAGAGTCTGACTTTGTGGCGGGTATGTTCAAATTCGTGGATGTCAGCCCACACCTCCGCCTGCGACGATCTCTCGTGGGCTGCAGCCTCGCCGCAACTGGCACAGCGCGTATGAAAGGTGACACCCGGCCTCGGAGGAGTCTGCACGTCCTGCAGTTCGAGGAAGATGCAGCGCACTTCTTCTATCTGTTCGTCGGGACCCAGAATGTGCTCGTAGCGCAGCAGGTATCCAAAACCGAGTTTGCGGGCTTCGCCTTCCGCTTGCTCCCGGGTGTGGAACGGACCGTATTCGGCCCGCAGTTGCTCGGTCGAGTCGCAGGCCATCCAAAAAATGTCCTTGTAGAGCATACCTACCTCAGTCCAGGTCTGAATGAACGAACGAAACGCAGACGCGATGAAGCGCTCAACTATAAAGCTCCGAACTTATGAAGCGGACGAACAGGTACAGCAGTAGCCGAGCAATTTGATAACCGGGATTGCGGCAGTCGGCGCGGCCTTCAGCGCGGCTGCTTCTGGCAGAAGTTGGTTGGCTATTTCTGTGAAAACATGGTACTTAGACCGGCAGTCCCGCGAACCAAGCGACCTGCGGGAACCGCCGGGTAGAGCGGCCAGTGTGAAACCTGTTTCCGTCCCCAAACATCGCAGGGAGGCAACTCCACTCCAGCTGCTTCGGAGGCCTTCCGTGAACTCACCAGCTAGTCTTGGGTCGGATGCTTCGCAGCGCGAATGCTTCGCGCCGTGCCTCCCCGAAGGACCGCGGCAGCAGGACGGCGCTGCCTGCCGCAATCCCCAGGCCGATCTCGCACCGGCAACGAGGCGTGCGAATCGCCGGATGCCTAACCTCCTAGTTTGTCCCTCGGGAGGCCGCCGCAGCTGGGTTTCTCTCCGCATCCCCATAGGCAGCGCCTTCCTCGCCCAAGGCTCTGCTCCACTCTGCCACCGGTGACAACAGCCCGTTCCCCAGTTGCATATGCCAGTTCGCTCCCCCGTGGCCGGCCACATAGAGTGCGAGTTCGAGCCGGGTCCAGACTCCCAGTTTGTCGAAGGCGGTGCGCAGATAGTTCTTCACTACCTGCTCGCTGGTCGTGAGCACGCCGGCAATGTCTTTATTAGTAAGACCCTGCCAGACCAGGGTCGCGACCTGAATTTCTTTCGGGGTTAGCCGATCACGGGGTTGCATGTTTGCACCTGCTCCCTGATGAACATGGCGGTGGCGAGTTTCACCCGCTTCCGGCCTTCTTTGATGCCTGCGCGCAGAAACAGCGTGCGCAGGTGCTGCTTGACGGTCCGCGGGCTGATGTTCAAGTGGCTCGCGATTTCTTTGTTGCTGCATCCCTGCACCAGCAGACGCAGTACCTGCTGGTCTCGGGGCGTTATCTTGATATCATTGAGGTTGATCATTGGCTTTTCGTCGGCTCCTTCAGTTCAAGTCTTGGGGTCGCGACCCGCCGTAAATAGAAGCAACCCATTCGCCAAATCTTCGCTGCCTAACAACGCCCGTTAAAACCATATACTTACACTTCACGCTTCTACTTCCCTTCGCCCTTTCTCAGGCCGTTCTCATGAACCGCTTCCACATTGGCATCCCCAAACGGGAATCCCTCCCCAATCGCCTCTCTTTTAGCCGTTTTCAGATGCCCGGACTTGCACTACAATAGCTACAGTCCGGACTATCGTTCTCCCCCGCCGACGCCAATGTCCTCGAAACGGCCCAACCTGACACTGGACGCGCAATCCTTTCAGGAGTTGCTGTCAGCCGCCTTCACCATTCAGGAACATAACGACCATCTGAGACAAGCTCAGCCATCACCGGTAAAACCCGAAGCCCCACCCGAACCCGAAGCTAAAAGCGTTTGCCAACAGTGTGGCGCGCCGAAGCCAACCGACTCATCGCTCTGCCAGAGCTGCGGCCTCGAAGAATTTCGTCCCGGGGAACGCATGCAGCGCAAGTGGGCCTCGATGTGGCTGATGAGCCAGGAGCAGGTCTTATGGCCCGAGCGTACTCAGGAGACTCGCGAAGCTACAGAGAAGGATGTCCCGCCGCGAGCGGTCGGGCGCACGCCGCTCACTCATTCGGTGTGCGATCCCGCCAGCTCCGGCCTTCTCGATTTGCCGGTTGCAAGGGCGGCTGCCAAGGAAACCATCGCCCAGGAAAAGACCGAGACCATCCACGATCGAGTCCACCGCAAATCAGCTTTCGACGATCCAGCGCTTGACGATAACGATCCAGCGCTCGACGATCCAGCGCTCGACACATCGGCACGCGACCAAGCAGCGGCGGAAAACGAATGGACCACAGCAGCGACCGAAGCCTTGGCGCCAGAAGACTCGTATCTGGCCATCCGGAGATTTCAGTCATCCGCACGCGACGATCCATCCCCGACCGAAGCAACGATCGAGGCAACGACCGACCAGGCGACCGAAGCAACGACCGACCCCAGCGCCAGCGCCACGAGATCCTTGATTCAGCGGTTTGCGGACTTGCGTGTGACGCTGCGCTTTCACCGCGCCGACATCTATCTAGGGGTGGCTGTCTTCGTCGCTGCGGTGGCCCTCTTGTGGCCGACGGCCGGCTCGCCTCGACCGGCAGCGCTCGGTCCCTGGGAAAGGGCGCTCGTGGCGATCGGAATCGCCGAGGCTCCCCCACCCGTAATCCATCTTCAGGGAGGCCCGGGCACCGAGGTCTGGGTCGATCCGCACACCGCTCTCTACTACTGCGAAGGAGAAGAGCAGTATGGAAAGACCGCCGACGGCCGCCTCACCAGCCAGCGCGAAGCGCAGATGGATCGCTTCGAACCCGCCGGCCGCAGCGCCTGCGAATAAAGTGCAGCTGCGAGACTTCGAGCAAACGCTCAAAAGCAGAAGGCCCGGCTGGCTCGCGGCTCGAATCGTGCGACCTCCACCCGATACCAGCGTAGCGTCGCGAAATGTATCATTGAGCAGGTGACAATCAATGTTCCCAGGATCTCCCTTTACCGAGCGCCATCGCAGGAGTGTGGTCTCTCATTTGGCTCTCTTTTCGGTTGGCACAGCAATCGCTCTCGGCCTGATCTCGGATAGGGTCACGCCAGCTTTTGCTCAGAACAACAACCCGCCGAACAATAACCCGCAGCGTCAGAGCAAAGCAGCCAGCGCGGCGGCTGACGTCGCTCGCGGAAAGTATCTCGTCAACGACGTGGCCGTCTGCGGACAGTGCCACACGCCGCGCGACAGCAATGGAAATCTCGACCGGACGCGATGGCTGCAGGGCGCGTCCGTCCCCTACCTACCGGCGAAGCCCGACGTGGATTGGCCGATCAACGCGCCGCGGATTGGCGGCACTCCACCCGCCAACGATGCCGACATGATCAAACTGCTGACGACCGGCATCTGGACCGACGGCAAACGTCTTCGCCTTCCCATGCCCCAGTTTCGCATGGACCGCGGCGATGCTGAAGCTGTCGTCGCCTACTTAAAGTCGGTGACTTCGCAACCGTAGCCCGCGCATTTTGACGAAGTGTTCCACGTGAAACACTTGTGCAGGTAATATTGTACGTATTTATATATATTTACATTAGCCCTATATGAAACAGCGGAAACGGGTTACGAGGCGCCGGGAGGTTCGGCGGCTGCGGGCTGCCGGCGACGAAGGCAAGCGTCCGTGGGGGCCGGAGCCGCGGAGATGCTACGGGCCGGGCTTCCTTAGGACGACCAAGAAGCGGGTCACGTTGAACCTGGATGCCGACGTACTGGCGTGGTTCCAAAAGCAAGGGCGGGGCTACCAGACGACGATCAATCGGGAGCTATGGAAGTTCATGATGGAAGAGAGGAAGAGATCAGGGGAATGAGATTGGAGCCGTTGTACGTATAATTCTGTACACACTACAAGAGCAAGACGCCAGCGCACAAAAAGCGAAAGTGTGGGACTCGGAGGTGCTTTTTAGTGACCAGTGGTCAGAATTTCTGGCCGAGATGCCCGCCCAAGTTATTGATAACGCTAGGGGTCGAGTGTGGTTAAATAGCCACTAGCGGGTAATTGTTACGCTGTAATTATTACAAAACTCATTATTGGGTGGGCGGGCGTCCGGTCGGGGGTTCCCTTCGATGGTGGAATCCGGCGGCATGTCTTGTCTGCTGTGCGGGAGTCCTCCGCGGCATCCCACGTCTCGAAAAACCGCGAGACCTGCGTCACCCGGCCGTGGAGGCGATCGTCGCGATTGGTCATTACAGCCTACCCCGCCACGCGAGATTATTGCCATCAGCAGACACAGCAAACAAATTACTTCAAGCGGCGTTGGGCGATGAATTTTGAAACGACCAAATCTGGTATTAACCTCTATCATTGGGGCTGTCCTTCCAAACAGGAGATTAATGCAGCGACGCGAGGATGCGAAGGGATACCGTAGGTATAAGTTCCTTGTATCCAATAGGGTCGGAGAGCATATTATTCCTTAACTTTCGCTGGCGCGGGCCAGGCATTCCCGCTTAGGATGCATCGCTACGGAGGGCTTCATGAACCCACTCTCGAAGGAACAACGGGCTTACGCAGTCGCGAGCTTGCAACCGGCCATGGATAGCCGAGGCTTCAACCAGCAGCATTTACACAACAGATCCGGCGTTGCTCAGTCCACGATCTCGCGCATCTTGTCTCCTCCGGGGACGACCGATATGAGCCGTCCGAAGAGACATTGCGAAAGCTGTTCCAAGGCTTGGGGCTCGATTTGGACAAGATCATTGGCGAGACTGAGTCGATGCCTCAACGCATTACTGGATATCTCGCATCGCCCCTCACCGCAGTCGTAAAAGACAAACAGTCTGAACAGTTCCTCTACAGTTTTGTAGATCAGGTCAGAGATTTTGTGTGCTCCGATTCCTTCCCCGAGCCGAAGTTTGATATCTACTGGCCGGGTGATCACACCCATCCCGAAAAACACAAAACCTTCACGCCCGCGCAAGTATATTTGACTGATCGTTCACAGGCGTCCAGCTTCGATTTCGTCATCCTGATCTGTGCATTCCCTAGCTTTGGCGTCGGTCAAGAAAACGAGATCGTCACCCAAGCGGGTCTGCCCGCGGTTCGGTTTGTCCCAAGCGGCACTTCCAGAATGATGGGCGGCTCATTTCTCGACGCAGTTGATATTGAGTACACCGTCGATCCGGGCACGGGAGTGCAGTACTCGAAGGGCAAGCTCATCGATGCGCTAAATGAAGTGCGGATTAAAGTTTTCGAACAGCGTGCGCTTTATCGAAAAAAGGCAGACGACTTTCGCATGCGCCTGTCCACGCTGATCAAGGATCGATGCGGCAATAATTTGACCTTTTCAAGACGACTCGGCGTCAACATACGATACGTAAACGCCCTCCTCAATGAGTCCTTAGCCGTTTCGAACCCGAGTGCACAGCTACTAAAAAGGATGAGCATAATTCTGCACGTAACGGTCGGGTATCTGCTCGGCGAAACAGAAGAGACCGATCCCGTCTGGGCTGAGAGCATGGCGAACTGGAATGAGTGGGCCTGTAATTCACGGGGACTTGATGCGAGCGTCGTCGTTACTTTGCGTAACGACTGGCGTGATCACTTTCGCGAGGAAAGAAAGCTTGAATCCAGCCCAATATCAAGTTAACCAGTCGGCCAGATTCGAAAAGCTATGTCAATAGAAGACTGGCAAACCCTCTATTCTGGGCGGATGGTAAAGGCTAAAAGTGCGACCTTCGATGAGCCGCTTCCAAACACGAAATCAGCTTGAAATGTTGGACTCAAAAAATACGGGAGCGCGGGCGGGCGGGTGGCCCACTCAACCCTGGTTTTGGCTTGAGTGGGGCAGTTCCGCCGCTCACAGCCTGTCGCATAATGGTTCAGTCTCCAACCTCCCCACTCTAAATTTCGCAGAGAACGCGAAATTTAGAATGGGCCACCCCCCTGCTTAAGATGAAGATCCGATCTCCGGGCGCGTAAAGGGGAGTCGAACTGCGCCGGCTGTTCGCCAGGCCACTTCTCGAAAAGCGCGAGAAGTGGCGCACCCCCAGTTATTTCGGTCAATGTTCAAAAACAGACCTGCGTTACACTTTCCTGATAAGTGGCCCACCCGCCCACATCATGCCCGGAGCATAACGCGGGCTTTTTTCTGAAGGTCAACCGAATCAAAGGTGGGTGCGCCACTTCTCGCGCTTTTCGAGAAGTGGCCCCCACCGCGATTTCCGGGCAGAGTCTTTCATCACCATTGGACGGTGTGCGCCGTCACCGCGCCAACCTCTTTGCGCCATTACTCTGTGGCCATGTGGCGCAATCTAAAACGCTACTACGGCGCTGGAGACTTACATTTCATCACTTGCAGTTGTTATCACAGGCAGCCATTGCTCGGCACACCGCGCCACCGTGACCTGTTTCTGACTGTGCTGGAGCAGATGCGTAGGCGGTATCAGTTCGTCGTCGTCGGCTACGTGGTCATGCCCGAGCACGTTCACCTGCTGATTGGCGAACCGCAGGAGAAGACTCCCTCGACGGTCATGCAAGCTCTCAAACTCGGTTTTGCGCGCCGCGTAATCACGGAGGCACAACGGCTCGGGGTGGCCCACGATCCCGCCTCTCGAAAAGCGCGAGAAGTGGGTCACCCCGATACCGCGCAACACGTCTGGCAGAAGCGATTCTACGACTTCAACGTATGGACCGAGCACAAACACATCGAGAAACTGCGCTACATGCATCGGAATCCGGTGAAGCGCGGTCTGGTGGCCTCCCCGGAACTCTGGCGCTGGAGCAGTTTCCGCGCCTACTTCCTGGGCGAGGTCGGTCTGGTGAGGGTGAATGAGTGGGAGGTGCTGAAGATGAAGATCCGACCTCCAGCGGCGTAAGAGGGGAGTCGAACGGTGTCGGCGGTTCGGCGGGCCACTTCTCGAAAAGCGCGAGAAGTGGCGCACCCCCAGTTATTTCGGGCAATGTTAAGAGACAAACGCGCGTTATACTTCGCCGTTAAGTGGCCCACCCGCCTGCGATGAATCGCTGCGCCACCCAAAATCAAGTGCAACACCGTGCGGGGCACAAAAAACGAATCCCACCCTTGCGTTGGGGATGCGCAAGGATGGGGCGCTCCGCCGGTTAGCGGGGCTGATGAAAGTAGTTCCGACGAACTTAGTTCCGACGAACTTAGGCGTGATAAACCAGTTCGTGCTGACGCGCTTCGTACCACAGGGCCAGTTCGACTCGGTTCCACAATCCCAGTTTGTCGTAGATCAGGCGCAAATAATTTTTCACAACGTGCTCGGTGGTTCCGATCGAATCGGCGATCTCCCGGTTCTTGCAGCCCTCGGCTACGCGCTGAATGATGAGTTGTTCGCGTTCGTTGGGTCGGCGGGGGGTTGGTGTGTTTCCATCCATAATTGCCTCCGATAAAGTAAAGTTGCGAGCTTAACCCGCTTGATGCCGCCCTTGATTCCGAAATGCAGAAAGAGGCGGTTGAAGTATGCTTTGACGGTGCGCTCGGCCATGTTCAGGTCGCGAGCGATCTCCGCGTTGTCACAGCCCTGGAGCAGCAGATCGATGATTTGCCGTTCCCTTGGTGCCAGTTGGTTGAATTTCTCATCCATAAACATTGCACCTGTCCGACGCCCGAAACCCGGCAACTGGCGCGGAAACTCGGCCCTCCTCAGATCTGGATTCAGGTTTCATTTGTCTCATTTTGCATTCACGCGGCCAAATCGGGCCGGCGAATGTTACTTTAGTAAGAAAACCTTCAATTGCGCGGTTTTCCCGTGCAAAACAGCGGTTACGGCAGCCATGGCAGGCAGATCTCGGACGGGGAACTGTGGAGTTTTGCTCAGTCTCTAGGGTTAATCACTTAGTACAAACTTCCCATATTTCGCACCAGATGCGTGATTTTACACGGAAGTGCATGGCGCAGCCTGCCCCCGCCCGTCCCCTATAATGAGCCGTGGACTTTAAGCTGGTAAGCAACTACAAGCCCCAAGGGGACCAGGCGCGAGCCATCGACAGCCTGACCCGCGGCGTCTTCGATCGCGAGCAGCATCAGGTTCTGCTGGGCGTCACCGGATCGGGCAAGACCTTCACGGCCGCCAAAGTCATCGAGGCGGCCAACCGCCCCACGCTGGTGATGGCCCACAACAAAACCCTGGCGGCTCAGCTCTACCACGAATTCAAGAGTTTCTTCCCGCACAACGCGGTCGAATACTTCGTCTCCTACTACGATTTTTACCAACCGGAGGCTTATGTGCCGGCGGCCGACCTGTACATCGAAAAAGAAGCCACCATCAATGACGAGCTTGACAAGTTGCGGCTGTCGGCTACGCGGTCGTTGTTTGAGCGGCGCGATTGTTTGATCGTGGCTTCGGTCAGTTGCATTTACGGGTTGGGGTCGCCGGAAGCTTACTATGGCATGCTGCTGTTTCTGGAAAAGGGACAGAAGATCAAGCGCGGGGACATTACTCGCAAGCTGGTCGAAATTCTCTACGAGCGGACGGAAGGCGATTTTCGGCGTGGGACTTTTCGGGTGCGGGGCGATGTCATCGAGATTTATCCTACCTACGATGACAATGCTTACCGCGTCGAAATGTTTGGGGATGAGATTGAAGCGCTCTCGCAGATCGATCCTCTGTTCGGCACGGTCAAGCAGCGTTACATGCGGCTGCCGATTTATCCTAAGACGCACTATGTGATGAAGGAAGAAACTCGGGCGTCGGCCGTCGCTTCGATCAGAGTCGAACTGGCGTGGTGGGAAGCGGAACTGGAAAAGCAGGGACGGCTGGTGGAATCGCAGCGCATCCATCAGCGGGTGATGTACGACCTGGAAATGATCAAGGCCATGGGTTACTGCCATGGCATCGAAAATTATTCGCGGCATTTTACTGGACGCCTTCCGGGCGAGCCGCCGCCTACGCTGCTTGATTATTTTCCTCGCGACTTTCTGATGTTTATCGACGAGTCGCACCAGACGGTGCCGCAACTGCACGGCATGTATCACGGCGACCGCTCGCGCAAGCAGACGCTGGTTGAGTACGGATTCCGCATGCCCTCGGCGCTCGACAACCGTCCGCTCACCTTCGAGGAATTCGAGCATCGCACTAACCAGATTGTCTATGTCTCGGCTACTCCCGGCCCTTATGAACTTACTAAGTCGGCGGGCGTGGTGGTTGAGCAGATTATTCGGCCGACTGGGCTAATTGATCCGCCGGTCGAGATACGTCCGGTTAAAGGGCAGATCGACGACTTGCTGCACATGATCCGCGACCGCGTCTCTCGCAACGAGCGGGTGCTGGTTACCACGCTGACCAAGCGCATGTCCGAAGACCTGGCCGAGTATTACAGCGAGGTTGGCGTGAAGTGCCGTTACATGCACTCCGAAATCGAAACGCTGGAGCGGGTGAAGATTTTGCGCGACCTGCGCAAAGGCGAGTTCGATGTATTGATTGGCATCAATCTTCTGCGCGAGGGGCTTGACCTGCCGGAAGTGTCGCTGGTGGCGATTCTCGACGCGGATAAGGAAGGCTTCCTGCGCTCTGCCGGCTCGCTGATGCAGACCATTGGACGCTGCGCCCGCAACCTGAACGGACAGGCGATTCTCTATGCGGATCGCATGACCGACTCCATGAAAAAGGCGCTCGACGAAACCAACCGGCGGCGCGCCATCCAGCAGGCATATAACGAAGAAAACGGAATCACGCCCGAATCTATCATTCGGCCGCTGGACATGACGCTCGTAGCCATCGTCGGCGCCGACTATACCGACCTGACCGGCCCCGAAGCGGAAGGTATGCCGGATCTGAAATCGCAGGAAGAGTTGGACGCCTACATCGCTAAGTTGGAGAGCAACATGCGGGAGGCGGCCAAGCGCTTTGAATTTGAGAAGGCGGCTAAGCTGCGGGATACGATCAAGGAACTGCGGACCAAGGAGTTTTTGTTCGCGTGAGGTCAGGAGCGACCCCGCGAGTAAGATAGATGCGAATGTCGGGCCAGCCGCTGGAGACAATGCGTGGACTCGATTTCGGTTGGCGTGCTGGCCTACTCTGGCGTGGCTGTGGGTTTGAGCTTCGCGATTGAACCTGAGTGATGCAGGACACCTTACAGACAGATATTCTCGTTATCGGCAGTGGGCTGGCTGGCCTCGCGGCGGCATGGGAAGCGGTCAAACGGGGCTGCCAAGTCATTCTGCTGACTCGCGCCTCGAACCCTGCGGAAAGCAATACCGATCGGGCGCAGGGCGGAATCATCTATCGCGCGCTGGCGGAATCTCCAGAACAGTTGGTTTCGGACATCCTTTCGGTGGGCGGCGGGCTGAGTTCTCCCGAGGCCGCCCGGCTGCTGAGCCTTGAAGGCCCGCGGCTGGTGAAGGAAATTCTGATTGACGAGCTGGGCGTTCCCTTTGATTGCTCGGCGGAAAATCCCGGAGAGCTTGACCTGACCCGCGAGGCGGGCCATTCCCTGCCGCGCATCATTCACCACAAGGATCAATCGGGCGCCGCGATTGAGCGCGCCTTCCTGGAGCGGGTGCGCTCGCACTCGAACGTGAAGGTGATTTCCGAAGCGACTGCGGTGGACTTGCTGACCGTCTCGCACCACTCCCTGGAGCCCACCGACGTCTATCGCCCGCTGACCTGCTTCGGGGCCTACGTGCTCGATCAGACGACGGGGAAGATCTTCTCTCTCCAGGCCAAGGAAACCATTCTGGCTACGGGCGGTCTGGGCAGCGTCTTCCTGCATACAACTAATCCTCCGGGGGCGCGGGGGGATGGCATCGCGATGGCCTATCGCGCTGGCGCTCGCTGCATGAATATGCAGTACATCCAATTCCACCCGACCGCGTTGCTGGCGCCCGACGGCTGCTTCCTGATTTCCGAGACGGTGCGCGGCGAGGGAGGGCGTCTGGTGGATCGTCACGGGAAGGAATTTATGCAACGGTTCCATCCCGATGGCTCGCTGGCGCCGCGTGACATTGCCGCGCGCGCCATCTACCAGACGATGCTCGAGTCGGGCGAGCCTTGTGTTTATTTGGACATTACCCACAAGCCCGCCGATCAGCTTCGCGAACGTTTTCCCGGCATCTACGCCGTGTGCATCGAGCGCGGCATCGACATGACGCGCGAACCCATTCCGGTGGTGCCCGCGGCGCACTACAGCTGTGGCGGCATTGCGACCGACGATTGCGGCCGAACCACGGTGGCACGGCTGCGGGCGGCAGGCGAAGTCGCCTGCACCGGATTGCACGGCGCCAACCGCCTGGCCAGCACATCCCTGCTGGAATGCCTGGTTTGGGGAACGCGGGCCGGAGCGCAAGCCGCCGAAGGCATCACGCGAGGCGACGATTTCTACTTTCCCAAGGTGGCGGACTGGCGGTACGAGCACGAAGCGGCGGACCCCGCCCTCATCACGCAGGATTGGCTGACGATCCAGCACACGATGTGGAATTATGTGGGCCTGATCCGAAGCGAGAGACGTCTGAACCGGGCCATGCGGATCTTGCGCGAACTCGACCTGGAGATCGCGCGTTTCTACGAAAAGTGCGAGGTCGGCGATTCCATCATTGGGTTGCGCAACGGCATCCTCACAGCGCTGCTGATACTCGAAGCCGCTGAACAGTCGGGCGAGAGCCGCGGCTGCCATTACCGGATCAACGAAACGGCCGATTTGCGAAGCCCAGCCCCTGAAGGGGCGTTTGATGTAGAGGGGTTGCGGCATCGCTAAAGCGATGCCCTGATACGAACCACTTTCTCCGGCATCGCTAAAGCGACGCCCTGATACGAATCGCACTTCCTCCGCGAAGCGCACTTTCTCTGCGGTCAGCTCCCCACTCTACGTTTTGCTTAGCTGCTGCCAGCGGCGGCGTGGAGGGATTTTTTGCCCGACTCGCGGGCTTCGACGGTGAGTTCTTTTTCGAGCGAAGAGAAACGCTGAAAAACTTCGTGCAGCCGCAACGCCATGTTGCGGATGGTATCGGCTTGCGCGAGCACGGAGGCGGGCAGTCCGGGCTCGAGGACCAGAAGTTCGGCGTTGCCGAGTACGGTGGTGAGAGCGTTGTTGACGTTGGTCCGCATCTCGAGCATATAGCGTCCGAGAGTGGCCTCGGATTGGGCGGCGGCGCAAAGTTTCTCGGCTTCGCGGGCGTGCGACTCGGCCTGGCAGCGGCGCAGAATTTCGCGTCCGATGAGACCAGCCAGCGCCGGCCAAACGCCGGGCTCGCCACGCAACTCGATAACCGCCCCGTGAATGTTATAGAAAGCGCGCGCGGGGTCGCAGTGAATCATAATGACAGGCTTGCCGGCGGCGAGCGACTGGTTCAGGAATTGGTTCGGACCGTTCCTGTCTTTGTTTTTGCTCGGGTCATTCTCGTCTTTCTTGTCGTGCTTATTGTGCTTTCGCTTTTCATAGTAAGAGGCGTCGGCAATCGCGAGGTCGTAGTTACTGCCCTTGAGGTCGCGAGAGAAAGCGGGGTCGAGCACGATGAATTCCGGACTATGGAACTGCGGAGCGGGGTCCTGAGGCCAATGCGCGGTAATCTCGCGCGAGAAGGCGGGGTCGCTGGCAAGGATCAGGACGGTCGGGCGATTGCTGGTCATCGTCTCCTTCTGGCTCTGTGCGCTGTCCTCTAACTCGGTTGGCGCCTCAGCGGCTAAACAGGTTGCTGAAAAACTCGGTTTTCGGCGCACAGCCCCTAAAGAGGGTGCGTGAGAGCTGGGTCCCTTCGACTTCGCTCAGGGCAGGCTCTCCGGGACTTAGGTCATTCTGCCCACTTTTCCCAGCGCTGAAGCGCTGGGCTAAGTTAGTTCGCCCCTCCGGGGCTGCGTTCTCGAGCTCTTCGTTCCACCGGATTGCCAAAACGCCAGTTCTCACGCACACACCTAAAGGGGCATCTCAATTCAAAGAACTTGCGGCATCGCTAAGGCGATGCCCTGATACGAAAACTTGACTTTTTCAGCAATCTGTAAAGCCGCGGTCGATCTTTTCCGGGCCCTTGCGGCGCGGCTAATTTCCAGTTGTGACGTGAGTTGCCGCGCCTCCGGAGACGGGGCAAGCCCTGTCTCTACCGCGAAAATTACTCTTGCGTTCCACCGCCGGAATTTGCGGAAGCGGCGGCGGCGCTGGCGAGCAGATTCTTGCGCGCCCCGTTCTGGAGCGCGTCGTCGACTGCCGCCCTTAGATCGACCAGCATGCGCAGCGGCTGGCCGGAGGAGTATTCAGCGTGGAACATTACTTTCCAGGACTGGCAGATCATGCGCAGGCGCCCGATCGGCTCCTCGGCGGAGAATTGCGCCCGGCGGCAATCGATGCTGGAGACGCCGCGGTGCTCGAGTTCGCGCAAGCCGTCGTGGATGGCGTTGAGATCGCCCTGCATGAGACGGAAAAATATCCGCCGGATGGTGAAGCTGAAACGGGCAAAGGCCACCATGGCCGAGGGCTCAAAGTACTGGGCCGCGTTCTGCGTCTTGAGCTTGCGCCCTTGCTCGAGGACGCCGCTGTGCAACAGTTCGCTGAGGCGGCGGCAACGCGCCGCCGACTGCATGATGGTCTCCAGAGAACTCAACCAGGCGGGAGGCTCCGGCGGTTGCGGCCCGAGCACGGGTTCGAGCACCTGGGCGACGTAAGCGAGGTCCACATCGGTGTCTTCCAGGCCGGAGGGCGCGCACAGCGAAAAATACTGGACGAGCAGGAAATCCGTTTTGTCGCGGTCACTCGCGGACTTCGCGGTCTTCCACAGCTGATGGAGGAGAAGATGGCGCAGCGCGGCTTCGTTGGCCAGGGGCGTGGTCTGAAGAAACTGGCGCAACTGGTGCACCTGAATCTTGGCGTCGATTTGCTCGAACCAGGCGGCGGCGTGCTCGACTGACTCGGGCGAGGTCGAGAAGCCCTGGTCATCGCTATTACTATTACTATTACTATCACTATCATTGATGGGACAGGGGGTAACCTCAATCACAAATTCGCGCACCAGGGCAGTGTAGATGGGCGACAGAGCGCGGAGCGTCGCTCCCCGATCTTCAAGTGAAGGCTGGACTGCAGGCTCGAACGGAGGTTGGGTGGAAGCAGTCATGATTTGACAATCCAATTGGGAACAGGTTTGAGGAAGCGGACGGCAACCACTGTCCATTCCGGTTTATATTGCACCGCGACCACGGAGGCTTCGGCGTGCAGCGAGCCGTCTTTACTTTCGACCAGGACGCTATCGGCAAATTCCAGCGGACGGTCGACCACAAATAAAACTTCGTGCGGGGTGCCGAACTCGATGACGGTGTCTTGAACGAAGACGGCCTGGTTTTCGTGGGCGCTGACCTCGCCGTTGCCATTTCCATTTCTATTTCCGTGGCCATGGCCCGGGTTGCGGCTGAGTTTGATGGGAATCCGTACCGGCGTGGCTCCGGGAAAGAACCTGGCCAAGTGGCTTACGATATCTGATTCACGAGCGCGAGCGGTTGCAGTTGCCTGGTTGGGCACTCAAACACCTCAATCTCGGGGGTTGGAGCAGGCGAGTCTCCCCTCTTCCCGGTTTGGAAGAGCTGCGGGGAGACTCGTGCTGCTTTATCGGCATTCAGTTGTGCACGGGTTACACCAAAAACTTGAAGGTCATGCACCTAAGAACAAGTGAGACAAGGACAGGTAGTTAACGGCGTCGAGTTGGGGCGGAATCGGTTAGTTTCTTAGGACTTGGGGGAAGTGCGTCTCAGAATGACACGATCGTCTCAGTTCGCCGCTTTTTTGCCGCGTTCGCATTCCCGGAGCTGTGAGAACTGGGCCGTCCCTCCGGGACTTAGGTCATTCTTCCCACTTTTCCCAGCACTGAAGCGCTGGGCTAAGTTTAGTTCGCCCCTCCGGGGCTGTATTCTCGAGCTCGTTCCACCGAATTGCCAAAACGCCAGTTCTCACGCACACGCTGAAGCGTTGGGCTAAGTTAGTTCGCCCCTCCGGGGCTCTATTCTCGCTGGGACGGGCGAGGGCGCCCGTCCTCACACGGACTATTGCAGGGTGGTTGATTCGGGAGGCTCTTGGCGGGCGCCTATGTGGTAACGCTTCAGTTTGCGATAGAGGGTGGCTCGGCTGATGCCGAGCATTTTGCCGGCTAGAGCCTTGTCTCCGTTGACCTGGGAAAAGACGCGCTCGATGGTGGCGCGCTCAATGTCTTCGAGATCGGTGGTGCGGAGGTCGCGGCCGGAGAATTCGTGCGCCGCGGACGGTTCGGCTTGGACCTCGGCGCGCGCGATGGCCGGAGGCAGATCGTTGACTTCGATGATGCTCTGATCGCCGAGGGCGACGGCGCGCTCCAGGCAATTTTCCAGTTCGCGGACATTGCCGGGCCAGTCGTAAGCAAGCAGGGCTTTCATGGCGTTGCCGGAGAGCTGGACACCGCGTCCGGGGGCGAGGCGTTCGAGGAAGAACGCGGCCAGGATGGGAATGTCGGAACGGCGCTCGCGCAAGGGAGGCAGAGAAATGGTGACGACGTTGAGGCGGAAATAAAGATCCTTGCGGAAGGTTCCTTTCTGGTATTCGGCGTCGAGATCGCGGTTGGTGGCGGCCATGATGCGCACGTCCACTTTGACCTTTAAGTTGCTGCCCACGGGGCGGACTTCTTTCTCCTGGAGAAAGCGCAGGAGCTTGGCTTGCATTTCGAGAGGAAGCTCGCCGACTTCGTCGAAAAAAATGGTTCCGGTATCGGCGGATTGCAGCAAGCCCTGCTTGGAGCGAAGAGCGCCGGTGAAGGCGCCTTTTTCATAGCCGAACAATTCGCTCTCGATGAGGGTGGGCACGAGCGATCCGCAGTCGACGGCGACAAAGGGCCGGGAGGCCATGGTTCCGCGAAAGTGCAGGGCACGGGCGACGAGTTCTTTGCCGGTTCCGCTTTCGCCGGAAATGAGGACCGGGGTGCGCGTGTCTTTGAGGCGGGAGATGAGGCGGAGAACATTCTGAATACCGGTGGAATTGCCGATGATGCCGTGGAGAGAGGTCTCGGTTTCGGAGCGTTCGCGGAGATAGAGATTTTCTTCGACGAGGCGGACCTTGTCGGCCATGCGGCGCAGGAAAAGGCGCAGGTCATCGAGCGGAGCGAAGGGCTTGGCGATGTAATCGTAGGCGCCGAGTTTCATAGCCTGAACCGCTGTTTCTACCGACCCGTGGCCGGTCATGACGGCGACTTCGATGCGGGGGTAGGCGCGTTTTACCTGCTCCAGGAATTCGAGGCCGGACATGCGCGGCATGACCATGTCGGTGAGCACCATGTGCACGGGCTGCTCCTCGAGCAGGGCGAGGGCGGCGTCACCGCTCTCGGCTTCGAGGCAGGAGAAGCCGAGCGACTCGCCGACGGTGATGCAGAGGCGGCGGATGGTCTGCTCGTCGTCGACAATCAACAATCGGATGCGGAGGTCATCCTTGGTCAAATTCTGCTTGGTCAAATTCTGCATCGTCGAATTCTGGGTCGTGAAATTCTGAGTCATGAGGCGGCCTTGCCCATGGTCTGCTCCACCACGGAAATAAAATCATGAACCCGGAAGGGCTTTTCCACGCAGGGCGCGCCGGTGCGGCGCAGGGTGGCGGCAGTTTCCTGGTTGGCCATATCGCCGGTGATAAAAACCAGGCGGGAGGCCAGTTCCGGGCGATGGGTGGCGATCCAGGCGTAGACCTGGGCGCCATCGACGCCTCCGGGGGTGCGCATATCGGAGACGACGCCGTGAAAATCGCCGGTGGCGAGCAGGCGCAGGGCGTCGGCGCCGGATTCGGTGGGAACGACGGCATAGCCGTGGCCCTCCAGAACGGCGCGCACCAAAGCCATGACGGCCGGTTCATCTTCAATCAGAAGCACCGGCGCAGGGGCGGATTTAGTTCCTGTGTTAGTTCCGGACGAGGTCATTTTGGTTGCACTCCTGCAACGGCTCCAAAGGATGCCTCCTCGGCTGCCACCGGGAGGCGGACGATGAAGGTTGCGCCTTCAGAGTCCAGGTTGTTGTGACCGAGAATTTCTCCGCCATGTTCGCGGACAATACCATAGCAAATACTGAGGCCCAAACCCGTACCCTGGCCCACGTCTTTGGTGGTAAAAAAAGGATCAAAAATACGTTCGGGATCAACGATGCCGGTGCCATTATCGCGGAAAGAAATCTCGACGAAGGCGTCGGCGCGGGCGCTCCTGATCTCAATGCGAGCGGGCCGGCCGGTTTCGCGGACGGCGTCGTAAGCATTGTTCAGGATGTTGAGAAACACCTGCTGCAGCTGGTGGGAATCTCCGACGACCGGGGGCAGGGACTCGTCGAGATGTTCGATCACCTGAATGCCGTGACTGATGAAGTCGTAAGAACGCAAGTGGACGGTGCGTTGCAGGATGGAGTTGAGCTGAACCGAGAGGCGCTGCGGCGGCATCTGGCGGGCAAAGCTGAGCAGGTTTTGCACGATCTGCTTGGTGCGTTGCGCTTCCTGCAGAATCACGCGCAGATCGCGGCGGGCGCTTTCGGAGACCTCGGGGTTGGCCAGCAAGAGGTCGGTGAATCCGAGGATGGCGGTGAGGGGATTGTTGACTTCGTGGGCGACGCCGGAGACGAGTTGTCCGACGGCCGCCATCTTTTCGGCGTGCAGCAGCTTGGAGCGCAGCATGGCGGAGTCGGTGACGTCGCTCATGACCACTACGATGCTGCTGACCCGGCCGTTTTCGCCGATGATGGGGCTCAAATTGACGGAGAACTGGGCGCTGACGCCGTCGCCGCGAAGCAGGGGCAAATCGAAGTTATCGACCTGTTGGCCGGCCTCCACGGCGGCCAGGGCTTCGCGGAGCGCGGCGCGGCGCGGGGGTGCGCACAGGTCGGGCAAGCGGTGCCCCAGGATCTGGTTCTGCTGAAAGCCGAGACCGCTCCAGCGGCGGTTGGCATAACTGATCACGCCGTCGGTGTCGGTGACCAGAATTAGGCTCTGGGTATGGCTGAGGATTTTGCTGGAGAAATCACGCTCTTTCTGGAGCTCGGTTTGCGATTGGCGGAGGCCGCTAATATCGAGTACGAGGCCGCGGTACTGGAGGATGTTGCCGGCGGGGTCGCGCACCGCGAAACAGTTGATGAAAACGTGGACGGACGATCCGTCCTTGCGCCGGAAGATTTCTTCCTGATTGTGCAGTCCGCCCTGGCGTCCGAATAGTTCCTCCAGTTCTTCCCGGCGCCGCGCAGAAAAATAGACTTGGGTGGGAATGTCGAGTTGAATGACCTCTTCGCGGCTGCCATAGCCGAGGATGCGAACCAGGGCGTCGTTGACTTCCACGAAGCGGCCCTGGGGGGTGGAGAAGAAAATTCCTTCCTGCGTGTTGTCGAACAGTTCGCGATAGCGGCGCTCGGCTTCGCGGCGGTCGGTGATGTCCTTGAGCACGTGCACGGTTTGCAGCTGGGCGCCGCTCGTTACTGTTTCACCCCAGCCCATCGCGCCAAACCCGCGCGATGGGGGCCCCGGGCTGGCGGCATGAATGCGCGAGGTGGAAATCAGGTAAGTGCGTTCGAGGACGGGATGCACGTATTCGTCGAGACCCTCGCCGGTGTGGCAGAAGGGACAGGAGAGCGGAGCAGCGGCGGTGGAAAGAGCTTCGAGCGCCCGCATATTGATGCCGATCAACTGTTCGGGGGGGATGCCGACGAAATTAGCCAGGGAGCGATTGACGCGGAGAACGTTGTGCTGCTCGTCGTGAACCACGATGAAGTCGCTGATGGCATCGAAGACTTCCAGCCAGTGGCGGTTGGCCTGGTGCATGCGGGTAAACAGGAGGGCATTCTCGAGAGCGATGCTGGCATGGCCGGCGATGGCGCGCAGCAGTTGGCGATCTTCGATGGCGGGCGGGGCGCCGCGGTCGGCGAGACAGAGAACGCCCACGAGTTCGCCCGAGGAGCCGGCCAGCCGGACCAGGGTGCAATCGGTCCAATCCAGACTGGAGGCGAGAGCGGAACCCAGGATAGCGCTGGCCGGGGCGAAGGCGACATCGGTGGAATATTTCGGCAGGGCGGCAGTGAGCGCCTGACTGAAGCGGCGGAGCAGGGGCTGGTCGTTAACCTCAACGCGGACTTCGGAGTCGCCTTCGCACATGAGGATGGTGTCCGTCGCCGATGTCTGGAACAGGCTGAGGGCGACACAGCGGGCTCCCAGCATTTCAGCGGCGCGAAGCGCGAAGTTGCGCATGAACTCGGGCAGATGCAGGAGGTTGTTGAGTTCGAGGGCAAGCGTGACCAGGGCCTCGGCGCGGCGGCGGTGCTCCTCGGATTGGTGCAGGTTGCGGGTAAGTTCGAGAGCGACGGCAACTTGCGCGGCCAGAGCGCGGGCGCGGCGGACGTCTTCGTCGTTGATCGGCCCGGGCTCGATGCGGTCGAGCACACCGAACATCCCGAGCACATCGCCGTTCGAACCGAGCAGGGGCACAACCAGGAGTTGGCGGATTTGGAAAGCGGCTACGAAATCCAAATGCGCGCCCGGAGTTTTGGCGGCGTCTTCGGTGAAGAACACATTTTTTTTCTTCAGCGCGAGCGTCGCGGGGCCATCGGAGAGCGGGATATCGAGGGGGCGGACGACGCCGTTCTCCACTGCCCAGCGAATGTGGAAGGTGTCCTTTTCTTCGAGCAGGCCGATGAAACAGCGCTCAAAGCCGAGGAAACTGGCGGCCCGGAGCACCGAGGTCTGCATGAACTCGTCAAGTTTCCCGGCGGAACCGAGCTCGAAGGAAATCTCGAGGATTTCGTGCAGTTCGTGGGCCTGAGCACGCGCCATGCCGTACAACTCGGCGTTGGCCATGGCGACCGCGCCAAAGCCCGCCAGGGCGGAAACCAAGGCTTTGTCTTCCTCGGCGAATGGGTTGGCGGGACGCGGGTAAACCAGAATCGCACCTTGCGAGCGCGCGGTGCGAAAGGGTGCCGCGATGAGAACTCCGGGGGGCGAGTCTTCTCCAAGATGAGAGGCGCCGTCGATGCTCACCGTAATGCGCTCGCCGGCGGCGACGGCGCGGGTGGCGATCTCGAGCGCGGAGCGCAGGTCGTTCTGCTGGAAACGCGAACGGATGGAGAGAGCGAGCCTGGGGGCCTCGGTCAACACCGCCTGCAACTGGAACAGGTTCTCTGGTTGGACCTTCTCCGGTTGAACCTTCTGCTGTTGAACCTTTTCTTGTTGAATCAGGACGAGCACGGCGGGTGCATGCAGCAGCACGCGGAGGCGGTCGGCAATGCTCTCGATCACGGCTGCGATGTCGGGCAAGCCCTGCAGTGCGGTGGCGGCTTCGATCAGAAGGCTGGCGCGGCGCTGCTCTTCGCGGGCAAGCTGGTTCAAGCGAAGGACTTCGATTGCGGTGCCGAGCTGGGCCGCCAGGATGGTGACTTTGGCCACGGAATCGTCGTCAAAGGCGGCATCGAGCGCAGTGTGCACGAACGCGATGGCACCGATCGCTTCGCCTGAAACCAGCAAAGGCGCGGCTAGGGCGGCGTGCGCTTGGCGTTGGGCCAGCCAGCGGTCACGGGTGGCGTTGACGTGGTTGAGAAAGAAGGGGCGACGGCTCTGAACCGCCTCCAGAGCGATGGATGAATCATTGGATGAATCATGGGATGAATCTGCGGGGCGCAGGCGAGTGCCACGAAAGGACTCGGCCTGATCGCCATCGGCTTCAGCCCCGATGAGCTCACCGCCCGAGGAACGGCTCCAAAAGTAGGCGCCGCTGGCATGGAAGAAGGAGCGAGTCAGGGCACAGAAGGACCGGATGAGCTGGCTGGGATCACCGCTCTGAAAAGCGGCCCGGGAAAGCTCCAGGAGAAGCTTCTGAAAAGCCTCGTCAGACTGAGACGCGCCCCCGGGCTGCGAATTTCCACTATGGCTTGTCAGTGCGCACCATTCACTTAGCTAAGCGATTGAAAACAATTGTTTTATAAATAAAACCTACGCTTGATTCTCAAATTGAGTCAAGAAAATAGGAGAGGGCAGTATCGACTTGTGAAACGTCTCATTCTGATCGGGTTCAGAGGATGATGCTTTGGAGCTACGAGCTACGAGCGGCGAGCAAACCCGGCGTTTGTGTGCTTGCAGCTCGAAGCCCGCAGTTCGCAGCTCGCAAGATCGCCCGACCACCCGATCACCTAACTTTCGATTCTTCATCGCTTTGCGGACACCAAAGTAATGCAGAGACAGAACTTTTGATTTCCGCGGGTGTGGTCCGTGCACGAATATAGATACGTGTGGAACAACAAGGGAGGAACGTGTCTATGCAAGCCCTAAATCGGCTGTTCGCGGTGGGTCTGCTGATAATCAGCGGATGCGTCGCAATCAGCGCTCCCCTGGCATGGGGACAGGATGAACTCAATCGCAGAACCAAGAGCAAGGTGCCGCCGGTGTATCCGGAACTGGCGAAACGCATGAACATTACTGGCGTGGTCAAGATCCTGGTCACGGTTTCCCCCAACGGGTCGATTAAGGATGCCCGACTGGTTGGCGGGCATCCGGTGTTGGCGAACGCCGCTCTTGATGCGGTGAAGAAGTGGCGTTTCGAGACGGGTCCGGAAGAGTCAACGGGGATTGTGGAATTCCGTTTTAGCCCGAACCAGTAAGCGACAGGTAGAACCCGAAATGCTGATTGAGGAAGGTTGGAGTATGAATATCGGGAAAAAGTTATATATAAGTTTCGGCATCATTCTGGCGATGGTCCTGGTGCTGCTGGCGATCAACCTGATCGCGGTGCAACGCGAGCACGAAACCAAGGCGGCGGCGCAGCGTTCGATCGACATGACCGAGGCGACCTCGTTGGTCCGCATGGAGATGATGCAGAACCGGTCTCACCTGCAGAGCTACCTGCTTAGCGGCGACGCTCGCAACGTGGAGAAAATGAATGACGGGGAGCGCCATTTGAGTGACGCCCTGCGCCATGCCCAGGATCTGGCGAATTCCCCGCAACAGCGCAGCAGTCTGGAAAAAGTGCAGGGTTTGGAGCAGGCTTGGGGAAGCGATTTCGCCAACGCGCTGGTGGACAAACGCCGGGCCGTGGACAGCGGCAACGCCACGGTGGCCGAACTGCAGATTTTCTACCTGCAAAAGGATCCCAACTCCTGGATCTCGCGTTCGAGCGACGTTCTAGACGATGTCAACCGGGAGAACCGCCAACTGCTGGAGGAGCGGCGCCACTCCGATGAACTGGCAGCGACGTTTACGATTCTCGCAGCGGCCGTCAGTTCGATGTTCGCGTTGGGCCTGGGCATCGTGATTGCCTACAGGACCGCGACCGGGATCACGAAGCCGCTGAACCGGCTGATTCACGTGGCCGAGCAGATCGGCCAGTCCGGGAATCTGGATCACACGATCGACGTTAAAGGGCAGGATGAGATCGGGCAACTGGCCCGGACCTTCGACTCGCTGGTGAAATACCTGAAGGAGATGGCGGCGGTTTCCGAAGCCATCGCCGGCGGCAATCTGGCGGTGGAAGTCCATCCCCGGTCGTCGAGCGACACGCTGGCGAACGCGTTCACCAGCATGGTGGAAGGCCTGCGCGGGCTGGTGCGCAACGTGCGCGACGCCGCTACGCAAGTGGCCAGCGCTTCCACCCAGGTGGCCAGTTCTTCCGACGAGTCGGCGAGGAACAGCCTGCAGACCTCATCGGCCATCGATGAAGTGACCAGCACCATGCATGAAATGAGCGTGAACGTGCAAAACATGGTGAAGAGCACGCAGACGCAGGCCTCGAGCGTCAGCGAGACCTCGGCCTCCATCGATGAGATGGTGACTTCGATTCAGCGGGTGGCGGATACGGCCAAGGTTCTGCTCGATATCTCAAACCGTTCGCGGGACGAAGTGCACGGCGGCATCGGCACCATGGAAAAGACCACCGACGGCCTGAACCGGATCAACACCACGATCCGGGCTTCGGGCGAGATCATTGACGCGCTCGGCACGCGGGCGGACAACATCGGCAAGATCGTGGAAGTGATCGACGATCTGGCGGAGCAGACCAACCTGCTGGCGTTGAATGCCGCCATCGAAGCGGCGCGGGCGGGGGAACACGGCCTGGGATTCGCGGTGGTGGCGGACGAAGTCCGGAAGCTGGCGGAGAAATCCGCGCAGTCCACGAAAGAGATTTCCGAACTCATCGGGAGCATCCAGAAGGAAGCGCGCAAAGCGGTCGATAACATGGAGAAGAGCACGACCATCGTCAACGAAGGACTGAATCTGGGACAGGAACTGAATGCGGCGCTGCGAAAAATTTCGAACGTGGTGGCCGAGGTTTACAAGTTCGCGCAGGAAATCGGGGCGGCCACCAACGAACAGTCGCACGGTTCGTCGCAGATCGCGCGCGCCACCACCCGGCTGAACGAAATCACGCACGAGATCAACTCGGCGGTGGAAGAGCAGGCCTCCGGGGCGCAGGCGGTGGTGCAGGCCATGGAGCGCATGCGCGAACTGGTGCAGTCGAACACGTCGGGTTCCACCGAACTGGCGGCTTCCTCCGATCAGATGTCAAAGATGTCGCGGGAGCTGCTGAATTCCATGGACCGTTTTGCGCTGCTCTCGGTCAACAAGCCGAACGACAAGCCGAACGACAGCGCCCCGGGGTACAGGCACTCCGCCCGCACCGCGGCGGCGGGATCTCGATAAGGGTATTTCATTTATGAGCCAGGAAACACACATTGTGGGCTTTCGCGTGGGCCGTGAGACCTACGGCGTGCCCATCACCTCGCTGCATGAGATCGTCCGCGTGCCGGAGATCACGGCGGTGCCGGACGCGCCCGATTATCTGGAAGGGGTCATCAACCTGCGCGGGAAGATTGTCTCGGTGGTGGATCTGCGGAAGCGGTTTGGGCAGCCGGCGCCCGGGCTCGACCGGCGCAGCCGCATTCTGGTGGTGGAACACCGGGGCCGGCTCGCGGGCATGATTGTGGATTCGGCGTCGGAAGTGCTGAAAATCCCGGAAAGCGAAATCGAAGCCGCGCCCGCCATGATGCAGGAGGGCGGATTGGACTGTGTGACGGGCCTGGCCAAGTACCAGGGACGGCTGGTCATTCTGCTGGATATCGGCAAGGTATTAGCGGCGCCCGAGGTGGGCAGCCAGCCGGCGGCGGAAAAGGCGGCGGCCGCGAGTGGCAAGGCGAGGACAGGAACGGGGACAGGAACAAAGAGCGCCTCGGCCGGGAAGTAGCAGGAAGAACCGACTCCACATGAACCCGACTGAAACACCCGCATTCACCGAGACGGAATTAAAACTTCTGCAGACGCTGATCTACCAGGAGTGCGGCATGCACTTCGACGAACGACGCACGCCTTTCCTGCAGGACCGTTTGCAGCGCCGGTTGAAAGAGTGCCAACTCGATTCGTTTTACAGCTACTATCGTCTGCTCATCAGCCAGCCGGGCAAACAAGAGCTGTCGTGCCTGCTGGAAAACCTCACGGTCAACGAGACCAGCTTCTTCCGCAACAAATCTCAGCTCGACCTGTTTCAGCGGGATGTGATGGAAGAAATTCTGCGGCGCAAACAGGAGTGCCGGGACTTCAGCGTGAGAATCTGGAGCGCGGGCTGTTCCACGGGACAGGAACCCTACACCCTGGCCATGCTGGTGGCCGATGCGCTGTCCTACTACTATCTGCGCCATGCTCTGTCGTCGGAAGCGCCGGTTCCGAAGCCTCTGATACCCGCGCCCTGGCGGGTGGAGATCCTGGCCAGCGACATCAACTATTCGGTGTTGCGCACGGCGCAGGAGGGCTCCTACAGCGAGCACCAGATGGCGACCGTCGACTATGGCTACCGCTTGCGCTACTTCGACAAACTGGGTGACCGCTACGCGGTAAAGAAGGGCGTCAAGGAACTGGTGCACTTCGACTTTCACAATCTGAAGACCGAATACCTGCCGCAGCGCAACGACATCATTTTCTGCCGCAACGTGATGATGTATTTCGACGAACCCGAACAGAAGCGGCTGGTGGAGAAGTTTTACCGTTGCCTGAATGCCCAGGGATACATGTTTGTCGGCCACGCCGAGAGCCTGCTCGGGCTGACGGAAAAATTTCAGATGGTACATCGCAATAGCGGTACGGCGTACCAGCGAGTCGAGGTAAGAAATTGACCGTTCCCCCCGACGATCGGATGACCGAACTCCGCCAGTTGTTCTTCGAAACCGCGGCGGAACTGGTGCAGAAGCTGAACGACGAAGCGATGCAGCTGGAGAAATCGCCGGGCGATGCGGAGACGGCGCGCAGCCTGCGGCGGACGGTACACACGCTGAAGGGGGACTCGGCCGCCTGCGGCTTCCGGGAGCTCAGCGAACTGGCCCATGAGTTCGAGGACGTGCTGACGCTCGAGAACACGGCGGCGGCGGCGGTTCCCGAGATCGCGTTGCGCGCGGCCGACGTGTTTGCGGCTTTGCTGGCAGCGTATCGCAACCAAACCAAGCTTCCCAGCATCCAGTCTTTGCGCGCCGACATTGCCCGACTGGCACACCCGGCGCCGCGGGGCGCGGGCAAAGCCCCGCAGAAGAAAAAGAAAGCCGCCACGAAAACCAGCCGCTGGTCGGAATACGAACAACTGGCGATGGCCCGCGCGCTGGCCATGGGCAAGCGCGTTCATCACGTAGTAGTGGAGATCGACCCACAGTGCGCCATGCCCATCGCCGGCCGCCAGATGATCCAGTTGGCCCTGGCAGGACTGGGCGAGGTACTGGCCCTCTATCCGGCGGAAGGCAGTCTTGATCCCATAAAACAAATCGAAGCGGCGCTGGTGTCGGAAAAACCGGTGGAGCAGATACGGGCGGTGTGCAGCATCCCCACCATTGCGCTGAATACCAAAGTCAAGCCCTTGCGTGCTGCAACGCCATTGCCGCCGGTCCCGCGGGCTTCCGCCACAGCTTCCGAAGGCATCGCGGCGGAGTGCAAGGACGAGGCCGCGCTGCCGCCGCCCGCCGTGGCCGCTGCCGGCAACACTGCCCGTTGCCCGGTGAACGACGATCCCGCCGCTGCCGAACCAGCGCCCGCGCCCGCCGTGCCGAGCGGCCCCGACAACCTGCTGCGCGTGGATGCGGAAAAAATCGACAGCGTGCTCAATCTGGTCGGTGAACTGATCCTGGCGAAATCGATGTTGCAGCAGGCGCTCCTCGAATTTGGCAAACGCTTCCCGAAAGATGGGTTGCGGGGCAAGTTCGCCGACGCCATGGCGTTTCAAGCGCGGGTCTTGAACGACCTGCAGCACTCGGTCATGAAGATTCGCATGGTGCCGGTCGATCAACTGTTCCGCCGCTTCCCGCGCATTGTGCGGGACGTTGGGCGTCAGTGCGGGAAAGAAGTCGGACTCCTGATCAAAGGCGGGGAAACCGACCTCGACAAAAGCATTCTGGATGCGCTGGCCGAGCCCATGACCCACCTGGTGCGAAATGCGATCAGCCACGGCATCGAGAGTGGTGAGGAACGGGTTCGCGCCGGCAAGCCGGCGCGGGGAACATTACGGCTGGACGCCTATCACCAGGGCAATCAGGTCGTCATCGAGGTCTCCGACGATGGGCGGGGCATCGATGCGGAAAAAGTCAGGCAGCGCGCGCGCGCCCAGGGATTGCTGAACGCCGACCAGGCGGCCCGCCTGACCGACGCGGAGACTCTGGAGCTGATCCTGCAGCCGGGATTCTCCACGGCGGAGGAGATCACGGAAATTTCGGGCCGCGGCGTGGGATTGGATGTGGTGCAGAGCGTGCTAGCGCGCCTGAAGGGAACGGTGCAGATCGAAACCGTGCGGGCACGGGGCACCACCTTCCGTATGCGGCTTCCGCTGACCCTGGCTATCATTCGGGCGCTGCTGTTCCGGGTGGAGCAGCGGCTCTACGCTCTGCCGCTGAACGCGGTGGCGGAAATCGCGCGCACGGCGGAAGAAAATATTCATCCGGTGGAGCACTACGAAGTCCTGCAACTGCGCAACGACGTGTTGCCGCTGCTGCGCCTGGGCTCGAGGCCGGCGATGGGGCCGGAAACGGCGCGGCGCAAGGCCTTCGTGCTGGTCATCAACAGCGGAGACCGCAAGTTCGGTCTGGTCGTCAACGGGCTCGAGGGCGAAGACGAGTTGGTCATCAAGGCGCTCGACGACCAGTCGATCACGACCGACCTGGTGAGTGGGGCTTCGATTCTGGGGGATGGGCGGGTGGTTCTCATTTTGAACATGATTGCCCTGATGGATCGCTTCACGCGCGGGCGAAGCCATGCCACCGGCACGGGGATGGCGGGTCTGCTGTCGCATGTGGCACCAGCGGAGATGGGCAGTGGTGGAATCCAGACGGGGGAGAGGCGAGCCCGGGGCGCGGCCGGGGGCCAGTCATGAGAAAGCCGGTGCGGGTGCTGGTGGTGGACGATTCGGCGCTGATGCGCAAGCTGATTCCCAAGATCCTCGAAGCGGACGACGGGATCGAGGTGGTGGGCACGGCGATGGACGGCTTTTTCGGGCTGAAGAAAATCGGGGAGCTGTCGCCGCAAGTGGTGACGCTGGACTTGGAAATGCCCGGCATGAGCGGGATCGAAACGCTGAAGGAAATCGTGCGGCGCTGGCGGCTGCCGGTGATCGTGGTCAGTTCGCATAGCACAGCCGGGGCGTCGATCACGCTCAAGGCGCTGGGGCAGGGCGCGTTCGATTTCGTGGCCAAGCCGCAGGATGTTTCCGCGCGCATGCCCGAAATCGCCGCCGAGTTGATCAAGAAAATCCACGCCGCGGCGCAGAGCGTGGGGGTGCAGGCGCAGTTCCTGCCGGAAGAAGCCCCCGGCGCGAAGGCGGGCAAGCTGCGGCCGGTGGCGCCAACCCACATCGTCGCCCTTGGCGTTTCCACGGGCGGTCCGAATGCCTTGCAATACCTGTTTTCGCATCTGCCTTTAGACTTTTCGGGCAGCATCCTGGTGGTGCAGCATATGCCGGACGGGTTCACGGAATTGTTTGCCAAACGGCTGGACGAGTGCTGCCCGATCCGGGTAAAGGAAGCGCAATCGGGCGACTTGCTGGTCGCCGGGCGGGCGCTCATTTGTCCGGGGAACCGGCACATGAAAGTGAAGAAATTGCCGCTGGGCAACGTGGTGGTGCTAGGGGATGAGGCGCCGGTGAATGGGCACCGTCCTTCGGTGGATGTGCTGTTCCGCAGCGTAGCCGAGGAGTTTGGCTCGCAAGCCATGGCCGTATTGATGACCGGCATGGGAGAAGACGGGGCGGCTGGACTGGGAGAAATCCGCGCCGCCGGGGGATTCACCGTGGCGCAGAGCCAGGCAACGTGCGTGGTTTTCGGCATGCCCAAAGCGGCCATCGAACGGGGCTACGTGATGAAGGTCGCGGACCTCCAGGATCTGCCCAATGTCTTGCAGGCACAGTGCGGGCACGAGCCGGGGCGGCGGGACGCGGCCGAAGTCAAGCAGGCAACCAGTGCCGGAAGTAACTAGAGTTATCTATCGAAAGTGCGTGAGTCGTGATTAAGTGATAGTTGGGGGAGGAGTGCCATGGAAAAGTTTGCGCCCGTAAAGCGGAGCGAGGACGGAGGGCCGGTGCGCTATCTGATCGTGGATGACTCCGTGTTCGCCCGCAAAAACCTGTCCCGGATGATCGAAACCTTCGGCGGGCAGGTCGTCGGCGAGGCTGGCGACGGAGTTTCGGCGATCAGCGAGTACGAACGGCTCACGCCCGACATTGTTCTGATGGATATCACCATGCCGCAGATGGAAGGCATCGAGGCGGCGGAGAAGATCGTACGCGAGCATCCGAACGCCCGCATCGTAATGGTGTCATCGGTCGGCTATCAGGAGAACATCGTAGCCGCCTTGCAGCGCGGAGCCCGCCACTTCGTGCAGAAACCGGTGAAGCCGGAAGTTCTCTATGAGGTGATCAAGTACGTAATGCGTGATGACGGAACCACGGCGCGCGGCGCCGGAGCCGGAGTCGGAGTCTAGTCATGCGGATGGACCTGATTCAGCCTTTCATTAACTCGGCCGATGCC
Source organism: uncultured Acidobacteriaceae bacterium (assembly GCA_963797885.1). Lineage (GTDB taxonomy): Bacteria > Acidobacteriota > Terriglobia > Terriglobales > Acidobacteriaceae > Acidiflorens. Next base: position 9,212 of record CAWCRQ010000131.1, on the reverse strand, counting down.
GTTCTGGCACAGGGGCTGCAATCGCCCATTTCCATCGAGAACCTGAGCATGGAAGAAGAGGCGTACCGGCGGAAAGGCATCGCTGCCGAGGTTCTCTTCACGGGCGAGATCGAAGGGCGGATCATTTTTGATGCGGACCCGGGGCCGGCGGTGCAGCTCGCCACTCTTCTGGCGGGCGTCGAAGTATCCGAGACCGACGATCTGGTTCGCGAGGCGGTCTGTGAGCTGGCCAACCAGATCATTGGCAACGCCATCACCTCGCTCAACGACCAGGGATTTCACTTTCACGTTCGTCCCCCAACCTTGCACACTTCCGAGCAGGGGAGCAAAAGCAGTGAAGATACCGAAGCCCTGGTGATGTGCTTCAATACTTCCAGCGGAAACGTCTTCATGAATGTGGCGCTGCGCTACCACCCCTGCGGGGCGTTGGAACGCGCGGCCGTCGTGGGATAGGAATCGGTCGTTTCGTCGTTGGTCGTTAGTCGTTGGTCGTCAGTCGTGGTCGCTAGCCGCTCGACTCCTCAACTCATCCGACCTTATCGCCGCGCAATACCCGCCATGCATTCCGGTTGATAACGATGTTAGCAGCCTGTGCTGAAACTCAAGCGCCCAAATCCAGCGCCTAAAGGCGCACTCATAAAGCAGGCAGATGGCATGCCTGAAGGCATGCCCTGATACGAACATGTCCTGATACGAATCGGACTTGCGCCACGGGCTGTTAGGCTTACGGACCGGCAATGAGGAACACCGGATTCTGCGGCGGGTTGTTCAAGCGCGAACCGACTGGAGCCGGCATATTCAGGATATAGGTGTCGTTGGAGGTATCGATGAAGTTGACATTTCCTCCATCGCAGCTGGACAGGTAGGCACGGGTACTGTCGCCGGCGGCCGCCATCATAATGCGGAAGCGCGGAGCTCGCGGGGACTGTAGCGGCGAGCAAAAGGCGTCGAAGGCAGGAAATCCCGGGACCGCGATCTTGCTCTTGATGGTGTTGCTGGCGACGTCGATCACTGTCACCTGCGGGCAGAAGTAATTGACGCCGCCGACCGCATCTTCGTAGTAAGCCCCCACATAAGCGCGGCTGCCATCCGGCAGAGCTGCGACGGCGGCCACCGTCAACGGCTGTGGGCTGGTCATGGAGCAAGGGTCCGAGGCGCCGCGCGAACTGGGCGCAACGGCAGGAATCGTGATCGGGCCTCCCGTAAGAACCGCGGGGACGGATTGCGAGACATCCAGTATGGTCAACTGGCCCAGCATCTTCGACTGGTTCGACCACGGTATGTACAGCCGGTTCGTATTCCCGTCGTAAAGCATATAAGCCGCGCCCGGGACATGAACGCTGGCATCGATCAGGTTATCCGGGCCAAAAGTGGAGGAGGTATCGACGGTGCTTATGACACCATCCTGAGGACTCCCGGTAGTGCCGTTGAGTACATACAGGCGCTGGCTGTCGGAGCGCGCAATCAACCAGAGCGGCCCGCTGAACAAACCGCTGACGGTGCGCTTAGACCGGTCGGCAGTGTTGAATCCGTCGATCGTATTGTCGGCCTGGTTGGCCACGTAGAGTTTCTGGGCATTCGGAGTCTCGGCCATGGCGTCCGGGTTGTTCCCCACCGGAATGGTGGCCACCAGGTTGTCGGCGGTGGTGTTGACCACTTGGATCGATGGAACGACAGCCTGGGTGGTGGGGTCTGCGTAACTCGGCATCAAGACGTAGGCCTGGCTCGACTCGGTGGTAGCCACAAAGTTCGGCGCCGAATTCACCGGCAGGCTGATGCTGGGGGGAGAGGGGCTGGTGATAATGGTGGTGCCGCTGAAAGTCAGCTTGGTAAGGGAATCGGCCTGCGCGCCGGTCACGGAGTGGTTTACCACCAGGACGACGCTTTCGGTTTGCTGCACGGCGTGGACGGGAGCGAGGCCCACGTTGGCGATGCTCGCGTCCGAGTCGCCGGAGACGTCGATCACCATGGCGCTGCCGAGCGCGATGGTTCCGTTATCGTTGATCGACACCACGCTGTGGGACGCCGCCGGATTGGGAAACTGTGGAGGATTGGGGATGATAATCGGGCGGAAAGTTTCGCCGCAGCCGCTACAGATCACAAAAAGAAACAGCGCGAACCCCAGCCAGAGAAACCGCTTCATCTAAACTCCATAGAAAAAGGTTGTCTTACGCGGAAACCGATATTGTATCGGGAACCGGGTCGAGAGGGGAAATCAGGAGAAGCAGGGGTAGTGGTGCCGTTTCGCGTCCACAGGAAGTGCGCTATGGATGGTCACCGACTATTACGGACACATTTGAGCACCACGGGTCTGTATCTATACGCTCTTTAAGCTGTTCGAGGTCTTCGCACCCCTTCCATTTCTGGTCAATAATGAACGCCACTATACCCTCCTCATTTAGGGCCTTAGCAAGTGCGGCGGCTACGGCTTGTCCCCTCACATTTGAACTTGTAAACATTCCTACTCCAGACAGCGCCATTTCGGTACCGAAATTAACTCGGTTTCTGTTTACGTCCCATCCAGCTTGTTCAAGACCTAATGTAGCGGCGATTTGGTCAGCCAAGCGTGCGCTCTCGAAAATCCCAGTGGTTGAGAAGACAGCCACTCTTTGCGGGCCACTAGAATTAGGAATTTTTGCCCATGCTGCCATTTTTTGGGCGATTCTTCTCTGTTGTTCCACAGTCAGATTACGTGGTTTGCGGGCAGCAGTTACTGCCGCCAAGGCCTCTTTAGCTTCATTTGCCGCGGCGATAGCGTCCGTCCGAGATTTATCGAGTTTTTGCCGGTCGCTATTTAACTCCGCGATTACCTTTTCGGTTCGTTTCCTTTCATCAGCCGCATATCGTTTGAGTGCAGCAAATTGCTCGTCTAGTTCTCCTTCCTTTGTCGCAACGAAATCATGGAGGCCGCCGAATTTTTCGGTGAGTGCTACTGCATCGGCTACTGCACTGTTAGCTCTCTTGGTCAGCTCCAATTGCGCGGCCGCATTGTTAGAACGCAATTTGGTTTCTATGTCGCCGCCCTTATATTCCGCAATGCACTCCAGGCCAACGAATGCGGCAACAAATATGGCGCCTATGAACGTCAAGATGTGGTACCACTTTATTTTGCCTCCTTCGCGCAGTTCATCTCTTACTTCTAAAATGGTGGCCACGACTTCGATCAACACCCCTATTGCGACAAGCACCGTGGCGACCACCATGACGTGGTCCCAAAAATCTGACCGCGCTTCAAGCGCCGTTCTAGCGGCTGTCAGGCCATCCATTACGGGATCGCGTACAGAAGACATATGGCTTTCGCGGGGGTGGTTAGAGGGTTACCTCGTAGGAGCTGTTATTAGTTTTCTTGCGGCCATTGTGTCTTTGGTCTACGCCATAATCCTAATTCCTGAGTTCAGGCGCGGCAATCTTACGCCGAGGTCTCTAGACCTGTGGAAATCAAACGGCACCACTACCGAAGCAGGTTTCAAAGCTTCAAAGTTGCAAGGTTTCAAAGCCCGGTTCTACCTTGAAACTTTGAAACCTGGGTTCATCGGATTCACGCGCGCCCGCGGCGTCTCTTCGGTTCGCTCGCGGCTGGCATCTCGGTAACTTTTTCTGAGGCGACCGGCTTCTTCGTCTGGGCCAGGCTTTCTTTCAAGGCCGCCATCAGATCCACCACCGGGGCCAGCTTCTTCGGTTGCTCGACGGCCTGCACTTCGCCGCCTTCCAGCTTCGCCTCAATCAGCTTCTTCAAATTTTCCTGAAAGCTGTCGTGATATTTCTCCGGGTCCCACTCGTCCGCCAGCGCTTCGATGAGCTGATGAGCAACTTTGATTTCGGCGTCTTTAATCTCCACCTCGGGAGGGCCGAAGGACTCGACCTCGCGCACCTCCTCCGCGTAGTACATGGTGTGCAGCATCATTCCACCTTTATGCGGGCGCAGGAAGACGGTGTATTCGCGGTTGTGCATGGTGAGCTTGGCGATGGCGACGTATTCACTCTCCTCCAGCGCCTTGGTCAGCAGCGCATAGGGACGGCGGCCGGCTTCATCCGGAACCATGTAATACGACGACTCGAAGTACACCGGATCCACGTCGCTCGACTTCACGAATTCGAGGATTTCCATGGTTTTCGCCGTCTTCGGCTCGATCTTCTTGATCTCTTCGGGATCGATGATGACGTACTCGTCTTTGCGATATTCATAGCCCTTGACGATATCGCTACGCTCAAGGACCTGGTTGTCCGCCGGGCAAATAAGCTGTTGCTTTACCCGATGGTGGTCGGTGCGGTGAAGCTGGTTGAACGAGATGCCGCTCGAGCGCGCGCCCGAGAACAGACGCACCGGCATCGAGATTAATCCGAATGTAAGATACCCAGACCAGACGGAGGCCGCCATTGCTTTCACCCCATTGCAGAAACGAAGCGGAGACGAGGCTTGCCTCGCCTCTTCTTGTCATCGGCAGACGCGGCAAGCCGCGTCGCCACAAAGTCTTCAGATGCTCGAACCTCACCGAGCGTATAGAAGTGTAGCCTAAATCGGGAGGGGTTGCAGCCGCCAGATTGCGGGCGAATCCAAAGGTCAAGCACTACATGGCGGGGTCGCCTGCCGCCTGACCCCGAATATAGTGTTATCGAACGCGGATCGTGCACATCAGCTGTCAGCTCTCAGCTGTCAGCTCTCAGCTGTCAGGGACGTGAGATTCTACTGAGAGCTGAGAGCTTAGAAGCTGCCTTCGAAAATGCTGAACTCTTTTCTAGCCCACGGCTGGGCGTCATCCCCGGAGCGACTGGCGATCGCTGCGGCGGTGACGCTGGGCTTCGCTGTGCTGGCTCGAGCCGTGCGTGGCGTCAATCGCTCCGGAGCTCTGGCGGGCGGACTCGTCTGTTTCCTGCTTTTTGCCGGCGCTGGCCCAACGGCTTTCGTCGCGCTCGCGACCTTGTTTCTGATGACCTGGGTCTCCACCCGCCTCGGATGCCGCCGCAAGCTGGCACTCGGGCTCGCCGAGCGTCGGGAAGGCCGGAATGCCTGGCAGGTACTGGCGAATCTGGCAGTAACTGCGCTCGTTTCCATCGTTTTCAGCGCCACCGGAAATCGCGTTTGGCTGGTCGCGGCAGTGGCAGCTCTCGCAGAAGCTGCTGCTGACACCGTGGCCAGCGAAATCGGGCAATACCGCGGGCCGGACGCGCGAATGATTACGACGGGGGAACGCGTCCCCGCGGGGACCGACGGCGGCATCACGATTCCCGGAACCATCGCAGGCTTGGCGGCCGGTCTGGTGATAGCGGCGGTCGCAACGGTAGGCGGGATGCTTCTTCCATCCCAGCTCTGGATTCCGGTAGCCACCGGATTCGCCGGAATGCTCATCGACAGCATTCTCGGCGCTACCCTGCAACGGCGCGGCTGGATCAGCAACCAAACGGTGAATCTCTTCTCTACTTTGGCGGCGGCTGCGCTGGCTTATGCCATCGCGATGTTCACGTAGGGAGAGCGCCCTCGGCTGTCCGGCGGGGCAAAGCCCAGCTACGATCTTGAGTGTACGGATGAACCAACGAAAACCATGGCGAGCTGCGCTCGCCTGGACAGCCGAGGGCGGCTGTCCCTACGTTACGTGCGCTGCTTGACTCTATCGAGCAACATGAAGACTAGGACGCCCAGAAGGGCGTTGGCTACGCCCGATAGAAGTTCGTGTGGCCAGCTCCATGCCATACGCAACCCGACCAGGCCGCGGGCGATCATGAAGTAGACAACTTCGTGCACCACATAGAAGACAATCGTAAGCAGGAAACGGGCGCCGGCATTTTCCACGTCCAGCTTGATGCCGAGCGAAGATGCGCCGAATCCCACGACTGTCTTTGAAATTCCGTAGAGCCCGATGGGCTGGTGGGTCAGCGCGTCTTGCAAAATACCGATCAAACCGCCGGTGACCAGGCCCGCCAGCGGATTGCGCCGCGCCGTCGCGAAACCGATCACGACCAGCAGCGGAAGATCGAAGATCGTGAAAAAAGGAAATCGCAGCGGCAGCCACGCTTGGAGAAAAACGGCGATCAGGGGAATCAGAATCGTCGCAGGAAGACTGAAACGGTAAACCTCAACCTGCTCTCCCGATGTGTAAGTAATAGCCACGTTAGTGCGGACTATCCTGCACGGCGGGTTGCGGTTTGGGTTGAGGCTGGGGCTGAGTCTGAGGCTGAGTCTGAGGTTTGACCGCGGCCTTCACGGGCTTGGAAGAAGCTTTCCCATCCGGGGTTCCGCTGGCGCTGGCCGGAGTTCCATGGAAAGGTCCGGAGCCAGTTCCGGAAGAGGACCCGGGGCTCGCTGTTTTTCGCGTGGCCGGGGCGTCGCTGCTGGCGGAAGCTGCCGGGGGCGCGGTTTTGGGCTTGGCAGGGGAGCCGGTGGTGGTTGGTGCGACAGTTTTTGGTGCGACAGCCGTTGGTGCGCCAGTCGTTGGCGCGACAGCTCCCGGCGAAGCAGCCCCCGGCACGGCGCCTTTCTCAGCAGTTTCCGGCTTGGGAGGAACCGTCGGCAGGCGCTCGGCCAAGATATCGATGGCACGCGCTGCGCCCGTCTGGTCAGGCTCGGCCTGTCTTTCATCGATTTTCGTTACGACCAGAACCTCTTCCAAGCGGCTGAGATCGGCTGCGGGACGCACGCGAATGTTGAGAAAGAGCTCACTGCCCGGCGACACCTTGGTCACCCTGCCAGCCAGCAGGCCCTTGGGAAAAATACCATCCCCGCCACTGGTGAGAACCAGTTCTCCAGCGGGCACGGTTTCGTCGCTCATCACTTTTTCGAGCACCACTTCACCCGACGGCGTGCCGCGCAGTATGCCCTGCAGCCGCGTTTTGTCGAGGATCGCGCCCACTCCACTGGTCTGATCGTCGATCAAGAGCACCTGAGCAACGTGGCGGTTGTCCGCGCGCAGCACCTTGCCCACGATGCCGTCCGCGGTAATGACCGCCATGTCGGGCTTGATACCGTCCTTGTAACCCTTGTCGATGTAGACCGAGCGCGACAGCTCGCTGCCGCTCGAACCGATGACCTGGGCCGCCATGGTCTGCGAAATAAACTGTTCCTTGAAGGCCAGCAACGCCTGCAGACGCCGCGCCTGATCGGCATCCTGGCTCGTCCGCACCCGCTCCAGGCTCATGCGCTCAATCTGCGCCTTGAGGCTGCGGTTCTCGGCGCGCACACCGCGCAGGTAGAAGTAGTTGTGCCAGATCTTTCTGCTGGTGGTTTGCGTCCACACCAGCGCCTTTTCGAGAGGAGTGACGGTGCCCACCGCCCAGACGCGGATCAGCCGCGTCGGTTCACTGTCGGTCGTGCGCCTGACCTGCACGGCCAAGCCCAGTACCTGGGCGAACAACACCCCCACCAGCACGATCAGGTTGCGGTAGCGTCCGAGGACATCCATAACACCAGTTGCCAGTTGCCAGTGGTCAGTTGCCAGTTTGTGATGGCTGTCGTGGCCGGTGATCAGGTTGCGTCTGGTCAGCACCACTACAACGAGCCTAATCCATAACAGCAGTTGCCAGTGGTCAGTTGCCAGTTGGTGGCTGTCGGCGTCTATGGTTTGACTGGCAACTGGCAACCGGCTACTGGCAACCGTCTTTCTTTACTCGATCGAAATCTTGCGCAGCAGCTTGAAGTCCGAGAGCATCTTGCCGGTGCCGAGCACCACGCTGCAGAGGGGATCGTCGGCGATCGAGACCGGCAGTCCCGTTTCCTCGCGGATGCGCTTGTCGAGGTTCTTGATGAGCGCGCCGCCGCCGGTCAGCACGATGCCGCGGTCGCTGATATCGGCCGAGAGTTCCGGTGGCGTGCGTTCGAGCGCGACGCGAATCGCATTCATGATGGTCGAAACGCATTCGCTGAGCGACTCGCGGATTTCGCTGTCATCTACAGTAATGGTTTTGGGCACGCCTTCAATCAGGTTGCGGCCTTTGATTTCCATGGTCAGCGGCTTGTCCAGCGGATAAGCGGAACCGATTTCCATCTTGATCTGCTCGGCGGTGCGCTCGCCCACCAGCAAGTTATATTTCCGCTTGAGGTAATTCATGATTGCCTCATCCATCTGGTTGCCGGCCATGCGCACGGAACGCGAATAGACGATGCCGCTGAGCGAAATGACCGCGATGTCGGTGGTGCCGCCGCCGATGTCGACGACCATGTTGCCGCTGGGCTCGGTGATGGGGAGTCCCGCGCCTATAGCGGCCACCATCGCCTGCTCCACCAAGTGCACTTCGCTCGCCTTGGCGCGATAGGCGGAATCCATGACCGCGCGCTTTTCCACCTGCGTGATTTCCGAAGGCACGCCGATCACGATCCGCGGATGCACCAGCATCTTGCGGTTGTGCGCCTTCTGGATGAAGTAGTTCAGCATTTTCTCGGTGATCTTGAAATCGGCGATGACGCCGTCTTTCATCGGCTTGATGGCCACGATGTTGCCGGGCGTGCGTCCCAGCATCTCTTTGGCCTCCTTGCCGACGGCCTCCACTTCGCCGGTGTTCTTGTTGATGGCCACGATCGAAGGCTCGTTTACCACAATGCCCTTGCCGCGCGCGTACACCAGCGTGTTCGCCGTCCCCAAATCGATGGCGAGGTCGCTCGAAAACATGCTGAAGAGCGAACGTAGATTGTGCGAACGCGATGAGCCGTTATGAAACCCGTTGTTTGACATAGCAGTACTTCTCTCTTCCGGGAATTCGTCCCGCCCCTGGAAGCCGGGCCTTCGCCGGTTTCCGTACGAGCCGCTGTCCCCTTTTTTCCTCTGTTCTATGTTTCTTCTATTCTACGTCGATGTTCAGGAGAACTGGTTGTAATTAGGGCACCGGTTCTCAGAAACATGGTTCGGAACATGAATCCTTATTGAATCACCACTTTTTCCTGGTGGGTATTGACTCCACCTTTCGAATTCTGCGCCGTGATCGTGATCAGGTTTTCGCCGTTGGGCAAGAGCGGCGTGAAATAGTGGAACGTACCATCGTCGCCGACGATCGGCACTTCCTTGCCGTTTACCATAACGCGGGCTCCCGCTTCGGTCTTGCCCGTAACCTCAATCACGTGTCCGTGCTGGATCAGGGGCTCGATGTTGAGCGACAGCTCTATTTTTTCCTTGGCCTTGACAATGATAGTAAAGCGATTCTTTTCGCTTTCCACCGATTCCTTGCCCGCCGAGTTGTAAGACTGGATCGACCAATAATAAGCGCCGACGGGCAGTCCAGTCACCACC
>CAWCRQ010000130.1:0-27116 GCA_963797885.1 uncultured Acidobacteriaceae bacterium | reverse complement strand
CGTAAGGCGCGGACTGGCTGCGCGGAAATTCCGCTCTCGAATACAGCGCTCACCAGCTGCATGCTATACTTTTCACGCATCTTTTCTGTCAGATAAGCAGACGGAGGACGGTATCGATAAGCGTTTTATCCGCATGAATGAGCGCATCCGGGCGCGCGAAGTTCGCGTGATCGGTGACGAAGGGGAACAGATTGGCGTGATGCCTCCCTTCGAGGCGCTCAAGATGGCCCGCGAACGAAACCTGGATCTGGTGGAAATTTCCCCGACCGCGCAACCTCCGGTTTGCCGCATCATGGACTACGGGAAATTTCTGTACCAGAACGAAAAACGCGAGCGCGAAGCCAAGAAAAAACAGAAGACCATCACGGTCAAAGAAGTGAAGTTTCGTATCAACGTGGACGATCACGATTACGAAACCAAAAAGAATCACGTGCTGCGCTTTCTCGACGAAGGCGACAAGGTAAAAGCGACCATCTTCTTCCGGGGACGCGAAATGACGCGGCAAAGCCTGGGCCGGCAGATTCTGGAGCGTCTGATCAAGGATGTCGAGCAGAAGGGTTTGGTGGAATTCCGTCCACGGCAGGAAGGCAACACGCTGCACCTGATTCTGGCGCCCAGTAAGAAGGAAGGCGGAGCAAAAGAGAAGCCGCCGGCTCGTCCCAAGCCCGCGCCTCCGCCGTCGCAAGGCGGCGCGCAGACAGCGTAGAAAGGCAGCTCTCAGCTATCAGCTATCAGCTCTCAGGAAGATCTCTTGGTGCGATCGCTGCGAGCTGATGAGATACTGCGCTGAGACGCTGACTCTAACTGAGAGCTGACAACTGAGAGCTACTTATGCCTAAACTAAAAACGCACAAAGGCGCTGCCAAGCGCTTCAAGAAAACCGGGACGGGAAAGATAAAGCGGCACAAGGCATTTCTCCGACACATCCTGACCTCGAAGGCGAAGAAGCGCAAGAAACATCTCGGCAGTTCCGTGCTGGTAAGTGACGCGGATCTTAAGAAAGTGAAGCGCATGATCCCGTACTAGAACCAGTGGCCAGTGGTCAGTTGCCAGTGGCCAGTGAAACCACAACCCTGAAAGGTCTGCGGAGCGAAACGCCCCGCAGCGGCGCGTGAAGAGGTCGGGCTTCAGAAATCCCTTGTGGGTAGAAGCCTCCTTACCTCCAGCCGCCAGACGCAATGAAAAAGGAGAACTGCAATGCCTCGTGTAAAACGCGGAACCAAACGCCGCGCCAAGCGCAAAAAGATTCTTGATCGCGCCAGTGGATATTTCCTAACTAAATCCAAACTTTACCGCTCGGCAAAAGAAGCGGTCGATCGCGCGCTGAAGTTTGCCTACTCCGGCCGCAAACAGAAGAAGCGCCAGTTCCGGTCGATCTGGATCGTGCGCATCGGCGCCGCCGCCCGCCTGAACGGACTGAACTATAACCAGTTCATCAGCGGACTGAAGAAAGCCGGCGTGGAACTGGACCGCAAAATCCTGGCGGATTTGGCGGTGAAAGATCCGGCAGGATTTGGCAGTCTGGCGGAGCAGGCAAAGAAGGCGAACGCAGCGGCGGCTTAGCTCTTTAGCCGTCAGCTATCAGCTTTCAGTCGTAATTTAATCTTGTAATCCTGAGCGAAGCGAAGGACCCCTACTCGCAGCACACATTTTCGGAGGAGTAGGGGTCCCTCGCTTCGCTCGGGATGACAATTTCCTTAAGAGTTCTTGAGAAGCATGCCCTACAGAGTCCCCAAACTGACCGACTTTTCGACCGCCGCGCTCGACAGAGCCGTGCGCGAACTTCTGTCTGCACTCGACCAGGAATCGGCGGCGGTCGGTTCCGAGAACGAGTGGAAGGCATTTCGCGATCGCTGGATGGCGCGCAAAAACGGCATCCTCACCCAACTCAACGATCTGTGGCTGAAGGCTGCACCCGGGCCGAATAAGCGCGACGTCGGGCAGCGTGTCAACGAACTCAAGACCAAAGTCGAGCAGGCGGTGGATGCGAGGCTCGCCAGCATTCAGAGCGGGGTTTCATCGGGCAAACTCTCCGCCGAGCGTCTCGACATCACTCTCCCAGGCATTCGCCGTCCCCTCGGCGCTGAGCACCCCGTGATCAGGACGATGAACGAGATGATTGGCGTCTTCCGCAATCTGGGCTACTCGGTCGAGGAAGGCCCGGAGATTGAGACCGACTTTTACAACTTCGAGGCGCTGAACTTTCCGCCGAACCATCCCGCGCGCGATACGCAGGACACGCTGTTCATCGCCGGGCAGGAATCGAAGCCGCTGCGCGACCGTCTGCTGCTGCGCACGCACACTTCGCCGGTGCAGATTCGCACCATGCAGAAGATGAAGCCGCCGGTGCGCGTGGTGTGTCCGGGAAAAGTTCATCGTAACGACGCGCTCGACGCGACGCACTCGCCCATCTTTCATCAGATCGAAGGCCTGGCGGTCAACAGCAACATCACGTTCTGCGACCTGAAAGGAACGCTCGACCGCGCCATGAAAGCGATGTTCGGATCGAGCGTGAAAACCCGCTTCTATCCGTCGTTCTTTCCCTTTACCGAGCCGAGCGCCGACGTGCAGATCAGCTGCATTTTCTGCGACGGCAAGGGCGTGCGCGACGGCGCTCCCTGCCGCAACTGCAAGGCCAGCGGATGGATTGAACTGCTGGGCTGCGGCATGGTCGATCCAAATGTGTACGGCTTCGTGGATTACGATGCAACAAAAGTTTCGGGATTCGCCTTCGGCATGGGCGTGGAACGGATTGCGATTCTGAAGTACGGCGTGGATGATATCCAACTTTTCTTCCAGGGCGATGTGCGGTTTCTGGAACAGTTTGGGTAACCGCTGGTCGCAGTTCGTCGTTGGCTGTTCGCTAGTTTACGTGGCGAACGGCGAATAGCGAACAGCGAACGACGAACATGAAAATCTCTCCGCATTGGCTGCGCGACTTCGTTGACCTCCCGGTCGACTACACTCGGCTTGCCGACGAACTTACTCTCGCAGGCGTCGCGGTTGAAGGTATATCCGGCGAGGGCGAGTCGACTGTCTACGAGATGGACATCACGACCAACCGCCCCGACGCCATGAACCATTACGGCGTGGCGCGAGAGGTAGCGGCCATCTACGACCTGCCGCTCCGGCCGATCGAGCCAAAGCTGCCGCCTTCGCAGGGCAGGTCCGAGGTCACCATCGAAATTCAGGAGCCTGAGCTGTGTCCGCGCTTCACGGCGCGTGAAATTCGCGGCGTCACCATCAAGGACTCACCCGCAATCGTCGCCAATCGGCTACTGCTACTCGATCAGCGGCCCATCAGTAACGCGGTGGATGCTACTAACTACGTTTTGTGGGAGAGTGGCAAGCCGACGCACGTGTTCGATCTCGACCTGCTCGAAGGCCGCAGGCTGGTCATACGCCGCGCCCAGGCCGGCGAAACCCTGAAGACTTTGGATAGCGTGGAGCGCCAGCTTTCGACCGATGACCTGGTCGTCGCGGACGCGAAAAAGCCGGTGGGGCTGGCCGGCGTGATGGGCGGCTTCGACACGATGATCACCGAGCGCACGAAGAACATCCTGATCGAATCTGCGTGGTGGGACCCGGCCACCGTGCGCCGCATGTCGAAGCGGCACGGTCTGCACACCGACGCCTCGCACCGATTTGAGCGCGGCGCCGACTTCGAATCGACCGTCGTTTCGACCAATCGGGTCGCCGAACTTATTCTCAATTCCGGCGGCACGCTCATCGGCGATGTGATCGACGTGATTGCGCGCCAGCTTGACCTGGCTCCGGTAGAGCTCGATCCGCGAGAAGTGCAGCGGATTCTCGGCGAGAAACTCAGCACGCTGGAAATCAGCCGCATCCTTACTCGTCTCGGTTTCACGATGCTTCCCGGCGGCGAAGATACTTATCTGGTCCACATCCCGAGCTGGCGCCTTGATATCGAGCGCGAGATCGACATCATCGAAGAACTGGCGCGCCTGCACGGCTACGACAAGTTCCCGAACACGCTTCCCCCCTACAGCGGTGAGGTTCGCGATCTGCCCGACGCGCACAAAGATGCGCGGCTGCGCTCATCGCTCTTGGCGCTCGGTTACAACGAAGCGATTTCGCTGACTTTCATTTCGAAAGAAGATGCACAGCGCTTTTCGACCGCCGCCGAACTCAACCTTGCGAACCCGCTGAGCGACGAGGCCTCGGTGATGCGCACATCGATGGTTCCAAGCATGCTCAACATGCTGGCTTATAACTTGAATCGCGGCACCGACAATGTTCGCCTGTTCGAATCTGGAAATGTGTTTGAGGCGTCGGGCGAGCAGTCGTTGGAGCTGAAGCGCATCTCCATCGGCGCGACGGGGAACGTCGATGCGGACGTGGTGCGCGGACTGGCTCCGGGGGCAGCGGCGCGTCCGTTCTCGTTCTTCGACCTGAAGGGCGACATTGAAAGCCTGCTCGCTCCCTTTAGCCATTGGACGCTCTACTACGATGCGCAGACGGCTGACTACTATCATCCTGGACGCTCGGCCCGCGCCGTGCTGGATGGCGCTACCGTCGCCCAGTTTGGCCAGATTCATCCGAACGTGGCCGCGGTCCGCAAACTGCGGCAGGATGTTTTTGTCGCCGAAATCTATCTCGACCGGCTCTACCAGCACGATCTGCGCCAGGTTCGCTATGAAGCGCTGCCGCGCTTCCCAGCCGTCGAGCGCGACTTCTCCTTTGCGTTTAACGATGGCGTGGAGTTCGAGAAAATCCACCAGAGCGTCATCGGATTGGGCATCGCCGAACTGCGCAGTTTCGTCCCCGTAGAAATTTTCCGCGGGGAAAAAGTCGGCGCGGGCAAGTACTCAATTCTGATGCGGGCCAAACTCCAATCAAGCGAGCGTACGCTGCGCGACGACGAAGTGGTGCAGTGGGCGGGGCAGATCACGAAGGCGTTGGAAGAACTCGGCGGCACGCCGCGGACGTAGGGCTGCTTATCTCGCGATCAGCGGTTGGCCAGGGTCCGGATTGTTCCCAGTCCCAGCAAGCGTTCGTCGGCCGTGACCAGCGTCAGGTCTAAGACTTCAGCGGTGGCGGCTAGAATGCGGTCGGCGGGGTCCTGGTGCATGGAGAGTTGGCGTGCTACGAGAGCGATCTCATGGGTTAGCGGAGCCTCGCGCGTGCCGGCCGTGGCTCGCACCAGCCACTCCGAAAGGTCTTCTTCAATCTCGAATCTGCCTTTGTAGTACAAGGTTAACGCCTCATAGGTGCTCATAGGCGAGAGCCAGAGTTCGTTATCCTGATCCTTGAGCTGAACCAAAACTCTTCTCCCAATCCGTCTGGGTTCGCTCAAACTCCACAACCAGATATGCGTATCGAGCAGCAGTCTCAATCGCGCAAAACCTCCCACTCGTCCTCATCGGTTGCCGGAGAGACGATGTCACCCGTGATCTTCATCGTGTCTTTCATCGATCCGATCCAGGCTGCACGATCTTCTACCGCCGTCGGCGGTACGACTTCGGCCACTGGCTTGCCAAACCGGGTGATTCGAATCGGCTTCTTCGTGGCGCGAACCTGTTCCAGCAAAGCGAGACATTTGGCCTTGAACTCGGAAATGGCGACTTCCTGCATAAAAGCCCCTCGTTAAGTCAGATAATTATACCATAGTCAAACAATTTGACTATACTCAAAAAGGGCGCCTGAGATGAACAGTGGTCCAGCCGCCCACCGTGGAATCACCCTATGCTAGCCTTCTTTCCATGACCCTGACCTCTTCCCATCCCAAGCATTTTCTCTCCGACAAGGTTGAGCATTTTACCGAGTCCGTGATCCGCGAGATGACTCGGCAGGCGATGCAATATGACGCGGTCAATCTGGCGCAGGGATTTCCCGATTTCTCCGCGCCCGCCGAAATCAAGCGGGCGGCACAGGAAGCGATCGCCGCCGACGTCAATCAATACGCGATCACCTGGGGGGCGAAGAGTCTGCGAGGTGCGATTGCCCGGCAGATGCGGGAGTGGCAGGGGATCGAGGTCGATCCGGAAAAAGAAATTACGGTGTGCTGCGGCTCGACCGAAGCGATGATCGCAACCCTGCTGGCGGTGTGCAATAAGGGCGACGAGGTCGTGGTCTTCGAGCCCTTCTACGAGAACTATGGGCCGGACGCGATTCTGAGCGGAGCCAAGCCGCGCTTCGTCAGTTTGCGTCCACCGCAGGCGTCGAAAGGCGAGGGGGGCGGCGAGCGGCGAGGCGAGTGGACGTTTGACGAACAGGAATTGCGCGAGGCTTTTCAGCACAAGACCGCGCAACATCAGACCCATCAGTCCAGAACCAAGGCGATCATCCTTAACACGCCAAACAACCCTACTGGCAAGGTGTTCAGCCGGAAAGAACTGGAACTGATTCGCGACCTCTGTGTCGAATACAATGTGCTCGCCATCACCGACGAAATCTACGAGCACATTCTCTACGATGGATCGGAGCATATTTCGATCGCGCGGCTCGACGGCATGCGCGAACGCACAATTACGATCAACGGGCTCTCAAAAAGCTACAGCGTCACGGGATGGCGCGTCGGCTGGGCGATTGCGCCGCCCGCGATTACCAACGCGATCCGTAAGGTACATGACTTTCTGACCGTGGGAGCGCCCGCTCCCTTGCAGGAAGCTGGAGCCGCGGCGTTAAGCCTGCCTCCGAGCTACTATCGCGGACTGGCCGACCGATACCGCACGCGGCGCGATCATCTGATCCCGGCCCTGGAGAAATCGGGTTTTCGCTGTTACCCTCCGCGGGGCGCGTATTACGTGATGACCGACATCAGCGCCTTCGGGTTCGCGAACGACGTGGAGTTCGCGGCTCACCTGGTGAAGGACATCGGCATCGCGTGCGTGCCCGGATCGAGTTTCTACAAGCATCCAAAAGACGGATCCCAACAGGTGCGTTTCGCCTTCTGCAAAAAGCCTGAGACATTGGATGAGGCGGCGCGACGACTGGAAAAGCTGCGGTCGCGATAAAGCGTATCGGAAGAGTTGCGGCAAAAGTAGCCTAAAATCCACAGCCAACTGCGCTATACTTCGGCTCAACGCTGAAAATTTCCCGAAAGCGAGTGGTGGGCTCATGTCCGTGAAAACCGAGGAAGAGGTATCTGCGCAGGTTCCGCCTGAAGATTTTCAGGCGCTGGAAGAGAAAGTTTATCGCACCATTGAGTTGTACAAGGCCGCCAAGGAAGCCCGGGCTACCGCCGAGCGCGATGCCAAGCGACTGCGGGAGCAACTCGAAGAACGCGAGGAACAGAACGACGCCATGCGCCGCGAGTTGGTGCAACTGCGCAAGGATCGCGAGGACATTCGAAGCCGGGTCGAAAAGATGTTGAGCCAAATGGACAGACTGACGCATGAGCATGAGAAGGCAGCCAGCTGACGGTGGCGGCAAACTAGGAGACGGCGGCAGAGATGCGTCCGGCAGTCGTCTGGCAGGAAGTAATCCGCCGAGGAGTGACATGGCCACTGCAAGCAACCAATCTCCGACAGACGTGCTGACTAAAGACGCGGTGACGAAACCGGTTCCGGCAAATAACGTCCCGGCCACGAATGCCGTCAGTGGAAGTGGCAGTGTGCGAGTCGAAATCTTCGACCAGGTGTACAACCTGCGGGGCTCGGATGCGGACTACATTCTGAAGCTTGCCGAGTACGTGGACAGCAAGATGCGCGCGGTATCGGAACAGACGGCAACGGTCGATTCGGTGCGGCTGGCGGTGCTGGCGGCGCTGAATATTGCGGATGAATATCATCTGCTGAAACGGCAACTGGAGAAGCCTTCGCCGGACGCACGGCAGCGGGCCAGCAAACTGGCAAGCGCGCTTGACGAAGTTTTGCAAGATACCAGACGGACGGGCTGATGTCGGCCGTAACCTCGATCGTAATCTGCGGTTCATGTTCCATCGCAAATCACAGTTACAGTGGCCGCAGGCAGCTGCCGAGCTCTCCACCCCGTCAAGCCAACACCGGGCTTGTCGGGGGCCCCGGTGCGCTCGGCTTGGACCCTTCGGCTTCGCTCAGGGCAGGCTCGCGAGGCACCCGTCCCCACACGAGCACACCTGCCAGCAAGCTTCCTGCCAACTATTTTCCATTTTCCTCTTGCGAAAGTGTTCGCGGTTTCCTAGCATCCTAGGTGAAAGCCGACCTGCCAAGTTGGTGATGGTGGCAACCGATTTTTGAACCAATGAAGAATGAACGGGGACTCGACTCGCAAAAAGATCCGGTGTGCTATGTTCCGCCATGCGGAAAAGCCTAATGGGTCGCGGCGGGTTCCCACCGTCTGAGACGGGTTCATTCTCGGCCCACCACACGGCCCAGTGGGTCGGCTTGTTTAGTTCAGGTCTCAGGTCTTAAGGTAGGGACATGAACTCCCGCGTTTTTTTCGGCATTCTTCTGCTGATCCTTTGCACGACCTCGGCCTGGGCTGGCGAAAGACCCTGGACGGAAGCTCGCAGTCCGCACTTTCGCGTGCTCACCAACGGCAGCACGGCCAGCGCGCGCAAGGTTCTTTTCGAGTTTGAACAACTGCGTTACGTTTTTACGATTCGTTTTCCAAATGCCCGCATGGAATCGGGCGCCCCCCTGCTGATCTTCGCCACCAGCGATGAAGAAACCGCCAAGCGACTGGACCCGGTCATGTGGAAGAGAATGGGGGGCAACATGGCGGGCGAATTCCATCATGGCTGGGAAAAACAATTCGCTCTCGTCCGGCTCGATACTTTTGGCGGCAATGGGGCGAAAGAGGTGGTGTACCACGAGTACACACACACCATTTTGCGCTTGAACTCACACTGGCTCCCGGCATGGCTTAACGAGGGCACGGCTGAGTTCTACGGCTACACACGTTTTGAGGGACACAAGATTTACCTTGGTGCTCCGACCGGGCGCGCTAAGATGTTGCGTAGCAGAATGCCCGATCCGATCGAAATGATTATTAGCACAACCCATCGCTCTCCCCTCTACAGCAGCGAGTTCTTCTATGCGGAATCCTGGGCGTTGGTTCACTTCTTGATTTACGGGCCGGACATGGACGGGGGCAAGAAGCTCGACCGGTTTTTTGACCTGATACAGCAGAGGGTCGAGCAGAAGAAGGCTTTCCAGCAAGTCTTTGGCGACTTTGGACAACTAGACAAGAAACTGGCTGCCTACATGCTCCAGCCCACATTCTCGACAACCGTGCTGAAGAGTGCCCCGGACATCGATGAGAAGTCTTTCGCCTCTCGCACTACGAGCGTCGCAGAAACCGAGGCCGAACTTGGCGGCTTCTATCTGTGGGACTACAACCTCCCGGCCGCACGCTCCCAGGTTCAGCAGGCGCTGAAGGACGATCCTAAACTCGGTCTCGCCCACGAAAACATGGGGTTCCTCGATTTCACCGACGGAAAAGACGCCGAAGCCGCCAGGGAATTTGCGCAGGCTTCTGTCTTGGACACCACTCTTTGTCTCTCCCTGTTCTACAAGACCATGCTTTCGCCATTGGCCACTTCAAATACCGTCGCTGATATGAACGCCTTTGGAGCAGCGCTAGGCAAGGTATTGCAGGTGAACCCCAACTTCGCACCGGCTTACGTTCAATTAGCTCGGCTGGCGTTGCGCGAGAACGACCTCGCTTCCGCTCTCGCCCTTTCGCGCAAGGCGGAAGAGCTGGAGCCTTCGCGCGCCGGTTATCACCTTCTGACCGGCCAAATTCTGCGCCGCCTGGGAAAAGGCGCCGACGCCGCTGTTTCCGCCAAGTTTGTTGCCGATCGCTGGTATGGCCCGGATCACGACGAGGCAGTTGAGCTTTGGAACAGCGTGCCGGCCGACCAACACCCGGCCGGCGAGTCCATCTCGGAGATGATTCCGAAAGACACCAAGACCGTCGAGGGCACGGTGCAATCTATGCGCTGTGCCGATCAGGATCAGGAATGGGCCTTTGTCCTTAACCACGACGGCCAGCCGCTCACCTTTCACCGGAAGGGAGGCTTTGTCTCAGGCTACTCCGACACGATCTGGTACGGCGGGGACCATTTCAGCCTTTGCCACCACATCGAAGGACTCCGGGCTGTCGTCCGCTACCGCACTCCCACTGATGCGACCTATGCCGGAGACATCGCCGAGATCGAAATACGCGACGACCTTCCTGGACCGCTCAAGAATGTAACGGCAACCGTCAACCCATTATGAAGTGATCGCGCGAAGTAAGGAGAGATCCTCCGAGTGAGCAAGCGATCCGTTCTTAGGCGTCAGGTGTCGGGAACGACTGGATAATGAGCGCTGCATTCTTCTCCGTGCGCTTATGAATTTCCGCGGATGGGCGAGACGCCCGTCGCTCCAATGCACACTTTGCCTTTCCTGAGACCTGACACCTAAGACCTGAGACCTTCCCCCTCTGCTAGACTCTCTCTGGAACTCAGCCCACAATTGGAGCATCCAAACTAACGTGTTCCCCAGACTTTTTCATATTGGCAGTTTCTACCTGCCCACCTATGGTGTCCTGGTTGCTTCGGGCGTGCTTATCGGGCTCTGGATCAGCGTGCGCAATTCGGAGAAGCAGGGCATCAACGGCGACGACGCCTGGAATTTTGGCATTCTCGTTGTCCTTGCCGGAATTATCGGGGCGAAGATTCTTTACATCATCAACGACTGGAGCACCTATGCGAACGACTGGCGGGAGATATTCAGCCTCAACACGCTGCAGGCGGGAGGCGTATTTTCCGGCGGACTGATTGGCGCGTTCCTCATGGCGGCGTGGTACATGCGGCGGCATCGCATGCCGGTGCTGCGCACCACCGACGCCTTCGCTCCCGGACTGGCCTTTGGCCACGTCCTCGGGCGCTTTGGTTGCTTCTCGGCAGGCTGCTGTTACGGCAAACCGACCGATCATTTCTGGGGCGTCATCTTCACGAATCCTTTGGCGAATGCCGTTAGTGGAACTCCGCTCGGCGTCAGGATCGAACCGACACAGTTGATCGAAGCCGCAGCCGAGTTTTTCAATTTCGTGCTGCTGATGTGGCTGCTCAAGCGCAAGCGGTTCGATGGGCAGGTGTTTGGCAGCTTCATGATCTTGTACGGAGTCGAGCGCTACTTCATCGAGTTCCTGCGCGGCGATCCCGGACGCGGTGAGGTTTTCGGCGGGCTAATGACGGGAACGCAGTTGATTTCGATTCTGCTGGTCATCGGCGGCGGATTGATCTGGTGGCTGAAGAGCGGCGCTCAGCATTCAGCGCTCAGCCCTCAGAAATCGGGCTCTCGGCTTTAAACTCCGTACAAATTCTCCTTGCACTTGCTGGCTGAATGCTGAATGCTGAGCGCTGAATGCTCGACTTTCCCCTCACTCTGACAACATCTCCTGAAGCCGCGGGACAGCGTCTGGACCAATATCTCGCGACACAACTTTCAGAGGTCAGCCGGGCAGAGGTCAGCCGGGCGCGCGTGCAGCAACTGATCGCGAAGGGTGAGGTGCTGGTGAACCGGGCGGCGGCGAAGGCGTCGCAGCGATTAAAGGGCGACGAGCAGATCACGATCACCGGGCCGCCGCACCCTCCGCCGCTGCGCGCCATTGCGGAGGAGATCGCGCTCGACATCGTCTATGAGGACGACGACCTGGCGATCGTCAACAAGCCCGCAGGCATGATGGTTCATGCCGGAGCGGGAGCGACTGACGACGCGCGCAATCGCGGAACACTGGTTAACGCGCTGCTGTATCACTTTGGAACGCTTTCCGCGGTGGGCGGCGAACTTCGTCCGGGAATCGTGCATCGTCTGGATCGGGCCACCAGCGGGCTGATGGTGGTGGCGAAGAACGATGAAGCGCACCGCCGGCTGGCCAAGCAGTTCAGCGGACGCGAGGTGCACAAGACTTACATTGCGCTAGTACACGGCTGGCCAAAGCAGGATCGCGGCACGATTCAAAGCGCGATCAGCCGCCACTCGCAGCGGCGCACACGGATGACGACGCGGGGTTTCGGTGGCCGCGAGGCGGTGACGCACTATGTGGTGCAGCGAAAAATTGACTCGCCTTACGGCAAGTTTGCGCTGGTCGAACTCAAGATTGAGACAGGACGCACCCACCAGATCCGCGTGCATATGTCGTCGCTCGGACATCCGGTGGTGGGCGACGCGCTCTATGGCGCGCCGGGCGAATTGCGGTCGCAGTCGAACAAACGACGGTCGGCCGGAATGCCCGCGACGCTGAAGCTGAATCGAAATTTTCTGCATTCGGCGGTGCTCGAGTTGGCGCATCCGCGGACGAAGGAGTCGCTAAAGTTCTCTCGGCCGTTACCGCAGGGACTGCAGAACTTGTTGGATAGCCTGGAAAATGCCCGGCAAGAAGGTCCTAGGCCAGAACCTGCGTCCGGCAACACCTCAGTGTAGAGACGCGGCTTGCCGCGTCTCCCTCCCGCTGAACGCTGCCGCTGCCAAACGGAGACGCGGCAAGCCGCGTCTCTACGGAAATCCTCGCCGTTCAGCGCGGGTACACGGGCTATAATTGAAGAAATAGATTCTCGGCAAATCGTCCTGATGAAATCGCGCATTTCTCTGCTTCTGGTTGCTTTTCTTATGCTGGCTGGCTCGCTCATCGGCCAGACGGCGCCGGCTACTTCCACGGCGAATGTGGCGCAGAATGCGCCCGCGAAAACGAACCCTCCACCTGACGGCAAGACGCAGGCTCCGGCGTCGCCGGAAAATCCAGCTAAGTCCGATTCCGATGAGTCCGTCACGACGATCGTCCATGTCGTCAATGAAGTTCGGGTGGTGTTCACCGTGACCGACCGGCATGGCCACTACATCAAGGATCTGAAGAGCAACGACTTCAGAGTCATCGACGATAACAAGCCCGCGGAGCTGCGCAGCTTCCGCAGCGAGACCGATCTGCCCCTGCAGGTGGGGTTGCTGGTGGACGCGAGTAACTCGGTACGCGACCGCTTCAAGTTCGAGCAGGAAGCGGCCATCGAGTTTCTGAACGCCATCATTCGCCCGCACTATGACAAGGCGTTCGTGGTCGGCTTCGACGCCACGCCTGAAGTTACACAGGATTTTACCGATGACACGGGGAATCTTTCGGCCGGGGTGCGAATGTTACGGCCGGGCGGGGGCACCGCGCTGTACGACGCGCTCTACTTTGCGTGCCGCGACAAGCTAATGAAGCGGGAGCAGACGGGACCGGTGCGCCGCGCCATTATTCTGCTGACCGACGGAGAAGACAACCTGAGCCACGTCACGCGTGAGGAAGCCATCGAAATGGCGCAGCGCGCGGAAGCGATCGTCTACACCATCAGCACCAACATCAGCGGCATGAAGGGCAAGGGCGACAAGGTGCTGGAGCGCATCGCGGAGGCGACGGGCGGCCGCGCGTTTTTTCCGTTCCAGATGCGCGACGTGGCGGATGCGTTTCTCTCCATTCAGGAGGAGTTACGCAGCCAGTACGCGGTGGCTTACAAGCCGGCGGATTTTGCCGCGAATGGACGCTACCGCACGATCGAAATCCTGGCGCAGGATAGGAATCTGAAGGTGCGCACCCGCAAGGGGTATTACGCTCCGAAGCAGTGACCCCGTAAATGACTTCAATACCTCAGCGGCAAGTCAGTAACTCTGCGACGTTAGTAACTTGCCGGGACTATGCGGGCCGGGTTCTATTCATTGTGGAGACGTGACGTATAGAGATGACTGTGCGAATCGGAACCCGGCTGGCGGCAATGGCGATGGCGGGAATCTTGCTGGGAGTCATGCTATGTTGGCCGGCATACGGCCAGACATCGGCGTTGCGAGCGGAGCGGGATCTGTTCGCTGCGGTCAACCAAGCGCGGCGGGCGCAGGGGTTGACTCCGCTGCGGTGGGATGAGTCGCTGGCGACAGCGGCGCGACGTCACGCAAAGGTGATGGCGGAACGCGGATCGGCGCAGCATGAGTTCGAGGGTGAGCCGAGCCTGTCGGCGCGGGTCAAACAGGCGGGTGCGCATTTCAGTTCTCTTTCGGAAAATGTAACGCAGGGTCCGACGCCGGAATTCATCCACCTGCAGTTCATGAAATCGCTTCCACATCGCGCCAACATTCTGGACCGGGATATGGATTCGATTGGTATCGGTGTGGTGGAGCAGCGCGGGCAGTTGTTCGCAGTCGAGGATCTTTCGCAGGCGCGGTGAGCCGACGCACCCGCTAACAGAAGAACGCCGGGAATCTGGAATCCGATTCCCGGCGTTGTCTCTTATGCTGACGTTTCATCCTGCTGGTCCTTATCTGGCTGGGCTGACTTTGGGCATAGCCTTAGCCTTGGCGAGCATGGCCGTCCCTGCTGCAACCGTGCATTTGCTGGTGGAACTGGTAAGTGTGAATGGCACCGTGAAGTAGGTGTCGTTAGTGATAGTGTTGCCGCCCTCACCATTGGTGTCATCGAGAATGCCGGCACATGCACTTTCCCGGATAACGTTTCCGGTTACAGTGTTGTTATGGCCCGTTGAACCGCAGGATGCGTCGAGGTGCACGCCAGATTCTGCGCTATTGACGATGGTGTTTCCCTTGACCGTATTCCCATTGGTGCAGACATCGATGCCATCATAAGTCGATGCGCCAAAGGCTCTGTTGCCGGTAACGGAAACGCCGTCACCGACGCCAACGGTATCGGTGTAAAGGGCGATGGGAAGCTGGCTATTGCCGACTATGTTGCTAGAGATAGTGATATTGCTGTTTTCCGCCGCATCGTAAAGCAATATATCGGCGGAGGCCGCCATCTTTGGATCGCCATAGATATTGTCGATCACGATGTTGTCCTTGATCGTCCCCGTGGCTCCAAAACCAACCTGGATGCCGTTCTGAGCCGCACCCCCGTCCGGAACTACGCCGGCCCCCTGAATATAATTTCCAGTGAGGGTCAGGTTCGTGCCCGCATCATTGCCTGTGATTCCATTCTTGTTGTAATTGTGAACTGAACTATGTTCGATGGTCACGGTGGAAGAGTAACCTGCGGCGGTCTCCACCCATATGGACTGCCCAACCTGACAACCATTTGGAATGCCGTTGGGCACCTGGTTGCGCACGGCGACGTGATTCACCGTGCCCGAGGAGTTCTGAAACAGGATGCCCCGCACGTCGGGACCGCAGGAAAGGCCGTTCCCGGTTCCGTCAACAGTGAGATTGCTGATCGAGACCGAGCCGGTATTCTGCACCACGAGCTGGGCAGCGACTGGATCGCCCGAGTCCACGTCGGTCACGTTCGCGACCAGGCCGCCTGCGGGAGGCAAAATCACAACGGCATCCTCAGTCTCGTATTCGATTCCTTCGAGAGTAAGGTCCTTGGCAATTACCACCTGTTCGGGGTAATTGCCGGGGCAAACTTTGATTACGGTTCCCACGGGAGAAGCTTTTACCGCCTGTTGAATGGTTGCGTAGTGGACGAGAGTCGTGCAGGAACCAACGGCAACGGTTGCGGCAAAGGCTTGTCCGCCAAGTGCAACAAACGCGACCAAAGCCAGACGCGAGAAAGTTGAACTGCGCACTGTTCTTCCCTCCTGAGAGACATTGGACGGCATGGGTGGGACTGCTGAACGAGATGGAGCTAGATTTGACGACAACTATAGCCCTGAGGCAGGTTTTCGCGCAACCCGAGGGTGCTCCGGAAGACGCTATGGGGCGCTACTCTGACGGGGCGCGACTCTGACCTGAGGCGCTGCCCGATCTACACTCGGCTTGGACGGCCGAGGGCGGCCGTCCCTACGCAATCTTTAGGCTCTAGTCTTCGTGGCGGGGTGTGGCGTAGTAGCCGCTGCGGGCCTGGATTTTGTAGTCCGATTGCTTGGGCTTGATCTCGACTTTACGGAAAGAGCCGTCGCGGGCGGTGTTGGTGGGCACGTAACCGGCGTTGTACTGGCTGCGGAGCTCCTGCGAAATCTGGTCGAAGGCCTGGCGGAGTTTTTCGATCTTGTTGCCGACCTCGATCACGCGCCCACCGGTTTCCTGGGTGAGCTTCTTCATCTCGGCATCGCCATGATAGCCGCCGAAGCCGTAGAAACCCCGGTCGGCGATGAGCAGCACGTAGCAGATGGCATCGGCTTTCTGGGCGGCTTCGATGGCATCTTTGATTTTGAGGCGGCTGCCTTCGTCTTCTCCGTCGGTGAGCAGGATCATCGCCTTGCGGCCGACCTCGTGGCTGAATTCGTCGTGCGAAGCGAGATAGACGGCGTCATAGAGCGCCGTGCCGCGTGGGCCGGTTGAAGAACATGGAATCGGGCCCTGCGGGCCAATGGGACCGCCGGAACAGCCAACTCCGCCGGTGTTGATCTTGGCCTGATTGAGCGCATGTTTGAGCCGGCTCACGGAGTTAGTGAAATCCTGCAGCAGGGTAATGTCGACGTCGAAGCTGATGACGAAGGCTTCGTCTTTGGGGCGCAGCGTGCTCTCCAGGAAAGAACCTCCGACTTCCTTTTCCATATCGAGGACGCGGGTCTGGCTGCCGCTGGAATCGATGAGCATGCCGAGGGTTAGCGGGAGGTCGGATTCGGCCTTAAAATATTTGATGGTCTGGGGCTGGCCGTCCTCGAACAGGGCAAAGTTGTCCTTGGTGAGGTTGGGAATCAGCGCGCCATGTTTGTCTTTGACGTTGAAGAACAACTGCACGACTTCGACGTTGACCTTCAGGGTCTCGACGGACTGGTCTTGGGACTGGGCGTTGGAGGTGCCCGCGGGAGCCGGCGGATTCTGCGCAGCGGCGGGAAGCGACAGGGGCGTCACTAGAACGAACGTGGCCAGAACGAACAGGGCCAGAGTGAACAAGCCCGCAGCCAGGCACGGTTTGCAATGTAGTTTAGGCATTAGCGTTTTTATCCCGAGACTTTGCTAGTCTATCCTGTAAGGGGCCTGTAAAGGGCCTAAGGGCCCTTAACGGTTAGATGCACCAAAGGGGCGTGGTTGGGCATCTGAATTAGTTAAAAGCCCAGGGGCCAGCGGCGCGCGGCTAAACAAGCGCGGCTAAACAAGGAAGATAGCTAATAGAGGATTCCGGTGATGGCCACGAAAATTAACACGGCACTGATTCTGGGGCTCACATTGTTGCTGGCGGGCGCCCTGGCGGCGCAAGAGAAGCCTGAGGACATCCCGGACGCTCCGTCGGCGACGCGTCCGATACCACCGCCCAGCCCGCGGCAAGAAGCGGCTGAGGAATCCAAGCCCGATGTGCCCTCGGCGGATGGATCCGGCGTGACCACCGGGTCGAAGGAGCTTCCCCGGAGCGCTCCGGATTCGACGGATCAGAAACCGGCCCCGCCACCGATGCCACCGGTTAGGACAGTGCCCGCAGGCAGCGTGCCGAAAGATCTGGAGACTGGGCAGGATCTCTACACGATTACGGTGACTACAAACCTGGTGACGGTTCCGGTGACGGTAACCGACCGCGACGGCCGGATGATCGGCGGCTTGCTTCCCAAGGATTTTTTAGTTCTGGAAAATGGGCAGAAGCAGACGTTGAAGTTTTTCACCAGCGATCCGTTTGCGCTGTCGGCGGCGGTGATCTTCGATACCGGCATGGCGGACGTAGGTTTGAAGAAGGTACAGGAGACGCTGTCGGCGTTGCAGGGAGCGTTCAGCCCGTTCGATGAAGTTGGAATTTATACCTACAGCAGCACGGTCGGGCGGGTGTCAGACTTCACAACCGCGGGCAAGCAGTTGACGGCGACTCTGAACCAGGTCAAAGGGTTCAGCGGAGCAAATAATGGACCTCCGGTGACGAGCGGGCCGCTGGGGCCGCAGGGACCGATCATCAATGGGATCCCGATGGACTCTCCGGTAAACCCGGTGAGCACCCCGCCGAAGGTCGCACGCGTAATGAATGACGCGATCCTGCTGGCGGCGCGCGATCTTTCGAAGCGCGACCGGGCGCGGCGGAAGATCATCTTCATCATCAGCGACGGATTCGAGCAGGGCTCGGTCGCCAGTTACAAAGATACGCTGAAAGTGCTGCTCACCCAGAACATCACCGTGTACGCAGTGGGAGTGGAAGGCGCGGCGATCCCGGTCTATGACAGGCTACAGCGCATTCACCTTCCGAAGACACGGGCGGCGATGGGTTACAGCGACATTCTGCCGAAATACGTCAACGCGACTGGAGGAGGCACGGTGTACGGCGAGTTGGCGCAAGCCGAGATCGAGCGGGCTTACGCTCGCGCCATCGGAGACGCACGCAACCAGTACACGCTGGGTTATTCGCCCAGGTCGAACATCGGAGGCTACCGAGAGATCGAGGTGCAGGTGAAGCGTGCGGGCGTGAAGGTCTACGCAAGGCGCGGATATTATCCTCTGCCCACGGCGCGATAACCGTGGGCAGTGGCCAGTGGTCAGTGCTCAGCAGTTAGTATTCAGTGCAGCCAGAAGACAGTCTCACGGATGTTCTCGATCCCGAAGCAGCTCAACGTCGAAAACTGGGTACTGGCAACTGACCGCTGGCCACTGCCACTTATTTTAGTAACCTGCGCCATGGCCTCCCATTGTGGTATAAAAACCAGCAGGAACCGATACTGTAGTCAGGTGGATTTGTAGCGAGAGGCTGGCGCGTTGAGGGAGTGGTTCGCGAGAGTCTTTCTCGCAGGAGTTTCTGAGGAAACCTTTTGAGTTTCATCAACTTCGCAGCGCGCGAGATCAACTGCAAGATTGTCTACTACGGCGCCGGGTTGGGCGGCAAGACGACGAATCTGCAGTTCATCTTCCAGAAAACAGCCGAACAGCAGAAGGGCAAGATGATCTCGCTCGCCACCGAGACCGATCGCACCTTGTTCTTCGACTTCCTGCCCCTGGATCTGGGCACGGTGCGCGGCTTCAAGACGCGCATTCACCTCTACACCGTCCCCGGCCAGGTCTTTTACGACGCCAGCCGCAAGCTGATTCTGCGCGGCGTGGACGGCATCGTGTTCGTGGCCGATTCCCAGCAGGAGCGCATGGACGCCAACGTCGAGGCGCTCGACAACCTGATGGCCAACCTGAAAGAACACGGCTACGACTTCAACAAGATTCCCTACGTCCTGCAACTGAACAAGCGCGACCTGCCGAATATCCTGCCGGTGGACGCTCTCTCCAAAGAACTGCGCAAGAAAAACGAAGCGGTGCTGGAGGCCGTGGCCTTCCAAGGCGTGGGCGTGTTCGAGACGCTCAAGGAAATCGCAAGGCAAGTGCTCACTGAGTTGAAGCAGGGCGGGTAGAGCAGCTATCAGCTCTCAGCTGTCAGCTCTCAGTAAAGGCCCCAACACAATCTTCCTGTAGAGGCGCGGCTCGCCGCGTCTGCCTTTGCTCGTGTGGGGACGGGCGTCCTCGCCCGTCCAAGCCGAGCGCAGCTCGGCAGTCTGCCGGCGGTCTTTCTTTCTTGACATTCGTTGTCATATATGACAACATTGCGGCACAAGGGGAATGCAGTGGCGGACAGCCCGATGACCCGAAAGACGCGGCCCATTTCATGGATCAGGGCGGCTCTGAAGGAATTCGGGACGTTCCCGGAAGGGGTCAGGTCGATTTGTCTGGCGGCCTTGACGATCGCCGCGGAAGGTGGAAAGGCCGACATCGCGAAGCCGATGCATGGCTTGGGATCGGGCGTGTTCGAGATTGCGCTGCCGTTCCGGGGCGATGCGTTCCGGGTGGTCTACGCGGTGCAACTCGCCGAGGAAATCTGGGTGACTCATGCGTTTCAAAAGAAATCGACGCAGGGCATCAAGACACCGAAACGCGAGATAGACCTGATTAAGGACCGTTTGAAAAGACTGAAGGAGATGTTGGGATGAAAAACGAAAAGCTGGAAGTCGTGCGCGGGAGTGGGAATGTGTTCCGCGATCTGGGACACAAGGACGCGGATGTCGAGCAGTTCAAGGCAATCCTCGCGGCCGAAATCATCAAGGCGCTCGACCGGGAGGGACTGACCGTGCGCGCCGCCCACGGCCGTACCGGCATTGCCGCGGCCGACTTCTCGCGTATCCGCAATGCGGACCTGGGACGCTTCACCGTTGACCGCCTTATGTCGATCATCAACCGCCTGGGGTCGCGCGTCGAGGTGAAAGTCCGGGTGCGGCGGGCTGAACCGGTCGGACGCGACCTCATAGGCGACTCATCAGTTGCGCCAGCGACACCCCAAGCGCATCCGCGAAGGTTTCCAGCGACCGCAGGCATGGCTCCTTCCTACCCAGTTCCACATCCGAGATGAAGGTACGGCTCAGGCCGGAGTGAACCGAGAGGTAGGTTTGCGTCCACTTCTTACATACGTGTTATTACGTATCCCATGGTACGTACAAATGTTCAACGTGGAATACTTGTGCGTTTTGCAAGGAAGTCCTCAAGGCCCTTCATCAAGGGCGGACATGCTCTAACCCGCTGTTTCGAGTGCTTCCGACAGTTCTTCCCACTCCTTCATCAGGCTCTGCAGGTCGCTTTTGCGCACCGCGAGTTCCTGCGTCTGGCGCTGCTTTTCTTCGGCGCTGACGAAACTCTGGAGTTCGGTTTCACACAAGGCAATCGCCGCTTCGGCGCGGGCTATGTCTTCTTCTACTTCGTGCAGACGGTCTTCCATCTGCTGGCGCTTGATCGGGTTCAGCCGCTTGCCTTTGGGTTCGGCTGCCTCGGCGGCAGGCGCCCGGTCTCCGTTGACGGGCACAGCGGGAGACGGCGACGAAGTATTGGAGGGTCTCGGAATTTCCACGGCAACCGCGGCTTGTCCCTGCTTCCGCCAGAGATAGTCTTCGTAGTTTCCCGGATAGATTTCCACTTTGCCTTCGCCAATCTCGAACACGCGCGTGCCCAGCTTGTCGATGAAATAGCGGTCGTGGGAAACGAAGACGACCGTGCCGGTGTACTTCATCAGAGCTTCGAGCAGAACATCTTTGGCGCGCAGATCAAGGTGGTTGGTGGGTTCATCGAGCAGCAGGAAGTTGGCGGGATGCAGCAGCATCTTGAGCAGCGCGTAGCGATTTCGCTCTCCGCCGGAGAGAACGCCGATGCGCTTAAAGACATCGTCGCCCGAGAAAAGAAAACAGCCGAGCAGGCTGCGCAGCTGGGTTTGTGTGGAGGCGGCCGAAAGTTCGCCGAGGTCGTCGAGAATGTGAGCTTCCGGATCGAGTTCCTTGTATTGGTCCTGCGCGAAATAGTCGGGTTCGACGTTGTGGCCGAGCTTGTATTCGCCTGCGGTGAGCGGCTCCTGGCCGGCCAGCAGTTTAATCAGAGTGGACTTCCCTGCTCCGTTGACTCCGACCAGCGCGATGCGCTCGCCGCGTTCGATCATGAAATTCACTTGCTCAAAGACCCTATGTTCACCTTTCCCGTGACCGTCGTAACTTTTGGCCACGTTCGCAAACTCGGCGACGATGCGCCCGCTCGGCTTCGGCTGCGGGAAGGAGAAGTGGACGGTCTTCTCTTCTTCCGGAATCTGGATCCGCTCCATTTTTTCAAGTTCTTTAATGCGGCTCTGCACCTGCTTGGCCTTGGTGGCCGTGTAGCGGAAGCGGTTGATAAACACTTCGAGCTGCTCGATGCGGTCGTGCTGGGTTTTGTAGGCGGATTCGAGCTGCTCCTTGCGCATGGTTTTCGCGGCCAGGTACTGGTCGTAGTTGCCGGCGTAGAAGTGGATCTGCTTGTTCCAGATTTCCACGATCCGTTTGACGGTGATGTCGAGAAAGTAGCGGTCGTGCGAAATGAGGACGAAAGCGTAGGGATAGGTGGTCAGGTACTCTTCAAGCCAATTGCGGGCTTCGAGATCGAGGTGGTTGGTCGGCTCGTCGAGCAGCAGCAAGTTGGGCTTCTGCAGCAGAAGTTTCGCGAGCGCAATGCGCATTTGCCAGCCGCCGGAGAATTCTTCGGTCCGACGGGTCCAGTCGTCGCGGTGGAAGCCGAGACCGGTGAGGACTTGAC
Source organism: uncultured Acidobacteriaceae bacterium (assembly GCA_963797885.1). Lineage (GTDB taxonomy): Bacteria > Acidobacteriota > Terriglobia > Terriglobales > Acidobacteriaceae > Acidiflorens. The sequence continues at coordinate 5,268 of CAWCRQ010000130.1, read as the reverse complement.
CGACTTGGGCTTCGAGCGTGTAGCCGTCGCGGGCGACGAACTCGTGTTCGAGCTTCTGGTAACGGTCAGCGACATTGGAGTATTCGGGGCCCGAGTGGTCGAGCTCCGACATGCTGCCAGTAAGCGACTCCATTTCCTTTTCGATGGCGTCGAGCTCGGCAAACACAGACATGCACTCGGCGAAAATCGTGCGGCCGGTGAGGGTGAGGCCGTCCTGCGGAAGGTATCCGGTAGAAATGCCTTTGGCGCGCGAGATGGCGCCGTAGTCGAGCGACTCGCTCCCGGCAAGAATTTTCATGATGGTGGACTTGCCGGTTCCATTCGCTCCGACCAGACCGATGCGCGATTCTGGCGTAATCAGCCAGTCGGCGTTCTCGAACAAAAGCTTGTGGCCGTAGCGCTTGCCGGCGCCGGAGAGTTGGATCATGGGTGTATGTTAATCGTCTCATGAGAATGTGTGGCGCGGACACTCTTGTCCGCGTTGCCGAGCTTCGCTCGGCTGGACGGGCGGGACGCCCGTCCCCACACAAGCGCTAGCGGGCGGCCGCAGCCATGCGCGCGATGCCCAGGTGCTCCAGCGCGCGGTCGATCACGGTCTGGAGTTCGTGGGCGTATTTGACTTCGCGGCCCTTGGCCAGGATAACGCGCGCTTTTTCTGCATCGAACCAAGTCGGATTGCGGAAGTCTTCCTCGGGACGGCGAGTTTGGCGGACGTCCATCAAAAAAGCTTTGACTACGTATTCCTGCACGCCGCCCGCCTGCCAGAAGACGCCCTTGGAGTGAATGTAGATATGGAAATGGCGGGGCTCGATGATGCCGCTTGCGCCCGCTTCTTCTTTGGCTTCGCGTTCGGCGGCCTGGCTGTGCGAGAGGCGAGGTTCGGGGGCTCCCTTGGGAAACGTCCACTTGCCGCCGCCGTTGGTATTCACCAACAGAAAATCGGCGTGCGAATTCACCCGCCGGTAACAGACGGCAGCGACCTGCAAAGGCAGCGCAAAGCGTGAGACCCGAGGTGAACTCATTGTTCGTAGTTTACTGCAAAGATATTTCAGGAATGTTAAATAGCACCGAAAACTGTGCACATCTTTGGTACCCCGTCCTTTGGTGCAGCGGGCGGCTCAAAAACTAGTTTTGAGTGGCGGGAGCCTTAGAATTCAACTGCTTTTGGGACCGGGCGATCATGACGTCAGTTTCCTTCAGCAGGGTTTGTTTGACAGTTTCCATGTACTTGGTCATTATCGGCATCGCACTTTGCATCGACTCTGCCACAATAGAGGGCATCTCTCGCAATAACTTTGCACCCGTGGGCGAAGAATAGAACGCAACCAGATTGTCGATGTCGCCCTTGGTGAGGTGCTTTTGGTATACCGGAGCCATGGCATCCAACAATTCATCCCAGGGCATGTTCTCGAACATCTCATCCGTCCTCGCCGTCATCTTTGACTCGTAGTCGGCGGGCAGGTTGTTTTTGTCCTTCAAGTATTGCTCGTGCAGCATCTGGTGCATACTCTGGCTCATCGTCGCCATCATTTTTTTCATCATGTCGCGAGAATGCATCACCTGCAAATATCTATCCACATCTTCCTTCGTAGCGGGCGAGTCGTCAGCGCTCGTCTGAGCAACACAAGTCCAGCTAAGGACAAGGACCACAGCAGAAACAAAGAGTAAGCGCTTCATAACGACCCTCCGAAAGTCCTGCTAAGTATAACGTCCTGGTGCGCGGCAATCCAGCAATTTTACTAAGTACTAGAAACTGAGAACTAAGAACTCTTTCCAAAACTCAAGCCGCTCAAAACGGCTATTCTATCGGGATCCACACCTCGGCTGGCGATCAGCACTTGAAAATTCTCTCCCATGCCTTCGGGCGTGACCAGATGTTTCAGCTGCAGGGCTACTTTCGCTCTTTCTTGCGGGACGCGGCAATCTTCGAAGGCGTCGGCAAACTGATTCTTCTCCCCGATGCCCATCAGGAATTGCGATTGCGTGAGGAGCTTTTCGCAGAGCATGCCGCCTTGCTCGCAGGCAGTGGCGAGCGCGGTGAAATTCACGTGGGCGGTGAGGTCTTGCTCGCCGGGAGCCTGGTAGGGGTCGGGGCTCGCGGAGTGATGGCGATACGCCATGAGCGTGCCGCGGAAGCGCCCCGCGAGTTGTTGGTTACGCGTGTAACCGTAGTCAATGACAATGACGAGCAACGGACCGCGTGCGATGGAGCTCGCGATTTGCTGGATCCAATTCTGCGCGAGGGTCGGCACCTCGATGCGCTCACCGGATTCGGGATGGACGCCGCACCGGTCGAGGAATTCCAGTTCTTCGGCGAGCGGCGGAAGCCAGGTTTCGCATAGGCGATTGTTTTCGAGCCCGATGTGGAGTTTACCTTGTGCGCTGAGAATCTCGACCGGTAGAGCGTCAAAGAATTCGTTGGCGAAGACGACGAGGGGAATTTCAGGTGCGAGAGTGCGGTGCGGGCCGGCGGGCCGTCCCTCTGGGACTTGATCGTCCTTTCGTCCTTCCCCAGCGCTAAAGCGCTCGGCTAAGCTGGGTCGTTCTTCCGGAACTTTAGCTTTCCCAGTGCCGATATATTCGCGGAGAGTGTCTTGCACTTTGGTCCGCAGCGCGGCCGACGATTCCTGCGAGGTGTAAGTGAGGGCGGCGAAGAAGCCGGGGAATTTCTTCTTGGACCAGTCGAGCACATCGCGGGCAAACAGGCCGCGGCCGGGGCCGAGTTCGAGAATTTCGATTTCAGGAGGGCGGTCGAGAGCTTGCCATATCTCCTCAAACTGCCGCGCCAGCAGACGTCCGAAGACGGCATGAACGTCGCTCGAGGTATAGAAGTCTCCGGCTTTGCCGAATTGTTCGGCGTTGGCGGAATAGTAACCATGGGAAGGATCGTAGAGGCAAATCTGCATGTAGCGCGAAAACGGGATGGGGCCGCGCTGACGAATTTCCTGCTCGATTTGTTCGCGGAGGGACAATGCGTCAGCTTCCCTGGCTTCCCTCTCCGGCAGGCATCGGGCTGCGGGGACAGCACGATCCTGCGGGGTGCGGATAAACATTTCGATGAAATAGTCGTGCAGCCCGTCATAAAGCTGGTGCTGCAAGTGCCAGGCGAACTGGGGATGATCGAGGTCGCGGGGATGAATCGGAAGCACGTAAGTGTGAACCGGGACGGTCGAGTTCTTCAGATCGATCAAGACTTCGATAACGCCGTTATTTTCGCGCGCGGAAAAGGCGAGCAGCGGATGATCGTAGAGCTGCAAGTGATCGAGAACTTTTTGCAGGGAGTTGGAGTCTGGCACGGGTTCATTGTATTCGGCGGGACGGCTCCCGCGCGAAGTCGCGCGAAGTGGAAGGGGGGGTGGCCGTCCCCAAATGAAGGCGCTCTAAAGGGTAAGCGATCCGACCGACCAGGAGACGATGTAAGCGTGAACAACTCCGGCCAGGGCTTCGATTTAAATTTCGTAACCCTGCTCACCGCCGGGATTGGGATACGTCTAAATGCCGACCAGGGGTGGGGCACGATCCGCGGCCCGTTTGTATCAAATTTTCGGATGGATGAAAATTGAAGGAGGCATTCCCATGTTTCGAGCAGCTTTGCGAGGATTCCTGTTCTGCCTGCTGATGGCAGCCATGTCGGGCGCTATGTCGGAACTAAGCGTGGCGCAATCGTTCGTACTCGATCTGCCGCGGCAGAGCCAGCGCGCGCAGATCTCACAACGCATCGGAATCACCGATATCACGATCAGCTATCACCGGCCGCTGGTGAATCATCGCAAGGTGTGGGATGACCTGGTTCCCTACGGCAAGGTGTGGCGCGCGGGAGCCAATGAAAATACGACGATCACATTCAGCGATCCGGTCCTGATCGAAGGCAAGCCGCTCGACAAGGGAACTTACGGGCTGCACATGATCCCGAACGCCGATGAATGGACGATTATTTTTTCGAAAAACTCGACTTCGTGGGGAGCCTTCACCTACGAACAGGCGGAAGATGCGCTCCGCGTGACGGTGAAGCCCAAGGCCGCGGATATGCACAACGCGCTGACCTTCGACTTCGACCAGCTGCAGCCGGATTCAGCGGTGATTGAGCTGGAGTGGGAGAAGGTCGCGGTCCCCTTCAAGGTCGCGGTGGATGTGCACGGTGTGGTGCAAGCCAGCCTCAAGAAACAACTTCGCAATCTCTCGCAGTACACGTGGATGAGTTGGGACGATGCGGCGAGTTATCTGCTCACCGAAAAGATCGCGTTGGATGATGCGCTGACCTATGCCAACAAGTCCATAGAAAATGAAGATCGCTTCGATAACGAGCTGACCAAGTCGAAAGTCCTGACGGCGCTCAATCACAAGGACGAAGCCGCGACCGCGCAGAAAAAGGCGCTCGAGATGGCCAGCCCGCTGCAAATTCATTTGTACGCTCGTCAACTGCAAGGCGAAAAGCGCAGTGAGGAGGCCTTCGTGATCTTCCGCGAGAACGCGAAGAAACATCCCGACCAGTGGTTCGTGCACTCGGGACTGGCTCGGATGTACTGCGCACAGGGCAAGTTTGACGACGCCGCAAAGGAAATGAAGCTGGCGCTTGCCGGAGCTCCGGACAACCAGAAGAGCTATGTGGACGGGCTGGTGAAGCGACTGGAGGCGAAACAGGACATCAATCAGTAAAAATAACTAGGGGTGGCTCTCTCCTTGCGATTTTTCAAGGGGGCGCGCGGGGTTTCTCGCGCCTGCTTGACCGCTTTGTCGATGTCTTCGGCGCTGGCGAGGAAGCTAACTCTCTGATCACCACGACTTCCTTGCCCATGCGCTTGCCGACTTCGACGACGGCCGCCAGCGTGTCGTCATCGGTTTCGAGCGCGCGCACTATTTCGAGCACTTTCATGGTGTGCACGGGATTGAAAAAGCGCATGCCGACGCACTGCTTGGCACGATAGGTAACGCTTGCGATCTCGGTCACGCTGAGCGAGCAAGTATTCGCGGCGAGAATCGTGGCGGGGCGGCAGAACTTGTCGAGCATGGTGAAGATTTCGAGCTTCGATTCCATCTCGTCGGGAACGGCTTCGATGACGAGATCGGCCTGGCGCGCGGCTTCGTCGACCGAACCGGCATACTCCAGCCGGAAAAAAGCTGCGTCGGCGTCAGCGGCATCGACCTTGCCAAGTTTGACAGCATGGTCGAGACTGGCACGGATTTCCGTCTCAGCCTTGCGCAGGGCGTTCGGAAAAAGATCTTCGAGAATGGTGCGATAGCCGCCGAGAGCCGCAGCGTGCGCGATAC
>CAWCRQ010000129.1:0-28998 GCA_963797885.1 uncultured Acidobacteriaceae bacterium | reverse complement strand
TGATTCCATAACAATGTCGGCTCCCACGCCCGGATAGACTTTGGTGGTACCAACCAACCAAGGCCCGGGAGAAAGGAGCCGAACGATGATCATTATAGGATGCGATTATCACCCGGGCTTCCAGCAAATTGCGTTTGTGGATACCGAGACGGGAGATTACGGAGAGCAACGATTAGAGCACAGTGAGGGAGCAGAAAAGTTTTATCGTGACCTCGCTGCCCAGGGCAAGAAGGTGCGAGTGGGAATGGAAGCCAGTGGGCATGCCCGCTGGTTTGAACGTCTGCTGGCGGAGCTGACCTTCGAATTGTGGATTGGCGACGCCAGCGAGATTCGCGCCAAGCGGGTACGCAAGCAGAAAACGGATCGGCAAGATGCGCAGCATATTTTGCAGTTGCTGGTGGAGAATCGTTTTCCCAAGATCTGGGTACCGAGTGGGGAGAATCGGGATCTACGGCAACTGCTGTGGCATCGGCATCGCATGGTGCAGATGCGGACTCGGATCATGAATCAACTGCAAGCGGTGGCTCTGAACGAGGGGCTACGCTGCAAAAAGAGGTTGTGGCGGCAGCATGGACGAGAGCAACTGGAGTCGTTTCGCTTAGCCCCGTGGGCGAGCCGGCGACGGGAAGATCTGCTGCAGCTGCTGGATCGGCTGAACCCGACCATTACCGATCTGACGCAAGTAATCGAGCAGGAAGTAGAGAAATGTCCGGAGGCACGGCGCTTGCGGACGCATCCTGGAGTGGGTGCACTGACGGCCTTAGCCTTCGTATTAATCATCGGAAGGGCGGAGCGATTTCAGTGCGGGAAGCAGATCGCAAGCTATCTGGGATTAGTGCCCTTGGAGGACTCAAGCGGAAATCGGCGACGACTGGGCCATATCACTAAGCAAGGGAGTTCGATGTTGCGCTTCTTGCTGGTGGAAGCGGCCCAAGTTACAGCACGCAGCATCCCGGAATGGCGCAGTAAGTACTTCCACCTAGCGATGCGACGAGGACGGAAGATCGCCAAGGTGGCGATGGCGCGGAGACTGGCTATTGCTCTCTACTGGATGTGGCGCAAGGGATGGAATTACGAGCCGTCAAGAAAGTTCGGTTCGCACGCGGGCCAGCTCGGAACAGGCGATGGTGTGCAGTAGAACACCGAGTAATTGATTGAGCAGCCCGCTCCTCTTCACGGGGGAGTTCGAAGTAGTAATCATGATCGAGACTGTGACCGAAGAGATGCATGGGTCGGACTGAGTTCCTGACCTGGAACCGATTACGAGGCGAGCCTTGGTTGGTAGAGCAAAAGCCAAACCTTCCACGAGAGCGAAATGGCGCTCTTCGGAGTGCACGGCCTGGTGCGCCTCAAAAGTGCTTGACAGCGCCGACATTGTTAGAGACGCCTGTTAACGTCAGCTATGCAATCGCGGCATTTTGGATATCGCTATGTAGTACGCTGGGGAGCAATTCCGCTATGGAAGCCATTGAGAAGGGGATTTCTGATCTTGTCGCAAACCACGACATCATCGCAGAGAGACAAACCGGCAATATATTGTTGGCTACATTTGCAAGGCCGTAAACCGCAGGAAACAAGGGTCATCGCTCAACTAGACAGTGAACGCCATGGCGCAAAGGATGGGGCAACCGGCTGTTGACAACGATGGGGCAGCAGAGCTAGGGTTCTCAGGCGAAAGAAAAGCTCCAAAGTGCAAATTCCGGCAGGATGGGGCCGCCTTTCCGCGAGGGCTTCCACACATTTTCATCAGGAATCTTGTATCCCATCGGAGGATGAATCATGGCCTACGAACTCGAAGGAAGACTCCTTGAAGTCTGCACTTGCAAAGTCCTGTGTCCTTGCTGGATTGGTGAAGACAGCGATTCGCCGGACGGAACCTGCGATGCAGTGGTTTCCTGGCACGTGGATAAAGGCCGCGTCAACGGCTTGGACGTTTCCGGACTGACCGTGGCGCTCTTGTGCCACATCCCCGCCAACATTCTCAAAGGCAACTGGAAAGTCGTCGCGTTCGTGGACGATAAGGCCACGACCGATCAGCAGAACGCTTTGCTCGATGTGTTCACCGGAAAGCTGGGCGGCCCGGTAGCAGATCTCGCGAAACTGGTGGGCGAAGTGGCCGGCGTCGAGCGCGCGCCGATCTCCTTTGATGTGCAGGAAGGCAAAGGCCGGCTGAGGATTGGTAACGGGATCGAGGCTGAGCTGGCCCCCTATACCGGCGGCACCGGGAAAACGACGACGCTCGTGGACTCCGTGTTCTCCACTATTCCCGGTTCCCCCGCGTATGTTAGCAAGGCCACGCACTACAAGGCCAAGAACGCGGCGCTGGGGTTCAACATCGATCTTCACGACCACAACGCGGTGCAGGGGAAATTCCGCTTCCAAGCCTAATTGTTCTGGCAGGGCGCATGGCCAACCTGAATCCATTTCTGCCGGCGGCGGAGGCGTCTGTGGTCCGGATGCGCGGACGCGTCCTGGCCTTCACTATCCTGGTGACCAGCGGAGTCGCCTGGTTTGCGCTGTGGCGCTGGGGCTCTGCGCCAACCGCGCGTTACAGCCACGCACACATTCACTTCGCCGCACAAACTCAGGCTGGATTACTGCTGGCCTTCGTCGCCGGCTGGACGCTTATGTTGGTGGCCATGATGCTGCCGACGAGCCTGCCGCTGCTGGCCCTGTTCTCCCGGCTGACGAGGGAACGCCGGGACCATTGGACGCTGGTTGGCCTGGTGGTCGCGGGCTACGTCGCGATTTGGCTGCTGTTCGGGGTCGTCGCATATTTTGCCACCGATCCGCTTGTGCGCATCTTCGGTCTCGAGCACTGGATGCACATGCACGCGCGCTGGCTCGCAGCGGGCACGGTGATTCTTGCCGGCAGTTACCAATTCACGCCGCTCAAGTACCGCTGCCTGGAGAAGTGCCGCTCGCCTTTCAGCTTCATCGCCGAGCACTGGACCGGCCACGACGAAAAGAAACAAGCGCTGTGGCTCGGCGCGCATCACGGCCTGTTTTGCGTGGGATGCTGCTGGAGCCTGATGCTCCTGATGTTCACCATCGGAGCGGGAAGCATTGGATGGATGCTTGTGCTGGGAACGGTGATGGCCGTGGAGAAGAATTCGCCGTGGGGCAAGCGATTGGCGCGAGTGCTGGGTTTCGGGTTGATGCTGATTGGGATGGGAGTATCGCTAGGTTTGTGGCCGACTGGTTGAGTTAAGAGCTTCACTGGCCCTTTTCCGGTGCGAACATTTTGTCCCGATGTTGCACACGCATGCACGTCAGCAGGCGAGCATCGGGTCACCGGTGGAACTCAGTACTGGGTGGTTGCCGAGACACCTCTCACCGGCACAGGAAGCGATTTCGCTGGCGCGTGGGCCTGGATTGCCCCGACCGTTCTGCAGGGGTATAGCAACGGTTCTGGTTGGTCCGGATTCACGGGCTACACCCAAGAAGTCGCCGGGGAAGTGCTCGGGACAATCCCGTAGGTCTCCCGGAATGTGGTTATTCCGAAGTATGGGTTTCCAGTGGACGTCGTGGAGCTCGATACCCAAAGGACGCAACAAGGCCAAGAAACTTTCCAAGTTTCGTTGCAAAGGGATCTTAGTATCGCTATTTCTGAATTTGCTCCTACTGCCAAGCTCATTGCTGGACGGTCATCCTTATAGCGGCCCCCAAACCATGTCATCGGCGCTACTGCCACCACTCCGGGGATCCCGCGAATCTTGTCCCGGTAGTACGCCGGAAGGAAGAACGCCAGTGAAACACGGTCGCGCGTGATCATCCGCTTCGCCGCCTCGGGAGCCACCTGATCGATGTAAAAGGCGCGCCAAATACTTCAAATCGGGTCAAAGTCATGGTTGAACCCAAGGGAAGACGCGGCGTGCCGGACAAACGGGCGAACTTAGCCCGAGTAGGCCTCAAGGATAAACGAATGAGTCCGCTTCCGACAACTTGCCTGCGACCTTGCAAATGCCACCTCACACGATCTGCCCCCAAACGATCCGCATCCATACTCAATCCGCAAGCGATCGGACGAAAGCGGAGATCGTCATCCGGCTTGCATGACAATGTCATATTCGTTTCCGAGCGCATAATCGATAGCGCGGCGCATCTCCAAAACAGATGTGGCGCCGGCGGAGATCGTCTATTCTTGCGAGGAACTTGCAGGAACCTATGAAGATCATTCCGGCGAGCGACTCGTCGTTGTTGGTTGTCTTCGGGAATGCGATCTCGCCCGCACTCCACGAGCGGGTGGTCGGGCTGTTTCATTCCTTCCAGGCCTGGCATGATCCGCGGATTCGCAACCTGCACCCGGGATACGCGTCACTGCTCATTGATTTCGATCCGCTGCGGTTGACGCACGACGAACTGATCCCGGTTGTTCAACAATTCGCCCTTGCTAGTGACTCCGCGGTCAACAGGCGTGCTAACGTGGTCACCATTCCGGTCTGCTACGACATTGAGTTCGGTCCCGATCTACAGGATGTCTCGCAGCATGCTGGGCTTTCACTGGAAGAGGTTGTCCGGCTCCATTCCTCCCCGACGTATCTCGTCTATTTCCTCGGATTCTCTCCGGGGTTCGTTTACCTCGGTGGGTTGCCGGAGGCTTTGCACATGCCCAGGCTCGCGACTCCTAGGCCATCCATTGTCGGCGGAAGTGTCGGAATTGCCGGCAGTCAGACAGGAATCTATCCAGCTGACTCTCCCGGAGGATGGAAGCTGATCGGACGAACGCCTCTGCGTATGTTCGATCCCGAAGCAGCATCGCCAACTCGCCTGCAACCGGGCGACAGGATGAAATTCTCTCCGATTGACCGCGTGACCTTCGAAAACATATCGCGACGTGCGGAGGCCCGGCTTACATGACGATTCGGGTCGCAAAGCCGGGGTTCTTCACGACCGTCCAGGACCTTGGACGTTACGGCTATGCTCACCTCGGCATCTCTCCCACCGGAGCCGCCGATCCGTTGTCGTTCCGCATTGCCAATCTTCTGGTGGGCAACGATGAGAACGTCCCCGCGCTCGAGATGACGCTGCTCGGCGCCACCCTGGAATTCGAGGAGAGCGCTGTCGTCGCGCTCACCGGCGCCAGTTGCGAATGCAAAGCCGGTTTCGCTCCAGTGCCAGCCAACGCAGCGTTCGATCTCCCCGCGGGAGCAACCCTGAAATGCGCGAGCATGACGACCGGCGCGCGATGCTACCTCTCTGTCCAAGGTGGATTCGACACTCCGCTGGTCATGGGCAGCGCGTCAACGTTTGTCGCTGCCCACTTTGGAGGGTTCAAGGGGCGCAGATTGCAGAGCGGCGACGTGTTGCAGGTTCGGCAGCACGGCTCGTTCCGCGTCCGCTCGCTGCGTCCGGGTGCCCTTGACTCATTGCGCGCTCCGCGACCGTTGCGTGTGACCAAAGGCTCGCAGCAGGACTGGTTCGGGCCGGAGGCATTCGAGAGATTGTTCTCCAGCGCGTACATCGTCAGCGAGCAGTCGGACCGCAGGGGCCTACGGCTGAAGGGAGAGGCCGTGCGCCAGCGCGAACAATCCGAACTGCTTACGGACGGCATCCCGCTCGGGGCTATTCAGGTGCCGCAGGATGGCCAGCCGATCATTCTCTTTGTCGATCAGCAGACCACCGGTGGATATCCCAAGATCGCGAATGTGATCGCGGCCGATATCCATCGCGTCGGCCAGTTGCGGCCTCGCGACGAAGTGCGACTTGTCGAAGTTTCCATTGCAGAAGCAGTTCAAGCGCTAGGCGAGCAGGAGCGCTGGCTGAGGGAAATCTTTATTTCGTGATCGGTTTCGTAATCGGACGATCAGGGTGGTTAAGGTTGAGTGCCCTGGCATAAAAAGAGGCAATTCAAGATGACGGATATTTCTATCGATATCAATGCCGACTTGGGCGAGTTCGAAGAGTCGCTGGCCAATGGAACTGACTTCGAGCTAATGCGCTACATTACCTCCGCCAACGTCGCGTGCGGCGGACACGCCGGGAATGAACAATCCATGCGGCAGACGCTGTCCGGCGCTCGCCAGTTGAAGGTCGCAGTCGGGGCGCACCCGGGCTATCCTGATCCGGCCAATTTTGGACGCGTCGAATGGCTGCATTCTCCGCTGGAAATCGAGGGTTTTGTGGGCCAGCAGATCGCAGCGCTGGCGAAGATTGCGGCGTCCCTGGACATGCGGCTAGTGCACGTGAAGCCGCACGGCGCGTTATATCACGCAGCCAACACGAACCGCGAGGTTGCGCTCGCAATAGGCCGCGCCGTGAAGGCGATCAATCCCCAGCTCGTCATGGTCGGCCAGGCCGGCTCGTCTGTTCTAGAAGTCTGGCATGCCATGGGATTGCGATGCGCTGCCGAAGCCTTCGCTGACCGCGCTTACGAGCCGGACGGCACTCTGCGTAAACGTACTCTTTCCGGGGCGCTACTTGACGATCCCGCGCGCGCCGCGCAGCAAGCCATTGACATCGCGGTTCGGCACAGGGTTATCGCTAGCGACGGCTCCGAACTAACGGTTGAAGCGAACACCATCTGCATTCACTCCGACACGCCGGGCAGCGTAGCCATTGCACGTGAGGTCAATCAGCGGCTCAAAGCAGCAGGCGCGCGCGTGCAAGGCTTGTCGTGATGGGCCGCGTTGGGAGATCAACCGCCTACAGTTTGGGAGGCGAAAGCGGGCAGTGTACCGCTGGTCGTGCGATGCGTTGCGCAACAGGTAGTCGATTTCCCCTCCCCTTCCGCGACCCTAAAGTTCCAGGTTTGTCCCAGAACCTGCGATACACATACTCGGGAACGATACTCGGTACCAGGCAGCGAAGAATGATCGCTAAACTATTGCAGCTTCGCGTACTCGGCTTTGGCTTCCTTCAGGATGGGGATGTCGGGGTCGGCGTCTTTCCAGAGCGTGAGGAACTCTTGATAGGCGGCGAGCGCCCGAACACGGGCTAAATCGGCATCCACTCCCTGCGAGGTTCTCGACTGCAAGGCGTTGGCACGCGCCACCCCCAGATGCGCCAATGCTCCTGTCCAGCAATTCTGGACGATGCCGCTGTGGTCGAGAATCTTCTGGAACTCGGCGGCGGATTCTTTCCCCTGCCCAGCCGCGAGATATGCCTCTCCGCGAATGTATGTGTGATAGAGGCAGGAGTCGCCGAACGCCACGTTACCCAGTTCGATGGATGAAGCAGCTTGCAGATCGTTGAGGGCGTCAGTCGGATTTCTTCGATTCAGTGCCAACTGTGCCCGAATCGCAGGCAGCCAGAGCGACTGCATCTGGGTATCCAGCGGGAAGCGTTTGTTTAGGTCTTGCGCCAGCGATTCGGCTCGTGCCGCATCGCCCGCCATCGCGAATGCCAGAGCCGCTTCCACCTCAACACCTTCGCTTTCTGGATAAAGTTTCAAGCCCTGCGCTGCATCCTGCTTCGCATCCACAAGATTACCGAACGCGGCTTCCCGCTGAGCGGCAATCTCCTGCCACATAGCCCCAGTTTCCTTGCTATCTGCGCGGATCGCGGAATCTATTGATCGCTTGGTCAGTTCCGTTGCCTTATGCAAGTGACCTGCATAGGCTTCGGTATCGGACGCGGTTGAAAGCCCGATGTTCTCATAGTCGGGCTTGCCCGCAAACCACCGGAGCTGTTCCGCCATCGCTTGAGAATCTGTCCGAACGAAAGCTAGAGCATAGAGATTTTGGCGAATTAAGACGTTATCCAGTTTTCTAGCTTGGGCCTGCTGCATGACCTGCCGTGCTTCGTCGAATCGCTGCAAGGCGATCAGGGCTTGGAGGAGATTAACGTATGGGGCGACGTTGTCCGGGGCGAGGCGTAGGCTTTCCGCATTTGCTTCTCTCGCCTTTTCCCACTCTCCAAGTGCGGTGTATTGGTTTCCCAGATTGAGATGTGCTCTGTAGTCTCGCGGGTAGGCTTGGATTTCCTCCTGAAAGGTCTGTGCCGCCTTGTCCACTTCCCCGGTTACGTACCCATAGTACCTACCGGTAATAAAAAGCTTTTCCCGCTCGCTGGCATGCTCACGCAAGCGGAATGCCTTGGTGAAGTATTCGCTGGCGCGTCCTGTCTCACCCAGAACCGAGTAGTCAACACCTACTCCCTCATACCCCATGGCAAAGTTTGGATCGAGTTCGATGGCTCGTCGGTGGTAAGGCGGCGCGGCGGAGGTGCCATGGGCCTTCTCGCCAAGGCTGTACGCTTTCAACGCTTCAAGCGAAGAGGTGGTAGCCTCGGACAGCGGAACATCGAACTTCTGCACCGTAGCCAGCGACTCGCCCAGTTCACCGCGCAGCTTGGATGCCGCTTCGCCCAAGGCGTCGAGGACCTTCTCCTTGGACGCCGCCGTCACCTGCTCCTGCGCCAGCGTGTCTCCGCTCTGGCAATTGACCGCCTTCAACCCCAGCACATATTCGCTGCCCAGACTGCCAATCGATTCGGCAATGTAAGCCTTGCTGCCCGCCCGCTGGCAAAGCTCGCGGGCGACCTCGGGAGTGAGTTTCGTGCTTGCGGGACGGGTCATTTCTTGCAAGGTCTTCGCCACTTCGCTGTCGGAGAACACATTCAGGAAAGGCGATTGCCGCAGGGAAAGGTTGAGCGCGGTCTTCAGAGTGTCGTCGAAGATCGTATCGCCCGTGCTGTTGGCAAAATCGGCGAGAACGATAGTGTCCTTCTCGGTCAGGCGCTTGCTTTGCGGATGCGAACGATAGTAAAGCCCACCCGCTACGAGCAAGGCAACCAGCAGGACGGGAACCGCAATTTTCCAGAGCTTCGCAACCCGAGTCGCAGGGGATTCGGCCAACGACCCCGTGCCCGAGCCTGCCGTAAAGCCGTGTCCGCTCTCGGAGTCCCGCTTCAGCCGTTGCAATTCCGCTCGCATGTCCGATGCATGTTGATAGCGGAGGTTCCGATCCTTCTCCAGCGCACGATGGATGATCCGTTCCAGATCGGGCGGCATGTCGGGGTTCAGTCGTAAGGGAGGCAGAGGAGCCCGATTCAGGATAGAGTCAAAGATCAGTCCTGAGTTGTCGCCGCGAAAGGGCAGCGTACCCGTCGCCATTTCGTATAGCACGATTCCGAACGAGAACAAATCTGAGCGGACATCCAGTTCCTTACCTCGAATTTGCTCCGGTGACATATAGGCGACGGTGCCAAGCGCACTTCCGGGGCTCGTGAGATGTTCCTCGGAGTCGATAGTCGAGTCGCTCATGGCAATGCTTTCCAGCTTGAGAGAGACCTTCGCCAGCCCGAAGTCGAGAATTTTGGAATGTCCACGCTTGGTGACAAAAATGTTTGCGGGTTTGATGTCGCGGTGGACGATACCTTCTGCGTGGGCGGCGTCCAGTGCGTCCGCAATCTCGATGGCCAGCGACAGAATCAACTCGGTCTCCATCGGACGGCCAGCAATGCGGTGCTTCAGCGTCACGCCGTCCAGAAACTCCATGGCGATGAACGCCTGCCCATCCTGCTCGCCAATGTCATGAATCGTGCAGATGTTGGGATGGTTCAGTGCGGACGCGGCTTGGGCTTCGCGTTGGAAACGAGCGAGTGCCTGCGGGTCACGGGCCACTTCTTCTGGCAGGAACTTGAGGGCAACAAAGCGATGCAGCCGCGTGTCCTCGGCCTTATAGACCACGCCCATGCCGCCGCCGCCGAGCTTCTCGACGATGCGGTAGTGCGAGATGGTCTGGTCGATCATGGAGTCGTGCAATAGTAGGCGTGATGTGAGGGCAAGTCAATGAAAGCCGTGGAGTTGGCGGGATTACACTGACAACCGACGGCCGCCGGGTCCTTCACGGCTCTCATCCCTTTCGAGCCGATACCGGTCCTACAATGGGGCAGCGATTTTAGGTAGCCGGGATCTAGCGGAAATAGGTAGCCGGACGCATTAGGCTCCTACTTTCAAGGGATTAGAAAAACTGGCGGAGAGAGTGGGATTCGAACCCTGCCCCGCCCAATCCATTCCATAACTTGTAGATTCTACATTACCACGGATGCCAAGCTTACCACTCTTGCCGCGCACCCTTGCACGCTATTGCACGCTGGCGATCCGGAACATGCAGAACTGCTGACGACTTCGTCCCGTGACGACGTTGAATCGACTTCAGCAATCTAAGACGAAAAGCCAGAAATGCAGTTTATGTGCTTGAAACAGACTGGTCGGCCCTAGCAGACGATTGTCGAATTTTTCTTTTGGGCTTACACCTATTACCGCGTGATTTCAGCTGTTTAGACCGGAATACTAATCTTCTTGACTTGGTGCAAGCCTGATACCGACCTTTTGGTTATTGTGCGTGGCTCTGAATCGGGCCGTCTAATCTCGGCTGTCCCACAGCAGAAACAAATCGACCGCCACGGTTTTGTGGCGTTCACCAGTCTTTGTACTTCGAACCGTCTAACGCTATCCCATCAGATTTAGTGTAAACGTCAAAGACGTTCTGGCCACCCCAGGAATCCGAATCGCGATCGTCTTGCATAGACCGTAAACCCCACTCCGTGCTCTTGGTCATTGGGTCCAGAGGAATTGATCGGAGAAACCGCAGTTTCTTTCCGCCTTTTATCTCGACACCTTTGACCAGAGTTTCCAAATCAGGCGGATAGTTCTGACTGTCTACTTTGGTCAAAAACGCTTGCTGGTCGGCAGCATCCTTGTAACGATCGAGGGCATCGCGTAGTTTCTGAAGGAGATTCGCGGAGCTGGCCTTCCTTCTCGCGCTGGACGGTGACTCGTGCAAGAGGTACGGCCGCGGATGTTAAAACCAACAGAATCGTTGTAGCAACGATTAACTCAATAAGAGTAAACCCCGAATAGGAACATAAGTGTCTGCTAGAGAGGATGCATCGGGTCGTTCCATTCAACCCTCTCCTCTTCTTCACATTGAATCCGGTTTTACGTTTGAGTGAGCCTTAATCCAGGCGGCGGCTTGTTGTCTACCTTCCTCGACTTTCGCTGGTCCAATCTTGACGCTAAGGTCCTGGAGCGGCTTCTGGCTCAGATAATAGCCAAATCGATTCGCCGCCAAATAGTGCCACATGTAGGCCCTCACGAGGTCACGGGAAACACCGACCCCCTGCTCATAGGCAATCCCCATGCTGTATGCGGCTTGAGGATTGCCGCTCTCGGCAGACTTGAGGTACCAGCGAATTCCTGCCGGGATGTCCTTGCCAACACCCCTTCCAAGACCATATAACAACCCGAGGTTATATTCAGCTTTTGGATTATGCTGATCGGCAGCCTTCTTCATCCAGGAGAATCCTTTGGAATAGTCCTGCGGAACTCCTGTGCCTTGCAAGTAGAGCACTGCGAGATCCACTTCGGCTTCGGCCAACCCTTGATTGGCGGCAGCCATCACCCATCTCACCGCTTCTGGAGTGTTCTGTTTGAAAATGTTGCCCGCCATGTAAGCCTTGCTCAATTCAGATTGCGCTTTTGCCGACCCGGATTCGGCGTTGCGCTGAAGATTTAGGGCTGCTGCCTTCTCTGCCGGGGTGGCGTTGGGTTGAAAGGTGGAAGCGTCACCGCTGGTTTGGGCTGCCGAAGCACTAAGAAGCACAACTACGATGCAAGTGGACACCAATAAATGCTGTTGCGCTATCTTAGAAGTGCCAACGATGCGCATTTTACAATACACCTCCTATTCAAGTTTCGGTCTTCCCAGCGCTAGTCTCCGGTTAATTCCCCGCTCGTCGCCGGTCGATCAGCAAAAACTAGCCCAACAAACCTATCGCTGTTTGCCTCAAAAAAGAAAAGACCGACCGTTTCCAAATTTTGAAGATAATGCAGTATAAGTTCAGTAGCAGGATTTAGGGCGGTCAGTTTTCCGACAAGGGCTTTGGCACCGGGGAACGCCCGGCCCTTTGATTCGGCAAAGCGAACCCGTGCGTCCCACACTTCCAGAAGCCGACCTGCTGTAGTCGTGCGAGTCGTCACGTGATCCGGTATGGGACTTGTGGTCGGGTCATAAAGAAACTGCCCCGCCAAGGCGAGGGCCTCAGATTCTCCGAGGTCCCGCAGCCGGTCTGCAATTGCCCTGCCGCCTTTGCTTTCGAGATTCATGGAATAACCTCGAGGCCCGTTCGTACACCACGCAAAAGTATCTCACCTTCGTTGAACAAATCAGGAGAAGCTTCCCAAGACCAAGTTGCGCCTGGAGGAGGAGGCTCATAAGGCGCTCGAAGGACTACTCCCCCAGGGCCATTGCTGTTGGCGAACCAGCGCGCTGTACTCTCGTTCGTGCTCCAAGATGTGTACGGGCTTTCTGCAGAATAGCCGCCAGCATTGTGTTCTGCTGCTGTCACTAAACCATCGGCGTCCCCCCTTGGCCAGACCCCTTCCCTCCATCTCCTCCGCCGCCGATGGACTGGTTTTGTTCGGAGACTTCGTGTTCGTACATCATCGGCTCCTATCCTTAGACTTCCCGATGCGTCCCGCGAACACTGGTCGCTCGCGGGTGAACCCGGGGCTGTTAGGGATATTTCGCGGCTCAATAACCTGGCCCGTAGTTCCTCCTGTCTACGCTTCGTATCCAGCCTTACGGCTGTGCCCGCAAGACTCGGAGCCGGCGTGGCTCGCTAGGCCTTCGCCGTACGACTCTTTCATTCGCTACATCTTGCCGGCTCGATGCCGACTGCCCCCGCCAGTTGTGGTGGTGCAAGCACGCTGCCTACGGCATCGGGTTGACGCTACGACACGTCATCCCCAACTGGGAGCTGCCGAGCTACTTTAGCGTATCCGTTCGGATACTTGTTGAAAACAAGCGACTTACGGGGCGGCGGGAGCTGATGGGTTCCCGCCGGGGCACTGCAGCGCGTTCTGTGCGTAAACGTATTGATCTACAGGGGGTTATGGGAGGATGTGGCATCAGGGCAGCTGACGCCTCCCGCGCGGCGTCCAGTGTGCGTCCGGGCTTTGTTCGGTGTCTGTCCGGTAGTCGTCAGAGGCCCGAGATGCTACCCTTGCGGCGAGACTCCAACCCAGGTGCGCGATGGAATACACCAAGACAAAGTGGACGAGATGGTGCTGGCTCTGCTCTCCCTGACGATGTTCGAGGAGGATCAATATGGCGCGAGAGCGTGGAAGGGGCACGACTGGGTCGCAATGGATCGGCTGCAGGCGAAGGGCTACATCTCCGACCCCAAGAGCAAGGCCAGATCAGTCGTGGTGACCGTGCAAGGCGTGCAGCCGATCCCGCGAGCTGTTCGAGAAACACTTCGGGAAGAAAGAACCGTAAGCGACGCCAGCGGTAGGCTCGCGGTGAGAGTAGCCGAGCCATTCCGAAGCGGGAAGAGGGTACGGGCGCGGATCACGGCCCGTCAAGCCCCGTTCCGCCAAGAACGCGGAACGCCTGGCGGCTGCGCTTCGCTCCGGGGCGTTGACAGGCCGCGCCCACGCCCGTAAAGGCCCTTCCGCTATCTTCGGAATGTCTCTCTCTGCCCAACCGGGGCTGACCTTTCAGGGCGGCAATCCGCGTTGCTTTAACAGAGCAGCGTTCAATTTCGCTCGGCTTTACAGAAGCACGGGCAGGGCGCCTTGCCGTCGCGCACAACAGATAACGCACAGAGACTCCGCAATATGCAGGCGTAAGCCGAATCAATCAAACACCAGAAGCCGACGAATCCCTGGCCAAATCGCGTGTCAATTCCGGCGCTCATCCGCCGGAGAAAGAAACACGATTCCCCCTGGTGCTTTCCTCGGCATTCAAGGTGACAAATTGTTGCTCCTCTGGCTGCGCTTTTCTGCCTTCCGGCAATCGTTGCTGTGACAGGGCATGAGTCGGAATGGCACCCGCGTCATAGGCACGAATTGGCGGGCACCCGATTGAGGTTCCTACGCCACTCACAAGGCTGGTATCCCATCGGATAGCCAGCGGAATTGGAAGGCGGATCAGTACGGTATCTGCGGGCAATTGTGCTGGCAAAACGGCCTCCTTCAGGCGGCCCAAAAGCTTCTGCCAACCTGGGCCAATTGGACTCGCCAACTCCACAGCAATGTCGAGGCCAACCGCACCCTCTTGGCCGCTGAAATCGGCCCGCGATAGTACACCGCATACAGAGACTATCTCGCCACTCCTTGCCGCAGTCTCAGCCGGCGCATTTGACCCCGCAATCAGGGCAAAGACCACCACCTCTCAGCCTTCCGAAACAAGCGGCCAAAAGGCAGACCGCCTATTCCGGATCGCCAAGGCAAATGAGTGAGGATTAGACATCGGAACAGCCTGGATAAGTTGCCGTGATCGACTGAGTCAGTCGGTACGTCAATCGCACGAGGCTCGATCCCTAATGACGGCGCTTATGTGCTCCATTTGCACGACACCAACTAGCGACCTTGAAGACTGTCAAGCGCACGCATAAAGTCCAGGTCAGTGTGCTTGACAAGATGGTATAACTTGCCTCCAAATTCCATTTCTTCCCGGTCTGATATTCCCTGTCTATCTGCCTCGACTTAGCCTTGCGAATGACATGCCTTCTCACTTCCAATGAGCAGTGGCAACGGGTGCCGATGCCCAGTGTTCTGTCCTTGCTTCTACCCTCGATAAACACAGCCCGTTGAGCGCGCTTTCGCGTTGCCGATTCGGAGCGCTATTGTAAGTCAACTAACTAGCACAAAGGCGAGATAAGCACATAACCATGCGTTTTCCACATAGAACAACCTTGAATAATACGGCAATAAATAATAGAACAGTGAGCATCTCTTGCGAGGCTTAGTTAGTCTAAGTCAGAAAACAGGAGCGAGATATTGCGGCGCTTGTTGCAGAACTGAATTGTATGTTGACCATCTCCAAAGCATTGTCGGCAGGGCAGGCGCGAACCTACCACGCGCGTGAGTTTGTGTCGGAGACGCAGAACTACTGGAGCCGTGACGCGCAAGTGCATAGCGAGTGGCAGGGCAGGCTTGCCCAGGAGTGGGGACTGCGCGGTTCTGTTGGTGCCCAAGAATTCGCGCGGCTGAGCGAAGGACAGCATTCTGAAAATGGCGCGCAGCTCGTCAAGCACCAGCCCGCAAAGACCTACGCGAACGAATACGGCAAGGAAATCACCAGCGTCGAACATCGCGCCGGGTGGGATGCGACATTCTCCGCGCCGAAATCCGTTTCGCTCACCGCGCTGGTGGGCGGCGACGAGCGGGTGCGTGTGGCGCACCGCGAAAGCGTCCGCGTCGCACTTGGCGAATTGGAGCGGTATACGCAAGCGCGCATCGGCAATATCCGCGCGCCCGAGACGACGGCCAAGTTCATTGCCGCGACTTTCGAGCACGACACTGCCCGCCCGGTCGATGGCTATGCGGCGCCGCAACTTCATACTCATGCCGTCGTCTTCAACATGACCGAGCGCGAGAACGGCCAGACGCGGGCGCTTCAAGAGCGAGGCCTTTTCCAGTCGCAGCAGTATGCCACAAGCGTGTATCGTTCCGAGCTTGCCATGCGCCTGCAAGAGCTAGGCTATGAGATCGAACGAGGCAAGCATGGCCAGCCGGAGATCAAAGGCTACACGCAGGAATATCTGGATGCGTCCAGTCCAAGGCGAGAACAGATCAAGCGACACTTGCAGGAGATTGGAAGAGAAGGCGCGGGCGCGGCACAGATTGCCGCCCATCGCACGCGGGACGGCAAGGAGATTCATTCCCCGGAAGAACTATTGCAGCGGCACCGCGAACTAGCGGCACAGTACGGCCATCAGGCGGATCGCGTTGCAGCCCAGGCGCGCGAACATGCACAGCTCCACGCACCCCACTCGGACAAAACCGAACAGCAGGCCGTTACCTATGCCCGCAATCATGTCTTCGAGCGCTCTGCCGTACAGGATGAGCGAAGCATCTTGCAAGCGGCGATCAGCCGAAGCATGGCGCAAGCAACCTACGAACAAGTGCGGCATGAATTTGCGCAGCGCGTCCAGCGCGGGGAATTCGTTGCCGTTGGCCCCATCGAAGGACGTGCTGCGCCGCTCTATACCACTGCTGAAATGGTCCGCATGGAGCAGGAGATCATGGGACGTATGCAGAGCGGTAATCGGCGCACCTACAGCGATCCGATGCTGGTTTCGCCTTCGCTGCGGATTGCAACCGAGGACCGTCATACAGAGTTGAGTCCGGCGCAGCGCGAGGTGGTCGATGACGTTTTTGTGAGCCGCGAGAAGATTATCGGCTTGGATGGAATTGCCGGTACCGGCAAGACAACGACCTTGGCGGTGATCCGGGAAGGAGCCGAGGCCGAAGGTTACAAGGTCGAAGGTTTTGCTCCCACCTCACGCGCTGCGCAGAAGCTGGCCGAGGCGGGCATAGAGACCTCGACTCTGCAACGCCATCTGGCGCGGGGAGAGCAGCCAGACAGAGGTGAGAAAAAGCTCTATGTGCTCGACGAGTCTTCGCTCGCTTCGACGCGCCAGATGCACGAGTTCATGGAACGGCTTCACGCGCGAGACCGGGTTTTGCTGGTAGGCGACACGCGGCAGCATGAGGCCGTCGAAGCCGGCCGTCCTTTCGCGCAGCTTCAGGAAACCGGAATGCGGACGATGCGGCTCGAAGAAATCGTGCGACAGAAAGACCCGGAACTGAAGCAGGCAGTCGAGCAATTGGCGCGTGGTCAGGTTGGCGCGGCCATCGACAGCCTTGACCGGCAAGGCCGAGTGCATGAAATGAAAGGGCACGAGGAGCGCATCACGGCCATCGCGCGCGAATATGTCAAGTCGCCGCAAAGTACGCTGGTAGTATCGCCGGACAATCTGTCCCGCATGGAGATCAATCAGCGCATCCATGCAGAGTTGCAATCGTGCGGGATCGTGAGCAAGGTAGAGCATTCCGTCCAAACGCTGGTGCCGCGTCAGGAAATGACCGGCGCAGATCGTTCTTGGGCGCAGCAATACCAAGTTGCCGATATTCTGCGCTACTCGCGCAGTTCGCGGGAGACCGGCATTGCGAAGGGCGAATACACACGCGTAAAGGGCATCGACGCCCAAAACAATCGGCTCACGGTGCTGCGCGTGGATGGAAGTGAAACGACCTATGACCCTCGCCGACAGATGGGCGTCTCGGTGTATCGCGAACAGGAGAAGGCATTCTCGGTTGGAGACCGAATCCAGTTCACCGCGCCGAATCATGAGTTGAAAATTGCGAACCGCGACCTGGCTATAGTGGAAAACGTCGCACCGGACGGCGCGATGCGGCTGAAGCTCGATAGTGGGCACAGCATGGATTACGATCCACAACGTCACCCGCACCTCGACCACGGCTACGCCGTAACCAGCCATTCCAGCCAGGGGCAGACCGCCGACCGCGTCCTTATCCATGTGGATACGGAGCTTGCGGCGAAAGACCTGCTCAATAGCCGCATGGCGTATGTCTCTGTTTCGCGTGGACAGTGGGACGCGCAGATATTCACGAATGACCGCCAAAATCTGCCGCAGGCTCTTGGTCACGATGTCTCGCATCAGAGCGCACATAAGCCAGAACAGACGATTGCACCAATGCAGCATCAGGAGGCTGGCAGGTCACAACAACCAGGGCAGGATCTGGGTATGGGTATGGGCATAGGTTTGGGCTTCTGATCTTGAAAAGGAATCGACGATAGTTTCACGTGGGAAGGCAATGATGAGCGCAGAGTCACTTGGTAAAAAACCAATCCAGAACACCAGCCAAGCGGCATTTGCTCTGGAGCGGCGTTATTTGGCAGCTAACGATAGTTTCGCCGAAAAGCACTATCGCGTTAGCGACCTTGCGGAACTGTGGGGTTTGGGCAGAGAGACGGTGCGAAAGCTCGTCAAGGACGATCCGGGCGTCATCAAAATCAGGATGGGACGCAAGCGGGCGCACACGGTTTACAGCGTGCCGGAATCCGCTGTGCGGCGCATTCATACGCGGTTGTTGATGGGAGCCTAAATAGGGTGTTGAAATTCTCCTATCACCCCTTCGCGGGTTTCGGCATAGCAATAACATTCGGTTTTGGTTTTGGCTTCGTATCGAAAGCGGCTTTGAGTGCCGCCGTCAATCGCTCCTGACGTTCTGGAATCCATGCGGCATAATGTTTCCTCACGATCTGCTCAGTATTGCCCAGCAACTCCGCCACGTCGCGCACGGTCACGCCGGGTCGCTCCAATAAAATTCTTGCGAACGTATGGCGGAAACGGTGCGGCGTCGGCTTGTCTTTCCACGGGCCGCACAGTTCCCAGAGTTTATTCAGCTTGCGCCTCCACAGATCAGTGATGACGTTCATATCGGTTGTGCTGTGCTCCCCGAAAATGTACGGGCCTACTTCAAGAGCGCGGTTGCGGATGCGTTGCTGCAACCACTCGGGAACCCACGTGTAAACGTGGGTGTGCGCCTTCGTGGTCCTGAGTTGGATCGTACCGTCTGACCGCATTCGGTTCGACATGGAACGTGCTCACGTCGGAAATCCTCAAGCCCGTGTACACAGAAACCGAAATGAAGTCCGCTATGTCCTGCCCCGTCCATCTGGCGCGGTATTGGGCATAGGGGCCTTGCGCTTTGCGTTCTTTGGTCGCTTTGGAAAATTGGATCTGGCGTTTCCCGTATTTTGTATCGCAAGCGTCATACATGCGGCGGAGTTCTTCATCGGAAAACGGCAATTTCTGTTCGCTCCGAGGATCGTTATGCTGGCCGCGCTGGTTCTTCACCATGCGGGCCGGATTGCGCGGCGTCCATTCGTTCGCATGGCAAAACTCAAAGAAGGCTTTGACGACGCTCATGTTTTTAGCGGCGGTGCTGGGCAGCACGCCCCATGTAGCACGAAACTCGCGCACGTCGATGGGCGTCCACTGGTCGATAGCCGCATAGCCCTTGGCGTCCGAGAAACCCCGGAATTGCTTCAGAACGAATTTATAGTTCCGTTGGGTGTTCGGGGCGGTGTGTTCCTCAAACTCGGCTGTAAACGCGGCTATTGCGCGAATTACGCTAATCCGTTCGGGTTCGGGGTCTGTGGCAGGCAGGGTTAGCGGCTGTTCAATCTCGTCCTGGCGGTCCCATGAGGCGGACTGTTGCAACAAAGCAACAAGTGCCTTGGCTTCGTCCCAATCGGCGGTGCCCGTCTGCCTGCGGTTGAACTTCCCGCCAAGCGTGCCGGAAACGTGGATCAGACACGCGCATTTTTTCCAGCCGCGCCGTCCCTCTTCAAACTGGCCGGTGCGGGTGTCTTCGGGGTGGGAACCTTCACATTCCTTGCGGTGGCGTCGATAGAGGTTGAGGGCCATGCAGCATTGGATGCACGTTGCACGCCATTGCACGCTGAAAGCATGCGACCCTCGTAACCTAGTGAAAATAAACTGGCGGAGAGAGTGGGATTCGAACCCACGTTACCCTTTCGAGTAAACACGCTTTCCAAGCGTGCGCCTTCAGCCACTCGGCCATCTCTCCGGCGCGGTGCGCAGCGATTGTCTTGATTCTAACAGTGCTCCGGACTGCCCGCGCACTAGATCCCTTCCCTTCGGTTTCGCTCAGCGTCGGGAGGGCAACCGATAGGACTGGCTGTTGTTGTCAGCTTTCCTCGGGCTTGTGCAACTGCTGGGCTAGGTAGTTCTCGTAGGTCATCTCTTTAATCGCGTGCAGTTGCCCTTCCAGCCAGTCGATGTGATGTTCTTCATCGAGCAGGATCTTCTCCATCAGTTCGCGCGAACCGTTGTCGCCGGCGGCCACGCTGGCCTTGATCCCTTCGTTCAGGCGTTTCACGGCCGTGTTTTCGAGCTGCAGATCGTTCTCCAGTTGTTGCTTCAGGTTTTGCCCGATATTGATCTTGAAATAGTCCGTCATGTTGGGAGCGCCATCGAGCAGCAGGATACGTTCCATCAGTATTTCGGCATGGTGCATTTCTTCGATGGATTCCTTGCGGGCGTGCTTGGCCATCCTTTTATAGCCCCAGTTCTCGCACATCTCGGCATGCAGGAAATACTGGTTGATGGCAGTGAGTTCGGCTTTCAGCACTTCGTTCAGAATGGCAATGATTTTTGCGTCGCCTTTCATAGGTTGCCTCTCTTTTCGTTCTGCAACGGAGAATGTTTTTATGGAATTAGTTCTCAGTTCCCGGTTCTCAGTGAAAAGCTCAGCAGTTCTAACTGAGAACCGAGAACTGTCTGCGACAGAGAATTGTACTAGAAGAAGAGAATCAGGAGCGGGATCCCGAAGCAGCGCCTGCGGCATTGGGCGTTTCAGGCGCCGCTGGAGCGTGGCCGTTGGGTGGCTGGGCGGGCTTGGGCTGGGCCCTGCCCTCAACCACGCGGTGATTCAGGCAGTAGAGCGCGAGTTCCAGACGGTCGGCTACTCCCAGCTTGTCGTAGACCTTGCGGAGATAATTCTTAACCACCTGCTCGGTGGTGCCCACCCGGAGGGCAATTTCTTTGTTCTTCATCCCCTGCGTGACACAGGAGACGATGATCGACTCTTTGGGGGTGAGCGAAACTTTGGGATGTGCTGCCGGCCGCAAGCCTTGCGTGCGATAGGCCTGCATTACCCATGCGACCGCGCGGCTTTCAAGCCAAGTTTCGCCCTGGGCGACCTTGCGCAGGCATTCGACGAGCATTTCCGGCTCCACTTCGCGCGAAACAATGGCATGTGCGCCGCGCCGGAACAAGTCGAGCGTCATCTCCTGGTCGGGCTCCTGCAACACGACGACGAAACGGCAACTCGTACTTTGCCGGAGAAGATCGGAAACCGCATCGGCTGGATTCGGAGCTAGCGCCGCCTCGAAGATCACAATATCGGCGGAAAACTTCTGCATGGCGGTAACGGTCTGATCGAGGCTCTCGGCCTGACCGACAACCCGGATGTCGTCCTCGAGCGCAAAGATCTTGCGCAGCCCGGCGCGGAAAATAGCCTGGGTATCCGCCACAATCACGCGGATCGTGCCTTTGCCGTCCTCAGGCTGAACCACTTCGCCTGGCTCGACATTGACCGAAGCGCTGACCGGACTGCTGACCGAAGTGCTGCCCATCCGTCCTCTTTTCCCGCCCTATCTGTCGCGCCCTACCAGCGCGGCCGACCTTGCTCTATCGAACTGCGCAAACTACCGGCGCTCAAAACGGTACTCGTCAATTACCACACCGACCCCACGCCGGCCGCCATCGGCAAAACTTCGCACCACTCGTCCGCGACAATCGACCTGCACGTCGACTTCTGCGCCCACTACGTCGGCGGGAAGAGAAATCGTAAAATCGACAGCCGAACCAACGGGCACATCGGCATCCATGCGGAACAGGACGCCGTTGGCGGAAATGTTCTCGGTCTCGACCGTCTTTTCCGCGATTCCAGGCGGGTTGACTGCCGATTTCAACGCTACCGGCAGTTTGATGGGAAAGCGCGGCGCGCCTTGCACGTCCGTATAACCCCTTCGATTCTTGCTGACATCAGCAACGGTTTCTTTGGCGGCTTCAGACACGTTTGCGAAGACCTTCCTTCCGGTTCCTGCCGTGCGCCACTCCGCTTGAGCAAGTGCACACTTCAGGGGCGAGATTACACCCCAGCAGCGGCAATGCAAAGTTACGGAAGTCATGGAACAAAGGCGGCGAAGTGTCGGTGGTACAGGGACTTAGGGGCGTACCAGAAGATGCTGTGTGCGCCATCACATCGGGGCAGCCGTTAGCACTTAGCATTTAGCACTTAGCCTACCCGGCTACCGTTTGGAGGCATCCATGAAAGATTTTCGTGACTTGCACGTTTGGGAACGCTCTCACAGGCTTACGCTGGCGATTTATGCCACAACTTTGAAATTTCCCCGAGAGGAACTTTACGGCCTGACGAGTCAGATTCGGCGGTGCACCGTTTCCATCGGCGCGAATATCGCAGAGGGTTGTGGAAAAATGGGGAATAACGAATTTCAACGTTATCTTCAGATTGCAGCCGGCTCAGCGAGTGAACTGGATTACGAGTTGCTGCTCGCCAGGGACTTGGGCTACCTCGCAAAACCAGATTATTCGAGAATCGCCGACGAACTTTCGCAGATCCGAAAGATGTTGAGCGCATTGCTGCGAAAAGTGAACATAGAACGAAAGAGCTAAATGCTAACTGCTAACTGCTAACTGCTGAGTTCTCAGAACTTCGTCGCTTCCGTAAAGTTAAATTCTTTCACCTTCATCGCCGGCACCACCATATCGAACGATTCCTCTCCGCTGGCGCGCACTGGGACGCTCATGGCCTCGACATTCGACAGCATCGAAATCAGGCTTTCGTTGAACCGGAAGTTTCGCAGTCCGCACAGCACCTTGCCGTTCTCCACCAGGAAGGTCCCGTCGCGCGTCATACCGGTCACGATCTTCTCGTACGGATCCACTTCACGGATGTACCACAGGCGCGTGACCAGCACGCCGCGCTCGGTGGAGGCGATCATTTCCTCTACGCTTCGCGGCTTTTCTGGCGCACCGAAAACGATGTTCAGCGGCATCTCGCCCATTTCGTTCGGCAGGGGAAATCCATGCCCGGTGGGTTCGATGGGGCCGACCTTGCCCGCATACGCCGAATTCTTCATCTTCTGTGCCGTGGCGCGCGCATACACCACGCGCTTCACCACGCCCTTCTCGACCAATTGCACGCGCTGGCGCTGCATTCCCTCGCCATCGAACGGCGAACCGGCCTGCAGCGGATGCGCCGCGTCATCGCAGATGTTGATGTTCTCGCCGAAGAGTTGGGTGCCGATCCGGTCGTTGAGGAATGATCGCTGGTCGAGAATCGCCACGCCGCTGTAGTCCCAGAACATGAAGCCAACAATATCGAGGACCGCTGCCGGTTCGAGAATTACCGTGTACTTCCCGGGCGCAATCTCTCGCGGATGGGCGGATTCGACCGCCTTTCGCGCCGCCGTCTCCGCCAGACGCGCAGGGATCGAGGATACGTCACATCGGGCGAATTCAATTTCTGCCAGCCGGAAGAATCGTCGCCCAACATAGTGATGGAAATCTCCGCCAGCGTCTGGTGATGCCAATTCGCCAAGCCGCGCGAGTTGAAGATTCCTTCCCGTGATTCCGAGGTCGAGTAGATGCCCGCCGTGGTCAGTTTGTGCTTGCTCGGCAATGGACACGATGCTCTTGACCATCTCCGCGCGATCGGCGGGAGTGATGGCTGCGGTCTGCATCAAAAAAACGTGTGGCGCAGACCATGTCTCGTGCCCGGCCTTCGCCTCGTCGGCCGTCGGCATCGGCAGCAAGTCCGGATCCGGCGTCTGCACTCTCGCGAGATTCTCCGAAGCGGCCACTGCCCGCTGCAAACTCTCGTCGTCAAATTGATTGGCGGTAGCGCGCGCCGTCCGGCCGGCAAAATTCGTGCGGATCGAAACGATGGAGTTCTCTTCCTCCACATTCTGATGGATGGTATTGTTGGCGAACCGGGTCAGGGCAAAGTGGGAGCCGGTGAAGATAGCTTCGACCTCGTCGGCGGACGAGAAGCGGCGAATTCGGTCGAAGATGTCGGCGGCTTGTTCTTTGGTCAGCATTGCCGAAAATTGGTAATTGGGTAGATTTGACGTTCGGTAATTTGAAGCGGCCCCTTGCCCCTTGATTTTGAGTTTCGAAATTGCCAAATGACCCGATTACAAATGACAAAATTGCTCATCAACTTCCCCGGTACGCCGAGCCCGACGCGAATACTCCGGAACCGGGCTGGGCTTGCGCCATGTCCGGTGCCCACGACTTGCTGCGGCTGCCCTTTGCCGCAGTTTGGAGTTCCCCACAGCGTCCACTGGTCGCGCGAGCAGATCGCGTCCATCGAATTCCAAAACTCCGTTGTGATTCCGGAATAAGAAGGATTTTTCAGCATCCGCACCCGCTTGCCGTTCTTGATCTCCCACGCGATCTCGCATCCGAACTGAAAGTTGTAGCGTTTGTCGTCAATCGACCAGGACTTGTTGGTCTCCATGTAGATGCCATCGTCAGTCGCGGCAATAAGCTGCTCCAAAGCTCAGCGGCTTTTCTCCGGGCAGAATGCTGACATTGGTCATGCGAATAATGGGCAGCCGGTTCCACCCTTCGGCGCGCAGCGTTCCGCCGGATCGTGCGGCGCCGATGGTGTGGGCGGTTTCGCGTGAACTGAGATATCCCAGTAAAGCGTCCATGCGTGATAATTGGCGTTGACTGCGCGGCCACACCTTCGTCGTCGTAGGCGAAAGTTCCGAGGCCCGGTCCGTGTTCCTGCCGCGCATCGGCCACGACGTTGACCAGTTCGCTGCCGTAGCGCAGATTTCCCAGCTTTCTCGAGAGTAAGAAATGAGGTGCCGGCAAAATTCGCTTCCATGCCGAGCACACGATCCAGTTCAATCGGATGCCCGATGGATTCGTGAATCTGCAAGCCCAGTTGCGATCCATCCAGAATAATTGTGGCCGTCGCCTTCCGGGCACTGCTCGGCCTGGTGCAACGCGACGGCTTCTTCCGCCACGCGGCGGGCATTCTCCACCAATTTCATTTCTTCGATCAGTTCGTAGCCGCGGTTCTGCCAGTGCCCGCCGAACGAGTTCGGATAGGATCGCTTCTGAATCTCGGATCCGGCAAACGCATACGCCGTATAGCCTGCGCCGGTCGAATACTTTGTCTGATGGATGCGAGCGCCATCGGACGAAAGAAACCACGACTCTTCGCGCTGAAAGTTCATTCCGGTTTCGGCGAGCGTGACGCCCGGAACGGCGCGCATCTCCGCGTCAACCTTCAGCAACAGATCGAGATTCTGTTCCACCGACGTGGTGAACGGATCGACCTTGTAAGGTGTCGTCCACTCCGCTACCGCCGCAGGTTCGGGAGCCAGTCGAACATCTTCCCGCTTCACCCGCGCCGAGGCTTTCGCAATTTCAACCGCCCGCGCGGCCGCCGCTTCTACCGCGCCGTGGCTCAAATCCGCAGATGCGGCAAACCCCCACGCGCCTTCCGCGATCACGCGCACGCCGATGCCGAGCGATTCGGACTCCGAGGCATGACCCATTCGTCCGTTCTTGGTGGTCAGCGAGCGGTTGCGGATCGACACCACGCGCGCGTCGGCGTAAGTAACTCCGCGCACGGATGCGGCGTCCAGAGCCAGGTGGGCAGCAGTCTTCATTTTCAGATTTAACGTACCATGAGAGGCTATCGTCTCTCGGTCAGTGCATGCCGGGCGCGGCAACGGCCAGCGGAGCTTTCTTGCGCGCAACTTCGACGAGAAAGCGGCCGCCCTGCAAACGGTCTTCGCTCGTGTTCTTACCGTCTTCGTTAGTGCCGCCGGGATCGGTCCACAAGCCGCCGACTTCCACCTTGCCCGAGCCCGTCGCCATTTTGGTGGGCTGACGCCGCTGCTTATCGACGTAGGCTTTGATCACTTGCGTCGTCACCCTGGCGGCGAGATAACCGTGCTCCCCTTCTTCGAGCAACGTGCAAACGATGATTTCCGGGTTTCTTCTCGGCTCCACACCCACAAACCATCCATTGTCCTTGAATTTTTTCCCGCCCGCGCCTAGCCTCGCCTTACCCGCATTGCTGATAGTCTGAGAGCTGCCGGTCTTGCCGGCGATGTCCATTCCCGGAATGTGCGCCGAGGGAGCCGTGCCTTCCGGCAACAGAACCCGGCCCAACGCATCGGTGATGGTGTTCCATCCGGTCGGGTCAATCGGAATGTTTTTCACTTCCGTATAGTGCGTGGTCTCAACGAACCCCGGCGGCAGGTTCGTGGGATTGATCACGTGCGGGACCACCATGCGGCCATCCGACGAGATGGCGCTAACTGCGCGCATCAGTTGCACCGGAGTGATCGCCACCGCGCCCTGGCCGATGCCGACCGAAATCGTTTCTCCGGCAAACCACTTCTGCTTGAAGTTGCGGATTTTCCATTCTTCCGAGGGCATCACGCCACTCGCTTCGTTGGGCAGGTCGATACCAGTCTTCTGCCCCAATCCAAATGCGGTCGCGTATTTTGCGATGCGATCGATGCCGAGCTTTTCCGCCAACGTGTAAAAGAAAACATCGCAGGACTGGTAGATCGCTTTCGTGATCTCGACCTCGCCGTGGCCGCTTTTCACCCAGCATGCGAAGCGCCGGCCATAGAACGTGGCGCCCCCGTTGCAGTGCACGTGGAGGGTCTGGGCGATGCCTTCCTGCCATCCGGCGGTCGCCATGATGACCTTGAAGGTCGAGCCCGGCGCGAGCTGGGCCTGAATCGCTTTGTTCAGCAGTGGCTTGTCGGGATCGTCGACCAGCTTGCTCCACTCGTCCCGCGAAATCTTCACCGCGAAATCGTTGGGATCGAACGTCGGACGGCTCACCATGGCCAGGATTTCGCCGGTGTGCGGATCCATCGCCACGATGGCGCCATTCTTCCCTTCGATGGCCTGCTCCGCCGCGATCTGCAAATCCAGATCCAGGGTCAGCTTGAGCTGCTTGCCGGGCTCCGCGGGCGTTTCATCCAGTCGCCCAACCTCCCGCCCGCGGCTATTCACGATCGCGCGCCGGAATCCGTTCTTGCCCATCAGAATGCTGTTGTATTGCTTCTCGACTCCACTCACGCCGACCACGTCGCCGGGGTTATAGAGTTCGAACTGCGGCTGGTTGAGCATGTCTTCGGTCACTTCGCCGACGTAGCCGATCAGGTGCGCCATGAAGCCGTTGCGCGGATACAAGCGCCGGTGCGCCATGATCGTTTCAAGTTCGGGAAGCTCGTTCTTGTGCGCCTCGATGAACGCCAGCTCGTCGGGCGTGATGTCTTCCTTCAAGAAAATCGGCTGGTACTGCGGCATCCACGCGGAACGCCGGATGCGCTGCCGTACTTCGTCGGGATGCAAGTGCAGCCCTTTGGCGATGGCATCCGCGTCCGCGTTCAGATCGCGCGAAGAATCGCGCAGCAGGAGCGCGGAAAACGAGGGGTAGTTATCGACAATGATCCGGCCTTCGCGATCCAGGATTTTGCCGCGCGGCGCCAGAATCGGCACATTGCGGACGCGGTTCTGCTCCGCCAGTTGCGCGTACTTGCCGCTTTGCATCACCTGCAACCGCCACAGCCCGTACGCCAGAAGCAAAAAAATGAACAGCACGATGTACTGTACGGCGGTGAGGCGGAGGGCGGAAACTTTTTCTTCGCGGCCGAACATCAATTCCTCAGTTCCGGCAATCCTCAGTTCCTGCCAGCGACAGGCGCCCCAGCCTGAATCGAAATCGGCGATTGCGATGGGCCTGGAAAGCTACTGGAATAGTTAACTGTATTCTAACCCTGGTCCATCCTGCCCGAAATATTGAACCGGAAACGAAAGTTTTCTGCTCGAATACTGCTGGTTCAGCAATATCGTGGCAATCACCGGAAAGGGAGCGTCTCCAGCCAGATAACTCAGGGCAATCCGGGGGTCATGTCCAAACGTGGATTGAACTTGGCACTTCCTCGGGCAACAATACAGGCATAAGTTAAGTCTTACGCTTACTTTCAGCCAAGGAATTAAATGCGGATTCGCAGTTTCATCATCGCTTACGCGCTCGTGCTGGCCATTCTGCTGTTTGCCGACCGGCGCCCCGGTTTCATTCAGCAGGATCGCTATTCGCACGTGGTGGATCTGACCGACGGGCAAAACGCGACCGGGCAACATGCCGCAGCAGCGGAATCCAGAACGCGCATTATCGCTCCCGGTGCGCTCATTCCCGGGACTTGGGCTGCCGGGCAGATTCCGCCTGAGCGCCTGGTGGCTCCGCTGGTAGTTATGGATTTGAACGCCGCGCTCGATGGCAGCCCGCAGATTTCTCTCGACGATATCGCCGCGTGGGAATCGCATCACGGCATGATTCCGCAGGGAGCCGTTGTGGCCATCCGCGGCGCCGGCGCGCGCGATGATCTTTCGACCACCGATCGGCCGACCACTGATCGGTCGACCACCGATCTGTCAACCACGCCCCTACCTATCGCGCGCGACGCGGCGATGTTCCTCATCGAAGCTCGCTACACTATCGCCTTTGCTGTCGAGACGCCCGTGAACTTGACTTCCGACCGCACGCTGGCGCGGCAGCTCGCCCTCCACGGAAACTATGTGGTGGAAGGGACCGCGCGCTTTACCTCGCTGCCTGCAACCGGCTCGCTCATCATCGTCGCCCCGGCAAAAAACAAAGAACCCGGCGAATCCCCCGTCCGCATCCTCGCCATGGTGCGATAGTCGTCCGTCGCCAGTCGTTGGTCGTTAGTCTCTAGTCGTTGGTTGTTCGCGGGCCGTTTTTTCCGAGCACGTTTTTCTGCACCGCGTCTATGGCGCGCCCAAGACGAAGCAAGCCTCGTCGCTACAGAAACGGCTGGTTGCTAGAAGCTCGCAGCCCGTAGCTCGCAGCTGCTCCTACGGCAAACCAGCCTTCCACGCCAGGTAGCTCGCTGCCTCGCGCATCACCGCCGCGAACCGCTCCCACAGAGGGTGCGGGCGCGACTCCGGCCTTGGCGCCAACTCTACTTGCACGCCTTCGTGCTCAAGCAGGGCGCGAATGCGAAATACGTGATACGCATCGCTCACCGCAATGCAGGTGCGCATGCCATTCGCGCGCATGATGTTGGCCACCCGCGCTGCCGACTGCGCCGTATCGGAGCCTTGCGTCTCCGCGATTAAAGCCTGCTCCGGGACGCGGCGTCGCAGAAGATAGTCTCTGCCAACGCTGCCCTCGCTGAAATCCGGATCCTGCGCCGATCCGCCGGTCGTGATCACCACCGGCGCCATTCCCTTCTGAAACAGTTCATAACCGTGATCCAGCCGCGCCCGGTACACCGGCGAAGGACGTCCCGCGTACTCGGCAGCTCCGAAAATGACGATCACGTCCGCTTTCTTCGCGGGTGCTTCGGCGGCGGCGCGCACGATGCGCGAGCCGGTAACGCCAAAAAATAGCAAGAGCGCTCCCACCACCGCCAGCAACAGCAGCGGCCAGGGACGCATCCATAAAGATTTTTCTTGATCAGGTGGATTGTGATCTTCGGCCATAGATCAGGTTTCAAAGTTTCAAGGTTTCAAGGTTGCAATCTTTAGGTGACACTCTGATTGGCCCTCCGACTGATCCTCTTTGAAACCTTGAAACTCTGAAACATTGAAACCTGACTTAAGACAACG
>CAWCRQ010000128.1:0-89291 GCA_963797885.1 uncultured Acidobacteriaceae bacterium | reverse complement strand
GGGGCGATTCCTCGATGCTGTGTTGGAGAAGGCGCTCACGGTCTCGGAGCGCGTGCGCAGTGAAACGGCCATCGGTAGCTCGGCGGTTTCGATTGCTTATGCCGCCGTGGAACTCGCACTCCAGATTTTCGGCACGCTGGAAAACAAGAAAGTGCTTCTGGTGGGCGCGGGCCAGTTGAGTGAGCTCTCAGCCCGTGAGTTGCTTAGCCATGGCGCCACTTCCGTCGGCGTGATCAATCGCACTCTCGAACACGCGGCTGAGCTGGCGGCGAAGCTCGGTGGGATTGCGATCCCATTGCAGGAGCGATGGAAATATATGGTGGAGGCCGACATCATCATCAGCTCGACTTCCTCTCCGCACACGATTCTCAGCCGCCAGGAAGTCGAGCTCATGATTCGGGAACGCGAGGTTCGCGGGCGCAAGGATCAGCCTCTGGTGATCGCGGATATCGCGATGCCCCGCAACGTTGACCCCGCAGCGCGCAGCGTCAAGGGCGTTTTCCTCTATGACCTTGACGACCTGGAAAACGTGCCCGACCACAATGCCGACGAGCGCGAGACTGCCGTCGCCGCCGCACAGAAGATTCTGCTGGACGAGGCGCGCGGCTTCCGTCGCAAGCTGACGGCGGAAAGTGGAGTGCCGACCATCGTGGCACTGCGCCTGCGGCTGGACGAGTTCGGCCAGCAAGAGTTGGATTCCTTTCGACAAGAGAAAGGGCCTTTCTCCAAGGACCAGGATGAAATCTTAAGAACAATCATGTCCCGGATAACGCAGAGGATCGCAGGATCCCTGGCCCGTGAACTCAAGGAACTTCCAGAGAAGGTGCAGCAGGAGCAGATGACCAATGCATTGCAGCGGCTGTTCCACTTGCAAACAGCCGGACAGGCGATTGTCGGCACCACACACTGAAGACGGACTGAAGCCGATAGCCAAAAGAGTACAGATCACTGCTCCTCAACCGAGCCAGCATGGGAGCCTTCTTCATCTCCGCGAATCAATCCAAATTTCTTTAGCTTGTAACGCAGAGCGTCGCGGCTGATGTCCAACAGCTTGGCAGCGTGGGTCTGGTTGCCGTTGGCTTGGCGCATGGCCAACTCGACCATGGCGTGTTCCACTTCTTCCAGTGACGTTCCGCCTTCCGGGATATAAAGCCGGGGAAGAGTGCGGCCATTGGTCAATATCTGCCCACCGTCGGCGGGCGAAGTTCGTTCAAAGAGAGTGCGGCCGCCCGATTCACCCACAGAGAACGGCAGATACTCCGGTCGCAGGAACGGCTCGTCTTCGAGGATCATGCCACGCTCGATCGTGTTCTTGAGCTCGCGAACATTGCCCGGCCAGTTATGACTGAAAATTAGACGGCGGGTCTCATCGGTAATGCCACGAATCGACTTCTTGAATCTGCGGTTGTAGCGCTCGATGAAAAAGTCTACTAAAGGAAGAATGTCTTCTTTTCGCTCCCGCAAGGGCGGGATAAAGATCGCAATAATGGCCAACCGGTAATAGAGATCCTGACGAAACTGTCCATCGCGCACCGCCTTTTCCAGATCGCGATTGGAGGCTGCGATCACTCGTACGTCCACCTGCATATCGCGGACACCGCCCACGCGGCGGATGACCTGGTCTTCCAGCACGCGCAAGAGTTTCGCTTGCAGCAGTGGAGAGAGTTCGCCGATTTCATCGAGAAACAGCGTACCTCCGTCGGCGGCCTCGAACAGCCCTTTCTTCATCTGCTTGGCATCGGTAAACGCGCCCTTTTCGTGGCCGAAAAGCTCGGCTTCCATCAGCGTCTCCGGAATGGCGGAGCAGTTGATCGCGACAAAGGGTTTCTCCTGGCGGGAGCTTTCGTAGTGAATGGCTTTGGCGATGAGGTCCTTGCCAGTGCCGCTTTCACCTTGAATCAAAATCGTGGTGGCTTCGCTGGCCGCAACCTTGCGGACGAAGTTCATGAGCTCGGTCATCTTCGGCGAGACGCTCACCACGCTGTTGTAACCGGATGCGCGGCGCACCTCACTTCGTAGGGTCTGGACTTCGGTGCGCAAGCTCGTGGCCTCGAGCGCGTTCTTGATGGTCACGTGGAGCTCATCGAAATCGATGGGCTTGCCCACAAAGTCGTAAGCCCCGAGCTTGAGCGCGGCTTTGACATCGTCGATTTGCGGATCGGCGGTGATCATGATGACAGCGCGGGCATCGCCATTTTTCTTGAGTTGATCGAGCACTTCAATGCCGTTGAGGTCGGGCATGCGCACGTCGAGAAGAACTAGATCGGGCGATTCCCGCTGCGCCAGTTTAAGCGCCGGTTCCCCGGAATCAGCTTCGATCACTTGGTAGCCCCACTCTTCGCACTTCTGGCGGAGCGACCAGCGCACCAAGTGTTCGTCGTCCACCACCATAATCTTCTCTGCAGGCATTCGTGTTTAATTTACTACGAATGCAAGCGACTTTGCTCTGGCGCCTTGTCCGTATGACCCGAAGGCACGGGGCAACGTTCCGGACTGGGGGATCGCTGCCCCTCGGTAGCGCGTGCCCCTAGCAAGACCCCTTGCTGGCGAGGAATCCTAGCAGAACTGCGTCTGAGGGCTGATGCGGAGAGGCGCAAAAGTCGTCTCAGCTCTCTTCGGCCAGGCTGTTCAGGACGGCTTTAAGGGTTGGTTAATCACGGACGGATCGCCGCTCTTGGGTACGACATCTCAACATCAAAGTGAAATCGCCAAACCTCAACCTTTCGCACATACCTCAGAAATTCTTCCGTCGCGCGGCCGCCATCGGATCCAGCAGTTTTCCTTTCCTGTTCTTCCTGACGGCGGATCTCTTCCCAGGAAGATCCACAGTGTTGCACCACCCAAAGAGGTCGCTCTAATCCAATCAGTACACGTAATACGCGATAATGCAAATCCGTGCCCTTCTCCGGGAATGCTGAGTAGTACTTGCGCCACAACTCACGCACCTTGGCGTCCGAGCCTCCGTATCCACCCGAGGTGTAGTAAAGCCGGAACTCACAAGATTGCCGCGTCCAGCCTTCGAGATCGGCCGGCAGCCGCGACAACGAAGGCTCGTCGCGGATAACAAACTCCTCAGAATGATCGACAGAGTCGTGCATGTCGGCGCCGGCGTCCCAGTGCTCTTTCTGTATGCGCTCGTCGATTTCGGATTCGGCGCTGGAGAGAGTTTCGATATCGCTCAGGTGTTCGATAGGGTAGAGCCAGAAAAAATCATAGGTGTCATCATCGGCATAGGCATTCCATCTAAGGATTGGCGTCGAGACACCGTGAAGCGTGAGCGCGGAAGAGTACTGACGATTCGCGCGAACGTAAGCCGAGGCCTGGGCGGGCTTAACATGATGGATCAGTCCGAGGTAGGCTTGCCGGTGCTCAACTCCAGCTTGTCCGAATGCGGCAAGCGCCTGTAGCGCTAACATCGTTGCGAGCCAAAACTGGCACGAAACTCTCACCGGCTGTACCTTCGCTGCGGCGATAAAACCTCAGTCGAGCATGCGCATTTTTTATTAAAGCGGAAGGCGCCGCCCAGAACATCTACTGGATTTGCAGGGACCGCCGCAAAGTGAAGCTGCAAGCGGTCTGGTCATCGAGGACAACTTCTCTCTCCTCGCCTACGGAGCGCTTAGCCAGACCCTTGAAGAATTTGCCCACCTTGTTTTTGCCTTTGATTATGGGGCCGAAACTCCGAACGGAAGTCGCGACCGGCAGATCTGCGTCGTTGACATTCACCGAAACTAGTTTGAGTTGCAGACTGGCTTCGCCCGCCAGCGCACCAACGGGTCGGGCAAATACGACCTTGCCCGTAACACTCGCGCCCGCGGCAATCGCAGTCTGACCGCCGATGACGACATCCCGATCCAGCGTGGCCGAAAAGCTTTGGCCCGCCTGGCTGGTCTTAGAGCCGAGCTCTTGGCCGAGGCGAACGGTCAGCGTGGTCCCAGCGGGAACAACAAGTGCTTGTGCCGCAGCGGCTGCATTATCGTCGGCTGGCGCCTCGGCAGAGACTCCTGGGCCTGGTTTCTCTCCGGCCTCCGTCGCTGGCGTAGTGTCAGCAGCAGGAGGAACGGCTGGCTGGGCCGCGGTCCCAGCGTTTGAAGCGTTTGAAGAATTCGCTGCCCCGCCTGCAGGGGGCGTCGTCGTCACCGGATTTTGCGAAGTTGCCGGGCCGCTGTTCGCGGCGCGGCGGCGTGACACTCCGTCGAAGACCAGAGCCGCGGCAACGACTGCCACCGCAAGTCCAATTACGATGATTGTTTTTCTACTCATTGCTGCACTCCGTTGCCAGACACTCTTAAGGAACCCATGTTTGCTAGCCGCTTCTGTTCTTTCCGCCGCTCCTAGTACCTCACCCGGCTGCATTGGCATGCCGCCGAGTTGGCGCGGAATCCCTTACTATGGATGCCTAGCTTTGAACTAAGCTTTGAACTACCGCGAGACACTAACCGTTCTGGCATCAGCGTGGATTCCCGGTAGAGTATAGGAATCCCGCCTTGTACGAACGCTTCAGCTTCAGCTCGGGCGGCGAAAGCGACTTCGCCGACAAGATTTGCTTCTTGACTTTGCACGCATAGGAGACGTAGATAGCCGCTCAGCCCCGACGTCCTCCCAGGGCTCACGTCGGACTCTACTCCCCATTAAGCCAGCGCTCGAGTCTGGCCCAGCAGTCCTCAGGACCTCTTGCCGCAGCGCGGCTACACAGTCCAATGCCCTTCATCGTCGTGACCTGAATCGTCTCGTCACGATCCGAATCGTTCGAGTGCTTCAAGTGGGAAATTCAACGTCGAGTCGCGACGGTCTCGCCCTGCCTCACTTCCCCTTGCCCTTCTTACCGCCCGATGGGGCGGCGTGACCACCACCACCGGCGTGACCAGCGGGCGCTCCATGGCCGCCGGACGCTCCATGGCCAGCCGGCGCTCCATGCCCACCGGACGCTCCATGGCTAGCCGGCGCTCCATGGCCACCACCGGCCGCTCCGTGACTAGCCGGCGCTCCATGGCTACCGGACGCTCCATGACTAGCCGGCGCTCCATGCCCAGCGGACGCTCCATGACTAGCGGGCGCTCCATGCCCAGCGGACCCTCCGTGGCTAGCGGGTGCTCCATGCCCAGCAGACGCTCCGTGACTAGCGGGCGCTCCATGGCCAGCGGACGCTCCGTGACTTGCGGACCCTCCGTGACTAGCGGACGCTCCGTGACTTGCGGGCGCTCCATGCCCAGCGGACCCTCCGTGACTAGCCGGCGCTCCATGCCCAGCGGACGCTCCGTGACTAGCGGGCGCTCCATGCCCAGCGGACCCTCCGTGACTAGCCGGCGCTCCATGCCCAGCGGACGCCGAATGGGACGCTCCATGGCCAGCCGCCCCTCCATGACCAGCAGCTGCTCCATGGCCTCCGGCTGCTCCGTGGCCACCGGCTGCTCCGTGGCCACCGGCTGCTCCGTGGCCACCGGCTGCTCCATGGCCAGCGGACGCCGAATGGGTGCCGGCCGCTCCATGGCCACCGGCTGCTCCATGGCTCCCGGCTCCTCCATGGCTCCCGTACGCCGAATGACTACCGCCCGCCCCATGAGCACCACCATGACCGCCGCCCGCATGAGCCGCACGCGAGTGAGCCTCCCCCGCATGAGCGTGGGCATGAAAGCCTCCTGGGACGCCGCGACCACCATGATCGAACGCGCCCCGGTCGTGATCGCCAAAATGACCATGATTGTAGACCGACACGCTGTCCGAAATGTAAGTGTCGCCACCAAACATCACAACCCCGCCGTCCCAGGCCGGCGCCCACGCGCCGAAACCCCAGCCGAAGCCGGCATAAACCCCAACCGAGATGGCCGGGTAGAAGCCAAGTCCCACTCCCACCACGTAGCCCGGCGGAGGCGGCAGCGCAACCCAGCCAGGGTAGGCGGCAATGAACCCTCCCCAGACGCGCCAGGGATCGTAATAGGGAACGTAAACCACCGCCGGATTGACCGGCACAATATCGATCACGCCGGCATCTACCACCACACGCTCTTGCGCGTTAGTAACTAACACGTTCGACTGCTGCGCCTGCAACCGCATGGCCTGGACAGCGTTCATCACGTCTCCGGGCTGGTTGTAATAGGCGTTGCCTAGCTGCGCCGTCCAGGCAGTGTTCTTCGCGAGATTGTCGAGCACGGAGGGAAACGCGGTGAGGCCCTTGATGGCCGGGTCCCAATCCATCGCGTTCGCCCCGGCCGCGCGCTGATCCGGGGGCAGTCCCATGTTCTGGTTCAGCCAGGTGTCTGCCGCGGCAATCTGGTCCGGATACGTGGCCCCCGTCAATATTTGAGCGACCAGCGAATCTGGATCGAGAGCAATCGGGGCCACGAGCTGATCCAGTTGCTCCGCGTTCAGCTCGACGTACGCACCCGCCGCGGGCGTATCCGCGTACAGATCTAATTGTGTTGCCGGAATTATCAGCAAAGAAATCATGATCGCCATCGTCAGGCGCATGGCTTTATACAGGAAAATTGTGCTCTGGGAGTTCATCGTCTCCGTCCTTTCGCCTCAACCATTGGATACATTCTGGCGTCCAATCTGTTTTCAATCTTACTTCTTAATCTCGCATTGTTGAATTCTTGCGGCCAGTGGAATCTGCTGAGCCGTTGCCCTACCCGCTTAGCCGGAATTTCCTTTTCGATCCCAAAAACGGCGTCTATTGTCGCCTCAATCCCTGTCCGCGTCAATGTGAAAAAAATCATCCGGATCGCCCCCTACGGTACGAGATTCCGAACTAGCCTAAATTGCCTGATTCCCTTCCTTGGATCCACTGCTCCGCCGTCACGCGCCGGTTGTTGTTCGTTTTCTTCTTAACTGGTTGTCTACTGCAGAAACTTGGTAGCTGGGTCGTAGTTAGCTGGGCTCGTAAATTAGGTGGGTCGTAAGTGGCCACGCAGGCTTTCATGCTGCGGGCTGCAGCGTTCTGGTTCCAGGGCCCAGCGTGGTCTGCCGGTCGAGCTAGGTGGCTGCAACTTCAGCGGCGGGCATCGAAATTGGAAGCACCACCTCAAACTTGCTTCCCTTTCCAACCACGCTGCTCACTTCGATGCGGCCATGATGTTCTTCCACAATACGGCGGGCGAGAGAGAGCCCGAGACCGGTGCCATTGCCCTTGGTGGTATAGAAAGGCCGGAAAACGTTGGGCAGATGCTGCGGAGAGATACCACGCCCGGTGTCGCTGACAACCACACGGTCGCAATTGTCTCGCGAACCGATCTCGACGCGCAGGCGCTCGTCGTCCACGATCATAATTTTCTCTGCAGGCACTATCCTTTCTCCGCGCCCAGGAAAAAGCATTGAACAGCGGCGCGGGAATTGCGCGTAACCCGAGGACCTTTACGGGCCTTTGTGTGCTGCCTGGGTGCGGCGATTATGATACTCTACGAACATTCTGAATTAAGCTAAGAGAAGCTAGCTGCCAGCTTGGGCGCGGTCAAACAGCACATGGAATTAACCAGCGGCTCCCTTAGGCTTGGAGTGCTCGGCAGCAAATGGCGCGAACGCCTGGAGCGCCCCGGCTTGCCGGAATTCTTACTGGTCCTGCTCACGCTACTTGTCTATGCCCGGAGTCTGAGCATGGGGTTCGTCTACGACGATCACCCCATGATCGACAATCCCTGGGTTCTGACCTGGAAGGATGTTCCAAGGCTTTTCAGCCAGGACTTGATCAACAGTCACAGGTCGAACTTTTACCGTCCACTTGCTGTGCTATGGCAAGGCCTTGTGGGCAGGCTGGCCGGAACGAATCCTACCGCATGGCACTTCAGCGCGATACTGCTGCATCTATTGTGCGTGCTACTGGTCTTTCGTCTGGCTTGCAAGTTGCTGGACGATCGGGGATACGCGACGCTTGCGGCGGCCGTGTTTGCCCTTCACCCTACGCATGTGGAGGACGTGACCTGGGTTTCGGATGCAGCCGATCCGCTGATGGCAGCCGTTCTATTGTTATCCGCGCTGGCCCTGCTGCGCTGGCTGAAGAGCGGCAGTCCAGGATGGTGGATCGCGTCCTGTCTGCTGGCTACTGCTTGCTGTTTTGTGAAAGAGACCGGTGTTTTCATGCCAGCTCTGCTGCTGGCGCTGGCGTTCAGCGTGGAGAGCAGGGTGAGCCGGCCCGCAATCCTTTTGACAGGGTGTTCGCTCCTGCTCTCTTCGTGCGGCTTCCTCGTCCTGCGCAGCCAAATTCTCCATGGCATTGCCCATCCGCTCTCAGCCGCAGGAGACCATGAGATGGCGCTGACCCTGCCTGCGGCTCTGTGGTTCTACCTCTCGCACCTGTTATTCCCCGTAGGACTGGGCCCATTCTATCCGCTGGCTTTTGTTTCCGACCCGCGAAGTGAGGCTTTTGTGGTGCCCTTACTGCTGTTGGCTGCACTCCTGGCAATGCTGGGATGCCTGCTTCAGCGCCTCTCCGATCGGCGGCTCTTCTGGTTCTGCACGGTGTGGGTTCTTGCTCCTCTGATTGCACCGCTTTACCTCAAGCTATTTCCCGACTTCGAATTGGTTCACGACCGTTACCTTTATCTCCCCACAATTGCCCTCGGAGTCGCGCTGGCCGCCGGACTGAAGAAGCTCTCTGATGCAACTCCTGTTGGTACAACTCATGAACGCCACGCCGCAAACTATCTGGTTATCGCGACCGCTGTGCTGGTGACTGCCTCAGCGGTGGAGACGATTTCCTACCAAGGCGTGTGGCAGGACGACGCACACCTGTTCCAGCGTGCCGTTGCGCTCACTCCACGCAATGCCCGCGCGCTGGTCAATCTTGGCGTAACCAAATTACAGCAGGGGAACTACCCAGAGGGTACCGCGTTGCTCAAACGCTCTCTGGAAATCCAGCCCGATAATGCTTTTGCTCTATTTGACCTCGGAAACGCCGCTTGGAACAACAACAATGCGGCTGCCACTGAGAGCTACGTCCAGAAGGCGGTTGCGCTCGAATCACACTCCAACTGGTGGGTCATTTTGGCGAGCGCTAAATTCAAGCTGGGCAAGCTACCGGAGGCAGAATGGGCCGTGCGGCAGGCAATTGCGATTGATCCCGCAGAACCGGGAGCGCACTTGCTGCTGGGCGGAGTGCGCTTGGCGCAAGGTGACTCGGCGACTGCCGTCCAGGAATTCAGCACCGAGCTGCAGCTCAACCCAGGAAACCCTTCGGCGCGACAGGCACTCCAAGTGGCGCAAGAGCAGCTCGCTAAGCAGCACAATTAGTCCGCTTTCTTCGATGAATACAACCCTTCGACCCTAGTGTAGTGCGTCAGGACTAACAACCTTTATCAATCCGCGCGCGTCTTATGATGTACGGAGACGGTTGCGGATGCGCATAGCCCCTTCCGGCTGGAGCCTGCTACCGGGCGCTCCGGCGCTTGCCCGGAGAGGACTTTCACCTGCAGGATCAACGCGACTTTCAGGATGCACCATCCGGCCACTTCAGCACAGACACTTTTCCTCGAACAGGCGTGTTGGTCAAACGCTTACTTGTACAGACGAACCGATGTCCATGCCGGCATCCACCACACGGGCAGAGAATCAGACTGCATGACGGATCGGAATTCTAGGAATCTGCGACCTGAGCGGCGGGCATCGAAAACGGAAGCACCACCTCAAACTTGCTTCCCTTTCCAACCACGCTGCTCACTTCGATGCGGCCATGATGTTCTTCCACAATACGGCGGGCGAGAGAGAGCCCGAGACCGGTGCCAT
The DNA here is from genome assembly GCA_963797885.1 of uncultured Acidobacteriaceae bacterium. Taxonomy (GTDB): domain Bacteria; phylum Acidobacteriota; class Terriglobia; order Terriglobales; family Acidobacteriaceae; genus Acidiflorens. The sequence goes on along the minus strand of CAWCRQ010000128.1, from coordinate 79,577 downwards.
TGCCCTTGGTGGTATAGAAAGGCCGGAAAATGTTGGGCAGGTGGTGCGGGGAAATACCACGCCCGGTGTCACTGACAATCACACGGGCGTAATCATCTTGCGAACCGATCTCGACCAGCACTGTGCCCGCGCCCTCCATGGCCTGGACTGCGTTCAGGAGCAGATTCAGAAGCACCTGGTGAATCTGACCGCTGTCGTGTTCGACTTCCGACAGATTGGGCGCTTTCCGCAGTTCGATCTTGATGGGTTTTGAGAGCACCTGCTGGCGCGCCAGCATCACGGCGTGTTCCACGGTGGTGTTGAGGTTGCTCCGGCAAACCTGCGGCGGGTGAGGCCGCGCCGTTTCCAGAAGATCGGTCAATATGCGATTGATTTGCACGATTTCCAGGCGAACATCTTTCACCACTGCAAGCGCGGGACTGGTCGGAGGCAGATCGCGGCCGATGATTTCGATCACGCCCGCGATTCCGGCAAGCGGGTTGCGAATCTCGTGGGCCAAGCCTGCCGCCAACTCGCCGAGCGTCGCCAGGTGTTCGGCGCGAGACACTTGCGTGCGATGCAGGCGCTCAATCTCTTCCCGGCTCTCGCGCAACTGCTGCATCATGTGGTTGAAGTTGCGGCCGAGGTTTCCGATTTCGTCGTGGCGCCGGGAGAAGCTGACCGCGACATCCAGGTTGCCGTCACTCACCAGCGCAATTTTCTCCTGCAATTCGACCATGGGACGTTGAATTACATAGGCAAGCGCGACAATCAGCACTGCACATATGGCGACCGCGACCGCGCCGGCGCCGATCAGCACCGTGTGGCGCACCGGGTCCCGCAACGATACGGTCGCCACAAGGAACAGCAGCAGCCCTGCCAGCAGTACGAACACTACCGGCAAGAGTGCCTTGAGCTGCCAATTGAAGCGTAGAGAACTCAACTCGAGGTCTTCCGTTTGCGACGAACCTGCGGACGAAGCCGCGGACGGCGAAGCTGCGGACGAAGAAGTTGCAGACATTGTGCGCTCGCTTCCACCCGGCGCAGCCGGACGTTGGCGGGCCGCGGCAGTCGGTTGGACCGTTTCTGCCAAAGGCCCAGTTAGGTTCGCCGCGGATGGAGTGGGGCTAGGCATAAGCGTGCAGTCCAGGCAGAAGGTAAGTCACTCCGAAGAAAGTGAACATCACTATGGCAAAGCCAAGGATGGCGAAGTAAGCAGCCCGGCGCCCCCGCCATCCGCGAGTGACACGCATGTGCAAATAGCCGGCGTACACCAACCAGGTAATCGCTGCCCAGGTTTCTTTTGGATCCCAACTCCAATACGAACCCCAGGTCTGATTCGCCCAGTAGGCTCCGGAGGCGATCATCAGAGTCAGTAAAGGGAAGGCAAGACAGATGGTTTTGTAGGTGATGCGGTCGAGGTTGTCGGCGCTGGGCAGCAAACGCCCCAGGTCCGGGCGCCGCCATAGCAGCAGCAGATAAAGGAGCGAGATGAATGCACCGCCTACCAAGCCCGACAGTATGAAGGGACTAGCGGCGAGGCTTGTCGGGAATAATCCGTCGGCGTCGAGCGATGGATAGCGGCCATCGCGGGCACGCACCAGAAACATGACCAGGGTCATCACCTGGAGGAGAATGCTGAGGAATACGGCGCGATTGGCGAGCGTCAGGAAGCTATCGTTCCTCTTCCAGCGCGCCAGCCCGCAGAAGACCAGCGGCGATGCTACCACCAAAAGCGTCAGCGTCATAAGCCAGCCGAGGTCCGGGACGGAGACGAACAAGCGCACGCCCCTGGAAAGGAAGACTTCTGATTTTTGTTCCGAATTCCACGCCACCAGGCTCAACCCGCCCCACTTCTCGAAACGCGTAAATACGATGCCCGCGTAAATAGCCAGTGTGCTGGCACTGGTCACGGCGAGGAAGGTCTCGGTCTTGGTGTTGTCCTGGATCAGGAACATCATGGCCAGCGCAAAGCTAAGCGCGCAGGCGGCGTAGGCCAGCATGGCCAGCGTGACATGCACGTGCAGCCAGGTCGATTGCAGCGCGGGCACCAGTGGGTGAACTTCGGTCCGCAGCAATTGCATCAGCACCACGCCCACAATTGCCACTGGCATCGTGACCGTGCCAATGACCTTGACGCCATACTTCTTTTCGGCCACCAGCGTGAGCACGGCCAGCGTCCAAACGAAGCTGAGCAGCATTTCGTAAACGCTGGAAAACGGCGCGTGTCCACTTTCGTACCAGCGATGAACAATGGCTGCAGTATTGGCGAGCAATCCGAGCCAGGTGGCAAGCGACGCGAACTTCACATACGACTCCGTGCCGGTGACTCCAAATCCTAGATACAGCGCGCCGGCGCCGGAGTAGAAAATCAGTGTCGCAAAGAGCAGGTTCGTCTCGTTCAAGAGATCGCCACTCTTGACCACGTTCAGAAATGCGATGAACAGCAGGAACGCGATTGCCAATCCGACCAGTACGATCAGGGTCATGCCGGTGGTCGGTTGCTGCTGTTCTGCTTTTACTGGTGCCATTTACATCCTCCAATAAGCTGGTTCAGTTCCCGGCAACCGTAGCGACTTGATTGCGCCGAGAGGTGCTCAGAGTGGGTTTCAGTTCTTCTTCCACCAACGCCACCAGATGATTGAAGCGCTGCTCAAACGCGTCCCGGTTGCGGTTCGCGCTTCCCCCGATCCAGAGCGAGTACTTGCCCGTCTTTGGGTTCGAAACCGGTACCACCCAAAATCGCATGTGCACCACGTAGAACACGAATGCCAGTCCAACGCCTATCAGCACCACACCGGACCAGACTCCCCACTGTCCCGGTTCGTGCGAAACCTGTAATCCCGTGTAGTGGCCCATCCTTAGATCGGTGGCCCGGAACTGGTACGGCGCCTTCGAGTTATCGGCGACCTCGTCCAGCGCTGGGAACCACACGTCAAAGTCTTTCCCGGCTTTCTTCGAAGTCACCACCAGGTGGGCTGCCGGATTCTCCAAGTCGTTCGATTTCCGGTACACCTGCCCGTCGCGAACGGCGAAGTCGGGAAAGAATTCGGCGAAACGCACCGTGGTATCGGCGTCGAGTGGGACGGTGTCATTCACCGCCAACGCGATCTCCCGCTTCTCGCCGGAACCGCTGCTCGGAGTCGCGACCAGCAGGAACTTGTCGACCTTGCCATTCGGGCCGTAACTCGACTGGTAGAAGCGGACCCCGCTGTAGAGGAGCGGATCGTTCACGACAATTTCTTTCTTCTGTACATCCCGTCCGTCTTCCACCACGGCCAGCTTGGACCACCACTTCTTCGGAGTGCCATCCTTGTAGTTTTCCTGACCGGCGGCATCGCAACGGATGGCAAACGGGAGCGTACGCGTGGTGCCGTCGTGCAATCCGACGATGTTGGAGGTCTGCCCCTCATTCAGGCTGAGATATCCACGCCAACCCCAAAGACCATCCACCAGCGTGCCAAAGAAAATGAGCAGCAGGCTGGCGTGGACGATGTACACCGCGAGCTCGGAGATCCGGTGCCGTTCCGCGAAAATTCCGAAGTGGTCTTCGCGCACCACCCGCTCGGGTTTGAATCCCAGCGAATGCAGTGCACGCTCAGCCGCCACCAACCCCGATTCTTCGTCCACGATGGCCAGCGATTTCTGTGGATGTAAAGCGCGGCGGAAGCTTTCGTCGGGATATTTGTACGGACGCGAGAAGTAGCGCCACGAGTTGGGGAAACGATCGATGGAAGCCGCTACGATGCAGAGGCTGACCAGCAACATCAATCCTAGGAACCACCAGGCGTGAAATACGTCGGTCAACCCGACCGCGTCCAGGATCCGGAGCACATGCGGGGAGTAGGCGCTCTGCATCTCGTCGGGCTCGGTGGCCGGCCGCTGAAGCACGATGGTTCCGACCGCCGAGAGAATCACGACCAGGATCAACAGAACCACGCCGGTCTGGATGGAAGCAATAGTGCGCCACGTCTTGTGGGCGAGTGCGCGCAAATTTAAGAACATTATGCTACCCCATTCCCCAAGCTTCAAATGCAAGTTCCACGCCAGATATACTATATCATGTAAACTACAGATTTTAGGGTACTTAGTAGACAACAATTACGATGGTCTGAGAGGCGGTTTGGGCTAAATCGCGCACTCCAACCCAGTCGGGCGGGGATTTCACACATCACCATGGCTTCTGCGAACGCCTAAGACCGGTTTCGGCTGCAGTCTTATAGTAATCGCTGCCCAGACTGGGTATGCGGAAAGCTAATGGGAGAAAAGGGTGAAACGAGCGGTCGGCAACCTATTTCAGTCGCAGGCTGCGGTGCGCTTCGGCCCGGCCCTGTGCTATGCGCTCCTGAAAATCTGCACCACCCGCTGTCGCCTCCTCAAAAGGGCTCTCCCTCTCTGCTTGATCGAAAGAGATCAGCGCTTTATCGGGCATTCCCATCGCCAATTGTGCATAGCCCAAGTCCACATAAAGCAGTGCTGGAGTTGTGGATGTTTCTACTGCGTGGGTAAGGATTCTTGTCTCGTCCACGTAACGCCTTTGCTGGTGGTAATACCGGGCCAGAGCCAGAGAAGCGTCGTCGGAGCCAAGTTCGACAGAGATGAGCAATTCCTGCTCGGCTTGATCCAGGTGTCCTAGATTCTGGAGTACAACCCCCTTCGCATAGTGCAGGAATGGGTTGTCCGAAAAAATGCCTTCAGCACGCTCCAACGTCTCCATGGCATCCCTAGTCCGATCTAGCATGATGAGAATCGAGGCTGCATTCAGATAGTACTGAAACCGTTCCGCTCTGCCACGGAGTCCACGGGAAGCTGGAGGACTGTCAAAGCGTACGGTATCGCAATCGAGTTGCAGACGGCGAACCAGGTTGGCGGTGTCGGTCCGAACGCGCACGAACACTGCTGCCTGGCTGTCTAAATAAACCGGGCGCCACTGCTGGCTTCGACAAGATGCCTCCAAGCTGGGCAGGGCTCCGATGCCCATCCCGTGGTCAAGAGATACGATGACAGTATTTATGTTGCGCTGGTCGGCCTCCTGCTGCCACACGCTTGAGTCCAAGGGTGTGCGCAGCAGTTCCTCGGAATGTAGAAACAGGTTAGCGCCGAAGGGAACGGAGCGACCGTCAATGTAATCGGCATATTCCGGCGAGAGTGCCCAGGTGAGAAATCCACCTGAATTGTAGTCATTGAAAATGTTGGGCGGAAGGTGCTCACGCGAGAGGAACGCTGCAGCCCGCTCAGGAAACCAGGAGGATTCACCTGCGCCGAATAGAGAAACGGTTGCCGTTTCTCGCAGATAGTAGCGATTCGTAACCAGATCCCCCACCCGCATGGCGACAAGGAAGAAGACCATCACGAGAACAGCGACCGTTGCGGCCAAGGCAAACTGCTGCCGAATTTGACGCATCCACTCAATCTCTACGAACGCATCGGCGATGATGCTGCCGCCGATGATGACGGCGATGGGGGCAAACGGTCCCTCGAAACGATTGGCATGGATGACAAGATAAATCGAAGTTCCTAGAAGGACGGCAGAAGCGATTCGTCGCATGCAAACCGCCAGTAGTGCGGCGAGGACTCCTGCTGCCAGCAGCCATAGGACAGCGGTATCGGGATCGCGCCACGCGAATGCGCGCGAGATCGTGCTCGGCGTTAGACGTATCGGCATCCATTCGTAAATCCAGCGGCTGTGGATGCGGTTGAGGCCTTGCTGTCGCGATATGGCTACATAGATGCGCGCGCCCCACGGGTTTAGGAAGGTTGACAGTCCAGTGAGCAGTAGCCAGGGCGCGGCGCGGCGCAGGCGTTCTAGAGCAGCAACTCGATGGCTCCGGACCATTGCATCGCCGAGTTCAAGGAAAACGTAGGCGGCGCACATGCCCAGACCTGCGATGAATCCCAAGTGCAGGTTTACCCAGAGCAACATGAGCGCGGGAAGCGCCCACACGGGGCCACGTCCCGACCGATGGTAATGCCAGAGCAAGCTCACGAATCCAGCAAACAACACCTCGGTGAACATTTCGGCGCGGGGATTGGTTCGCTCTGCAATCATGGGGACCGCCAGCACTGCCAGTACCGCTACGGTTGCATGACCACGACGCAGAAGGATCGCGACAGTTCCAACGCATGCTGCCGCTCCTAACCACGAAAGGAGAGAGTAATTACCCAGAAGAAATGAGCAGTAGAGCAAAACCTGCGACAGAGCTGGATAAATCCACTCTTGTCCGCGGGCCGTATAGGAGAGAACGTCGGTCGAAGGTATGCTGTGACGTTGAACGATCCAACGACCGGTGGCCAGGCACCATCCGATATCCGAATCGCCAACCGTGCGTAGCCCCGCAAACAGTGCGTAGAGCAACGCGAGTGCCGCAACTGTCGGTACAGTGTACCTGCCTACGATTGGGCGCAGGCCGGCATTCGTCGTATGTCTCTTTGAAGGCAAAGAAGGCATTCGGATTCTGAAGACTGCAGGATCCACTAAGGGGCAATCAGTCTGCCAATTACACGGTCCCCTACATCGCCAGTTCAAACCATGTTTTTCACCAACTTAGCGTCACCGATCTGAGAAGTCCAGGACACAACTGCGGTATATAGCGCAATCGCGGTGGCGACTAGCTCGTGAAGTGAGTCGTTTGGCCCCTGCGGCGTCACGGTCGCCGTGGGCCATAAGTCCCGGAGGTTGCGTCAGGTCACGCAAGAAGGGAGCACGCGAGCATAGTTCTCACGATGTAAGCTGTTAAAAATGAATAAATTAGACGTTCTCTTTTTCCTTCGTTCATTTGGCAGGACTCCTGCTTAAGTTCTCGGAGGCGAGAGGGTTGATCCGTCGGCGCTGTAGCGGAATGTTCTGATGGCCAGGGCTGGAAGCCGGATGCCCGGGGATTAAGACGGGAACACGCGCAGGGCGCCCTGACCAATGAGCATAATGCAAGAATTGCGTGGGCTTCTCCGGTTGCGGGCGCTGCAACTGCTGGCCCTTTCGTCTTTGTTGACGCTGATGGCGGCACTGGCCTTCAAGGGCCACACCACGGTTCGCGATCCGGACATTTGGTGGCACCTCAAAGTTGGCGATTGGATCGTCGAACACCACACCGTTCCCCACACGGGCATTTTCTCGCGCACTGCCGAGACTCATCCATGGGTCGCGTACAGCTGGACGTATGAGGTGCTGATGTCGCGAGCCTATGCATGGTTCGGGCTCGTCGGATTTGCACTGTACGGCGTTCTGTTGACCATGGCGGTCACCTTTGTCCTCTTCTGGATGGTGCACCGACTTTCCGGGCGATTCTGGACCGCATGGATTCTTGCCCTGGTGGGAAGCTTTGCCTTTCTATTCAGTCTGATGCCCCGGCCCGTGTTTGTGACGATGATCCTGTTCACGGTCATGCTCACTTTGCTTTTGGAAGCCCAGCGCAGCGGCCGGATCCAGACGTTGTATTGGTTACCATTGCTTTTTGTTGTATGGGCCAACGTTCACATCCAATTTCTCTACGGGCTGTTCGTGGTGGGGTTGTTCGTTGGGATCAACCTGCTGCAGCGCATGACGATGTGGGCCGGAATTCACTGCGATTGGCTTCCGGCATCCACGCTCCCGATCCGCGGACTCATTGGGATTCTTGTAGGCAGTCTGGCCGCTACTTGCATTGGGCCGTATACGTATCATCTGTACCGCGTCGTACGTGCATATTCGAACTCGCACGTGCCCTACGTCATGATTCAGGAGCTGTCCGCAGCAGACTTCAGGTGGATTACACATTACCTGCTGCTCCTGCTAACCGCGGCGGCATTTTTCGCGCTGGGGTGGCAAAGAAAACTGGATGTATTCAAGCTCTCTCTGTTGACGGTCGCCAGTGTCGTCGCCTTCCGCACCCAGCGCGATGCGTGGTTCGTGTCCATCTGCGCGCTGGCGTTTATCGCCGATTTGGGCCCCGAAGAAGACCGGGTGACGCCGGTATTGAAGCTTCCGGAACTAGCCGCAGTGGTGGCAGTCGTTGCGATATTCGTATTTCTGGCAGCGGCCAACCTGGGATTCAATTACCGAGATCTGAATCGCACCATCAGCCACGAATATCCGGTCAATGCCGTCAACTTTCTGCGCAGCAACCCAGTTCCTGGACCTCTATACAACGATTTAGGCTGGGGCGGCTTTCTGATCTGGTATATGCCGCAGTATCCCGTGGTGGTCGATGGGCGGAACGATCTCTATGGAGATGAACTCGACGCGCTCACTTACAACAGTACGATTGGCTCATCGTACACCTCGGACCCATATCTCAACGAGTCTGGAGTAGTGCTGTTACCCAAGAAACTGCCGCTGGCGAACCTCCTTACTATTGATTCGCGCTTCCGCTTGATCTACCAGGATAAGGTCGCGGTCGTTTTTGTTCGCCAATAGCGACTTGCACAAGATGGCAGACTCGCCCTTGCATCCTCACTGCCGCACCAGGATCGTAGCTATATCGTCTTGATAAACAACACGGAATTGCGCGCGCAAGGCAGGCAGCGTCGTCAACGCTTCAGTCATCCCGGAGCCACGCTCCAGCAGGATCGTCCTGGCACTCATGAAACTTGGATCTGCTTCCAGACGCTGTTTTCCTTCGGCTGCTTGAAGATATCTTTTGTTGATTTCATTTCCGTATAAATTAACTCGGCCATCGATAGCCACTGGATACTCCGGCAAATACCAGGTCAGGAAGCCGCCCCAGGCGTAGGCATTGTATAGCGGTGGCGGAAGGTGATTCGCCCGGATATAGTCGCAGGCATTTACGGGGAGAACACGACTAACTCGTCTCATTAAGCTTTCGTTATTGGGAACGCGAAGGCTGGCCGCCAGAAATACTGCGAGAGTCAGCATCGCTGCCAGCGGTTTTTCCCATTTTCGATGGCTGCCCCTCGGCGGTGTTGCCTCTGGAACATAATCCGCTAGCGCGTCGCCAATTACGGCAATCGCCGGCAAGGCCACACACCATGCGTCTCGTTGCACTCGAAATGCGAGCATGGCACTCGCTGCCATCACTCCTAGTTTGAAAAGATCTCGTGAGCGTTGTCGCCCCAGCACAAGAAATGCTGCCATCACCAGCAGCAGTAACACAAAATGTTCCGGCCGCCGGAAGGCGAAGGCGCGCATTTCCTGGAAATATTCAAATTCCAACCTGCCATAGGCAATCTGGAACACGCTCGGGAACAGCTGGAACGAGTAAGGTGTCAGGCAGGTTGCGATGATTGAAAGGCCGGCAAGCGCGGTGATTTTGGGCAGAGAGTGGGCCGGCGGTGAAATTCCGCTTGCGCCGAAACGATGCAACAGAAACTCGGTAAACTCGGCTAACAGATACAAGCCCAGCAAGAGCAACCCGTTCAAGAACTGGCTGTCGAAATTAGCCCAGAGCAAGAAAAGGGGGGGTAGCCAAAACAGCGAGTGCAAGTCGGCTGTCCGGCGACTCTGCAATAAGAGAATCAGCTCAACCCCGAAGAACAAAATCGAGAAAAAGTTGGGCAGCGGCTGCAAATCGACGATGACATACTGCGCAATTGCGGAAAGCCCTACCGCTCCCCAAAAAACTCCGCGCCAACCACACGCCAGAAGAAAAGTCACAACCGCCAGTGCCAGCCTAAACGCCATCAACAGAATGGGAACTGCCCTTAAGCCCAGGAGCTTGTAGGCTGCAGCCATCAATGCTTCAAACGCCCAACTGGATGCCACCCAGGGCCTGTCTGCATATTGCGAAAATAACCCACTGCGGGGAACGCTGTGGTTTTGAAGGATCCACAATCCCGAACGCAGATGCCACCAGAGATCGCGGTTCGAAAACGCACCAATGCGGAGAGCCTCGAACACCGGCGCTGTAGCCAGCAATGCCACTAGAGCCACAACGTGCAGGGGAGCGCTGTCAAGAACCCCACGTTGCGCTGTCCCAGCCAACTTGTTGTCAATGACGTAAATGGGCATGGCGGAACTGCACACGAGGCCCGTCAACGGCTGCACGAGGTTTCGAGCAGAGCCTCCGGGTTTGAATTCGCAGGAGCTTCAATGTTTCGCGGGAACTTTCGATAGGCCGCTGACTTGCACCGTGCCATCTGAGTTGTGATTGTAATTGTGGCACTTGAGAGTGCAGGTGTTCTTGCTCCGGTTGTACGCGATGGGAGCATTCGTACTGTCGTTCGCGGCTACGACCCCCAAATCGAAATTCACCATGCGCACTCCGGAGACATTGTCCGAAGATGCGCTCGTGCCATGTGCTGTATGACAGACAGAGCACGAAAACCCGGCATTGATGTGAACCGAGTGTTTGCGAAAACTGACATTCGCCATCACGTTGCTAAGGTCGTGACACTTGGCACACAAGGAATAAGGGCCTCCCGCCGCCGGATCGACAATCGGAGGGAGAAGATTTTGGATGGTCGTTCCCGGTCCGGCGAGAGGAGGGAGGCCCAGTGCCACCTGGCTGAACTCGTAGCGCCGCTCCAAAATGTGAAAGAACTTGGAACCATGCGGCCCGTTTGGGCCAGGGCCGCCGAATTCGCGGTTGTCATCGCTATTGTGGCAATCAGTGCAGAGGAGGCGTGTGCCCATTGGGCGCCCCTGGGTGTGTCCATCCAGATTCAACAGGTACTTAAGCAGGCTTGGCTGTGGGAGCGGACTGTTGCTGTCGTGCATCACCGGATGGCCCGATGTTGCCGTCGAGTTGAATTGCGGGATTATATTCAGCGGGTCTCCAGTGTTAGCCGCTCGTGTCGGCAAGTAGCCGAAAACGGCGGGACTCAGCTTTCCCACGCTGGTGCCGTGGCAACGCAAACAGATCTCATATTGATTTGCGGCTGGATTCACGGCCGTCGTCCCGTCCACCGCGCTCACTCCGATGACGCCCTGTTCTGACGGTCGGATATTCGTCGCCAGGAAAGAAGTGGTTGCGGCGGAAGAGTGTGATTCGTGGCAGTCCACACAGGTGGCGTGCCGGTTGTTGTTGAGAATCAAAGTCTCCCGGTTATTGTGTTTGCTGGTTCCCGTCTGAAAGGGATGCCCCGTCTTGCTGAACTCGGCGAACACGTTGGGAATCGCTGGCGCAAGGGTCGTACCGCCGTTGTGGCATGAAATGCAGTTTTGGGTCACTGCGTCCATATCGAGCACCGGCTGAACTGGTCCAGTGAGCAATGAGCCCGCACCCGGCGCCTTGTGCGGAGTGTGGCAGGAAAGGCAAGCATTCTGGCGCGTATTGCCGTAGGGCCCAAGCAGAATGGTCTTCGATACCCTGTGAGAAGCCAACGCGTGTCCGCTGAGGGACCAGTGGCTAAAAATACTAGGCTTGACGCTAGCCGTAGTCGTTCCTGTCCGACCCTCGATCTGGGATCGAAGTGACGCCATGCTGTGCGGGTCTGTCTGGCTGGGAAGCGCTTGATGGCAGGCCAGGCACAAGGCTGAACCGCTGTTGTTGACGACGAGAAAGTTCTGCGCGACGGGGTCAATCGCTTCTACGTGCGGGTTGTGGCAAGTCGTGCACTGGATGTTGCCGTTGATCATTTTCACTGCCGGATTCGTCGTCTTACCGCTGAGCACGCTGGGATACACGTTGGCAGTGTTGGACGACAGCGGCAGCTTGAAGTTGAAGGGATGCGTAGTAGACAAATTGGTTCCAAACACGTCCTGGGCGCTCATGGAACCTTGCATCTTGATCTTGCCGTAAGGCACGGTTTGCCCGGGCGCCACCGTACCATCGTGACAGCTGAGGCAGAGATTGCTGGCCGATCCCAGCGCAGGCTCCAGCACCGTGTTCACCATCGTGGTGCTGCTGTAGAGTGTGTAATTCGTCTGCGTGGACAGCTTCTGACCCCATAGCGGCCGTGCATTCAGGCCGGAATGCGGCGCGTGGCAATACTGGCAAGGGGGCAGGCCTCCGCTCAGCGGGCCTTGGCTAAAAGCCCCCATGTCATGGATGCCCAAGACGTCGGTTTGGGGCGTCTGAGCTTGCACCGCGCCCACCAGCGCCATCGTGAGAACGCAGAAAGTAGCAAAGTGCTTCAAGGAGTCGCCTTTTCTGCCTTCTTAGCCAGTCCGTAATAACGAAACACCTGAACCCGTCGATTGTAGGAATCCACGACAAAAACCCGATCGTCGTGATCGATGAAGATCCCGGCGGGCAGCTGGAATTCCCCAAGTTCGGTGCCCCTCTGTCCAAAGTTGTAAAGCAGCTGACCCTGGCGATCAAAGACCTGCACGACTCCCCACAGGGCGTCCGCAATATAAAGGTGCCCTTCTGAGTCCACGGCCACGCCCTTCGGCCGGAACATCTGACCGACACCATCTCCGACCTGCCCGAACGCCTGCTCAAATTCGCCCCCGCGGCTCAACCTCTGAACGCGGAAGTTCATCGCGTTGACCACCACCAAATCGCGATCGTCGAGCCGCAGTTCTGTGGGGAAGTAAAACTCGCCGTTGCTCCTGCCGTGTTTGCCAATGGTTTGCATTACCTGCCCTTGCATATCCAGGACGAATATCTTGTCGCGCAGCGTGTCGGTCACATAAATTCGCTGGCCGGCGGAATCCACGGCGATGCCAGTGGGCCGTTTAAAGAAACCCTCGCCACCCTTCAAGCTGCCCAGGACGCGGCGGAATTTTCCCCCTCCGTCGAAGACAAAGATTTTTCCCGTCTCGGAGTCGGTAACATAAAAATTATCCTGGTCATCCACCGCGACGCACTGTGGCGCCAGCATGGGGTCTTTGTCTTTGTCCGCCCGCTGAATGAACTTGTATTTATGCTGCTCGAAGTCGAAGAGGTGAACGCCCTTCACGCCCGGGTCCGTGACGATAACCTGGCCCCGCGAGTCCACCGCAATACTATAAGGACGCACCATCTGCCGATATTCCGGTTCGCCGGCCACCACGTCCAGGACCTTGGTCCAGAACCCGGGCTTGCCCTTGGTCTCTTTCTCCGTGCTGAAGCTTCGCTCAAACACAAGTTTGCGGCCGCCTTCCAGCTGCAAGTCGGCTGGTTTGAGCGGGTTGGTCCTGCCCTTGTCCGCTGCCCACACCGTGGTGAGCAGAAGCAGCACGGAGCCGGAAATTTTCGCTGCCTTGTTGATGTGGACCTTCCGCGCTGCGGCTAGAAGAAATTGAACCATCGGGAAAGCCCGAAATAATACGTAGTTAGACTTGTTGGAGGCGTGCCGGTAGCGCTGATGGTTTGCCGCAAACGGATATACCCCGAATAAAAATACACTTTTCTAAACTGGTAATCAACCCGCGAACTCATTTGGTCCGACGCGTTTACGGAGTTGCCCGTCACGCTCAAGATGTTACTGTCCACGCGCGAGTAGGTCCCGTTGATGGTCAATCTTCGCATTGGCGAAAAACCAAATCCGCCGCCCCACCCGGTTGCGTCATAAGTGGCTAGGCCGCCGGCCGGGATAATCGGCTGCGGCACTGGCACCGGCAACAGTCCAGTCGCCGTGAAAAGCGAGGCCCCGCTCGATTTCGAATAGTTGCCCGACGCCGTGAATCGCCGCCAATTGAACGCGCTGCTGTAACTTTCGTTATGCATTCCACTGCCGGGCTGCTCGACGAATCCCGTGCGACCAGCCGTGAACGCGCCGGTCCAATTCATGTGCTGGGCCAGCCGGTATCTGAAATTGCCGGAAAAGCCTAAGGTGGAGGTCGTATAGATAACTCCAATTGTGCTGGTGCTCTGGTCGTAGGAGACCGTGCCGCTGAAGTCCCAGCGGCGCAGACTTCGAATGTAGGTGGCGTTGCCCACCAATGCGGCCCGTTGATTGCCATCCTCAGCGGCGGTGTTCGTTACGCCGGCAGTCACGATCAATCCATGGATGAATTTTCCAAAATCGTAGTTCACCGTGCCGCCGAACTGCGTCAGATCGTAGGAAGTGCCACCGACGGATTGGCGCACATTGTTGACGTATCCGGTCAAGCCAAAATGATGAAAGTTGTACTGGCTGGTGGCGGTCAGATCGAGCTGACTCGACTTGGGGCTGATGTTGGTCTCAAGAAACGGTTGCCCTTGATCGGTCAGGAACTGTTGCGCGCTCCCGAATAGATCGTCCGTATAGCTCGCCGAAACCGTTATCGGTACCTTGAGGTAAAAACCCACGGTTGCGTTGACGTTATCCGTCGTGCCGGTATTGCGGCCGCCGGAAAAGCTGTCGTTGTAATCCTCCCGTGAAACATACGAAGAGAAATAACCATGCCACGGCAGCTTGTGCGCAGCAGAAAAGCTGTAGGTGGTGGTGTCGGTTTTTGTCGACTCTGCAATGCCCGTCAGGGATGTACCATTCGTATTTACGTCGAGATTCTGGCGAATGATGCCTCCCCCGAAATTAAACCCGGCCGCCTGATAGGTGGAGCGTAAACTGTAGGTACGATTCGTAGAGTAGCTCTGGTCGTCGGCTCCCACTACCGAAGACGACCCGGAACCATCGCTAAAACCCACCGTAAGTGTGGGCAACCCGGGCAACAGCGCGCTCCAGCCGACGCCGCCACCGTGCGAGTTATTGTCCGTAACCAGGCCACCCACCCCGGGTATCCCAAATATGCCCGTGCTGTTCTTGTTATCGTAGAAGCTGAACGTTCCCGGAAAGTGGCTGCCACTGAAAACATTGGCACTGGCAATCACGCCGCCGCCGTCGAAAATGCTCTGCGACTCGGCATTGTCTTGCGTGCGGCCATACGTGGGCTGGGCACTGAAAGAGAGAAAGTTGGGGTTGTAGTAATAACCGCGGAAGTAACCGTTGCCGTTGATGTTCTCTCCGTGGCCCGACTCGCCCGGATCGCTCATCGAGCCGCTGTAGCCCAACCCCAGGTTGCCGTTGAGCTCCATATTCAGACCGCCCATCTGAATTTGCGCCGATGCCGGCAACGCCACCCACCAGAGTCCTGCCAGCCAGCAAATCACGATTCGGAGGTTTAAACGCACATCCCTACCGCCTTGGAGAAAACGGCCCCACCCCCCTCGGAAGTCAAGCGTTTCCGCTCTCGGTTCGAACCATCCGGGGGAGTTGCAGGCTCTCAAAGTTCCTCTACCTTCGCTGTCTTCCGCAGCTGCGCGTCCAGGCCGGCGCGCAGCTGTTCATACTTGCCTTTCTCCAGGTCCTTGTGCAGCTTGTCCTGTACTTGCTCGAACTTTACCTTGGCCGCCGGCACATGGGCGATCAGTCGAAACAGGGTGTAGGCATTGTCGATTTGAATCAGATCGCTTACCTGTCCGGGAGTCATCGCCAGCGCGGCCTTCGCGACGTCCGGGGGCAACTCGTCGCGTCTTACGACCTTGTGCAAGCCCATGTTGACCCGGTAGTCGTCCTCGGAAATCTTCTCCGCCAGCAGCCCAAACTCTTCCTGGCTCTTGCTGGCCTTGGCCTGTCGCAGCGCGTCTTCCGCCCGCTTGCGGACTTCTTGTTTCTTGCTGGCGTCGGCGTTGGGCGGGCAGAAAATCGAAATCGTCTGAAGGCTGAAGCTCTCGCTGTTCTCGAAGCGCTGCGGATTCTTATCGTAAAAGTCCCGCACCTGCGCCGCGGACAGTTTCGCTTTATCGGCCACTTCCAGCTTCAGCAGTTTCTCGATCAGCAGCGAGCGGCGAATACGTTGTTGCAACAATTGGCGGGAGCCTTTGCACTCCGTCTTCAAATAAAGCGTGAAGTCGCTCTCACTGGAGAACTGCTTCCGGAAATCCGCTTCAGCCCGGCTGAGGCGCGCCGCCGGCACCATCAATTTCCGCCGTTCCGCCTCCTGGTACACCAGTTCTTCGAATTCGATCATCTGCAAGGCGCCCTTGCGGATCTCCGCCTCCTGCGACTTGGGAAAGCCGTTGTGCATGCGGGCGTAGGGAAACATGGCGAGCATCTCGCGCACCAGATCGCGGTCGGTCAGCACTACGTCATTGATGCGCGCCACCGCCTTGTCCGTGACCTGCATACTCGAGGTCGAACCGCTGGGGGCAGGCGCGCTCGCTGTCGCGACCGTCTTCCCCAACGTTGGCGCATGTGAAGCCACCTGCGCCAGCCCGGATGCGAGGGCGACACTGAGCAGAGCAACGGTTTGAAACGTAGCCTTCATAGTTTTCACTCTGTTTTCACGCTCAAGCAACTTTCAAAATCCGGGGGGAGTGGAGACTCCCCCCGCTTGTAGCAGCCCGATTAGAACGCGGTGCCTATGTTGAAATCGCCATAAGCTTCGTTCGATTGGGGGAAATGGCACTCACGGCAGAACTGCATGGTGGATGGAGCATGCGTCTTGTCGTACGGTGCGCCTGGATTGTATGGACCTTTCACAAAGAAGTAGGTCTGGAACGTTCCACCCTTCACACCACCGTAGGTGCCTTGGACGGCGACCATGCTGTGTTGGTTGTGGCAGGTGGTGCAGACCACATAAGCATCCTGAACGTTGGTATCGCCCGGTGGCAGAACCATACTTGATACAGCCGGAGCACCGTAGTTGCTGATGAAGGCGGCGTACTGACTGCCCGGAGCGGCTGTGACGGTGAGCCCTCTGCCTCCCGCAGTAATCGAGAGGCCCCAGTTGAAGCCACCGCTGCCATTGGTAAGATCGCCGGCGGCGATGTTCGACCCCCCCGGACCTACCGGGTGATCGTTGTTATAGTCGCCGGCTCCGGCGCCATCGTTGCCGAGGAGCGTCGGAATCGGAGCCGGGCCGTACAACTTCGGTGCATTGGCGACTCCACCGCTGAAGTTCAGCATGCCCTGCGCCTGTTCCCAGGACACGCCCGTCATCATGGCGCCCTTGGATACGTTGCCGTCGTGGCAGCTCAAGCAGGTCGCTACGTTTTTGAACAAGGGATCTGTCTTGAACGTGCCAGCTGTATTCCACGCAATAGCTACGCCCCCATCACCCGAGTCGAAGACGATGTTGGGGTCAGCCATAATCGCGCTGACGTCGGTGCCCCACAACGCCTGGTCGCCGCTGTTGCCGGGGCCGGGTGTCGTGATGACCCAGCCGTTGCCACGGGCGCCGCTATGGGGCGCATGGCAGCCGGCGCAACCGCGCCCGCCGTTCAAGTGCGCACCAATAATGTCAACCGTGGGGACGTAGGCAACATTGCCCGTTGGACCAGTCGCCATGGCCAACGTAGCGGCCATGAGGATAACAAGTAGAAGTAACGCTAGCTTCTTCATTTAGAAATTCCTCCTTAGTAAGTAAAGCGAATTGACATCTACCACTTCCTGGCCGCCCAAGGGCGGCCAAAGAACTCTTTGAACGGCTCACTGCGGCGGCGAATTTTGCGCTGCCGGCGGAGCCTCCTTCTGCGCCGCCGGCTTCACGCCACTGTTCTGCGGCGGTGCATTTGCACCCGGCGCCGCCGGAGAATTCGCACCGCCCGAAGTCTCTTGTTGCCTCTTGAACTCTGCCTCGGCCTTGCGCCGGTCGTATTCCACCTGCGCCTGGGCGTTGGTGATGTAACGGAACATCTGCACCCGGCCGGGGAATTGCTCGGTGGTAAAAATCCGGTTCGACTTGTCGATGGTCAGACCGACGACCGCCTGGAACTGGCCGGGAAGCAAACCGAATCCGCCCATGGCCATGAGCAACTGGCCGTCGGCAGTAAAAACCTTCAGCTGGCACAACATCGCGTCCGCCACCCATATGTGGCCGTCCACATCGACGGCAATCCCTTTGGGCCGCTGGAAATCGCCCGGACCATCCCCGTTCTTTCCGAAGGTGCGGATGAATTTGCCATCGGCGTCAAAGACCTCGACGCGGTTGTTCAAGGTATCGGTGACGTACAGATTTCCGTCCTGATCTACCGCGACATTGGTCGGCTTGGAGAAGTCGCCCGGCGTGGTCAGGGTGTGCTGCTTTCCCGCAGTGCCAATCATGCGCAAGGGCTTGAAGCTGTCGGCATCGAACACTACGATCTGGTCCAGGCCGGTATCGGCCACATAGATAAAGCGGTTTTCGGTGTCGATCGCGATCCCGGAAGGATCCTCCAGGACCCCCTCCCCAAACTTCGCTCTTAACTTGTGGTTGGGATCGAACACCAGCACGTGATGCAGGTTGCCGTCGGTAACCAGGAGCTGGTCGTTGTCGTCGATGGCCAGGCCGAAGATGCTGTTGAACTGCGCATCCACACCGTGCTTGATCAGTTGGACATCGTGAGTTTCGGTGTTGAAAATGAAGATCGCTCCCACCTTCGTGTCCGCCACATAAAGCAGGCCCTTGGAATCGACAGCCACACCGTAAGGGGTCAGGAGCTCGAAGTGAGGCCTAGTGCGCTTGTCATTTTCCGCTGAAACCCCCGCCATCCGGTCCATCCAGCCGCTCTTCTTCTTCTGGTTGGTGGGTTCCTTCTTCTCGGCAGAGAAGAAATCCAGGAACTTGATCCGCGTGATGGCAGGCGCTTTCGGCCAAACGAAGCGGGAGAGATCCAGCTTGGCAGGGGCTGGCGCGGGCGCATCCTTCTTCTTCTTGCCCGAAGCCGAACCCGGCAGAGTCGCGACCATGATCAGCGCAACCAGCAGCGCCACTGCCGTCCGTGGAGCTTTCACGTTTTGGCGATGTTCCAGCATCTCTATGGCACCTCAGACTTCATCGTTCCCTTGTGACAGGTGTTGCAAAACGCCTGGTTGTTCACTTGGTCCTTGACCAGCAGTCCGGGCTGTGCCGAGGAGTGCGGCTGGTGACAAGTGAGGCAGTTCATGGCGGTACGGACCTTGGACGGGTCCTTTGGATCCATGACGTCTGAGATCGGGTGGCGATCGACGGGGTGTCCCGCGCCGTACTCCAGCGCCAGCACCGGAGTCGAGTTGAAGTAGTTCTCCGGCAGCTTTACTGTGCCGTTGAAGATGGCCATAAGATGTTCGGCCTGTAGCCGCTTTGGCTTGGAGTCGGGGCCGTGGCACTCCAGGCAGAGCGTATTCACAGTCGCCGCGCGCAGCAGGTGATCATTTTGTCCGCCATGTGCCTCGTGACAAGTGGCGCAACCTTGCTCGAAGGCCGGCTGGTGAACGTGGGCTTTCTTACCCTGCTCGGCTTGGTCGCTATGGCAACCTAAGCAGATATCTACCGGCGAGGTCTTGGGCAATCCGGGCCACTTGCTCGCATGGGGATTGTGACAGTCAGTGCATTCTCCAGCGGCGCCAGGGTGCTGAACCTTCGCAGTTTCGATCAGCTTCGCCTTGTCGTCATGACAGGTCAGGCAAAGCTCTTTGCTGCTGGCCCGAATCAGCACGACCTTGCCGTCCTTCGCCGCCGCGTGGCAGCTGTCGCACGACTTGGACTCAAACGGACCATGTTGGAACGCCCGCATGAGTTTGGGGGAGCGCGACTGGTGCGGGTCGTGGCAGGTGAGGCAATCAGCCGTGGCAAAGGGCTGGTCGTGGTGCGCTTTGCTCAGGGTGGCATCCTTGGCATCGTGACAGTCAAGACACAGCGCGGGAGCATCCTTGGTCAGGTGGTAATCGAATTCGCGCTTCCCTCGATTGCCGATTTTATGGGTCACGTGGCAGGTGTCGCAGCCCATGTCCAAAGCGGCGTGACGGCTGCCGTCTTTCGGGACGTTCAGACCTTGCTTGTGGCAGGAGAGGCACAGGTTGTCGTCTCTGGTAGCTCCTGAGGCAGGCTTTAGCAGCTGGTTCTTATTCGCGGAAGTGTGAGCGTCGTGGCACTTAACGCAGTCGCGAACGGCGGGGCTGTGAACGCGTCCTGTGGCCTGAGCGGAGTCTTTGTCGGCATGGCACTGGAGACAAAGCTTGACGCTGGTCGCCGTGATCAACTTCACGTGCGTCGCGGTCTTGCTGGTCCGGATTTCGTGGCAACTCAAACAGCCCGTCGCGATAGCTGAGTGGACCGCCTTGCCCTTGGTCTTGTCTGCATGGCACTCGATGCATTTGGCGGCGTCGGTATTCTTATCCAACGGAACTGGATGTTGCTTGGCTACGACCGGTCCGGCCGCCAGCACTACCAGTGCGAGCCACCCCAGGGCGCTACCCACTCGACGTAACCCGACACCGTGATCCTGGTCCATCCCACAGCCATGGGTGCACCCGGTTCGCCACTCAGCGGGGAAGACGGGGGTCGGAGACCGCTGGACTAACTGATTAAAAAATAAACAGTTACAGGTTACTTAGGTGTGTGGAGAAATGCCTCAAGCATTTTCCGCAGGTTCTGAATGCGGGATTTGCCCCAATTGCTTGTGAAAACCCCCAACGGGCCTAGGGACAAGACGTTGGCGGGACCAGGCCTTCGACGTCGTCGTAACCCCTGTCGCCGGTTGCTTTTGTTGACGCCCTGCGTTTCCCTGCGCATAATGCGCTGATGCCGCTTGCCCTTCGCAACCGGAGTCGTGTTTCGACTTCGGTTGGAGACTGCGAGTCACAAGAATCTCCCCCATTGGAATCGGACTCACGCCGGCATAGTGCTTCCTTCCTCACAGCCATCCTGGGCCTGTTTGCGCTTACCTACGCGTTCACGGCGGGCCTGCGTACGGTGGCTGACATGGACCTGGGTTGGCAGATGGCTACAGGGCGCTGGATCGTCCAGCACCACAAGATCCCGTTTACGGACGTACTTTCCCATACCGCGCGTGGCCGGGAGTGGATTTATCCAGTGCTGTCCCAAATTCTTCTCTATGGCGCGTATTCGCTGGGTGGCTATTCGCTGCTTTCGGTGCTGGGTGCAGCAGCCTGCGTGGGCACGATCGCCTTGCAACTTCGGCGCGCTAGCGCGGTCACGGCGTTGCTGGCTCTGCTCGCAGTGCCTTTGGTTGCGGCACGCACAGCGCCGCGTGCGGAAATGTTTACCGAGGTTCTCATTGCCGCATTCCTGAGCCTGTTATGGCACTACCACCGCTCTGGACAAGGGACGCTGTGGCTTCTTCCGTTGCTCATGTGTCTCTGGACCAACCTCCACCCAGGGTTCATCGCCGGCTTGGGGATCTGTGCCAGTTATGTTGCGTTGGAATTTGGCGACGCCGCGGTCGCGAGCCTCCGGCCAGCCGCTTTCAACAGACTGCGACATGCCGCCCCATGGTTACTCGCAACTGCCGGAGCCACGCTCCTCAACCCGTGGGGAGCACGAATCTATGTGGCGTTGGCCAGGCAAGGCGGCGTTCTGGATACTCACAGTCACTGGATTCGTGAGTGGTCCCCGTTACGCATCACGTCGGCTAGACTGCTGGAAGTTCTCGCCTGGCGGGAGCCCGACAGCGCTATATGGTGGCTGATCTTGATAGGAATTATGGCAGCACTGTTGGCCGCGTACATGCGAGCATTCGTTCCGGCGCTGCTTCTTGGGGTTTCTGTTTACGCCGTGATTCATGCTCTGCGGATGAAGGCGGCATTTGCCTCGGTAGTGGTTGTCATTGGCGGGTCAATCCTCGCGGAGGCGATCGGGCCGGGATGGGTACAGTGCGTGCTCCGGCGTGTCCGGGCGTTGCGCGCGATCAGAACCGAAGCGGTGATGTTCCTGTTTCTTGCGCTTGCCGCCGGGTTTACTGCGGCCAGAGTGTTTGATCTCGTTACCAACCGCTACTATCTCAAGACACCTCAGCAGTTCACGGAATTTGGCGCAGGAGAATCCTATTGGTACCCGGAGGAAGCCGCTGCCTTCGTATTACGTGAGCAGCTTCCTCCTAACATCTTCAATGACTACAGTTCTGGCGGTTTTGTAGCCTGGGCACTCTCACCAAGGTTCCCCGATTACATCGATGGCCGCGCGATTCCCTTTGGCGACAAGCTCTTTCTCCATTCCAAGGAGCTGCTCAACCAGCCCCTGGATTCGCCAGCATGGCAACTTGAGGCCGAGAGCCGCAACCTGTACACGGTTCTCGTTTCTTTGGATCATGAGCTGAGCGGGGCCTTGAGTGAATTGGAAACGTATTGCGCAAGTCAGCAATGGCGCCCCGTTTATCTTGATACTCACGCCGCCGTTTTCGTACGCGCCAGACCTGAAACCGCCAGATTGCTCAGCCGCCTGCAGATTGATTGCAACGACATCCGGTTTGATCATCCTCCTGCGGTCACTAGCAATCGAGGGCGTGCCGAAGCCTTCCATTACCACCTCAATGCCGCTTACATTCTCCTTGCCCTCGGAAAACCTGCGGAAGCATTGGAGTCCTTAAGCAGCGCGGGCGGCATATTCATGGAAAGTGCGTTCCTGCACTTTGCCAAAGGATTGGCTCTCCAGAGCCTCGGTCGTTGGGACGACGCTGAACGCGAGTTATTCACCGCCCACGAACTCGGTTCCGAGAATGCGGCTCTGGCCCTTGCCATACGGTACCAACAACTTGGACGATATGAGGACGAGGCGCAAATTCTTTCTCGCGCAGCGGAACGATCTGACCGGCCCCACTCGTTGTACCTGAGATTGGGTTACGTGCAACTGGAGTTGGGCCAACCGCACGAAGCCCTGCTTTCCTTCGACCAGGCCGAGAGGGAGAACCCGTTTGTAGGGGAGGCTGCCGCCCTCGGCGAAGATTTTCGTGTCCAACTTGCAGAGGGGCGCCGTCGCGCCCGGGAATGGCTAGCCCGAAAATAAGGAAAGGTTGGTTAGGAGCTCCTTCGTGTCGACGCTAGAGAACCTCAGCCTTACGAGCGCTGAACAAAAGACAAACAGGATGCGTGGATGGATGGGCTGGGCACTGCTCCTGTTGATGCTGGTAGGGTTTCTAGGCGTCATGATGTATCTCAACATCCGGGTGCGTGCCGACCAGCAGTTTTCTTTTCTAGCGCGATCCTTCCTGCAGCGGAACGGGAAGAGTGCCATCGGCGGGCGCGGATTGCGCCACCGGAGATCGGAAAGCGCCTCGCGGAGAATGCTTGTCTCGTCCGTTATTCTCTGGTCGGTCATTGTCTGGCCGCTCATAGATTCCGAATCACTTCGGTCTAGGCGGGACTTGCCACGTTCTTGATTGAAACCCGAGTCTCTATTTCCGCGGCGTTCTCGCCCGCTGCCCCCGCCTCGTGGTATTCGGCGTCCTGGTTCACTGCCCAGACATCATACTTGCGCGCGCCCGCCAGGATGTTCTTCGCGGTAAGCATTGCCGTCATCATGGCGTGGTCCTGATTGTTGTACTTATGCATGCCATTGCGGCCAACCATGTGAAGGGTCGGATAGTGTTCTTCCAGAGCCTTGCGAACCGTGTTGACGTGCTGTTGGTACGCGTCATCATAAACCGGATATGCCTTGGGCTGGCGGATGACGCAGCCATCAACCACATCCACACTGGCAGCGAGATTTACTTCTTGGATTTCCCGCTTTGCCAGTTCGATCAGATCACGGTCGCTCGTGGTCCACAGTCCGTCACCCTCAAAGCAGAAATATTCGAGACCATAGGAGCAATAGCCGGCATCGGGAACCATCTCGGGCGACCACGACTTGTAATTTTGCACGCGGCCAACCTGCACACTGGGATCGTGGATGTAAATCCAGTTGTCGGTGAAACGGCCGCGGTCATGCACGATCAGCCCTACGGTTAGGAAATCGCGATACCGCAAAGAGCGCGCAGCCTGGAGCGCAGCCTCAGGAAGCTTTGGCTCGATCTGCGCTACCAGTTCCCGTATGGGCATGGACGAAACTAGATGCTCGGCACGATATTCTTCCACATCGCCGTTGGCGCTGCGGGTCGTCACGATCCAGAGATTGCTGGTGGAGTCGAAGCGGCAGCCAACTACTCTGCGGCCCAGCAGCACTTCGCCGCCCAGCTTGCGGACTTTTTCTGTGCACGCCTCCCACATCATTCCCGGTCCCAGTCGCGGATATCGGAAGGTGTCGATCAGCGTCTTCACAACCTGCTTGCGGTCTTCGGAATTGGGCTTGCGCTTGGCGAAAAGGGCGTGCTTGATGGCCGAACCGAGCGATAGCCCCTTGATCCGCTGCGCCGCCCAATCCGCGGAGATCTCGTCGCAGCTCATCCCCCACACCTTCTCGGTGTAGGTCTTGAAAAAGATGCGGAACAAGCGCTTGCCAAACTGGTTGGAGACCCAATCTTCGAAAGTCTTGGGATTGCGCGTGGGATGAACGCGCGCAGCCAAAAACGAGAGTATGCAGAGCACCGACTCGATCAAGCCGAGCTTCGACAGCGCCTCGAACGGTTTCAAAGGATAGGTGTAGAACTGGCCGCGGTAGTAAATGCGCGACGACCGGGGACGATCGAGCATGTCTTCGCCGGCAATCTCGGTCCAAAAATCCTCGACCTCGCGGGACTTGGAGAAGAAACGGTGGCCGCCCACATCAAAGCGGAAACTCTTGTAGTTAACGGTGCGAGAGATTCCCCCAACATATTCGGGGTCGCTCTCCAGGACAACCACTGGGGCATGCTGCTTCGACAGTTCGTAGGCGGCAGTCAGACCCGCCGGTCCGGCGCCGACAATCACGGCCTTGAAGATCGCTCGTTCCATAGTGCGTCAATCAGTGTGCAAATCGCGCGCGAATCGGAACCACGTGCTCCGAACTGCCCACATTACGCCGAACAGAAGTCACCGTCTGCAAACGATAAGATGCTCCCCAAACCCGTGTTGGGAAGGGGCAATCGCGATACCAACCCAATATAAGGGCTAAGCGTAATACCTGCAAGGACTTGCGCGGTCAGACTGAGGGATAAGGCAAGCGGCCGCCAGGGCAAAACGTGCCCTTGGTGGGGAGAAAGACCCCGATTCCGGACCGCTTCCCACCCGGGAAACCATTGCTGGTCCTAGAGAGAAACTAGCCTGAAATCAAGCTGCAAGCGGCCAAGCTAAAATGAACTGTAGTTTTGGCAATTCCTATGCACTCGGTTCTCCCGGACACTCACCCTCAACGATCGCGCAGGCGAATCAGACCGCGAAAACCACGAGCAAGGAACAAGAGTGGAAACTTGAAAGGCAAGTCGAATTGCGACGAGATCGAGGATGACCGAGTGGGTATGTGACTTTCAAAACAGCGAGGGAAGGTAGGCCGGCGAGCAATGCCCTTCTGAACTGACGAGCCACAGGAGAAGAACAATAATGCGAGCAGCAGACTTACTTCGATGGATTGCCATCGTTACCCTGTGGGCCGTTACTGTCTTCGTTTACCGTCCGACTTTCGACCACACAAGCTCTGGAATCAGTTTAAACTGCCCGCCGCCCGGGACTATCGCGGTCGCCCCGTTCCCCTGCGGTTATGAGACCTTTGCTTTGGCTAAGTCAATCGCCAACCGTCATGGTTTCTCCAATCCCTTTGACACTTTGCCCACCGGCCCGTCGGCGCACACGGGACCGCTATATCCTGCCTATCTGGCCCTGATCATCGGAGTATTCGGCCACGGCTCAACAGCTGTGGGCGTCATCCTGTGGGCCGCGGCGCTGATACTCGCAGTTCAGTTGATGCTGCTGCCACTTCTGGCCCAACACTTCGGGTTAGGCTTTTGGACGGGAGTGCTTGCCGCATTGGCTTGGCTCGCGGCTACGATACCTCCGACATTTGACTCGGAATCGCAACTGGTTGGTTTGGTGGTGGTGGCGGCGGCATTCTTCATGGGAAGCTCTTTCACCTTGGAAATGACGGCCAGCCAGCTCTTGATGTCAGGCATTTTGTGGGGAGCGCTGTTGCTCCTCCAACCTGTCGTTATCCTTGTGCTGCCATTCTGGGTGCTGTTATTGCACTTTCAATCGCCGAGCTCTCGACGCCAAAAGATTGCGCTAGGAATACTGCCCATCATTCTTGTGACGCCGTGGATCGTAAGGAATTTTGTGGTGTTCCATAAGCCAGTTTTCATCCGGGACAATCTCGGACTGGAATTGGCAATCTCGAACAATGAATGCGCCAGCTCCTCGTTCCACATGAATGAGGTCAGTGGTTGCTTTTCGCAGGTTCATCCGAACGAAAACTATGCAGAGGCTCTCAAAGTCCGGCAACTAGGCGAGGTCGAATACAATCGGGTTCGACTGCGGGAAGCAATGCAGTGGATCAAGGGCAACCCAATGGCGTTCACTTCACTGTCCCTAAGGAGATTTGAAGCCTTTTGGCTACCACCGGCCTCAGCGAACCCGGGAGATGGGGTGATCCTGCATCCTTGGGTTGTTGATTGCCTCACGCTACTTAGTGTCGCAGGCCTGGTCTTGATGTGGAGAAATGCTCGGGTTGGGGCGTTTGTTGTTGGACTCTGGCTGATTTTCTTTCCGCTGATTTACTATTTCGTTCAATTTTTTCAACGCTACCGGTTTCCGATTCTGTGGGCCAGTTTCCTGCCTGGGTGCTATTTCATTACGAAAATAGCGGAAGGAATATTTTCAAACCGCACCACTAGCCGGGCTTTGCCCATGCATGCCAACACAGCCTTAGACAGGCAGAAAGCAGGATGTCATACTTGAAGGCGCGTTCATTGCCAGCTATGGCCATTGCTTCCGAAAAATTCTATTGCCCGTACCATCCTCTTCTTATGGAACCTCTGTATACGGCTCGCGCGCAGTCGCTGCCCACTTGCGCGACAACCCCGCCGTAGCAGCCTACTGCAACGGCTTTGCGGGCGTCCCCGGCTTGACGCCCGAATGTTTCTTCGCCTGGGCCATCAATTCTAAGACCTTGTCTTTGCCTTCGTAGTGCGGATTCGTGTCCAGCAACTTCTGCCATGTGGCGACAGCTTTGTCGATATCCATCTTGCCCTGCCACTCGACGATGCCCAGATTGAACAACGTGTTGGCCTTGTTGGGCTCGTAAGAGAGCGATTTCTGGAATTCCGCGATGGCGGCATCGGCGTTGCCGGTGTACCAATAGGCGGTCGCCATGTCGGTACGGACGCCCGTGTTGGCTGGCTCCACCTTCAGCGCACGCTGATAGTAATCAATGGCTGTGGGGAACTGCTGCGCGTCGTAATAGATGTTCCCAATGCTTGCCAGAAGTCCAGCGTTATTCGGGTCCGCCTTGAGCTTCTCGATCAGCGGTCCAGCTTGCGTGTCGGCCATTTTCTGCATCTGAGCCGGAGTTGGAGTTTGGGAGCCCACGCCCGCACTCCCCATGGCCGGTGCGGGTGCGCTCGCCGTCTCAGCCGGAACGGCCGCTGGACTCTGGGATCCGCGGATAAGCCAGCCGCCGGCGATTCCCACCAGCAGGCAGATGACCGCCAACACGTAGGCCTGCACGCTTGTCCATTGCTCGATAGAAGTTGCTCGATCTGTATCCGTCATTTCTCAGTGCTCCTTCATATCCCGTTTCGTTTGCCGGCGGAAGCCGCCGCGAGCCGCGTTTCTCCATCTATCCATGGCGCGAGCCAGGGCGCTAGCTCTTGCCCTGCATCTGGACATCGGCCATCAGTTTCTGCACCTGGGCTTTGCGCTCTGGGCTCAATTTCGGATTCGACTTCAGCAGCTCCTGCCAAGCCGCCACCGCTCCCTTGTTGTCCTGTTTTCCCTGCCACTTGATCACGCCGAGGTTGAACAACGAGTTGGCATCCTTGGGGTTATAGTGCAGCGCCTGCTGGAGCTGGCTAATCGCGCCGTCCACATCGCCGTTGTAGTACAGAGTCGAAGCCATCTCGGTGCGAATGGCTACGTTCTTTGGATCAACCTGCAATGCTTTGTCGTAGTAGCCGACCGCGTCCCTGAACTGGTGGGTAGCTTTGTAGATGTTTCCGACTTGGAAAAGCAGATCGCTGTTATTCGGATCGCCCTTCAGCTTTTCGAGCAACGGTGCTGCCTTAGTGTCGGCCATGCGTTTCATCTGCTCGAGGCTGGGCATCTGCCCGCCCATGCCTCCTGCAGAGACGGCGGGCTGGGCATTGGCCGCGGGTTGCGCCGGCGGCGCCGGCGATTGCGATCCGCGAAACAGGTATCCAATCGCCAGCCCAACCACGAGGCTGATTACCGCCATCGCGTAGACCTGTTTCACCTGCCAAGCTGATCCCGCACTTGGTTGCGTGGTGGCTTCATTCGCCATGCCCTATTCCCCCATAGTCTGTATTGCGCTTGAACTCGGCTTTCGCACGACATCAAGACTGGACGAGCGTCTTGCCCACAGAATGAGCGGGCTCTACCGCGCGCTGACTTTTGCTAATGTACCACTGTGCGAGCGAACTGGACCGATGCGGCGGGTGCACTTCTGCCTTTTGGCAGTATGCCACAAGTACGGAGAATCCCATTGACACCGAAGCCAAGCTGTTGGCGTCTTTGACTTCGAAAGCGTCCAGGATGGTATCTCCGTTTTCTAAACGTTGTTCGATATGTGAGGTGGTGCACCTCCAGGGTCCTTCCCTTGTGGAACGCCTGAATAATGAATAAAATCCGGGAAACTAGCATTAGCGCCTACCAGGAGAATCTCGTGAAAGTAGTGATGCTGTGCGGAGGGCTCGGTACCCGTTTGCGCGAAGAAACTGAATACCGGCCCAAGCCCATGGTGGAAATCGGCGGTCGTCCGATCCTGTGGCATATTATGAAGTTGTATGCACACAATGGTTTCACCGATTTTGTCTTCTGCCTCGGATACCGCGGCAACATGATCAAGGAATATTTCCTGAACTACGAGGCGATGAACAACGATTTCACCCTCTGCCTCGGCCGGAACTCCAAGGTTGAGTACAAGAACGTCCATCGCGAACAGGACTTTCAGGTCACCCTCGTCGATACCGGACAAACCACGATGACGGGCGGACGGGTGAAGAGGATTGAGAAGTACATTGGTCAAGATGAAGATCTCTTCATGCTGACCTATGGCGATGGCGTGGGCGATGTGAACATCCACGAGCTCGTGGAGTTCCACAAGAGCCATGGCAAGCTGGCCACGGTCACGACCATCACGCCGAGCTCCCGCTTCGGAGTCATCGACACAAATGCGACCGGTCGCGTAACCAAGTTTAAGGAAAAGGCAAAGATCAGCGGCCGCGCCAGCGCTGGCTTTTTCGTACTGGATCGCCGTGTGTTCGATTATCTCGGCGGTGACGATTGCATCTTCGAGAAGGAACCGCTGGAGCGCCTCGCCGACGACGGGCAGTTGATGGCCTATCAACACGAGGGCTTCTTCTACGCGATGGATACATATCGCGAGTACGAGTACTTGAACCAGTTATGGAGCGCGAACCAGGCGCCATGGAAGGTTTGGCAGGAGTAATAAAGGGTTTGGCGGGAATAATTTGGCAGGAATGATAATGACGAATGGCTTCTGGCGCGACCGTAGTGTCTTTATCACCGGCGCCACGGGACTGGTGGGCGGATGGCTGACGAAGCACCTGCTGGAGCAGGGCGCGTCACTGACCGCGCTCGTACGCGACTGGGTTCCGGCCAGCGAATTTGTGCGCGACGGATTTGCCGACCGCGTCAACGTCGTGCGCGGCGGTCTGAGCAGTCCATATCTGCTGGAACGTGCGCTGGGCGAGTACGAGATCGAAGTCGTCTTTCATCTCGCGGCACAGACAATCGTCGGAATCGCTAACCGCAATCCCCTCTCAACTTTCGAAAGCAACATACGCGGAACGTGGAATCTTCTGGAGGCTTGCCGGCGTTCGCCGACTGTGAAGTCGGTCATCCTCGCTTCTTCGGACAAGGCCTACGGCGATCAGAAGGTACTTCCCTACAAGGAAGATATGCCATTGCAGGGGAAGCATCCTTACGATGTAAGCAAATCGTGCGCTGATCTGATTGCGCAGTCCTACGCGCATACGTTTGGCGTCCCACTGGCGATCACGCGCTGCGGCAATTTTTACGGCGGCGGAGACCTGAACTGGAACCGCGTCGTACCCGGCACCATCCGCTCCGTGATTCGTGGCGAGCGCCCCATTATTCGCTCCGACGGCAAATTCGTGCGCGACTATTTCTACGTGGAAGATGGCGCCGCGGCCTACATGCTGCTGGCAGAGCGGCTCAGGCAGAATTCGAAGCTGTGCGGCGCAGCCTATAACTTTTCCAATGAAGCGCAGATCAGCGTCCTAGAGCTGGTGAATGCGATCCTCGGGAAAATGGCATCGAAGTTGAAGCCCGAGATTCAGAACCAGGCTTCGAACGAGATCCGCCATCAGTTCCTGAGCGCCGAGCGGGCACGCACGGAATTGAACTGGAAGCCCATTTTCACTCTGGACGAAGGATTGGAAAAGACCATCGCATGGTACCGGGAGGCGCTGAAGTAGTGTCACGAGCGGACGAGTTGCGAGCAAATGACTTGCGAGTAAACGACTTGCGCGACCGGATCCGAGGCCTGGTGGCGGAGTACTATCGTGAGGCCTTCGTCTTCCCTGCCCCTGCGTTCGTGCCGGGATCGTCCCCTGTGCCTATTTCCGGCCGTGTCTTCGACGAACAAGAACTCGAACTGCTGGTCGAGTCCTCGCTCGATTTCTGGCTGACCACCGGGCGCTTCGCCGAGCAGTTTGAACGTGAGTTCGCCAAATTTGTCGGTGTGCGCGAGGCCGTGCTGGTGAACTCGGGCTCGTCGGCCAACCTGCTGGCGGTCGCAGCCCTGACTTCGCAGAGATTGGGCGATCGCCGGCTACGGCCCGGAGACGAGGTCATCACCCTGGCCGCAGGGTTCCCCACGACGGTCAATCCCATCCTGCAAAACAGGCTGGTTCCCGTCTTCGTCGATGTTCACATACCCACCTTCAACGTGGATGTCGGTTATCTCGAAGCGGCGCTATCCGAGCGCACGCGTGCCATCATCTTTGCGCACACGCTGGGGAATCCGTTCGATCTCGATGCCGTGACTGCGTTCGCGAAGAAGCACGGCTTGTGGCTGATCGAAGACTGCTGTGACGCGCTCGGCTCGACCTATCGCGGAAAGAAAGTCGGGACCTTCGGCGATCTCGCCACCGTCAGCTTTTATCCCGCGCACCACATCACCATGGGCGAAGGCGGATGCGTCTTGACGGAAAAGCCCCTGCTGCGCACGCTCGTCGAATCCTTTCGCGATTGGGGCCGGGATTGCTGGTGTGACCCGGGCAAAGAGAACACCTGCGGCAAGCGTTTCGACTGGCAGTTGGGGGATTTGCCGCACGGCTACGATCACAAATACATCTATTCGCATGTGGGCTATAATCTCAAAGCCACCGACATGCAAGCTGCCGTGGGAGTCGCGCAGTTGAAGAAGCTGCCGGAATTCATTGAGGCGAGAAAGCGGAATTTTACGTATTTGAAGTCAGGACTCAAAGACAAAAACGTCGAGGAGCACTTCGTCCTGCCCGAAGCAACTCCGAATTCCGACCCGAGTTGGTTTGGGTTCCCGCTGTTGGTAAGGGAGACAGCTCCATTCTCGCGTAACGCGCTCATTGACTTCCTGTATGAGAGAAAGATCGGCACCCGCCAGCTGTTCGGCGGCAACCTGGTCCGTCAACCCGCCTATGCCGGCCTCAACTATCGTATAGTGGGTGATCTCCGAACCAGTGACCGCGTGATGAATCAGGCCTTCTGGATTGGCGTATATCCCGGACTCACGCCGGCGATGTTGGATTACGTTCTGGAAACGATAAACGAAATCGCTTCAAAGGGGGTACTTTCCGATGCCGCACGAAAACAATAACCATTCCTCTGACAAGCTTCCGGAGGTTCGACTGGGGTCCAAGGTGATCGGACCTGAGAGACCTTGTTACGTGGTCGCTGAAATCGGAATCAACCACAATGGAGATATCGATCTCGCAAAAAAACTTATCAACGTGGCTTTGGGCGCCGATTGCGACGCCGTCAAGTTTCAGAAGAGAACCGTCGATGTCGTCTACTCTCCGGAGGAACTGGCGAAGCCGAGGGAGAGCCCCTTTGGGCCGACCAATGGCGATCTGAAACGCGGCCTCGAATTTGAACAGGAGGAGTACGAGGAAATTGACCGCTATTGCCGTGAGGTCAAGATTGACTGGTTCGCGTCTTGCTGGGATGAGGCATCCGTTGATTTCATAGCCCAGTTTAAAGTTCCCTGCTTTAAAATCGCTTCCGCATCCCTCACCGATGACAACCTGCTGCGCCATACTCGCTCGGTTGGCAAGCCGATCGTGTTGTCGACCGGAATGAGCACGATCCAAGAGGTTGACCATGCGGTGGACGTTCTGGGCAAGCAGGATCTCATCCTTCTGCATGCCTGCAGCACGTATCCCGCGTACTACGAAGAATTGAATCTGCGGGTTATAGATGTGCTGCGAGATCGTTATCGCGTGCCGGTTGGTTACTCCGGCCACGAAACTGGGTTGCCCTCGAGCGTCGCGGCCGTGGTGCTCGGCGCCTGCATCATCGAGCGGCACATCACGCTTGATCGCTCCATGTGGGGTTCGGACCACGCCGCGTCGCTCGAACCGAATGGAATCACGCGCTTGGTTCGAGACATCCGCTTGATTGAAAAATCGAAGGGCGACGGCATCAAGCGAGTGCTGGAGCGCGAGCAACCGATCATCAAAAAGCTGCGGCGCGTGGGAGCAGCATAGTGTCGGAAGCCGTGCCGGAGATCATGCCGGAGATCAAGGCCATCGCCATGGATGTCGATGGCGTGCTCACCGACGGCGGGGTGTGGTGGGGGCCAAACGGCGAAGAATGGAAGCGCTTTCACTTTGCCGACATCATGGGCCTGTCGCTGGCGCGAAAATCGGGCATGGCAATTGCTCTGATGTCGGGCGAGAACAGCCCGCTCGTCGACCGGCTTGCCAGTAAGCTCGGCATCAGCGATGTTCACAAGGACTGCAAAGACAAAGCCAGCGCGCTGCGCACGTTCTCGGAACGGCACGGCTTGCGCCTGCAGGAGATTTGTTTCATTGGGGACGATGTGAACGATTTACCCGCGCTTGACATCGCTGGTCTCAGCGCCTGTCCCGCGGACGCGCGCCCTTCGATCCGAGAGCATTGCCAGGTGGTCACCACGCTCACCGGCGGTAACGGTGCCGTGCGCGAGGTCGTGGATATGTTGCTCGCATCCGCCGCCATAGCGGCAAAGCCGGTTCGCTAGGAAGGCATGAGACTCGCTGACTATGTCATGAGCTTCGTTGCCCAGCAGGGCGTGAAGCACGTTTTCCTTCTCACCGGCGGCGGGGCCATGCACCTGAACGATGCTCTTGCCCGGTGCAGCGATTTGACCTTCGTCTGCAACCACCACGAACAGGCGAGCGCGATCGCCGCGGAAAACTATTCCAAGGCTACGAATAATTTGGGCGTCGCCCTGGTAACGACCGGCCCGGGCGGCACCAATGCGATCACGGGCGTGGTCGGCGCATGGCTTGATTCGACTCCCATGCTCGTCATCTCGGGTCAGGTGAAACGCGCCGACCGGATGTACCGCCCTGATGGCACTGCTCTCGGAGTGCGCCAGCGCGGTAGTCAGGAGGTCGATATTGTCTCCCTGGTCAAGCCGATTACGAAGTACGCGCTGACCATCGACGATCCCGAAAGCATCCGCTACCATCTCGAAAAGGCGGCACACCTGGCTCGCACTGGAAGACCCGGTCCCGTTTGGATCGATATTCCGATCGACGTCCAGGCTGCGCCGGTTGAGCCTGATTCCATGCGCGGCTTTGATCCTGCCGAGTCTTCAAAGCGCGATCAAGACGACTTAGCGACCCAGGTACGTGATGTAATCGATCGGCTGAACCGGGCCGAGCGGCCATTCATCTTCGCGGGGAACGGGGTTCGAGTTTCCGGCGCGGCTGCGGCGTTCGAGAAACTCGTGCGTCTCTTGAATGTCCCCGTGGGCCTGACCTGGATGGCCATGGATTTGTTAGACGACGACGATCCGCTATTCGTCGGCCGGCCCGGCACGGTTGCATCTCGTGGCGCAAACTTCGCCCTGCAGAATGCCGATTTCGTCCTTGTGATCGGCGCTCGTCTTGACCCGCCTCTGATGGGTTGGGATCCTCATCAGTTCGCGCGTGGAGCTTACAAGATTGTCGTCGATATCGATCCGGCGGAGTTGCGAAAGCTGGAAGGCACTGTCGACAATCCGATCTGCGCCGACGCTCGGACCTTTATTGACAACATGCTCCGGCAGAGCGGATCTGTACTGGACAAGAATAAAGATCGCAGCCCGTGGCTCCAGCGCTGCCAGGACTGGAAGGCCCGTTATCCCCTCGTTTTGCCCGAGCATCGCGCTCCGGGACTTGTCAGTGTGTATCATCTGGCGGAGGTTATCGGGCACGAAGTTGGACCTAACGACCGCGTCGTCTCCGGAAGCTCAGGAAGCGCCATTGAAGTTTTCCTGCTGGCCTACCGGGCGCGAAAAGGGCGTCGCGTGTTTCACACGGCGGGGCTGGGGGCGATGGGTTTCGGTATCCCCGCAAGTATCGGCGTGTGTCTCGGGAGCGGCAAACGGAAGACGATCTGCGTTGACGGCGACGGTGGGCTTCAGCTCAACATCCAGGAGTTGGCCACCATCGCACACCTGCAACTGCCGATCAAGCTTTTTGTTCTCAACAACCAGGGATACGCATCGATTCGGGCCACTCAGAAGAACTACTTCGGGGGAGCTAACATCGGATGCGATTCGGCGACTGGGGTGTCGATCCCCGATTATCGTAAGGTCGCTCGTGCCTATGGCTTGAAGACTGCGGTTATCGAGGGTCAAGGGGCGGATCAATCGGACTTGCGCGACGCTGTTCGTCGAGTTCTGCGTAGCCGCGGACCGGCGCTTTGCGACGTACACGTAATTCCCGACGAGATCAGGGCTCCGCGCGTAACCTCGATTCAGCGGGCCGATGGATCCTTTGTTTCCAAGCCTTTGGAGGATCTATGGCCTTTCCTGGATCGCGACGAATTTGCCCAGAATATGATCGTCGAGCCGGTGAGCTAATGATAACGATAGGGTGGGCCGCTCGCCAAGCTTAAGGCGTACAAAAAGCGAAAATACTGGGGCTTTTTCAAGTATTGTGGTGACCTGTAGTCATCATTTACGCCTTTACAAACCTCCCAAGTCATTGATAATAATAGGTGGCTTGTGTGGTAAAACAGGCACATCAGGGTTATATTTACACTGTAATTATTACAAAACTCATGATTTGGTGGGTGGGGCGCTTTGGTCGAGTGTCCCGGTTCGAGGAGCGGTTGAGTCCCCAGGTCCCAAAAAGCGCGAGACCATGGGGCGCCCGGCTGCTACCTAAATTCTTTTATAAGCTATTGTGTCAAGTATTAAGAATACGAGGTTCGCTCGGAGCATGATCCTGGGAATTAAATCGACTCTCGAATGGGAAAAGGCGCAGACGCCGAACGCATGACCAAACCCTCCGTCCCTCTGCCGCGGGCCGTGAAAGTGTATTGGATCGCCACTATCGTCCTCACTGCTTTGGCTCTTCTGATCGTAGGAGTCCGACGCTATTTATTTCACGAAGGTTACCCTTACAACACATTGCTGTTCATTCCAGAAGTGGTATTCTCGGATTTCACCATTTACAGCGAACGCTTCAAGCACTTTGGGACAGAAGCGTTTTTCACATCTCCTGGACATCCCTTCACCTACCCAGCGCCTGTTGCGCTGGTTTATGCATTTTTCTTTCGTGGGTTCTCACACCCGGTACGTGCACTTCTCGCAACCGTCCTTGGCGCCTCACTCATCGGTGCGGCTTTCTTTGCGAGGGCTCTCAGGAGCGCCGGAGTTTCGGGAAGGATTGCGGGACTCCTTGCATTAACCGTCCTCCTGACCTCGTATCCGCTTATGTGTTTTTTCGACCGGTTAAACCTTGAGTTTGCAGTTTGGGTGGTGCTTGCTTGCGGTCTGGCCGCGTTTGCGGGCGAGCGACTATGGCTGGCCGCACCGCTGATCGGGATTGCTGGTTCCATGAAGATTGTGCCCGCGATCTTCTTTTTGCTGTTTTTATACCGGCGGCGCCTATTGGAATTGTTTTTCGGAGTACTTACGATGGGGGCCATGACGCTCGTTTCGCTTTGGTGGGTAGGGCCGACAATTTCTATCGCTCAGGCCGGCATTCAGAATGGCCTGGAGCGCTTCACGTACATGTATATCTATCACCGGCGGCCCGTTGAAATCGGCTTTGACCATTCGTTATTTGCGGTGGTCAAAGATGTCCTCGTTCTTCTCAGGTCCAACTTGACTGCAGATTATCTTCAACATGAGTACAGGATTTATTTTGTGGTGATTGCAATCCTGAGCGTTGCCATCTTTTTGCGACTTAGGAAGTTGCCACTCTTGAACCAGATGGTTGCCTTGACGTGTTGCGCCTTAGCTTTTCCGCCCGTCTCATACGATGACACCCTGGTGCATCTGTACGTGCCTTTTGCTTTCCTGCTACTCGCTGCTATTCGGCAGCCGCAAGGAGTGTGGGCAGAGGATTTCTTGCTCACTCGAATATTCTGTTACTTTGCGATTTTGTTTACGCCCCAGAGCTATCTCCTTCGAGGCACGGTGGGCTTCGGTGGTCAGGTTAAGGCGGTCGTGCTGGTGGCGTTGCTTGCGGAGTCTTTGGTTCGTCCGTTGGCCCGGTTCGAAAATCGTCCGCCAGGGCCCGACGATTTGACTTGAGTTAATCATACAGTCCACGCAGGTTGATCTCGGATGGATTAGCGGCACGATCATTCGCGCACTCTGTCAACGTTAGCTGAGCGGCTTTCAGTCATGAAGCTTTTGTACTGAGCATTGCCCGGTAACAAACGCCATCTTTACTTCCGGCTTATCCTCAAAAAACTCGTCCACTGCGGCACGAGCGCCCGGGCAACTGGGCTGTCCGTAGTCATCGAATAGCAACATCCCTCCCGGCCGCACTCTGGGATAGAAGAATTCGCAAGCCGATTTGATCGCCGAGTAAATATCGAGGTCGATATGCACGAATGAAAAGGTGCGATCCCGGATAATGTCGAGTGAATCCGGGATCAGCCCCGCCACGCAAGTTACGTTCTTGTGGTCGGCCAGGTATTTGCGAACAGACTCGATGTCAGTATCTGCAAAGTCGCCCTTTTTATGAAAATCCCGCGCGGGATCGGTCTCCGGCATTCCAGAGAAGGTATCAAACAGATGCAATGGCCGGTCGGGCACAAGTTCTGCAAGAATCTTTGCCGTGCCACCTTTATAAACGCCGCACTCGGCCAACTCTCCGCTGCAACGCAAGGTTGCGTTGAGGGCCAGGCAATAGAACACGTATTTCGCTTGCAGTGGTAAGACAGACCGGGGATCCTCTGCCCGCAAGCGTTCCTTCCACTCCGGAGTAAGCCACGGGCTGAACAGCGGCTTGTAATACTCTTCATCTTTAAATCCTCGGTAGAACGGCTTGCAGTCAATAAGTTCGAACCCAAATTGGCCGAAGAAATATCGTGCAGCCAGAAGGCCGGGGCGTGCAATGAACGTGGGTAGCTTCATCTCTGTCAAAAAGTACCACATCCTCCGAGCCTCCCTGCTCTCAGAGGAGATCCGGGTACCTGTATGGCTCAGCGAGCATCGCCTCTTGCCTGGCAGAATGGTCAGCCCATCGATAAATTCGCCAGGTCCAGGCGGGAATGCCAATCAGCAGGACAGTAACGCTCGTACCCCAGAGGATTCCTGCGACCCCCAGCCAAGGAGCGAGGGCGAATTTTAACGCCCAAGCCACCGGCGTGGCGATTGCGGTCACAGCAATTTCGAAGCGAACCAATGCCAACGCGTTCATCAGAAGGGTTGGAACGCGTGACAGCGATTCAGCCAGTACCCACACCGAGATCGCCCAAAGCAAAGGCTGGCCGATCCCGAGATTGGCGTGTAACCATAGACGCAGCAAGGGCTGACCGAAGAGTATCAAAACGGCGGATCCGGCCACGGTAGCGCTCGCCAGTAGCGCTGACCCGTGCAGCAAAGTTCGCCGGATCCATCGCCGGTCGGCGGTATGGGCAGCGTCTGTGAACGCCGGCCAAAGCGGCTGCGACAGAACCACCAGCATCCCGAGGGCAGTCATGCAGATCCTCATGGCGATGGTCATGCGGGCCGAGGCTTCCGGTCCGAGGAGTTGCAGGGCCAGGACATTATCGAGCATGAAGGAAAGGCCGGCGGTGATGTTGAGGATGAAGAACAGAATTCCGCTCCCCGCCACTTCCCGTATGGATGCCAGCGACTCGGGCAACCCTTGTGGACGAAGTTCCGGATGCAGCAAAAACAGATGCACGAGACTACCGAGATTTGCCAGCACAAGGCCGGCGTAGACTACTGCCACGTACACTCGCACGTCATGGGTGAATGCGACGGCGCAGAAAAGACCAAGCGTCGTCAGCACCGTCTGCGCCAGTTCCCAGAAGCCGGAAAAATAACCTTTTTGCAGGGACATCCACACATTATTTGCGGAACTTAACGGCACGTTTAGAGCCAGTCCGGCAAAGGCGATCAGGTAAAGGGCGGAATTGCCTCGCGAGCCTGCAATGAGCCATGCGGTGAAGGCCAAAACCAGCAGCAGGCACGCCAGGCAGCTTCCAATGGTCAATGCGCCGGTGATGTGAGTGCGCGCTTCGTCCACCCGGTTGCGGGCAAGCGAGCGTGCTACCAGAGTCACCAGCGCAGGGCCCGTCCCAAGATCTAACAGTCCGCTCATCCATGCCAGGGAAGCTACAGCTCCCCAGATGCCAAACCGGGCCGGGCCGAGCACCCGCAGGGTAAGCGGCATGATCAAGAGAGTGCAGGCAACCTGCACCAGGCGCTGGAAGACACCGAAGCTGGCGGAAGCGACAATTCTGCGATTGCGTTTATGAGCCAGCATTGTTGTTAATATTCGCACTCGTCATTCGCGCCCATCATTCGCGCTCATCCGCGCCGAAATTCGCCGATGCGGATAAAGTATACCCTTTGCATCTTTGCGGGCTGCGTTCTTCCGCCTTGTTATACTTGCTCTGCCATCCTGCCCGCAGAAGCGCCAAGGAGTCGTATAGCTATGTCAAGCGGAGGACTTATCAGCGTCGGTATTCCGACATGGAACAGGTCCCATTATGTCCTGGATGCCGTGCAGAGTTGCCTGAACCAGACCTACGAGAACCTCCAGATCGTTGTTTGCGATAACGCATCGACAGATGACACATGGCAAAAACTCAACGGCATCCAGGATCCGCGGGTTTGCTTGATTCGCCAAAGCTCAAATGTCGGGGGAGCCGCTAACTTCAATTCGTGCTTAGATAACGCCAAGGGGGATTTGTTCTTACTTCTTTGTGACGACGACCTTTTGGAGCCAACGGCGATTGAAAAATTGAGCAAGCCGTTCCGGGAAGGTTTTGATAGAGTACCGTCCGGCTCAATAGGCCTGACATGGTCGCCCTACTGGATCGTGGATCAGAATCGTAAACCGTTATGGATGACCAGGAGCGGCCCCCCGATCGAGTCGTCTGTCTCATTCATCGAAGGGCTGTTTAATGGCGTACGGGGACCGATGTTGAGCGGCGTCTTAAAAAGAACGGCCGATGTAAGAAAATTTGGGGGTTATGACGGGGGGCGCCATGCGATGCTTTCCGATTCAGGTAATTGGGGCCGGGTCGCGCTCCAATACGACAACGTCGTTTGTGTGCAGGAACCATTAATGCGCTATACCGTGCACGCGGAAACCGCCACCAATCGGGAAGGGACCGCCAGGGACTGGCAAGCTCGGGGCGAAACAATGCATGCGGACTTCCTTGAGGTACTGCGCGCTCGCGGAGACGTCAAAGGTGAAGAGCGTCTGGCCAAAGTGAGGAATAACTTATTGGCCAATCTAACAGTCTCGGTTCTGATGCGTTACAAAGGTCAACCGGGATGGATCATGATATTCATGAAGGAGATGTGGCGTTCGCGCCGCTTCATGCTGACGCCTTTCGTGGCTAAGCGTATGGTAAAGGACGGTTGGAAGTTATTCCGTCTGAAATGATTCCCAGTGGTCTCTGGTTTGCGCGGTTTCCTGCACTTCAGGTACTCTGCACGATCATGCCAACGAAGTTTTCAATCCGGACGCCTGCATAATGCGCATACTGATCACCGGCGGGTCTGGGTTCATCGGACGAAATCTGGCGGAGCAACTTGCCGGCAGGTATGAGGTGTCGTCGCCTTCCTCGGCCGAACTGGATCTGCTAAAAGAGCAGGAGGTCCGCCAATACATCGACGCGCACCGGTTCGACGTGATCGTACACACCGCAACCACGCGGTCGAATCGGCGGCTGACTGCTCCTCCAGATCTGCTTGACCGCAATTGCCGCATGTTTTTCAATCTGGTGCGCAACCAGGAGCGATTTGGAAAAATGATTCACTTCGGCTCGGGCGCGGAGTACGACCGCTTTCAAGTGCCGGCGCGAGTGCGGGAAGACTATTTCGATAACCGCGTGCCCAGGGACTCGTACGGCTTCTCCAAGTACATTTGCGCCAAGTATATAGAGCGCTCCGACCGAATCGTTAATTTGCGGTTGTTCGGAGTTTTCGGCGCCTACGAGGACTACACGGTGCGTTTCATTTCGAACGCCTGCTGCCGGGCGCTGAAAGGATTGCCGATTGTGCTCCGGCAGGATGTCGTGTTTGACTACCTGTACATTAAAGACCTGGTCAAGCTGACGATGTGGTTCATCGAGAACGACGCCCGTCACAAGGCATACAACGTCAGCACCGGACGACCGGTGGCGCTGACCGAATTAGCGCAAGTGATTGCCCGGGTCTCGGCCCAAGTCTCGGGGCGCAAGCCCGATGTGTCAGTCCTGATGGAAGGCATGGGGCCCGAGTACTCGGCGGACAACTCACGTATGCTGACGGAAATGGGCGGCTATCAGTTTTGGGATTTAGAGGACTCGATCAGGGATCTCTATGCCTGGTATGAGCGGTACGAAGAGCTCGACGTGGAAGCGCTAAAGTTCGACGAGAAAGCTACAACCCATGCCTAAGACCCTGACCGTCCTCACTGCCTGCTATAACGAAGAGGCCAACGTGCGCGACGTGTACCTCCAGGTGCGCGCTGCTATCGCCGCCGCCGGAAACTATCAGTACGAACATATCTTTATCGACAATGCCTCAACCGACAACACTCTGGGCGAACTGAAGGCGATCGCTGCTAAGGACAGGAACGTAAAGGTAATCAGGAATACGCGCAACTTCGGCCACATAAGGTCGCCCCAGCACGCGCTGTATCAGGCCAGCGGCGACGCTGTCATAGGGATTGTGGCCGACCTGCAGGATCCTCCCGAGATGATTGTTGACATGATCCGTAAATGGGAGGAGGGTTACCCGGTTGTGATCTGCGTCAAGAAGGCGAGCGAGGAAAGCGGTGTGATGTTCTGGATCCGGAAGCAATACTACAGGCTGGTGAACCGTCTTTCCGGCGTGGAAACCTACGAGAACTACACTGGCTTTGGCCTGTATGACCGCAAGGTAGTGGAAGTCATAAAGAGCTTCGATGATCCGTATCCGTACTTCCGAGGCATGATCGCGGAGGCTGGGTTTAGGCATTTCGACATTCCGTACCATCAGCCCGCGCGCAAACGCGGAATCACCAAAAACAATTTCTATTCGCTCTACGACATGGCGATGCTCGGGATCACAAACCTGTCCAAGGTGCCGCTGCGGCTGGTGACCTTTTCCGGTTTTGTGGGCGCGCTGGTTTCGGTTCTAGTGTCGCTGGCATACTTGGTCTACAAATTGATCTTTTGGAGTCACTTCTCCGTTGGCATCGCCCCGTTAGTCATCGGCGTATTTTTCTTCATGTCGATCCAAATGCTGTTTATGGGCATCATTGGGGAATACATCGGCACCATCCATACTCTTGTGCAGAAGCGGCCGCTGGTGGTCGAGCAGGAGAGGATCAATTTCGAATATGGCATGGGTGAACCACTGCGGGACCCAATGCAGGACAACGAGGCCCAACCCAGTGCGACTTCGTGAACGCCAGCGCTGGACCGGAGATGCTCTATGAACGCGAATGCTGTGCAGTCTGTGGCGGTCGCCAGAATTCGCGACTAAGCGTCGGTGATGCAGAGTCTGCTGGAGTCTTCAGCATACTTGAGCGCAGTGGTCAAGGTAGCGGACGCAATGACGAAGCGCATCCGCTCCGGATTGCTGCTAGTCTGGTACCCTGGAGGGCGTGGCATGAATCTGCAACGGCTAACGAATACACTGTGTGTTCTTACAGTTAGCTTGATTCTCCCGGGTTGCGGGTCGGGGCCCGGAACCGAAGGCGGTAGCGCATCCGCACCCACCATTGCCACCCAGCCCGCGAACCAGACGGTGACGGCCGGCCAGACGGCAACTTTCTCTGTGGCGGCCGCAGGAACCGCACCTTTGACCTACCAGTGGCAGAAGGGCACAACCGCAATCACCGGGGCGACGTCGCCAAGCTATACGACACCCGCAACAACCACGTCTGACAACGGAACCCAATTCAGCGTGGCGGTGAGCAACTCGCTGGGAAAAGCAACCAGCAATGCGGCTACGCTGACGGTCAACCCTGCGGCAACCGCCACCACCGATGTCCTGACCTACCACAACGACATTGCGCGCACTGGCCAAAACCTGACGGAAACCATGCTCACGACCAGCAACGTGAATTCGGCGAAGTTCGGCAAGCTTGGCTTCTATTCCGTGGACGGCCAGGTTTACGCCGAGCCGCTCTATGCCTCGAGCGTTTCAGTTCCGAGTAACGGCACACACAATCTGCTGATCGTTCCCACCGAGCACGGCTCGGTCTATGCTTTCGACGCCGATTCCGGCACGACGATCTGGCAGATCACGACGTTGAAGACTGGCGAAACTGCGTCCGACAATCGAGGCTGCGGGCAAATCACCCCTGAAATCGGCGTGACCTCGACGCCGGTGATCGATCGCACTCAGGGTGCGAACGGCGCGATTTATGTGGTGGCCATGTCGAAAGACGGGTCGGGCAACTACCACCAGCGCCTGCACGCGCTGGATCTCGCGCTGGGAACGGAATTGTTCAGTGGCCCGGTCGATATTCAGGCGACCTATCCCGGTACCGGCGACAACAGCAACGGCACCAGCGTGGTCTTCGATCCCAAACAGTACAAGCAACGCGCTGCGCTGCTGTTGCTGAATGGCGTCATCTATATCGGCTGGTCTTCGCACTGTGACACTCGGCCCTATACGGGCTGGATCATGGGTTACAGCGAAACCATGCTGGCACAGACCAGCGTGCTGAACGTCACGCCCAACGGCAACGAGGGCTCCATCTGGATGTCAGGAGCCGGGCTCGCTGCCGACAGTTCGGGCAACATTTATTTTCTCGATGCCAATGGATACTTTGACACCACTGTGAACGCGCAGGGTTTTCCCAGCGACGGCGACTACGGCAACGCCTTCATGAAGCTTTCCACCGCCGGCAATCAATTGGCCGTGGCCGACTATTTCGAGATGGACAACGAGGCATCGGAGAACGGCAGCGACACGGACCTCGGCTCCGGTGGCGCGATGGTGCTGCCCGACCTCAGTGATGGCGCAGGGCATACCCTGCATCTGGCCGTCGGCGCCGGCAAAGACAGCAACCTGTACATGGTGAATCGCGACTCCATGGGCAAGTTCAGCTCCAACAACAGCAGCATTTATCAGGAGCTGGCGGGGGCGTTGCCCACAGGGGTTTGGGGGATGCCCGCGTATTTCAACAACACGGTTTACTACGGATCGAGGGGCAGCCCCATCCAGGCGTTCACCATCATCAACGCGAAACTGTCGACCAGCGCAACCGCGCAAACCAGCAACAGCTTTGGCGATACCGGGACGACGCCCAGCGTCTCGGCGAATGGCAGCAGTAACGGAATCGTCTGGGCTGTGGAGAATACGACGAACCCCGCAGTGCTGCACGCTTATAATGCCAGCACGCTCAACGAGCTCTACAACAGCAACCAGGCCAGCAGCGGCCGCGATCAGTTTGGCCCCGGCACCAGGTTCATCACCCCAATGATCGTGAATGGCAAGGTCTTCGTGGGAACGCCGAATGGCGTGGCAGTGTTCGGGCTGTTGCCTTGATGGACATGCAGGACTGCCCCATGTCTCCTCACTTTAGCGGCCCGCGACCGCCCCCGAAGCAAGGGTGCCGCGGGGGAGCGGTTCGCCGGGCTCGTACTGGAAATTCAATCTTTCGCGCTCGACCACCAGCGGACGGTTGTGTACCTGCGTGTGGATGTTCCCGATGTACTCGCCGATGATGCCCATGAAGAGAAGCTGGAGCGATCCCAGAAAGAACATTCCGATGGCGATGGGCGCGATGCCCACCGTGAAGTCTTGCCAAAAGAGCAGTTTGTACGCAAAGTAAGCCACGCCTCCGAGCAAGGAGAGCAGAGATCCGGCAAAACCCGAGAACGTGACCAGACGCAGCGGGACCTTGGAGAGCTTGGTGATGCCGAGCATGGCAAGATCGTAAAGCGTGTAGAAATTGTTTTTGGTCTTGCCACTT
The DNA here is from genome assembly GCA_963797885.1 of uncultured Acidobacteriaceae bacterium. GTDB lineage: Bacteria > Acidobacteriota > Terriglobia > Terriglobales > Acidobacteriaceae > Acidiflorens. Next base: position 35,442 of record CAWCRQ010000128.1, on the reverse strand, counting down.
TTGCGGCGCTGCTGCTCGTACGGAACTTCGGCGTGGGGAAGGCCGATTTCCGCGATCATGCCGCGAAAGTAAGGGTAAGGATCGCCAAACTGGCGGACGAGGTCGATGATTTGTCGATCATACAGCCCAAAGCCGGTGAAGTTTTCGTAGGTCTCGATGTCGTCAGCGAGGCGGTTGACCAGTCGATAGAACAGTTTCCGAACCAGGAACATCGGTGCGGCTTCGCGGCTCTGATGTTTGACGGCAATGACGATGGGTATTCCCTTCTCCCACTGTTCGAGCAGTTGGGCGAGAACTTCAGGGGGATCCTGCAGATCGGACATGAGGACAATGACGGCGTCGCCGCGAGTTTGCAGGAGCGCATGCATGGGGGAGCGGACGTGTCCGAAGTTACGCGCGTTGCGGATGACCTTGACGTTCGAGTCGGCGGCCGCGATCTCGCTAAGGATGGTGAAGGTGGTATCACGGGATGCGTTGTCGATGAAGATGTGCTCGTAGCGGTAGCGTCCGAGGTTTAACATCAGGTCGCGCACGCGTTCGTACACTTCGCGGACATTGCCTTCCTCGTTAAAGCAGGGCGTGACTACGCTGATGGTTTTCATTTTGTGAAGAGCGCTCACTTGCCGCCGCCCGCTTTTGCCGCGTAAGCCGCAGCTTGGGGTTGGAGACCCCGGTGATAGATCAGTTCCGTGAGTGACGGGATGTTGGCATAAGGGCTGTCAATGGCGTCGACCATGATGGGCTGATCTTTGAGTACAGCTTTCCGGATGACTTCGCCACGCATCAGTTCGCGGCAGGAGATCTGCCCCTGCTGGAGCGGAATGGCCAGATAGACGTCGGCATCCTGGAGAACGTGGCCTACAGGAAGATCGTGTTTGGCATAGACTCCGCGGACGAGTGCGTCGAGATAGGCGATTTCCTTTTGCGGAGGCAGACGTTTCTGCGTGCCCGGAGCTCCGCACATACGCTTGGCGCGATGAAAGGCTTTGAACCAGGTGTCGACCTGCTCCGGCACCGAGCAGTACGGAGAAACTGTCATACCCTCAGTCTGGATGTCCACGTGGCGCTCGAAGGTCCGCGCGCCCTTGGCATAAGCCATGAGCATGGACGAAGCCCAGTCGTGGTACTCGTGCGTAGAAAATCCGATGGTGTGATTGGGATAGCGACTGCGGAGAAAGTCGATCTGGTTGAGTTCGAGGTCACTATCCTCAGAGGGATAGAGCGAGACGCAGTGGTTAATGGCCAGCGGGATATGACGGTTATCGAAAAACGTGACCAGGTCGTCGATGTCCTTGAGCGAAGAGCCGCCAGTGGAGACAATGATCGGTTTCTTCGTCTTCGCCATCTTCTCGATCAGAATCCAATCGTTGCAGTCCGAACTGGCGATTTTGAGGATGGAGATGCCGAGCTCGCAGCAGAAGTTGACGGAACTCTCGTCGAACGGAGTTGCCATCGGGATACAGCTGGCTTCGCGAATGGCCTGTACCAATTTGGCGAAGTCCTCTGGCTGAAGGCGCGTGTCGAGCGTTTTCTTGATGTAGCGGATATCATCCCGCTGGCGAAACTCTTGGTGGATGAAGCTGTTGACGTCGCGCAACTGCAGCTTGATGGCGGCGCGCACGTTATTGAAGCGTACGACCTGCGCATAGTTACTGATGATCTTCCGCCCCCGCTGCAGGTCGCCCAAGTGGTTATTGGCCAACTCCAGCACAAATAACTCGTCGAATATATCGTTGCCAGTCATGACGTCACTTGCTTGTCCAGTTCGTCGTGCCGTCCCGGTTGGCCGGCACTGTCTATTAGCATGGTAATGTCCTTATTCCTTGATGACATTGTCCATTAGTTCAGTCTCATCCAGGAATGGGTACATGTCCTCTAGATTAGGTGACACGATCCGCCCATCGGGTAACTGCCTGGCCCGTGATCGCGGCTCAAACTCCTGGTTCGGATCGAGTACGACATCGATTAATGCTGGCCCATCGGTCGCAAGGGCACGATCGATTTGCGAAAGCTGCGACGGGCGGTCAATGCGAATCGACGGAATGCCATAAGCGCAGGCCACCTTGACCATGTCCGGAAGGGAAGCGCCGCTCGCTGCGCTCTCTCCGGTGAGACGGCCGAAAAAGCCGGATTGTGTCATGCGCATCGAAAGATAGCCGGAGTTATTCAGGACAAAGATTTTTAGCGGTAAGTGATGATGAACGACGGTTTGTAACTCCTGGATGTTCATTTGGATGCTGCCATCTCCGGCGAGGCAGATGACGCGCTTGCCGGGACGGGCGAAAGCGGCTCCGATAGCGGCGGGCAAGTCGTAACCCATGGAGGCGGATCCGGAATTGGAGATAAGGCGCTGGTGTTTGCGCAGACGCATGGTCTGAAAAGGCACGATGCAGGAGGTTGCATTGCCGCAGACGATGACATCGTCGTCGGCGAGTTTGCCCGAGAGTTGCTCGACGAAGTAGTAAGGATTCAAGGGCGGACGGGGCTGGCGCTGGCAATCCTGCACGACCGGGTAGCGTTGGACACGTTCGCGGCACCAGGCGAGCCACGGAGCGTGAACCCCAGGGCGGTAGTTGTCGGCGTAACAGTGACGTAGGAATTCTTGCAGAAATCGCTTGAGGTCGCAGTGGATGGCCAGGTCCGGCTGGATCGTGGGTTTGTGAAACTCGGCGGCGTCGACATCGACCTGAATCTTGAAGGCGCGGGGCGCGAACGATTGCCAGTTATAGCTGGTTTGGCGAATGTTGAGACGCGATCCGAGGATCAACAGAAGGTCAGCATTTTGCACCGTGAAGTTTCCGGCGCGGTCGCCGATGGTGCCCTGGCGTCCGCAAAAGAGCGGGTCATCGGATGCGATGAGGTCATGGGTCCAGGCGGTGGTTACGGGTACGCCCAACTGGTGAAAGAGTTCGTCAAATTCGGCGACAGCGTGGGCGGCGCGGACGCCGGTGCCGGCGAGGATCACGGGGCGCTTGGCTTTACGGACTCGGTGGAGAACCTCACGGCAATAGGATTTGAGCCAGGACGGATCGCTCGCGATCTTGTCCTTTGCGGTCTCATCCTGCGCGGGATCATAGGAGCGAAGATTCGCGGGATCGATGGATGCGGCCTGAACATCGACCGGAATGTCTAGCCAGCAAGGACCAGGGCGTCCACTTTGCGCGAGGTGCCAGGCACGCTCGAGGTGATATCGGATAGAGAGGGGATCGTCGATCATCACCGCATACTTGCTGATGTTCGCAACCATGGCGATGATGTCGGCTTCCTGGTCCCCGAGCTGGCGCAGGCCGGTGATGCCCTGGGCGCGCATGCAGGTTTCCCGCTTGACCTGACCGGAGACGACGAGCATCGGGATGGAGTCGGTCCAGGCCCCAAAGACTCCGTTGAGAGCGTTGATGCCGCCGGGCCCAGTGGTGACATTGACCACGCCGGGCAGGCCGCTTATGCGGGCGTAAGCTTCGGCCGCCATCGCGGAAGCTTGTTCGTGGTGATTGCACACGTACTGAATGCGTGGCTCCTTGCCAATGGAGTCGTTGAGGTGCATGGCGCCTCCGCCCGTGACCAGGAAGATGTGGCGCACGCCCCAGTCCGCGAGCCGCTCGACGATGTAGTCAGAAAGCTTCATGAGCGGCGGACGTCGAAGCTCGAGTTTTGGAGCGGCGAGAGAACGGGATTGCTGAGTTTGATTTCGCCGCAAGCACCGCATGCGTAATGTGGCTGAGAACTGAGAGTAGCGGCACTATGCATGGACTCCTCGGTGCGGCAGCGTTCGCCCCTTCGATCTGCGGGACTTATACGGACCCGCAATCAGTTATCCCACACCCGAGCGAGGAAGGGAGAATTACGAAAGTCACACCGGAGGCTTCAATAGGAGGCGAGTGACTCTAACTGATCAACGTGCGCTTTGCGGAGACTGATTGCCGTCGGCGAAAGAAATGTGGCGATGGCCGAAGAAGCTGAACCGGACTGAAAACACTGCTCTCTCACGCAGGTTTTCGAGGAAAGCCTGCTGCTGTTCGCCGGCAAGAACCTGTAGTAGCGGGGGCCACGATACAAGGCGACGAAACTGAAAGCTGGAATCGGAATGCCGATGTGACCGCGAGAGAATCAACTAAACTGTGAGATGGCCCCTTGGCGAACTTATTGAGTCGCTCGGGATTTTCTGCATCCAGGTCCACGCACTCGAGACGATGTCTGCGAGATCGCGCTGGGCGGTCCATCCCAGCACGCTTTGAGCCTTCGCCGGATCGGCCACCAGAACCGGAGGATCGCCCGGCCGCCGCGGTCCGATGGTTCGCCGAACCGGCCGTCCAGTGGCGATTTCCGCTGCCTGGATGACTTCGAGAACGGAATATCCCCGGCCTGTTCCCAGATTGATGGCCAGCGAGTCGCCACCTTTTTCCAAGTGTTGCAATGCTCGGACGTGCGCATCGGCGAGATCGTTGACATGAACGTAGTCGCGAACGCAGGTTCCGTCCGGAGTCGGGTAGTCGGACCCGTAGATTCGCAGTTCGGGTCCGTTCGCGGTGGAGGCGGCCAGCGCCAGTGGAATCAAGTGAGTCTCCGGTTCGTGCATCTCGCCAATCTCGCCGCTTTCATCGGCTCCCGCAGCGTTGAAATAGCGCAGCCTCACCGAGCGTAGTCCGTAAGCGCGGCTGTAAGCCTCAAGCGCGCTTTCAAAAAAAAGCTTCGACGTGCCATAGGGATTCACCGGCTCGCGCGGCGTCTGTTCGGTGATCGGAATTCGCTCTGGGATGCCGTACACGGCGCAGGTGGAGGAAAACACGAAGCTGCGAATACCGGCGTCCAGCGCAGAGTTAAGCAAGCTGAGCGCCCCGAGAACATTGTTCCGGAAATACTTGCGCGGGTTCTCGACCGACTCTCCAACGTAGGCGTGGGCGGCAAAGTGCATCACCGCGTCGACGCGCGCGAGCACGGGCTGGAGCCTGGCTTCGTCGGCGATGTCGCCCTCCACCAATTCGAAGCCTTGTGCCAGGCAACGGAACCCGGTTGAGAGATTGTCATAAAGCACGACCTCATAGCCGGAACGCCGCAGCGCGCGCGCCGCGTGACTGCCGATGTAGCCTGCCCCCCCCAACACCAGAATCGCCACGGAGAAACCTCACCTATTCCGGAATCTCCTTTTTGACTTCGAAAAGGGGGGCAATTATAAACCCATCTCGCCTGGTCGCGACAGTGTTGAACATGGACTCCCGTTTCAACGTGGCGGGCAGAAGGTGCCAACGACAGCAATGACATGACAAGAAAAAGCTTCCTCGATCCTTGGTAAAGAACTTGAATACGGCGGCGAGTTTTGAGGTTATTAAGTACCGCGGGCGTAGCTCAAGTATTCGGCGTCTTGGCAGTCATTGTTGTTCTTGCCGCGTTTTGGGGATTGTGGCATTCCTCCTGTCGGTATCTCATTGCGCCGTTCGTTCTTGCTTCCCTCTATGGCCTTTTGACACCGGTCTTCGGGGATTATCATCTGCTGGCCTTCCTTGCCCCGCTACTGCTGCTATCTTTTCATGTGAACGACTGGGCCGGCCATTATCGCGCAGTCTCAACCGTTGCCTTGGCATCCATATTAGTTCTCTCTCCAAAAAACTACATATTCCTAAATGGATGGTCCCTGCAAACCATGCTCAACCCCCTAATTCTGTACCTCTCAGTCCTTTACCTAGCCACGCTGGCAGGCCATACATCGCCGCCAAGGGAGGTCGGAACCATCACCCGGTGCTTTAAGTTAGCGTTAAGTACATTTTTCTTCATGTCGATCCAAATGCTTATGGGCATCATTGGGGAATACATCGGCACCATCCATACCCTTGTGCAGAAGCGGCCTCTGGTGGTCGAGCAGGAGACTATCAATTTCGAGTATGGCCTGGGTGAACCGCTGCGGGACAATGAGGCCCAACCCAGTGCGAAGTAAACGTCACCGCTCGGCCATGGGGGCGTGGTGTCGCTCAATGATTTACCTGCGATGCGCCGCCGCGGGTTCGCCCGATTCCGCAATGGTTCGTCCTGATGATCGGCCGAAGTCCGTCGCTGCACTTACTCCCGGCTTCTCATTGTCATCGATGCGTCCACGGGGCGATGCGGCGAGTCATTCAGCTGATTTTCGATGTGTTTCTGGATGAGTTCCCATTCCGAGCGCAGCCATTGGTCCCAGTTCCACCGTCGACATCTCGGAACAAAAGAACGCCTTATCGGCCGCGCGACCAAATTTTCTGACAAACTGTAGCCCGTTGCTCACAACTTTTTCGGTAACATGGTGTCTCCGAACGGGCGCCACGCCATGATCGAGCGATTCGACTTCTCCGATCTCCGCGAACTGTTTGCCAAGGCCAACGAGGAAAAGTCCGGCGACCAGTTGGCCGGCATCGCCGCACGATCGGAACGAGAGCGAGTTGCGGCGAAACGCACACTTGCAGACTTGACGCTGGAGGAAATTGTCCGTCGGCCATTGATCGACCCTTCTGAGGACGATGTCACCCGCCTCATTCTGGACACATTCGACCAGGAAGCTTTCCGCTCCATCGGACGCCTCGGAAGCATGACCGTCGGGGAGTTTCGCGAGTTCATCCTGGACGACGGAACTACCGGCACCCAGCTACAGCCGCTGCAGAAGGCCATCATTCCTGAAGTTGCCGCCGCGGTCACCAAGCTGATGAGCAACAAGGATCTGGTGCTCGCAGCCGCCAAGATCCGCAACGTCACCCGCTGCCGCAATACGATGGGAGAGCGTGGGGTGCTGGGTATCCGCGTTCAGCCCAATCACCCGGCTGACGACATCGGCGGAATCCTTCTGGCAGCATTCGAAGGATTGCTTTACGGTTGCGGAGACGCGGTCATTGGTGTAAATCCGGCCACGGACTCGGTGGAGACGGTCAGTTCGATTCTGGTGGCTTTGAATCGTCTGGTGGATGCGTACGAAATCCCGACGCAGATCTGTTGCCTGGCGCATATCACGACTCAGCTAGCGGCGCTAGATCGCGGGGCGCCAGTAGACCTTCTTTTTCAGTCCGTCGCGGGCACGCAAGCGGCCAACCGCAGCTTCGGAATAACACTGAACATGCTGCGCGAGGGCCGCGAACAGGTTCTCGAGCATCATCGCCAACGGCAAAAAGACGCCCGCTGGGCAGGGGACGACGTGATGTACTTCGAAACTGGCCAGGGCAGCGCTCTTTCCGCCGAGGCGCATCACGGAGTCGATCAACTGACGCTCGAAGCGCGAGCTTACGGAGTTGCCCGGGCGATCCAGCCTTTTCTTGTCAACAGTGTCGTCGGCTTCATCGGTCCTGAGTATTTGTACGACGAGAGGCAGATCATCCGCGCTGGACTCGAAGATCATTTCATGGGTAAGTTGCTGGGCTTACCGATGGGTTGCGACGTCTGCTACACCAACCATGCTGCCGCCGACCAAAACTCGGCCGACAACCTGCTCCTGCTTTTGACGGCTGCAGGATGCAACTACTTCATGGGCGTTCCCTGTTCCGACGACGTCATGCTGAATTACCAATCCACCAGCTATCACGACGCGTTAGCCGCGCGCCGCCTCTTCCAGTTGCGACCGGCACCGGAGTTCCTTGCGTGGCTGCAAAGAATGGGGATCTATCGTGGTGCGGAACCGGCGTCGCTCGACTCGTCCGCACGGCGGCAACTGATGCAGGGGTTGGAGTTGTCCCTGGAGAGGACGGTCTGAATGGATCCGGGAGACGACAAACGAGAGGACAAACTCGCCCAGCCGTATGACTTGCCCGAGCACGACGCGTCCGAGATCGACTTGTCCGAAATCGTAAAGAAGGTGAGGGCACGGACTCCGGCGCGCCTGCTGGCAGGCCGGAGTGGGGCGGCGTATCGAACCAATACTCAGCTGGAGCTGCGCGAGGCGCACGCCGCCGCCCGTGATGCGGTGCGCGCGGAGTTGAATCTCTTTATAAGTCCTGGGGACGATCCTGGGGACGATCCCGGCGACAACTTCATGCGGAAGTGGAATCTGTTTGAAGTCTGCTCCCGGGCGGCGAGCAAAGATGAATATCTTTTGCGCCCTGACCTGGGCCGTCACCTGAATGACGCGTCCCGCGCGGAGGTGAACAGGCATTGCACCACGGGACACGATTTGCAAATCGTGATCGGCGACGGGCTCTCGGTAACCGCCGTTGCCCTGCAAACTCCTCTACTATTCCCGCTTCTTTGTGAAGGAGCAAAGACTCGAGGCTGGAGTGTCGGTCAGACGTTTGTGATTCGTTACTGCCGAGTAGGCATTCTGAACGAGATTGGCGAGTTACTGGATCCCAAAGTTGCCGTCCTCCTGATCGGCGAACGGCCCGGGTTGGCGACGGCCGAAAGCCTGTCCGCTTACATGGCGTACCGACCGAAAGCGCCGCCCACCGACGCCAATCGGAACCTCATCTCGAACATTCACGCTCGTGGTGTGAGCACAGAGCAAGCCGCCCGGCGGATTCTAAATCTGGCAGCCTCGATGATGAAAGCTCACACGAGCGGCTGCCAACTTCGAGAAGAACTGCCGGCGTCCAGTCGCCCAGACTAGATCGCCCTTTGATCACCATCAGAAAGATGGCACAAAATAGGTTCAGAAGACACTTGGCGCGACAACCTGTCCGATCTTGCTCGGCCCCGATGCTCAGCCACAACAACCCACGCCAGAATCACTTCCTGCCCAACAGGCGAATGCGCGAAGTGAAGGCGCGGCCCTCAAAGGCGCTGAAGGTGAACTTTTGGGGCGAGTTGATGTCGCTGTTGACGACAATAGGGTTGCCGTGACCGGTGATGTTATCGAAGCCGCCGCGCAGTTCCCAGAAATATCCGAAGAGATGGAAGCGCTTCTCGAGGAAAAGGTTCAGCGAAAAATAATCGGGGAAGCGGCGCGCTCCGGGCGGACCAACCAGTTGCTGCTGATCGTTGGTTACGTTGAACGGGAATCCAGTGCGCGTCTCCATCGAATAGGCGATCTCGGTTTGGTGAATGATGGGCAGCTTGAAGAACGGAATGTATCCCCAGGACAGGAAGCGATTAGGTGTATCCCAGGTGTAAGGGCCGGGCTCCTGAGGACCGAGTAAAGAGTTGTCGACGCTGAAATCGAGAGCCTGATTGGAGTGGAGGCGGGAACGGGTATAGGACCCCATCAACATGTAGCTTTCCCGGAAATTGTGGCGGAGGCTCACTTCGAAGGCATCGTAGCGGTCGTCGCGCGTATTTTCGAGAATGAAGTTGCCGCTCGAGCCGCTGGGCGTGTTGTAGGCGAAGCCGCGAGATCCGCGCTTTTCGAGGAATTCCGCTTTCAGATAGATGGCGGCGGGGAGCTTGCGCTCCAGGCCGAGGCTCCAATTGATGAAACGGGGCGCTTGGAGAGCGTTTCGGTCGACGGAAAATGCAGTTGGCACGGTCCCGGTCGCCGCGCCGGACTTATCGAAGAAATAATCGGTGCGTTGACCGGCAAAAGGACGGGCGATGAGGAACAGGAACGTAGGATCGTAGACCAAACCGATTCCTGCGGAAAACTTGGTATTGCCCGAGTTGTCGAGGACGTAGGTTCCAGCGAGGCGTGGAGAGAGAAGCGGCGTGCGGATGACTTCATCCCAATCGAGGCGGAGGCCGGATTCGACGAGCAGACGATTGTTGATCAACCAGCGGTCTTGGGCGTAGACGCTGGACTCGAAGTTGTAGGTGGAGGAAGGCAGACCTCCGGAAAAAGTGGAATAGAGGGAGCAGGGATTCATGGAAGGCGCGATGGTGAGGCAGGTATTCGGAGCCGTGAACGCACTTTGACCCTGGCGGAGAAATGATTCGGGCTGGCGCGCGAACTGGGCGTCGTAGATGAGACGGTCGAAATCCGCCCCGAATTTCAAATCGTGACGGCCATGCCAGTGATGCGGAGCGAGAAATAGATTCGCAAGAGCCTGCCAACGACGGGCACGCGTTGCGGCGGAAAGATAGTAACTTCCGCTGGCGGTATCACCGAACGTCTCGGGGGTAATGAAATAGGGCGACGTTCCGTAGGGTGTCCACTGCAGCTTGTACTGATCGAATGCCAATCCGGCTTCAAGCAACTCGCCACCTTTGAAATAGTACTGATCTTTCACGCTGGCCAGGTAGGCGGACTCGACGTCCTTGGGGGACGACAACTGCGGATTTTGCGGCGAGAGGCCCGAATATTCATCGTGGAGGTGGTTCACCAGGAAGCTGGCGGTGACGATGTGACGGCTGGTGACATTGGCCTGGAGCTTGGCCAAGTTGCCAATGCGTAAAAGGTGATCGTCGTCGGCACTGGGAGGCAGTTCGGTATAGACAATGTTGTCAAATTCGGCGTCGATGGCCTCGTAGAACCACACTTTTCCTTTCCGCAGCGGGCCGGAAAAAGTCAGGCGCGGCACGATCTGGTCGAACTTCCATCCTCCCTTGTTTTGAAAAGACGGCACGAAATTGGTGGCGTAGAAGTGGAAGTGATCGTCGCCAATTCCCGTATTCAGCATCAGCAGACCGCCCGAACCTTTGCCGAATTCAGCGGGCTCGCGTGCCGGTTCGACCTGGATGGAGCGAAAAGCATCGGTGCTGATACGGGCCAGCAACTGGCCGTTGGCGGGCTGCGTGATGTTGAAGGCATCGAGCAGGGTCACTGTCTGGTAGGTTTCCGCGCCGGCGACGTGAGGTTGTCCGTTCACGTCCCGCACGACGCCGGGAATGAAGTTGAGCACGTTGCGATAGTCATGCGTGGCCGCATAAGGGATGTTGAGGACATCGAGTCCGCTGAGGGTTTGTTGCGCGGCGATTTGGGCGGGATCGATGGCGGGCGGGGACTCGACCACATCGACCACCTCGCGCACCTCTTGCTGGTGGGAAAGAGTGACATCGATGTTCGCCGCAAGGCTTGTCTGGATCGTGGGCAACATCACTGAGTAGAAACCTTCCTTCTCGACACGGAGCTGGTAAGCAGCGGCGGAGAGGTTGAAGAACTCGCAGTGGCCGGCAAAATCGGTGACGCAGCGCAGCGCAACCGCCTGGGGAGATGCTTGTAAATATACGAACGCGGACGGTACGGCAACCTCGTTCTCATCGGTGACTGTGACCACGATCTTCTGGGATGGGTTTGACCCCGGTAGTTTTGTGGAAGTCTGGGCGAGAGAAACATGGATAAAAAAAATACAGCCTGCCAAACAAATCGCCGATGTGCGCAACCGATGAGGCCTGAGCATAGCTGTTGGTTCTATTTTCGCTCAGGGAGAGCCCATAAAGCGCGTGGAATTGTTTCCGCGATGGCACGTTCGAACCGTCCCGCTTCCGGACTGGGAGTGATGCCAACTAGAGGGGTTGTTGCGACCGGATCAACGTTCGAGGCTAGCGACCCGACTGGCGCGGAGGGTGTGCAGTGTGCCAGTCGTCAATCTCATGTTCGGCCTGGGCAAGGTGCGGGGGGTGAGCCGTTTTCGAGGTTCTTGTGCGAGCGAAGTCGCAGCGCTCTCCTTCACCGCGTCCTGTGCTAGAACTAAGGTTCTCCCCCAGAGTTTTTCCCGAATAGCTGCGGAATTCCCAGTCACGAGAAGAGGGAGCAGGTCAGGGGGATTATGGCAGATCGAGTGGAGTATTGTTTCCGCCAATCACGCTGTCCCTTGATCTGACGGTAGCGGGCCAGGCGGTCCCTCAGGGTATCCTGCGCTGTGGGCACGTTCTTCGGAGCACACGTAAAGCGTCATCATAGTCTGTTGATGACGCCTTTTAGTTTCTCCGTCAAGGTCTCCGTGATCTCGCATAGTTGAACAAGACTGCCTCTTTGAAATTTGATGTCGGTTCCTGTCAAATCATCGACGAGAGCTTGGCAAAGCTGGTGCGCGGCACGAATGCGTTCGCCCGCCACCAACGAGAGCACACTGGTGGAGTCCTGATCGGTCTCTTTGCGGACGACATACTGCTGGGCAGCCCATGCGGTATTCCTGACCCGATTCAAAGCGTCCCGGAAGTCCGCCAGAACATCCGGGTCTACATCGCTATTGCTGGAGAGCAACAACTTGTGTACCCCCTGAAGCTCCGATATGGCCTTTTCTAGGCGCGAGCGAACTTTTAGACCGTCTGTTGATTTGGACATCCCGCTGACCTCACAATTGAAACTGACCCGAGGAACACCACTGGTCACAAGTCGTTTACGACGATTCCAGCCCTCACAATAGCAGACTAGCTCCACTAAGCGTGACATTCGCCCGCAGTGAACCGTTACCAAGGTACAAGGCGGCGACAAAAGAATTCGCGAGCGACTAGGCCGGATTTTCTACATCGGTGCCTCTGCAGCCAGCACCCACTGAACCAACTACTCCATCTCAAACGCCAGCCACTGCAATCCCCCTCCCCGCTCCACCTGCAGTACGACCGGATCGTGCGGCTTGATCTCCCTCAGAGCCGCACGGAGAGAGCTCAAAGAATCGATCGATGTCTGATTCACGCTATGGATAACATCTCCAGTTTCCAAGCCGGTCGCAGAACTCATGAAATTCGCTACTCGTCCCACGACGACAACACCGGAGGGATTGCGCAGCGTGCCCAACATGGAACGCAACTGATCGTCCAAGGTAAGAGCCAGTATCCCCAGCCTAGAAACCAGGTTCTCGCGTGCATTAGCTAGATCAGGCAGAGCGTCCATGGGATCTTTCATCTCCAGCGCCGCAATGAAAAATGTTTTCCGTTCGGTCCCGCGGAGGACGTCGAGCTTAAGCACTTCATCCAAAGGATGGAGATAGAGTGCCGCGGTGAAGGCGGGCAACGTACCGATGACGCGGCCATCCGCGCTGACTACAATATCGCCGACCTTCAGGCCAGCCGCCTCAGCGGGACCTCCCGGCGTTACGTCGTCGATCACGACCCCCCAGTTTTGCGCCAGTCCCAATCCTTTGGCCAGGTTCTCGGTGATCGTTTGAGCACCTGCCTTGACCTCGATGCGATGCACGTGCCCATACTTGCGCAGGCTCTCGTATACGAAACGCACGATTCGTGCTGGGATGGCAAACCCTAGCCCCTCGCTCCCACCCGCTGCGGTGAGAATAAAAGTGTTAATCCCGACTACATAGCCCTCGGTATCAACCAACGGGCCGCCGCTATTGCCTGGGTTGATCGGAGCATCTGTCTGAATGTAAACCATGGGACGACTCGGATCTGCCTGCCTCGCAACGGAACTCACTACGCCCATCGTCACCGAGTTCTCCAGTCCTTCGGGACTGCCGAGGGCGAACACTAACTGTCCCTGATGCACCGGTCGGTGGCTCCCCAACGAAAGTGTGGGTAAGCCAGTCTGATCAATCTTGAGCAGGGCAAGGTCAGTCTCCCTGTGGAGGCCGATGAGCCGTGCTTCAACGATCCGCTGTTTGCCCACCGGTGCAATCTGGTCGGGAAAATGCGCTGCAGGCAGGGGGAGAGCCACGTGGATGCGCTGCGCCCCCTCCACCACGTGGGCATTGGTCATGATGTAGCCGTTCGAGTCTACGATCACTCCGGAACCGATCGCATGCTCGCGGGTTATGAGCGCCGTTTGGCCGCGATTATTCTCTTCCAGAGCCCCATAGCCGGTGACCAGAATTTGAACCACCGCTGGGGAAATCCTGGCGGTAAGCTGCTCGATCGCGGAATTGAGCTGCTGCAGCACCGCTGGCGGTTCTGCCGGCCGGGTTCCGATCGCCTTTGCTTTGTCAATGTCAATGTCAGGCTTCGCCGTCTCACCCCCGGAGACGGCCGGGGCTTGCGCCACCACTTCTTGACCCAAACTCGGCGCTGCAAACCACAGCCCACAAAGCGCCGCAGCAAGAGTTAAAAGCGCGACGCGAAATCGACCTTTCGAACCACAAGGTGGGAAGAGCATGGCCACACACTCCTTGGAAAACACTTCTATCGTGTTCAGACTCAGACGTGTTAATACTCAGACACGATTATGCCGGAAGAGTGGTTCCTGTGTGCGTCCGTCAGGGCAAAGGGTCGCGGGCGATTGCTCTCTACAAGAGCTGCGAGGCGGCGTTTGGTGGACGACCCCTGTGGAGATTGCGAGCGCCCTGGCGCGCCTGGTTCGGAGTCCCGGAAGCCCGATTGAGAGGGCGGCGAAAAGGAAAAGGCTGTGACATTGGTTATGCTCTAGCCGCCAGCTCCTGCGAGGGAGCTAAACAGCGTGGAGGCATGCACCGTCACAGCCCTTGATGCGATCACCGCTTTCGCGGTCCCAAACCCCAACTGCCCCTCGCAGAGCCGTCGGTTTTTTCAGGTCTGGCTGCCCTGTCGGGTTGCCCCGCCGGGCTGATCACTCAGCTTACTTCGGACTGGCAAAAGTTTAATTAAGCCAACCCTTTCAGCCGTCGACGGAAGCCACCTTAGAGATTTGCTAGAAAATTGTCAATGCCCCTTTTTGGTGCAATCGGCCGCCTGCGATGGATCAAAACCCTGAAACGCAACCCATTGAATTGTTGTGGTTTAATGAATGGGAGATTAATTTTTTCCCATTTTTGCACAGGAACATTCACAGGTGCTCGAAGGCGTGAGCGACCAGGAAGAACCTTGAGCACCTGATTGATGACGCGAAGCCTCGCAGGGACTCGCGGTGTTTGCGACGCAACCCCGCTCTGATCTTTGCGAATGGTGTGATGATGACTATAATCCTCGCGTCAGTTTTACTTCCCGCAAGAAATCATAGACCGCGGACGGCGGTAGAGTCTTGAGCGCGTTTCTATGTTGTTTCCGGAACGCGGTCACGAGACTGGCGGCGTACTTCATTCTGACACGGTCACAATTTGCCTTGAATACCTTGCGCAAAGTCGCGTCATTTGCCAAATTCGGTCGCTCATACTTAATCCGGATCGGCCATCGTCGCAACACCTCGGGTGGGATATGCGCCAATGACGAGGGGTTTGCCGCCGCCATAACCGTGACATTGTCATAGAATCGTTTCATGCCTTGCGTCCCTATCTTGAAGCTCTCATAGTGACGTGGGTCAAAGGTCATATCGTCAATGTAGAGCACGGTCCTCCATGGTCCCTCGGCCATGCGTTGTGCATACTCCCTGATCTGACCGAGATGGTCCGAAGAGATCAGGACGAGCTTCAAACCATCGATCTCACGAACCAGCGCCTGCAGTGAGAGTGTTTTGCCCACACCACCCTCACCTTCGAGGAGAGTGAACGGCATATGACCCCCCGTTAACGAACGCGGTGAGCAGTGTCCGAAGTCGAGCCACATTCTTCTCCTGATCGACGACTTGATCGCTCTTCGCTTCCTCAATCTCGACGGGCTCAAGTTCGCCCTGCGCTCCGGCTTCAAAAACCTCGTACTTGGTAAGCGGGTCCTGGTTCCGCTGATGCATGAACGCCACCACATGACCAAGTTCAGCGGTCCAGTCCGGCGAGACAGCAAGTCGCCGGTACAGCTCAGTTTCGGCGCTTCCGTCAGCGTCGCGGAGGGTCAGAATCTGTTCTCGCTGTTCGTCTTCGAGATCGGCCATCTCTCGCATCTCACCGATGAAATCCGACACCACGCCGGCATCGGTGCGGGCAATTCGCCGAGGCGGAACCCCTCCATAGGTAGGAACCCGGATAGGATGCTGGGAGAGGGCACAGTGCATATCGACAAGCAAGGCGTGATAATTCCTGAAGATCCCTTCGATATCAGTCTGGTATATCCGCTGGAGTGACCGCAAAAAATCTTCCGCATACGCCTTTACCTCCACGCCTGCGCGATCCAGCGACTCTTTCGAGAGAAATGGATGCTTCACAAGCACACAGCTGGTCAGTTGACGAAGAAAAATATCTTGATAAGACGACCGCACGACCAGCGGCGTCTTCCCTGTGTAGGTGAAGATCAGGACCTGTTGCTGTTCGAGATAAAGGCTAATCGCATCCGCCGCCAGCTGGAATTCACGCTTCCCGTCACCCAACACGACTCTGAACGCGGGCTCAACCTTCTCGTACAACCGCTCCAGCGCGGGCACGCTCCGATTGTCCTGAGCGTCCATGACGCTTCTCGACAGAGACTTCAATTCGTCCTCGAGCCGCAACATCGCCCTCGAGAACGGAATCGGGTCAAGCCCTTTGTGGTTCCAGGCTACCGGGCTATACGTGATGATGTTATTAAGCGAAAGAGTGAACTTCCAGGTATCCCGCAAGAGATCGTTTATGCGGGTGCCAAATCCGCCAAGGACGTCTGCCAAATCCCTCATAGAGAGTCGCCCTCTATCTCCAATTGTACTCGCGGACGTCCGGTGATCCTTTGTCCTGGCAGTTCGTTGGTTACCGTGTTTCAATTTCCACAGTCCAGCCTCATCTTGGCTCGATGATGTGAAGTCCCTTGACCAGCGCGAAATGCCGTTTGTTGAACGTGGCCACATGGCTGCCGCGCTCCAACGCGGTGGCCGCCACGATCAGGTCGTAAGCACCGATCATTTTGCCAGCCGACTGCAATTCCGCCCAAATGCGCGCATGTTCATAAGCGGTTTGCTCGGTGTAGGGAACAATGGGCAGCGCGGCCACCATGGTCTCGAGATATTTTCGACGTTTGGACTTTTGCGGCTCAACTGCACGTTCCACCCCGTGCCAGAGTTCCGCTATCGCCTTTTCCCCGCGAATGATGACATCGGCGTCGAGGATTATCGCCATTTGTCGACCGGGGTTTTGAGGCTTTGACGTGCCGCTTGGAGATCACGGCGCCATGCTCTGGCCGTCCCCTCCGGCAATTCGATTTTGGCCAGGACCCCAGCGAGGTCGCGCCCAGAACAGACTTTTGCATTGTCCGGTACATTATCCGGCACCAGGCGCGCAAACCGAGTGCCATTCTTGAGGAGTACAAAGGTGACGTTTTGATAGTGAGCACGGTTGACGCAATCGGCGAAATTGCGTGCTGCCTCCGTGACGCTGATGAAGTTCTCTTTCACATAATCAGATTATCAGATTTTCTGTATAGTGTCCATTTTTTCGCTAAACATCTTTGAGTTGGTTCTCATCCATCCCGAAATAGTGGCCCAGCTCATGGATGACCGTGAGGCGGATTTGTTCGCGGACTTCGTCCTCGCTAGAGCAGACTGCCTCAATATTCTTCTGATAGAGCACGATGTGATCAGGTCCCGTCGGCAGGTCGAATATGCTCTTCTTGGTCGTGGGCACGCCATGGAAGAGACCCAGAAGCAGCCGCCGTTGCCGCCCCGAACGCAGTGCAGAAGATGGCTGGTGCGGCGGCATGTCCTCAACCAGAACAGCAACGTTACGAATGCGACTGCGAAATTCTTGGGGGAGCGAGTCAAGCGCTTCCTCGACTACCTTGACGAAATGTTCGCGCTTCATCCTTCACCCACTAGAATAAATAAGGGCACGCTCACCCACCTCTGTCGAATCTTTTCCTCAGTCTTACCCCAGCTTTCGTCCTAGAGCACGCAATACGAAGCGTATACGATCAGGCCAAGGCAAACGGCCCAGATTGGTGCCCACCACACCGCGTGTGAAATAGGTCTTCTGGGAATAGTCGATTGCGACCTCGACGACGACAGGACGGCCCGACCGAGTTAGCGTGAGTGCCTGTTTGAGAATCGTCCCCACATCGCTGTTACGACGCAATGCCAAGTACTCTACGCCTACGCCCCGGCAAATGGCGGCCAAGTCATAGTCGGGAACCTCACTGCAAGTTTTCTGTCCCAGCGCGATTTGCTGAAACTGCGCAATCTGCGCTAACTCGCGGTCGCGCAAGACCAACACCATTACGGGCAGATTTAGCTGGCGCGCGGTGAGCAGTTCCAAACCGGTCATCAAGAATGCACCATCGCCCGCCAGGGAAATTACCTGACGATCAGGACAGGCGAGTGCAGCTCCTAGTGCGGCAGGCACTGCGTAACCCATGCACGAATAGTCAACCGGCGCCAGAAACGAACGCGGATGTAGCAGCCGTAAGCACTCCATGGCCAGGAAGGTTCCATTGCCGCTGTCGGTGGTGTAGATCGCGTCGTTCCCAACCAGCTTTTGAACAGTTTCCAAAAGGTGAGGTGGGTACACGCCTTCGGAATCATCAGGCGTTGTCCATCCTTGCCTGACCTCTTCGTGGCCGGAACGAATGTCGCATCGCAATGATTCATCGACAGCGCGTGACGTCAAATGAGGAAGCAGGGAGGCGACAAAACTTGCAGCATCCGAAACCACGGGCAGATCCGCGGGGTAGTTCTTTCCGAGTACCGAAGGATCTATATCGACGTGTATCAGTTTGCCGGGTGGCTGCATGCCATAGCTTCCGGTGCCAACCTCAGAGAAGCGGCAACCGATCGCCAAAGTAAGATCGCAAGAGGATGCGATCTTGCGCACGAACGAAGGCGCGGCCGCGCCAAAGCCACACCACAACCACAGGGGGTGGGTTTCGTCGAAAACGCCTTTACCGGAGATGGTGGTGGCAACCGGAGCATTCAGTCGCTCGACCAAAGCCACGAGGTCGGCACTGGCCTGGATGGCCCCGAGCCCGAGGTACAGCAGAGGTCGTCGGCTGGCTTCGATCCATTGGCGAGCCTGCGCGACAAGTTCTCGTTGAGCCGTTGGAGTTGGCGGCGCCGGCTGCGGGTCGGGCGCCTGCATATCAGCATCATGACGGAAAAAGTAGTGTTCCGCTGGAATCTCGACCAGCGCCGGCCCGGCCGGGGCCCGGCGCGCGATTTGGCAAGCGCGGCGGACAGTCGCGTAAATTTCCGATCCATGTTCCGCGCGCATCTGGGCCTTGGTCACGGGCCGCGCGATGGCGAGTTGGTCCACGTCGTGGAGTTGGAACGCCCTTCCCGTGTCGCGCCGGATCCCACAAGCAAGCACGAGCATGGGGATTCCGTCGAGATAAGCTTCTGCAATCCCCGAGAGCGCGTGCGTGAGCCCTGCGCCAGGAACGACGTTCACGGCCGCAAGTTGCCCGGAAGCACGCGCGACTCCATCGGCCATGAAAGAAGCGCTCTGTTCATCGGTGACCAGGACTGGGCGCACGCTCCTCGAACGGGCGAGTGAATCGTAGAGCTCGATGTTGTGAGTGCCCGGAATGCCGAAAGTGAAACCTACATCTTCATCTTCCAGCGCGCGCACAACGATGTCACCGCCCGTCATCTTACTCATAACATCAGCTCATAACATCAGCTCATAACGTCTGCTCATTAGCATCGGCTCATAGCATCTTACTCATAGAAGTGCATTCAGATTCTTGCGGACGGTCTCCGCCACACGGTCAGCCAGGGCCATGATGGTCAAGTAGGGATTGATTTCCAGCGAATTCGGAAACAGGCTCGAATCGGCCACATACAGCCACGGAATCCCATGCACCCGGCCATAAGAATCGGTCACCGAATCCTCGGGACCGCTGCCCATCGCGCAACCTCCCTGCAAGTGCGCGGCCGAGATTGAAAGCTTCCCCGGCTTGAAATCCGGTCTTTCCGCAATCTGGTCAAGACGCTCTCGGTCCGCGCGTTCGATTGTCGGAGAGTGTGAAACCGGCACATGCGCCCGCACGGCCCCGGCTGCGAAAGAGATCTTCGCCGACGTGATCGCGCCCTGCACCAGGCCGTGAACGACCTCCGGTGTGAAGCGGTAATGAACCACCGGGCGTCCGTCACCATCCACCGTCACGCGATTGTGGTCATCCACCTCATCACACGCCAGCACCAGGATCATCTGCAGCCGCGGAAAGGCGCGCATAAATCGACTGTGTTCCTCACCGAAGCCAACCATCGCCTTAGCCGTGATAAACGGAAAGTACATGCAAGTCTCAAGCAGGAAATGATCGCTCTCGGCGAACTGGTCCAGGTAGAAACTCTTGGGGTGACCGACAGAATTGGTGATCGGCCGTTCATGTTCGGCGACCATGATGAACGCAGGGTGACAGGTGAACCCGCGTCCTAATCGCGGCAGGCTCCGGCCAAATCCAGACCTCAGCAGCAGTGCCGAAGAATTCACCGCACCGGCACAAACCACCACGACTTTGGCGTCGATCTCGTAGTCGCCCGCTTCCCACGTTGAGGGCTCGCCTTTATTTCCGTCAGCTTTCTCGCTGACCCTTACCGAGATCTTCCTATCTTCGATCCGCTGCACCTCGCAGCGCGTCACAACCTCCACTCCGTTGCGCTCCGCGCGCGGCAACTGGACCCGATCGGTGCCTTGTTTCGCCTGGTTCGGACAGCCCAGATTACACAGGCTCGATCCCCGGCATCCTTTCAGGTTCACCGGAAACTGCTGAACGCGATAGCCAAGTCGCCGGCATCCCTCGACGAACAGCCGGTTGTTCTCGTTGAGCAGCGATTCCTCCAGTAGGTGGACATTGTTTTCCGCCACATACTTTCGCGCGCGTTGTTCCACGTCAGCAAATGTCAGTCCCGGCACGTTCCAGCGCCGGAGGACTCGTTCAGGGGGAAGTAGCGATGTGCCCGTATAGACGACCGTTGATCCGCCATACGCGCTTCCGAAGGCCAGGGTCATGGTTTGCTCGGCGGTCAGGAACCCTCCGCCATCCTCGTAGAGCGCTGTCGCCATCTCCACCTCGCGGCCGGTAAATTCCTCATCGCGAAGTTTCGGACCCTTCTCGAGGACGGCGATGCGCACGCCATCGCGGCAAAGCGACGACAGCTCCTGAGCCACCGTCCCTCCGCCGGCGCCCGAGCCGATGATCACAATGTCATAGCTGGGGCGAGCATAGCTGCGGCGTTTCATCTTTATTGCACCGCCTCCCAACCGCGCGCGTCGGAACGATAGCCGATGGCGTGTGCGCCTTCGGGCCGTCCGTAATAACCCAGAAATGCGAGGGTACGCAACCCCCAGAATCCGCAGCGGATACGTTCTACGGGGTGATCCTGCAAGTAACGGAGGACGCGGCTGCGTTGCTCGTCCCCCAACGCGGCAAAAGTGCGGCCATAGCGCACCACTGGCAGCCACTCGATCGCACGCAGGAAGATTTGCAGCTGCCCCCGCAAAGCTGGCGGTCGAAACTCGAGTGCATCTTCCACCAGTGCTTCCAATGCAAGCCAGCCTGACTCTTCCAGTTGTTTCGCCTCGGGCACAACCGTCACCACCACTGCCCGAAATACCGCGCGCACAGGGGCCAGCACCGAACGCGGCGGCTCTTTCGCAGTTGCACTTCGCATGGTTGCATCCTGGCATGCTCTCCTCGCATGCTGAGTGTAATTTACGGCACAGTCAGAAGAACATCCCAGGAAGATCGCGACCGCCTCACGGAGCGGAGAAATTTCTAGCGTGGTGAACTCCGTCTGCATGGCTCGGGCAACTGCTCGACGCTTGCAAGGACACTTAGGACCTAACGTGATCCATGTCACCATTTCCTTGTGATGACCGTCACAGACCTCTGGAGCCAGATGAATATTCCATTTAAATTCAACGGCTTGCAAAGCACCACTTTACAGGCAAGCGGGTTTCAGCATAAATTTGCAACACCAATACTTTTAACAACAGAATTGACATGTCGCGACTTTCCTCTGATCACGAGCAGTCCGCGCCCACCCTCTCGGCCAAAACTATGGCTGCGGTCCTCCTTTCCCCGGATCTCCTGGAGGCCCTTCCAGATGCGATCATCGTTGTCGATCGCGACGGAACCATCGTTCAACTCAATTCGCAAACCCAACAGCTATTTGGTTATTTACGTGACGAACTGCTTGGTCAGAAAGTCGAAATACTTGTCCCGGAGAACTACCGCCGCCAGCACCATCATCATCGCGAGGACTTCGCGGCAAACCCAAAGACGCGACGGATAGGAGCGGGTTTGGATCTCTACGGAAGGCGGCGCAATGGCTCGGAATTCCCGGTCGAAATTAGTCTCAGTCCCGCCTCCACGCTGAATGGAACGTTCGTCTTGAGCGCGATTCGCGACATCAGTGATCGCAAGAGGGTCGGAGAAGAACTGCGTCGAGCCAATGAAGAACTGCATCGCAGAACCGCCGAACAGCTTGGGGAATACCGGTCGAGGCTGGCCTTGATTTTCGATTCCTCCGACGACGCCATCATTAGCAAAAACTTGGATGGCACCATTACCAGTTGGAACAAGGGAGCCGAGCGCATCTATGGTTACACGCCAGAGGAGGTCATTGGAAAGCCCATATCCCTTCTAGCTCCCCATAATCGTGAGGACGAAATCACAGAGATTCTGCAGAAAATTGCGGGGGGTGAAAGCATCGAACATTATGAATCGGAGCGGGTAGCCAAGGACGGACGTCGCCTGAACGTTTCCATTTCCGTGTCTCCCTTGCGCGATGCGAAAGGCGACATCGCGGGAGCATCGGCGATTGCGCGCGACATCACCGCCCAGAAACGGGCCGAGAGCCAGCTTCGTCAATCGCAGAAGATGGAGGCGATCGGTCGGCTGGCCGGAGGAGTCGCGCACGACTTTAACAATATCCTGGCCATTATTAACGCCTGCACCGAATTCCTCCGCGACCGCATTGATCCCGCCGCGGAACCGTCGCATTACATCGAGAACATCAAGACGGCAACCGAACGGGGCGCATCATTGACCAGGCAACTGCTCGCCTTCAGCCGGACTCACGAAGTCCAACCCCGTGTTCTCGATCTCAACGAGCGCTTAAAGGACATCGGCAAGCTCCTGCGTCCGCTGATGGGAGACGATGTCGAGATTCTCATTGTGTCCAAATCACCCGCGGCGGTGGTCGAGGCAGACCCTGGCCAACTCGACCAAGTCCTTGTAAACCTGGCGGTGAACGCGCGCGACGCTATGCCTAACGGCGGCAAGTTCATTCTCGAAACTCGCGCCGCAAGGTTCGATGAGGCCTTTGCCGAGCAGCATCAAGCCATGGCAGCGGGAAAATACGTCGTGCTCGCGGTCAGCGATACCGGCAACGGCATGGACGAAGCTACCGTGGCCCGCATCTTCGAGCCCTTCTTTACCACCAAAGAATTGGGCAATGGAACGGGTTTGGGCCTGGCCACTGTATACGGCATTGTCAAGCAGAGCGCAGGACACATCTTGGTCTACAGTGAATTGGGACACGGAACGACGTTCAAGATCTATCTCCCTTGCGCGGATCACAAGATCGGGCTCGAATCCAAGCCTGAAGCGGAGACCGTCGCTCCAAAACGGCAAGGGACTACGATCCTCCTCGTGGAAGACGATGAAACCATGCGCAGCTTGACGCGGCAGGTCCTCCAGGAACACGGCTATGCCGTAGTCGACGCCGATGACGGCAAGTCCGCGCTCGAATGGGTGGAGTCTCATCCGGATCCAATCGATCTGTTGGTGACCGACGTGGTGATGCGCCGCATGAGCGGTCCGGAATTGGTTGATCGCCTGAGCGCCTCTCGCCCGAACCTGAAGGTCGTATACATGTCGGGGTACACAGGTGAACTAATCGCGGAACGGGAAATGCTGAAGCGCGGCATCACGCTCCTCGAAAAGCCTTTTACCCGAACCGCTCTGCTGAATACCATTCATACAACGTTGGGGTGAAAACTGGTGACCCGAAGCTACCTTCAGGTGAACGCGAAATCGTCCTTCCCCGGTCGGATAACCAACCGGTCGGTGATGGAGATCACACATTGCTGTGTGAAAGCACGCACTTCGAGCAATGAGCTCGGGTGGGGCGCGGACAGCGCCGCATCTCCCAGTATCAAGTTAAGCATCTTATTTTGTTTAACTTATGCTACTTTAATCGAAGTCTTGCGCCACCTGAGAAGAAGTGGCGACGGACTTGCCAGAGCAGCCTGTTAGCGGAGGCAACATATGGCCACACATGTCGTGAGCGAAGTTCAGAAACTGGCGACAGCGGACAAGACCTTTTGCGATCTTCCTACAACCGTAGCCGATGCCTTGGAGCAAGAAGCCCTCACCACCACCTATCCCACGGGAGCGGTATTGTTTGCGGAAGGGCAGGCTCCGCGCGGAGTGTTCATCGTGCGCCGCGGCCGGGTAAAGCTCTCCATCTGCGGCAGCGACGGCAGGACACTGATTCTGCGTATTGTCGACCCCGGTTGCCCCTTGGGAGTTGCCGCGGTTGTTTCCGGACGCCCGTATGAAGCCACGGCCGAGACCCAGGAGCCGTCCGAGATCAGCTTCCTGCGACACAGCGATTTGCTGCACCTCATGCGCCAGCACGGCGAGTTTGCCCTGTGGGTGACGCAGCACATCAGCCAGGATTACGCCTGCACTTGCCGCGAAATCCGTGACCTCATCCTTTCCGACTCGGCCAGCGAAAAGCTGGCTCGGCTGCTAGTCGGATGGCTCGACCAGAACACCACATCCAAGAACCCCAGCCAAGTGAAGCTGGGTTTGACTCACGAAGAGATCGGGCAGATGATCGGCTCTTCGCGCGAGACGGTCAGCCGGCTTTTCGCGGGCTTCAAGAAGCAGCATCTCATCCAGCAGAGCGGCTCTACGCTTGTGATTCCGGACCGCGTTGCTTTGGAATCGCTTATCACAGCTTAGAAGCATCGGGAAGTATAAGCCACTCGTCGGGGCCGGTCCTCCTCCTACCGGCCCCGTTCCTTTTGAGAGCATGTCTTCGTCGTCTCTTCGCTGATAGGGTGGCCATGATTGTACGTACAATGTTCCACGTCGAACACTTTGTGCAGGTGTAATTGTACGTATACTTATGTATGTACGTAAGCAATACACACAAACTTTGGGACGAGGGGTCGGGTTGCAAGTCATTGATAATGCTGGGTGTCGGTTGTGGTTAAAGAGACACAAGTGGGTACTTATTACGCTGTAATTATTACAAAACTCATTTTCTTGGTGGGCGGGCACCCGGTCGGGGGTCTTCCCCCGGGTTTGCGACTTGGGTTGCCGTCGGTGCCGGCAGGAGTGGGGCTGGGCAGGTTCGAGGGCCCTCTTGGTGACGGGCACACCTCTGTCCTGCCACAGGGTCGATCTCCATTGTCGCCGACGGGAGGTTGGGGGGCTGTGATGGTGCTCACTCGGCGTTTGTGATGAAAAAAAGTCAGGGGCCCCGCCCAAGCGGAAGCGTGGACGGGCCGCCCGTCCAGCAACCCAGCCTGGCGGGCTAAACAGGATTACAATGCAAGTTCGCTGAATCCGCATCTTCTGAGCGGTTGCTAAGGTAGTCCATGCCCATCAACGCAAACAAGCCAGATCTGTGGAAATCCGACACGCGCGCCTCGGTTGACCAGTTCAATCAATGGTTCATGAAGTTTGCGCCCAAGGCTTATCGCGAGACCCGCAAGAAGACCATCGAGAGCGTAGAGCGAGGCCTTACGCTCACCAAAGACCTGACCACAATCACGCCAGATGTCATCAAGGCCAATCCCGGCATCCTGCCGACTTTGCGCATGTCCACATGTCCTCCGCTGGCACGCGACCGACTCATCGGCCTTGCCGATTCAACCAAGAATTTTGTCGGCTGCCTTGAGGAGGGCAAGCTTCCCCGGCTTCTGTCCCCGGAACTCCTTAAGGAACACCTCGGAAAAATCACTCGTATCCTCTCGCGAATGCTGGACGTGGACATCTTTCCGTGGCTGGAAGAGAACCGCAAACCCACCAAGGAAGAACGCTACCGCTCTTCCACCATCGTCGCCGACCGGCTCTGCGGGGCCGTGGCCGAGCCCATCGTGCGAAATGCCCAGGAGAAACGCCAACTCGCTCTCATCGAGAAATACCTGACCGAGCGCGGATATAAGTTGAAGGCGCACCCTGCCGCCGTCGCGCTTAATGAGATGGAGCCCGGCACGTTCTGTTTCCGGATGAATGTCCTCGTAAAGTCTCCCAACGCAGAAGCGAAGATGGTGAAGGTTCCCATCGACGCAGTGATTCAGCCCAGGAAGGCGCAACTTCCCCATCTGCCGATACTGATAGAGGCAAAATCCGCCGGAGACTTCACTAACGTCAACAAGCGACGCAAGGAAGAGGCCATCAAGATTACCCACCTCAAAGCCACCTACGGCGAAGAGGTGCAGTTTGTGCTTTTCCTGTGCGGCTATTTTGATCCGGGCTATCTCGGCTATGAGGCGGCTGAAGGCATAGACTGGATCTGGGAACACCGGACCAAGGACTTTGGCCAGCTCGGAATCTAAAGGTTTGTTCATGGGAATTGCCGCATCGCACAGCAGGGAGGGAAGGCGCCAGGAACACCAGGCCCGCCTTGACGCCCTGAAAACTTCCGCCGAACGTAACAGATGGGGTCAGTTCGCTACACCTCCCGAGCTTGCCTTATGCATTGCGCGCTATGCGCGGGAGCAGGCAGGGGAGGGGCCTCACAGCTTCCTTGACCCCGCGATTGGCACCGGCTCTTTCTATTCGGCGCTCAGACAAACCTTCGCGCCCGAGACAATCAAGGCCGCCACCGGAATCGAGCTTGACCCATTATTTGCGAAGAGCGCCGAAGACCTCTGGGGCGAGACCGGCCTCAATATCGTGCGGGGGGACTTCACGAAGGAGCCTCCGGCCGAGCGATTTAACCTCGTGCTCACCAACCCGCCGTATGTCCGCCACCATCATTTATCGGGACCCGAGAAGAACCGCCTAAAGACGCGTCTGGCACAGTCCCTGAACATGGAAATCAGCGGCCTTGCGGGACTCTACTGCTACTTCATGCTTTTGTGCCATGACTGGATGGAAGAGCAGGGGCTTGCCATCTGGCTCATTCCCTCGGAATTCATGGATGTGAATTACGGAGCGACCCTTCGCCGGTATCTCTCAGAGCGGGTGACGCTGCTGCATATCCATCGCTTCTGCCCGACGGATGTACAGTTCGCAGATGCGCTGGTGTCGTCTGCGGTTGTGGTGTTTCGCAAATCATCGCCTCCGCCAGGACATCGCATCCGGTTTTCGTTCGCAGGGCCGATTGACAGCCCGCAGAGTGAAGCGCACATACCCCTTGACGTGCTCCGTCGCTCTCGCAAATGGACACAGTTCCCGGCCCGTACCACCGTGGAAGGCGCCGGCAAGCTGACGCTGGGCGACATCTTCACCATCAAGCGCGGACTCGCGACCGGCTCCAACAGCTTTTTCATCATGACTTCGCAGCAGGCCGACGAACGGCAAATTCCGCGCCGGTTCCTCAAGCCGATACTGCCCGGCCCGCGGAATATCACCGCCGACATCGTCGAGGCGCTTCCAGATGGAGCCCCCGCCGTGTCTCCCCGGCTCTACCTGCTCGACTGCAACGAACCCGAAGAGAAGATTAAGGCGAAGTGGCCGCGCCTCCACGAATATCTGCAGCATGGCCGCACCCAAGATGTGCACGATGCTTATCTTTCAAGTCACCGTGCTCCGTGGTACTCGCAGGAGCGGCGCCCGCCCGCACCTTTCCTCTGCACCTATATGGGGCGCTCCAGAAACGGGAAGCATCCGTTCCGGTTCATATGGAATCGATCACAAGCGACCGCACACAATGTGTATCTGATGCTTTATCCAAAGAGCCGCTTGCAGGAGGCGCTCACAAACCACCCGGAACTTGAAGCGAGGGTGTTCGAGGCGCTCCAGCGCATCACGCCGGCGCAGCTTCTGTCAGAAGGCCGTGTATACGGCGGAGGCCTGCATAAGGTCGAGCCGAAAGAACTCGCGCAGATATCCGCCCGCGCCGTCCTTGAAAATATCGGGGGGCATGTCCGCATCGAGCACCAGGAGAGTCTGTTCGATTAAACGCAGCTCCTGAAAGCCGTGCCCAGAGCGGCATCCGGCGCCCGGTGCCCGCAGCCGAGTGCAGGGGTCCTTCGCTTCGCTCAGGATGACAAATTGTGGTGGTGCTAGTTCGTCGCTGGTGGTCAGTCGCCTGGTTTGTATGAAGGGCGATCATCGACAGTTCCCTGCTCATCTCTGTAGCCGGAAGGATCGGTGGGTAGCTCGACTTGGTGCGCCCGTTCCAGGGCTCGGAAATATTCTGGGCGGGAATGGCGGTAATGGTCGGCTGGGATTTTTCCGTTTAGCCAGGCGGTATCCATGGGATAGACCATGGGATCGAAGATCACCATGTAGAAGTGCCAGATTAGGATGGAGAACGTAGCTAGGATCGCCTCATACCAATGCACGGCCGTGGCCGCGTCCGTCACCCACTTCGGGAAATGGCGCAGGGCAAAATTGTTGAACCATAGCAGGAAACCGGAGACGGCCATGACGACGCTACCCCACATAAAGGCCAAGTATTCCACCTTCTCCGCGTAGTTGAATTTCGCGAACTTCGGCTCCTGTTTGGTGAGACCGAGGTTGTAGCGGAAGACGTCCAGCATGTCGGTGGCGTCCTTGATGGTCGGGATCATGGCCCACAGGAAGGAGCGATCGGGCTTCTTCAGCGCCAGATGCACGAAGTGGTAGGCGATGGCCAGGAGCATGACGACGGCTGCGGTGCGGTGCAGGCCGCCGCGCCAACCGGCGGCAGACTCCCAGAGCAGGAGCGGCTTGGACCACCAAAGTTCCGGATA
Source organism: uncultured Acidobacteriaceae bacterium (assembly GCA_963797885.1). Lineage (GTDB taxonomy): Bacteria > Acidobacteriota > Terriglobia > Terriglobales > Acidobacteriaceae > Acidiflorens. The sequence continues at coordinate 7,072 of CAWCRQ010000128.1, read as the reverse complement.
CTTCAAGGCAAATCCGGTGAACACCAGCGTCGGGAAACTTACCATGATGCCCCAGTGCGCGATGCGGAACCACAGGTTCATGCGCACTACCATCTCGCCGGATTCCTTGCGCGGGCGGCGGCGAATTAGCTTCGCCAGAAAGTCGAGCAGGTTGTGCAGCAGCATGAAGCCCAGCGTCGCCGGGATCAGCACCAGGTAGGTCCAGCGAATATACTCCACCACCGGGTTATTGGGGCCCGCGCCGGTCTGGACATGGATGGGACCGATGGCGAATTTGGCTTCGGCCACGCCTTGGTGACATGCCCCGCACGTTTTCGGCAGGTTGGCGGCATTGACGGTGGAGCGCGGGTCGCTGGAGCGAAGAATGGAATGCACGCCATGGCACGACGCGCAATTCGCCGCTCTCACTTTGCCTTCTTGCAGCGCCAGGCCGTGATAGCTGCCGGCGTAGGAGGGCAGGCGATCCGCGGGCAAATCATAGCGCAGGGCGAGGCGGGGATCGCCGTGGCAACGGCCGCAGGTCTGGGCGGAGACATGCTCGGCAGTTAAGGGCGAGGCCGGGTTGGACGGGTCCATGATGAGGTGCTCGCCGTGGCAGTCGATGCAAACGGGCGCATCGCGCACGCCGGCCTTGACCGCTACGCCGTGGACACTCTCGTTGAACTCGCGGGCGATTTCTTTGTGGCATTGGCCGCAGGTCTCCGGCACTTTCCAGTGATTGACCTTGGATCGGGTATCGGTGGCGGGATAGATGCCATGACTGCCATGGCAACTGGAACAGGTTGCGGCCTCCTTGCCGAGCGCGACCGCGCGCCCGTGAACGCTGGCCTTATAGGACGCCACCGGATGCGCCACGGGAATGTTGTGCCGCGACAAAAAGCCGGCATCGCTGTGGCACTTGGCGCAGGTATCCGCTAGATTCTTGCGAGCCACCGTCGAGTCGGCTTCGCTGGAGGCTTTCACAGCGTGGATGGGACCGTGACAGGAGACGCATTTGGGGGCGTCTTTGTCGCCGTGTTTCGCGACCTGGCCGTGAATGCTGGAGGCGAGGTCCTTCACTTCGTCCGCGTGACACTCTGTGCACTTTCCGGGAATCAGGTTTTCGGCCGTGGTGAGGTCGTGCACGCTGCCGTGACACGTTGCGCACGCGGATTCTCCGAGGATGGAGTGGGCGCTGGCGGGGAAGGCTTTGGCCTCGTCCGCATGGCAGGTGGCGCATTGCACTTTGGCGATTTTGGCGGGATGCGGGAACTCTTTGATGGTGGTGTGGCAATCCTTGCAGCCGAGAACCCCGTGGGCGCTGGCGGCATGCTTGGCCGGGTCGATGGAAATGCTTTTCCCGGCGGCCGACTTCATTCCGGCTTCGCCATGGCAGGCCAGACATTCATGGTCTGCGGCGGCCGCAGCGAATGCCACGGCCGAAGTCAAAATCACAGCCAGGTAAATCAAAGCAACCCGAGTCGCGCGCATTTCCAGACCCTTCTCGTTAATTCAAGTGCAAAAATTCAACTGCAAACAATCAACCGCAAATCGGCTCTAGCGGTATGCGAACAACATCGCATAGATGATCCACAGCACAATGAAGAATCCCACGGTCAGCGCTGCCCAGGCGAAGGCTCGAATGGTGCGGGTGACGATTGGTTGATACGCCTCCTCCATGTGTTCTTCCAGCTGCCCGCTGGCGACCAGGGCTTCATACTCTCTGGGCTTGTCTCTTTCTAATTCTTCCAGCGGCATGCGCCCGGTGAATACGGTGATATCCATGGGAAACTTTTCGGGGCGCAGGTGGGTATTGAAGAAATGCACGGTAAAGATGAAGCCCGTGGCCAGGAGCGCCTCGTCGCTGTGAATGATGGTGGCGACGTTGAGGAACGATCCCGGCAAAAAGCGCGTGAAGAGCACCGGAAACCACAGGGTGAGGCCGGTGGAACCGATCACCGCGATCCCCCAAAACACCGCGAAATAGTCGAATTTTTCCCAGTAGGTCCAGCGGCCATAGGCAGGCCGCTCGCCCCGGCCGACAAACCACTTCAGCGTGCCCACGAACTCCGTTAGGTCCCTTCGGTTCGGCATCATGCTGTCCGGTCCCAGCAGCAACGCTAGCCACGAACCGTGCTCCCTTTTCTTCAACCGGTACAGGTCCACCAGATGGGTAATGAAAACTCCGAACATCACGAGGGCGGCACTGCGGTGAATATTGCCGGCGCTTTCGAATCCCCCGAGCAGATGAGAAAGCACTGCGGCCCACTTCGTGTAGGAGAACTTCAGGGTCAACCCCGTCAGCGCCAGGCACATGAAGCTCACAATCATGCAGATGTGCAGGATCCGCTGCAGCCGGGAGAACCGGACGAACTGGCGTTCTGGAACTTCGCCCTTAGGCATCCGAGCCCTCCTTAATGATTTCCTTGGCGGGGGGAGTTTCCGGCGTTGCCTCGCGTTTCGCTTCCTCGGCGCGCAACTCCTGGCGCATCTGGAAAGCTCTGGGCAACCAGAGCAGCGTGTGCATGCCACCGACCACGAATGTCACCAGGAGCAGCGTAGTCATGCCCCAGAAGGTGTAGAAGAGGAACGGGTACTTTTTCGGGTCGTGGTGAGTGGCGTGGGTCAGGTATCCGGCGAAGCGCCGGGTCGCGCCGGCATGGCACTTACCGCAGGTAGCCGCGACGTTGGCCCGGCTAAGGTGCGAGCGTGGATCGGTCACCTTGAGGACGTCGTGAGCGCCATGGCAGTCATAGCACTTTGCCGCTTTCGTGTATCCCAACTTCGAGACCTTCCCGTGATAGGTATCAAAATAGGTCTTGGCGATCTCCTCGTGGCAGCGTCCGCACGTCCCCATCACGGTCAGCCGGAAGCTATTCTCATCCGTGCGATGAATGGCATGAGCCGTGTGGCAATCGTTGCAAACCGGGAGTGGCTTGCTGTATCCGCTCACCCGCTTGGCATGGACACTGTTCTCAAACTGCTCCTCGATGCCGTGGTGGCACTGGCCGCACGTGTCCGGCACGTTGTTTGCGTTCACGCTCGATGCCGGATCACTTCGGGGAAGGATGTGGTGAGCGGTGTGGCAACTGGTGCAGGTCGCCGTCACCGTCAGGCCGTTCTTTAGTAGAGTTCCGTGAATGCTCTCGGTGTAGTTGGTGATGATTTCGTGCTGGTTCCCGATGTAGCGCACCGCAGCCTTCTGGCCCTCGCGGTGACAGCGCGCGCAAAGCCCGGGAACGTTGGTCGCGAAGGTCGCCGACTGCGGGTCTTGTTTGCCAAGGATGGCATGCGTGCCATGGCATTCCTTGCAGATCGGGGCATTCGGATCTTTCTTGGCAACCTGCTGTCCGTGGATGCTGGCAGCGTACTGCCTGCCAATTTCATCGTGGCAAGCGGTGCAGTCCACCCCATGGGTGATGGTCTCGCAAGCCCGCACGCGGGAGGCATTGACTTCCGAGTGGCACTGGCTGCAGGCAACCTTGTTGTGGCGCGAATGGCTCACCTCGCCTACGCTGACGTACATGGATTGCCCGTCGCGCGCGCGCCGCAGTTTCTCGTCGGCGTGGCAACGCAGACAGTCCGCGTTGGCCATACCCAGTTCATAGAAGACGTTCCGGATCTTATGGGGCTGATGGCAGTCCGGGCAGGAGGGGAGGACGTTGGCCTGTTTTTCCCAAAGCTCTCCACGAATGGTCTTGCGGTGGACCGCTTCGATTTGGGTATGGCATTTCGTGCAGGTGGCGGCAATATTCCGGCGATTGATCGAGGAAGCGGGGTCGGTATGGGGCAAGATGGAGTGCGCGGTGTGGCAAGTGGCGCAGGTCGGGGCCACTGCCAGTCCCTTCTTCAGCAACGCCTCTCCGTGGATGCTCTCGGAGTAGTTCTCCAAAATATTGCTCTGGGCAATTTCGCGATTGCGCGAAACAGCAGTTCCTTCGCGATGGCACTCGCCGCAAATGAAGGGCACTTTCATTGGCGCCACCGCTGATCGCGGGTCCTTCACCGGATAGATATCGTGGTTTCCGTGACAATTCACACAGCGGGGCGCCAGCGGATCGCCGCGCGCAACCGCCTTGCCGTGGAGTGAGCGGGCATGTTGCTCCTGCTCGGTGGAGTGGCACGTACCGCACTTTACCGGCGCCGGCTTCTCGTGCGGAAAATCCTTTCCTTCCAGGTCGGCGTGGCAGCCAGTGCACCCCAAGCTACCATGCACCGAAGTGGCAAATTTCTTTCCGTCCACGTACAGCGAAACCGTTTTGCCGGCTCGCGTGGTGCTCATGCTCTTGTCGCCGTGGCACGCGAGACATTCCGCTCCGGGCTGGTCGGCGGCGCGGGCGGGGCGTGCCGCAAACAGCAGGGAGAACGCCGTGGCGACGAGCGTCGCAACGATAATTCTCAGACCAGCACGGCACTTTCTTCGCACATCTTTTGTTTCAGCCATTCTTGTTTCAGCCATGTCAAACTTTCGGGCTGGTTTCATAAATGCCTTGCAACTCGGAAGGCTCGTCCCTCAGGGGCTAAAGCCCCCAATTCTTGCGGGCCCTAAACGGCACCCTTCGGCTTCGCTCAGGGCAGGCTCTGAAGCCGTGCCCTTCCAAAACCCGCGTGGACTGAGTTCTTCCGCTGCCAGCAGCGGCTAGAGCCGGAACCAATTTCAGCGACTTGCGGTGTGCCTAAAGGCATACCCTGATACGAAACCCGACTTTTTCCGCAGACTGTGAAGCCGTGCCCTCCCAAAACGGATTCATGAACCAGCTTTCGGCAATGCTTACTTCATTCCCAGGTCGGACAGAACCTTGGGATTTTCTTCCCCGGATGCTAGAACGTCGTGGCACGCGGAACAATCGTTGGTGATGGTCTGACCATCGGCACTGGTATGACTGCCGTCGTGGCAGCGGAAGCAGCCCGGCGAATCGTTGTGCCCAAGATTATTCGGGTGCGTGCCCCAGGTCAGACGCATGTCTGGGAAGACGTTGCGCAGGTAGATTGCTGCCACCTCCTTGACCGATTGCTCCACCAGTGTGCGCCGCGTCCCGTAGATTTGCGGGTAATTGGTGCGATAGAAATTGTTGAGTTCGCCAGTGATGCGCTGCTGCGCCACATCGCGGGTGGGATAATCCACCTTGAGAACCTCGACCGCCTTTTTCCTGATGTAGGGGAGATCCGGGCTAATGAGGCCGATCGACATTTGCTTGTCCACGGCGTTTTCGGGCAAGTCGAAGGCATGCGTGGGCCGGTTGTGGCAATCGACGCAATCCATCACACGATGCTCTCCCTTGTCCAATTGTTCTTTGGTGGGCTTGGCATCGCTGGAAATGAATTCGGTGGTCTTTCCCGTATCGTCGGTGTAAAACACGGCCGGGACCGTCTGCCGCTCAGCGTCGGTCGAAATATAGCGGATGCGCGCGTTGTCGGCGAGGTGGCGCCCATGGATGCCGACCGAACCCCGCCAGGTGCCTCCGCCCACCTTCAGCAGCAAGACGTCCTTTTGCGGTGTGTTTCTTTCGTCGTCCTTGTAGCTGGTATTCACCAGGAACTTGCCTCCGGTAAAGCGTTGCGGCCAGTGACATTGCTCACAGGTCTCGCGCGCCGGGCGGAGGTACTTCACGGGCGAAGGAATGGGGCGCGAATAAGTGTGGAAGGTTACCGCGAAGACCTGCCGCAGGCCGGAAAGCTTCGATCGCACAAACCACGACGCGCCCGGCCCGATGTGGCACGCGACACAATCCACACGCGAGTGGGGAGAATTCTGATAGGCCGTAAACTCGGGATCCATCACGGTGTGACAAGTCTGCCCGCAGAACTCGGTCGAATCCATGTACTGCACGCCTTGGTACGATGCAGTCCCAACGAGGAGCAGGTTGAGCACGGTCGCCGCGGCCACGTATTCCAGGGTGCGCCGCACCACGGGCTGTCCCAGGTCGATGGCGGGGAAAATCTCTGGCAGTTCCCCGCTCGCGAGCAGACTTCGCCGCCTGAGCCAGATGCCGAGTGGGATCAGCAGCAAGCTGAGTACAAACATGCCCGGGAGGATGAGAAAGACCAGAAGGCCAATATAAGGATGCGGCGGTCCCGGCAAGAAGATGTCATAAAACCAGAAGGCGATGGTGGTGAGCGCGGTGCTGGTCGTGACCACCGCGCCCGTCAGGGTAATGGGATTCTGCCCCAGATAGTAGATTGGCTGCGCCCAGTCTCGGATGCGTTCTCGCAGAGTCATTTGAAACCGCTAGTCTCCTTCTATGCGCCAGTGCGTGGACACACTCCAACACCCGGCGCCGGATCAGCCGGCACGCCCGCCAGTCTTCCTGCTTAATGACAGAACCAGCCAGGACTATTTCAGCGTCCGGATGTAAGCCACCAGGCCCTTAATCTCTTCCGGCTTCAACTTATCTCCATACTTGGGCATCTTGGGGGGCTTGCCGTTCGTAATGACGGCATCTAGATCGGCATCCGATTCTTTTTTCACGGCGGCAGATGTGAAATCGTGGCCGGCCGTTTTCTTTCCATCAGGGCCGTGGCACATGGCACATTTCGATTTGTAAAGTGCCGCGGCGTCTTGCGCATGCGCCGATGGGGGGAGGGCTAGGATGACAGCCAAGGCTGCTGCGACGATAAACACTAGGACGTTAATTCTCTTCATCTTTAAGCTCCATTCGAGTTTTAGTTGGGCGGTTGGCTCAACTGAACGAGAATACATCTACAGCCCCGCATCTACAAACTCTCATACTGAACTTCTTGAGGGCGGAGGTTCTGTGATCCGGATCACACGTGCTTGTAATCCTATTGCAGTTGCCGATTCGCCTCAGAGGAAGCGAAATTGAGCCCTCTTAAGGCATTTCAGTGGCTGGAGCCGCCCTCGGCGATTTGCAGATCGAGGGCCACACGTTCGCCATTGATGAGCACGGTTCCAGCGTCCAGAAGTTGCTGGCCGGTACAATCGTACTTCTCGTAGCAGCGCAGAGAGGAAAGCGGGAAGAAGAATTCCACGGCTTCGGAGGTGCTGGCGGCTGACTTGCCGGCAAGATGGATGGTGGTGCTGAAGCCGATTCCGTCAAAATCTTGCGCATCTTTGAAGTAAGCCAACAGCGGA
>CAWCRQ010000127.1:0-19393 GCA_963797885.1 uncultured Acidobacteriaceae bacterium | reverse complement strand
GATTCTGGAAATCGTCCCGCTCCAACTGCTCGCCTACCACATCGCCGTCCGCCGCGGCTGCGATGTAGATCAGCCGAGAAATCTGGCCAAGTCGGTGACGGTCGAGTAGGAACTGCCAGATAGCAGCTCTCAGCTGTCAGGTCTCAGCTATCAACTGCCAGCTCTCAGTCGCAGCTCTCAGCCGTCGGCGACCAGCCTGTTAGCTGGCGGCGACCAGCCGTCAGAAGTTCCAGCCCCGGCAGGGGCGAACCAGCTTAGCCCAGCGCTTCAGCGCTGGGTAGGCAGCCAGATCTAAGACTAAGTCCCGGAGGGACGACCCCATGCTCATGCAGGATTTCGGGGAAGGGCGCGGCCGAAGGCGCGGACACTCCTGTCGCACCAACCAGGCAGGACGAGATATCATCCAATAGAACGGATACAACACCGGAGAAACGTGAGCAAAATGGACTCCCTCAGATATTGGCACGTTATCGCAATTTTGCTGCTGGCTGCGCTCCTCGGCTGTAATCAGCAGCCCAGCCCGCAACAAATCAAAGAAAAAACCGCAGAAGCGACGGCAGAAGCGAAGAACGATGCCAAGGCCGTGGCGGAAGGCCTACGCGAGGGCTGGAACCGCAACAAGCCCCTCGATTTGAACACGGCCACAAAAGATCAGTTGCGGAACCTGCCGGGGATGACTGCGGAAGAGGCAGACCGGGTGATTGCGGGACGCCCCTATAATGAACCCGGCGAACTGGTGACCCGGCACATCATGCCGAAGACCGAGTACGACAAAATTGCGGACCAGGTCACGGCCAGGAAATAGCGCAAATCGGGGAATCAGCGCCGCCATCTGTCCCACGGCCTGTAGCGCAAGAATGCGAAGCGGTTACTTCGTTCGCGTTGCAGAGGCTCGTGGCTTCCCGGACAATATTTTTCAATGCCGCGCCTGCCGATATTGCGACTAGGTGATCGATCTTGCTCGCGGCCGGGCAAGGTGAGGAGTACGAAATCATGCGTCTATCTTTTGCAATCAAGGTACGGTTGTTTCTGACGTTCGCAATGGTTCTCGGGATGCTGCAAGCTGGATTCGCAAGAGAGAGAGGCCCCCGCGTCGAAGTGGTTTGCCCGTCGCCGCCTATGCCGGTTAAGGTGGCAGAACGGAATGTGTTGGCGTACGAGTTACACATCACGAATTTTGACGTAGTGCCTTTGACGTTGAAGCGACTGGAGGTCTTCGCGGACGCGGACAAAAGTCACTCGCTTAAGACTATTTCAGGCGACGCCTTGTCGGCGACGATGCTTGAAGTGGGTTCAAGCAGCGGAGCCAAGGACTCGCAGATCATCGGTCCGGGGAGACGCGCTGTGGTCTTTCTCTGGATTGAGCTTGGATCAGATATACGACGATTAGATACACGAGCGCCCAGTAGTTTGAGGCATCGATTGGTCTTTGCGGCGGGCGCGTCAGGCGCAGGAATGGAAGGCGTCCCGGCAGAATCAACGCTCGAAGATTTTCAAATTCTGGTAAGTCAGGACGCGGTACCAGCAATCAGCTCTCCTTTCGACGGTGGAGTATGGGTCGCAGGGGATGGACCCGCGAACGATTCGAGCCACCGTCGCTCTATCTCGGCGATCGACGGCCAGATTCACATAGCGCAGAGGTTCGCGGCCGATTGGGTCAAAGTCGGCCCCAACGGGGATTCTCATCATGACGGAACCACTCGCAATGAAAACTGGTGGGGCTACGGCGAGCCGATTCACGCCGTAGCCAACGGCGAAGTCACTCAAGTGCTGGACGGAATACCGGAGAACACGCCGCGCGTCCTGCCCAAGCAAGTCACGCTTGATAACATTGTCGGTAACTACGTCATTCTTCGCATCGCCCCTAACCGCTACGTCACATATGCTCATTTACAGACGGGAAGCATCAAAGTTGCCGTGCACGATCACGTCGCTCGTGGAGCTGTCATAGCTCGCCTCGGAAACACTGGCCAGGCCACGGCTCCGCATCTTCATTTCCAGGTGACTGATGGGAACTCAGTCCTGCAATCAGAAGGAGTTCCCTTCATCTTTTCCAACTTCACAGACCTCGGGCCCGGGTCCGATTACGAGCTTGATAAACATCCGTCGATTCCCCGGACGGACTCAATTCCGGGAAAAGACGAAGTAGTTGACTTCCCGCTCGTGAAGCAGCAATGAGACGGCATCGTTAGGAACGGAAGCTACTTTGCTTTGTCGGGAGGAACTTTGTCGTTGAGACTGTGAATCGGCGAACCGAACGCGGCGGAATTTCTCTGGCTGACTCGGTTCATCGGCCCAACTGTCCACCTTCGTGCTGTCCGCCTTCGTAGGCTTGTCTTGTCCCCTGCGACACAGGATCATCGTGCTATGAGCATCTGTCGGTATTGCGGCCAGAACGCCGGCTGGTTCAGCGAAGCACATGAGAGCTGCATTCAAAAGTCAAACCGAGGAATCGAAACTCTGAAGACATGCGTAGCGGATGCCGTCGTGGGGGGTAGGGAGTATGGCGAAATCAGCGCGCAGCTGGACAAGATAGTTGCTGATGCCGCCGTCCCGCAAGAGCAGCTCCTACCCGCCATCAAAGAGGGTTGGAGTCAAGGGGCAGAAAAGCGAAGTATGGCGCAGCCGATTAGCAACCCTGAATTTTCGGCTATTTCTGATATTTACCTGGCAACGGGGCTAACACAAGATGACGTACTGAAGACCGCAGGATTCAGAGCGATGGTGTTTAGCTTCGGGATATGGACGGTGCTCCACGACCAAATAGACCCATACCAAGGGCGGATTAATTTCAACGTACAGACGGGAGAGGTGCCATTCTTTGGGATAGCGAACGTCCTACTGAGCGAAGAACAGACGGCAAGCTCTTACGTTGGTGGCTACAGCGGAGCAAGCATCCGAGTTGCTAGCGGGCTCTATTATCATTTCGGTGCGGTGCGTGGTCATAGAGAGCAGTCGACATCCCTTCAAGAGGTGGATTACGGAGATTTCCTAATGACCCCGCGTTCCATATACTTCGGCGGGACGGAGAAAGGTGTCAACTTCCGCTTGCCGTACAACCAAATCGTGCGTTTCCAACCGTATTCGGACGCAGTGGGTATCTGCAAGAACGGCGCGAAAGAGAAGATCTTTGCTCCGCAACAGGTACCGGGGGCCGGTTGGTTCTTGTTCAACGTCCTACAGGCGCTTGCGGCCAAGGAGTCTCAGGTGAAATTGCGGGCAACTTCATGACGCAAAGTGATTGCCACAGGAGTATCGCATTCGACGACCTCAGCCCGCGGCCACGCGGACGCGGCCTAGTCGCCGCCGCCCTTCTCGCCGCCACCGTCTTAGTGGGATGCGCGACCGCGCCACCGGCCAAGACAATGGACGAAACCGTCGCTCAAATCCGCCGCGACCAATCAGAAATTCACCTGTTCGGCGACTTCGCCGATTGTCTCAACCCGCCGCTTAGCGAAGCCCAAAAGAAGTACCTGTTAAGCGGGATCAGCCTCTACAAAATGCAGCATTATGTAAGGGCCTTGCCGTCAGCGAACGCGAAGCCGAATGTCAATGGCGGGCCGCGCGTATCTGCGAACGGGTCAGCCCCGGCGAGTGCTTCGCCCAGCCCGAAGGCGGGGAACAGCCGGGCGGTTGACTCTGCTTCCGTTCTGTCAATCCCGGCAAATCCAGCGGGCTAAATTCGGCCCATCCAGTATCCCGGTCTTCGGCTGGTATGGGCGATCGCCACGATTTGAATTTGTGCTGACGCGAGTTGCCGGTAAATCACGATAAAAGGGAATTGTCTGAGCAAAAACCTGCGCGTGGAATACGGACCGGCTGTCCATCGTTGAGGAGCTTGAAGGATGTGTGCCAGTGCCCGATCCACTTCAGCGTCAAACTTGCGAGCGGCATCGGGGCTCTGCTCCAGGTACCAGTCAAACGCCGCGTCATATTCGGCAGTGGCTTCCTCGTGAAACTCCACCGAATCAGTGGGCATGGGGCAGCTTAGCCAAATTGCGCCTGCGCACTTCCGCCCATGGAGTGGTCCTTGCCTTGCCCGAGTCCAGATCCGCGAGTCGCTTTCCGATCTCCGCTTCCCAGGCCTGTTGAACGCCCTCGTCGACCTTGCCGCCGAGGTTGGAAATCAGCGATTCCGCCAGCGCTTCCTGTTCCTCGACCGAGAGCGACAACGCCTGCTCTAACAACTTGCAAACCTCCGCTGTCATCTGCGTCATGCTCACCCCGCTAGGCCTATAGTAACGCAGTGGACAGCCTAGACGCTGCGGTTACGCGCTCTTCAATCGAACGCCGTCCTTAGAAAACTCGCCAGCTGCCACCCGTCCATGTATTTGTACGGTGTTTCCCCCATGGTGTAATGCCCGCAGGGCAGCACGACGACTTTGTGATCCAGTTTGTGCTTCTCGAATTGCTCGACTACCTGCTCTGAAAATTCCGGCAGGAACGTCATGTCGTACTTCGCATAGACAATGAGCGAGCGGCGCGGCCAGCGCGCAAACTTATCGAAGTACACCATCGGGCTGACGGCGCGCCATACCTGCCGTAGATTCTCCAAATCAATTCCCGTTTCGAGCCCCTCGCGGATGTGGCGCGTGGACTGCCCGTGCCACACCACGTCGGCAAAGTAAGTCGAGGCGTGATTGAACGCAGCCACCTGAATCCGCGGATCGTGCGCGGTGGCGATAAACGCATAGCACGATCCCAGGCTCGTGCCGACGATCCCCAGCCGGTTGTAACCTTGCGCTTCCAGCCAGTCGAGACAACAGCGCACATCGATCACGCCCTGGCGCACCGAATCGAGCGTGCGGCCAATGTTGGCGGAAACGGCGTAGTCGGCGCGGTCGATCTCCGCCGGCCGGCGAATGTCGTGATACGGCATGGACAGCCGCAACACCGCAATCCCCATCCAGTTCAGCACGCGGCAGAGGGCAGTATATGAAAGCGCATCGGAGTTCCAGTGCGGCAAGAGAACCACGGCGCGGCGGCCGCGCGCCCGGAACCAGCGCGCGTTCACGAGATTGTTCTCGGGAAAAGGCGTAACCACCGGCGAGGTGAAGCGCAGAAACTCCGCATGCGTGCCGCGAACTTTTTCTTCGAGGCGCGGGTCGGGCGCTTCGCGCGTGCTGAACACCTTAACCTCGCGGCGCTCCAACCGGAAATCCGCCGGCTTTTGGTAAGAGTAAAAGTCGTCGCTTGCCCGAACGATGCGATCGTTGAAGCGCGAGAAAAATTCTAGCAAATCCCGCGAGCCCGGTCCCGAGTCATGTCCTGAGTTCTGCCCAGTAAGCCCGCCGTTGCGGCCAGGCCAACTGTCGGTCCACTCCAGTCCCCAGTCCAGCGGACGCACCACGCGGTTGTTGTCCACCGACGTGAGCCGGGTCTCCCAGTCGTACATCCATTGCGCGTAGCGCGAGGGCATGTCTACTCTAGAAATACAACAAGGGGGCGAAGGTTGGCGACTTGAGTCAGCTTAACGGCAGTATTCAGCACTCAGCAGTCAGGACACAGCATTCATAGTCTCCGACGCCTCGCCCCTAAAGGGGCTCTGATTCGCAAGTTTACGGTATCGCTAAAGCGATACCCTGACACGAAGCCTGCTGGCTGAATGCTGAGTGCTGACTGCTAACGGCTCAGAGATACACTCGCGGCACTCTCTGCGACAGCCCGCACAATATTTCGTAAGGCACGCTTTCACATAGACGCGCCAGTTCCACTGCATCCACACTCTTGCCGCTGCCGGCGCCGATCAAGATAACTTCATCTCCTACCGCGACATCGCGAATGTGGCTAACGTCCACGATCGTCAGGTCCATCGAGACGCGTCCCACAACCGGAGCGTATTCGCCGCGCACGATCACGCGCGCGCGATTCGAAAGCAGCCGCGGATAACCGTCCGCGTAACCGACGGGCAGCACCGCGATGCGGCTCCGCGCTTTGGTCACGTAGGTGCCCATGTAGCCGATCGCTTGTCTGGCTGCGGCTTCCTTCACCGTCAGTACTCGCGTCTTCCACGAAAGCACCGGACGCAGTCGCAGCTCCGCCACCGCGGCGGGCTCGCCGGCGCGCGTGAAGGCCAGCGAATATCCGTAGAGCGCGATTCCCGGACGCACCATGGTCTTCCACGTCTCCGGCCGCGCGCTCATGGCGGCGGAATTTCCCATGTGAACCAGCGGAGGCCGGAGCCCGTAATTCCGCAAGACCGCAAGTCCCTCTTCAAAGCACTTCATCTGGCGCACAGCGTTTTCGTCGTCGAGCACTTCCGCCGACGCGAGATGCGTGCTTATTCCTTCCAGGCTCAGGTGCTTACATGCGGATAACATCTCGCACAAACGCGGCAACGCATCCTGCGACGCGCCAAGACGGTTCATGCCTGTGTCGAACTTCAGATGCACGGGCAAACGATGTGACGGTAGATCGAGCTGCCGTTTGCCCGCAGCGCGTTCCAGCGACTCAATGTGCCACGGTTCCCAGATCGTGGGAGTCAGATTCTGAGCGACGATCCCCTCTTCTTCGCCCTTCCAGATTCCCGTCATCAGCAGGATGCGGGCCCTAACGCCGGTGCCGCGCAGCGCCAGGCCTTCCGCGGCGCTGGTCACTCCCAGCCACTCGGCGCCCTCGGCTTCGAGAGTGCGCGCGCACTTGATCGCACCGTGACCGTAGCCATCGGCTTTGACCACCGCGCAAATGGTGACGTCGGCGCCGACGTGCTTTTGTACCGCGTGAAAATTTTCTCCCAGCGCCGCCAGAGAAACTTCCGCCCAAGTCCGGCCGTCGAGAATCAGCGAGCGGCGCTCGGGCATTTTCGACAAATCGGGACGCGTCGCGTTCACATAGTCGATTATAGCGAGCGCACCGGGCCGCGCTGTTAACTGGCAATGTTAACTTCTTAATGTTTGCTTGCTGCCGGCGCGAAAAATCCAGAGGCGAAAAAAAGACCGCGTCTGCACGCGGTCTCCTAGAAAATAAGTTGGCGGCAAAACCACCCGAGCGGCGTCACTACTGTTTCGGCGGAGTGCTCGCCGGCGCAGCGGGTTTGCTGGTCGCCGGCGTAGCGGGTTTACTGGTTGCCGGCTTCACCGGCTTGGGAGCCGCGCTAGACGCAGCGGGCGCCGGCACACCCGAGTGCGCGTTGTAGGCTTCGACGATCGGTTGCGTGATGTCCATCGCCGATCCAGACACGATCACTGGGCCCCTCGGCCAGGGCTGGGAAGTGTCAAGGAGAAGACCGTAACCGTTCTCGGTGACATATTTCTGGATTATCGGCGCCATTTTCGTCAGGATCTTATTTCCGATCTCGCCCTGCTGGTTCTGGAAATCTTCCTGCGCGTCCTGCGTAGCGCGATCGAAACTCTTCTGCTTCGCCTCGATCTGCTTCACCAGCTTGTCGCGCGATTCGTCATTCAGCTTGTCCTGCTGGGCATTGAGCTGCTTCTTGAGGCTGTCGATTTCGTCGGCCAAGCCCTTCAGTTTGTTCTGCGTGGGTTCAAACTTCTTGGCGAGCTCGTCGAAATCGCGCCGTCCCTCGTTGGAGGCGAAAATCGCCTGTTCGATGTTGATAGTGCCGACTTTGGTGCCCGAAACCGGGGCCGCCGCAACAGTAGCGGAGGGAGCGTTGGGTGGACTGGCAGCGGCGGGAGCGCCGGCCGCCGGGGGGGATTGGGCCAGAGCGAACAGGGCGGGGCCGAACACTACGATCACGGTGACGCGCGCAAAGTCGCTGATTATAAACTTGCCAGTCGTTAACCTGAACTTGCTGATCATTGGATCTCTTTGAACTCCTTCGGATTTTTCGGAAATGCTGGAAGCTTCCAGCTCGCCGGGCTCAACGAGGCTGATCGCAACCCGAGCCTATCAGTCATCAGACTTGAAACACAGACATTAAACACAGACGTGAAACACAAACCTGAAATATGGACCTGAAACCGGCCCAGCGAGCGCGCAAGGCACTTATGACGCCCGCCTCTCTTCACGCCGAACCCGCAAGCGTGGTAATCAGGGTGTTGACGCTCTGTATTATACGGAGCGCACCGGAACACCGTCAAACAAGCCCTGTGCTTGTGGGATCGATGCCGGCCAAACGGTCCATCGTTCGCCGCCGGCTTCCGCGTCCATCCCAACCGACTCAGACCTCTAGTACCGAAACCGATAGCGCACTTGCACATAGATTTGGCGCGGCAGGTTCCAGTGGAATCCTCCGTAGGTCAGGCTGTTGTCGTACTCGACGCGGCGGTTGGTCACGTTTAACGCGGTGACCGACGCGGTGAAGCGCTCTCCAAAATCTTTGCCCAGTGACAGATCGAAGGTGGTGTGCGGCGGCAGATACTCGCCGGGATAGGGCGCGCCGGGGAAAGCGTTGTGGAATCCCGAGCCGTAGTAAACGTTGGTGGAGGCATAGGAGCGCCACGGGAGGCTGACGTCGCCGCCCACGTTGAGCGTATTGCGCTGGTCATGATCGAGCGGAGAGAGTCCGGGAGAGAGCGCGAAGTCGGTGAGGCCGCCGGTGATGGTGCCGCTGCCCTCGGCGATCTGGTTGGAGTAGGAGAGGTGAACCTGGGCACGGCGGGCGATGCGGGGAGAGCGCAGCGTGAGTTCCCATCCGCGGATCAGGGCTTGGGAAACGGTGATGGGGAAAAAGATGTTGGACGCTCCGATGTTGTTGTGGTCGAGAAAATTGGCGACGTTGGTTTGAAAGTTATCGGCGTCGAGGACCCATCCGTGGTAAGGAATTGTAACGCCGAACTGATGTTCTTCGTCGCGCTCGCCGTGGAGGGGGATGAAGTTGAAGCCTTGCTGCCCTGTGTAGTTGATCAGGGCCGGCCCGGAAACGCTCTCGATGGGCGGCGCTTGATAGTAGTGTCCGTAGAAAGCGCGGAATGTCCAACGAATCTTAGGAATGGTGACGGTGGCGCCAAAACGCGGGCTGATGGCGGACTCGGAGATGGGCGGCGTGGAGGAAGCCGCAAAGTCGCCTTCCGAGAACCACGTTGGGCGCATGCCAGCGGAGAGCGTCAGCCAGGAAAAGGGTTTGAATTTGTCGTCGATGTAAAAGGTTTCGAGATTGGCGGTGGGGCTCTCGGAATCCGCGATAGTTGGAGGCACGGTTTGGGGCGGAAGATATGCGAGCGGATTGAAGACGGCCCCGAAGAACTGGCTATCGCTCTGGTGGAAGCCGAGGAATCCAACTTGCAGATCGTTCTTCCTGTAGTTGGCAGCGACGGTGGCCTGACCTCCCACGTAGGTGGAGCTGCGGTTTTCCGTGCTGGCAACGGGATTGTCGTTGGGATTGCTGGCGTAGTCTCCGCTGTTGTAGTGGTAAAACGGCGAGACCGTGGTTAGAAGATGCGAGTTGAAAGTGTGGACCCACGAAAACAGGACGCCGGCATCGGTCTCGTGTTGGCCATCGCGTAGGCCGATACTGGGGTATTGCGGGGTGAAGTTGTTGGCAGGGATCGATCCGTTCTCGATGTCGTTAGGATTCGGGTCATAAGGCACCTGGAAGTAGTCACGCCGTAGTGAGGTCATCAGGCGGAGCTGGTTAGAGGGATCCACATTGAGGATAAAAGATCCGAAGCCGCCGACGCCGTTTTCAGCGTCGTGCACAACTTGGGGAACAGGCGGCTGCAATCCGAGATCGCTGCGATTGCCATTGACGCTGGCGTAATAGGCGAAGCGGTTGGTGTGGCTGCCGAAGCTGAGTTCATCGTCAGTCTGGTAGAAGTTGCCGGCGGTGAGGGTGAGTTCGGCCTGGTTGTTGCGCTCGAAACCGGTGCGGGGCACGACGTTGAAGACGCCGTAAGTGCGGTCGCCGAACTCGGCGCCATAGCTGCCGCGATCGACCTCGACGTAATCCATGTCTTTGGGATCGAACTGTGGGCCGAGATTTTGCGCGATAGCGGTGTTGATGATGGGGATGCCGTCCAGGAGCCAGGTAGTCTGGTGGCCGCCGCGCATGTGCAGCATGTCGTGGGTCACGTAGGCTCCGGGGACGTAGTCGGTGATCATGGCCATACTGTTGGTCTGGTCGGCGCCCGGAGTACGCTCGATGTCGAGCCGGCTGACGAGCGTGGTCGGAGTGAAGCTGTCGGTGGCGACGACGGCGGGCGCGCCCGAGACGAGGATTTTTTCATTCGCCGAGGCCACTTGCAATTGGAAGTGAACCACCGGCACAGATCCCGAGATGACGGTGACATCCCGTGAAGTTTGCACGAATCCTCTACTGGCGACGCTGACCGCATAGTCGCCGAGGGGAACGGCGTTGAATTGGAAATTACCGTTGGCGTCCGTGGTAACGCTCTTGGCCCAATCCGACAATTTCGCCTTGAGCATCACCATGGCATTTTCGATAGGACGGTGCTGCGGGTCATGCACGACGCCGCGGACGGCGCCATAGTCGTTGGCGACTGCGGCTGGGGCGATCAATATGGCGATCAAGATCAAGACAGCGAACGTCAGCAGCTTGAGGCGAGTCATGTTTTTTGTGTCCTCAGGAAATGTCGCTGGAGAGACAAATCCGTCCTGCTCGCTGCGCTCGCCCTACGGGTCCGGATGGATTTGTCTTTTCCTCTTCGACATCCAGCCCCGGGTCCTCTTCGACAATTCAGCCCCGGGTCCTCTTCGACAATTCAGCCCCGGGTCCTCTTCGACAATCCAGCCCCGGAGGGGCGGCCGAGCTTAGCCCAGCGCTTTAGCGCTGGGAAAAGTGCGACAAATGAATCAAGTCCCGGAGGGACGACCGAGCTCTCACCCGTGCCTTCTCGGGGCTGACGACGCGGCGCAGCCATTGTTGTTCTCAGAATTTCTAAAAAAGGGTTAGCGGCGAGGAGGGGCGCGGGCGGAATCGTCTCCGGAGATGTCGCGCGCGTAAAGGGCCGCGCCTTGTGCAGGGCGCGCCGGTTCGATCAGGAGACTTAAACAGGAAAGCAGATTGGACGCAGGTTGCGCCCACTCGGAGGTGGTAGCGCCGCAGCAGCAATGGTTCTGACAGCAGTTGCCGTTATCGGTGGCCTGAAACGAAGGTTCGGAAGATTTGACCGGAGAGGATTCAGGCCGGGGCGGCCTCGACTGTGCCATCGCATGATGGCATTGCATCGCCGGTTGCGCCGGGGGCCCGGACACAGGCTTGCGCATGCCCTGCATGGCTCCCGGCAGGGCGGCACAGGCCATCGTCAGCGGCCCAAAGGACGAGACGAGCATGGCCACCACCAGGAATCTGGCAGTCCAGCGTGAACCTTCCCACATTTGCGGAACAGCATAGCAGAGGGCAGTGCCAGTTGCCAGTTGTTAGTAGCCAGTAAAAGCCATTTACTGAGCACTGGCAACTGGGCACTGGCAACTGGCAACTGGTTTCCTGCTGTACCATTTCTCCGTGCACGAACTGGCGGAGCGGCTGTTGCAGACAATTCGGAAGCAGGGTTCGATGCGAGCCGGGGACCGCGTGGCCGCGGCGGTTTCCGGTGGGGCGGATTCTGTGGCTTTGCTTTGCCTGCTGCTGGAGTTGCGGTCCGAGTTGGGGATCGTGCTGTCGGTTGCGCATGTCAACCACAAGCTGCGCGGAGAAGAGTCGGACGAGGACGAGCGGTTTGTCGCGAAGCTGGCGCGGCAGCACGGGCTCGAACTGGCTGTTCGTGACGCGCCGGTTGACGGCCGTCATATTTCCAAAATCCGTTCCGGAATCGAGGCGGCCGCGCGTCAACTGCGCCACGGTTTTTTCCGCCAGCTGGCGCGGGAGGGTCCGGTTACGAAGGTGGTGACGGCTCACACTCTCGACGATCAGGCGGAGACGGTGCTGCTGCGCATTTTTCGCGGCACCGGCATTCGTGGACTTTCGGCGGTTCATCCGCGGATCGTTTTCGAAGAACAGGGGCGCGCGTTCGGCGAGTTGGTGCGGCCGCTGCTCGGCTTCCGGCGCGCTGCATTGCGGGAATTTCTGCGCGAGCGGGGCCAGGGCTGGCGTGAGGATTCATCCAATCGTGATATTGCCTTCCTTCGTAATCGCGTGCGGCATCGTCTGCTGCCGATGATCGTAGAAGAATTTGGCGAGGCCGCGATCGAACACATGGGTGAGCTGGCGGAAATTGCGCGGGCCGAGGAGGAGCATTGGGAGCGGGCGCATCCGGAGGTCGCGGCGGCGTTGCCCGCAGCGGTGGCTAAACAGGTTGCGGAAAAAGTAAGCTTCGTATCAGGGCATCGCTTTAGCGATACCCCAAGTTCCTCGAAATCAGATGCCCCTTTAGGGGCTGTGGTGCGGCCCGAGACCCTGCCATCCGCGTCTCTACCACTGGCGCCGCTGCTGGCAGTTCCGCTGGCGGCCCAGCGCCGACTGGTACGCGCATGGCTGGAAGCGAACGCGCCCGATTTGAGTATCTCGTTCCGGCTGATCGAGGAGGCGCTTGAACTGGCGCGCGGTTCGGCGGACAAAGGTTCGGCAGGCAAAAGACCGGCAGGCAAGAAACTGGTTCTACCGGGCGGGCGGAATCTTTCCCGGCGGAATCTTCGACTTGGACGGCAGGAACTTTTGTTGGAACTTGAACCTCCCGGCGCTCGCGGCGAAGCGGCGCATCGACAAGCGGCGGATTATGAATACGCTTTAGAGGTACCGGGCGCGGTGGAGGTTCCCGAACTGGGCGCTTGCATCGAAGCTCGGGTGGTGGATGCGGGTGGCGTTCCGGAGGGAGAGCGTGGGCAGTTGCTGGATCTGAGGCGCATGCCGAAGGAAGTTCTGATCCGCAACTGGCGGGCGGGAGATCGTTTCAGGCCGGCGCATACCGCGGCGGCACGAAAAGTCAAGGAGTTGCTGAGTGACCGGCATGCGACCGGAGCGGAGAAAAAGCTATGGCCAGTGGCCATCGCCGAAGGCTGCGGTCTGGTCTGGATGCGGGGGTTCGCGGTTCCGGCGGCTTTTCGGTCGCCGGCTGGGGCTGCGCAAGCGATTTGGATTCGCCAGATCGCGGGCATGATGTAACATTCCCATTGGTCGGACGAACGGTCGGACGACCAGCCCCTAAAGGGGCATCTGACTTTTGGGAGTTCACGGCATGGTTGAAGCCATGCCCTTCAAAACCACCACGCCGGAGGCGCCACTTCCGCTATGAATGCTTCGCCGAATGCCAGGTTGCGCCAGGTGATCTCGTCTGACCAGATTCAGAAAAGAGTCCGCGAACTGGGACGGCAGATTTCCGACGATTATCGCGGCCAGACCGTAGTCGCGCTGGGGATTTTGGAGAACAGCTTCCTGTTCATGGCCGACCTGGTGCGAGCGGTCGATGTACCCATCATCTGCGCCTTTATCAAGCCGAAATACAAGCAGAGCAAGCAGGGCGAGAACCCGCTGTTGGAGATCCTGTTCAGCCACGATCTGGCGATTGCTGGCAAGCATGTGCTGCTGGTCGAGGGCTTGGTGCATTCGGGAGTGACCAGCGAATTCCTCATGAGCGACCTGCGAGGACGGGGCGCGGCTTCGGTGAAGCTGGTTACGCTGTTGGATCGCCAGTCGGCGCGCCGGGTACCGCTGCAGCCGGACTACTTCGGCTTTCTGGTGGATGACGCCTTCCTTTGCGGCTATGGATTGGGGACTCCGGAGCAGACGGGACGGAATCTGCCGTATGTGGCGGCGACGACATAAAGCGCGCTCTTTGATGTCGTGTGGGGACGGGGCGGAGCCTGTCCTGAGCGGAGCCGAAGGACCCCGTCCAAGCGAGGCAAAGCCCCGCTGCCACATGGGCTCTGCCGTCCCGTGACTTCTGTTACCTCGTTCTCGTTCCCCGTTTTCTTTGCAAAAGGTCTAGAATGAGGGGGCAGGCCTTTCCCAATCGAATTTCCGCCTTCCGCATCTAACTATAAGCGAAGACGCGGCGTCGTTCTTTTGGGAAGGACGCCGCTGCACTTAGAGGAGTTTTAGGTGAATTCGACGATCAAGACGGTACTTTTCTGGGCGGTCATCGTGGTCTCGGCCTTCCTGCTCTGGCAGGTGGTGCGCACCGGCAGCAATGCCCAGAAGGAAAAAGAAATCGGTTTTTCTGAATTCCTGGCTGATGTGGATCAGGGCAATATCCACGACGTCACGTTTATCGGCCAGGAAGTGAAGGGGAAGTTTAAGAACGACTCGCCGTTTCATACGATTGTGCCGGCGAACTATCCCGACATGTACAAGAAGCTGACGGAAAAGAATGTTCCTTACAGCTTCAAGGACATCAGCAACGGCACTTGGCCCAGTTGGATTCTGAATCTGGCGCCGCTGGTTCTGCTGGGCGCGCTCTGGTTCTTCATGATCCGGCAGATGCAGACGGGCGGCAACAAGGCGCTGTCGTTCGGCAAGAGCCGGGCGCGCCTGCTCTCCATGCAGCAGAAAAAGATCACGTTCAAAGACGTGGCGGGCGTGGATGAGGCCAAGGAAGAACTGCGCGAAATTATCGAGTTCCTGCGCGAAGCGCAAAAGTTCCAGAAACTCGGCGGACGCATTCCGAAGGGCGTGCTGCTGGTTGGACCTCCGGGAACGGGCAAGACCTTGCTGGCGCGCGCGGTTGCGGGCGAAGCCAATGTGCCGTTCTTCTCCATCTCCGGCTCCGACTTCGTGGAAATGTTCGTGGGCGTGGGCGCAAGCCGCGTGCGCGACCTGTTTGAGCAGGGCAAGAAAAACGCTCCGTGCATCATCTTCATCGACGAAATTGACGCCGTTGGACGTCACCGCGGCGCTGGGCTCGGCGGCGGGCACGACGAGCGCGAGCAGACTTTGAACCAGTTGCTGGTGGAAATGGACGGCTTCGAATCGAACGAAGGCGTGATCCTGATGGCGGCAACCAACCGTCCGGACGTGCTCGATCCGGCGCTGCTGCGGCCCGGGCGTTTCGACCGGCGCGTGGTGGTGAATCGTCCCGACGTTCGCGGACGCGAAGAAATTCTGCGCGTGCATACCCGCAAGATTCCTCTGGCGGACGATGTGGATTTGTCGGTACTCGCCCGCGGCACACCGGGATTCTCCGGCGCCGACCTGGCCAACATGGTGAACGAAGCGGCATTGGCGGCTGCCCGGCCGAACCGGAAGGCCGTCCTGATGTACGACTTCGAACTGGCGAAAGATAAAGTGCTGATGGGCGCGGAACGCAAGTCGCTGCTGCTCTCCGATGAAGAGAAGAAGAACACCGCGTACCACGAGGCCGGACACGCGCTGGTGGCGGCCATGCTGCCGCACTCCGATCCGGTGCACAAGGTCACCATCATTCCGCGCGGCCTGGCGCTCGGTTTGACCATGCAGTTGCCGACCGACGATCGCCACAACTATTACAAGAACTATCTCGACACGCAAATTTCCATCCTGATGGGCGGGCGCATCGCGGAAGAGCTTTTCCTCAACCAGATGTCAACGGGCGCGGGCAACGACATTGAACGGGCCACGGAACTGGCGCGCAAGATGGTTTGCGAGTGGGGCATGAGCGACCTGGGGCCGGTAACCTTCGGCAAGAAAGAAGAGCAGATTTTCCTGGGACGCGAGATCTCGCAACACCGCGACTACAGCGAAGCCACCGCCATCCAGATCGACGAAGAAGTCCGGAAAGTGGTGAGCACGGGGTACGCGACCGCGAAGCGAATACTTTCCGAGAATCGCGAAACGCTGATCCGGATCGCGAAGGCGCTGATCGAACGCGAAGTGCTGGACGCCACGGAGATCAAGATGCTGGTCGAGGGGCAGGACCTGCCGCCGATCAAGCCGCTCCCGGCGAAGGCCGACGACGGCGTGCAGCAGGTGATCAAGCCGGAACGCGCCCCTGCCAAAGGCGGCGAGCGGCCGGCGACGGCTTAAGTGCAGTTCCCAGTTCCCGGTTCTCAGTTCCCGATTCTCAGTTCTCAGAAGGCGGCCGGTTGGCCGCCTTTCTTTTGCGCACGCTTGGCGTGCGATACTATGCGTCGTGAATCTCACTCTCGACTCTAAAGTCGCTCTCATCACCGGCGGATCGCGCGGGATTGGCGCGGCGGTGGTGCGAATGTTTGTGGCCGCGGGCGCGAAGGTTGTCTTCAATTATCAAGCGGCAAAGGCGCAGGCCGAGAATCTGGTGCGTGACTGTGGCGAGGAAAACTGCCGCGCGCTGCAAAGCGATCTTTCGTCCACGGAGGCGGCGCGGCAACTGGTATCGTCCGCGATTTCGGCCTTCGGGCGTCTCGACATCCTGGTCGTGAATCACGGCATCTGGCCGCCTGAGGACGCACCCGTCGATCTCATGTCCAATGAACAATGGCATCGCACCATCGCCGTGAATCTCGACAGCGTCTTCGCGCTCGTCAAGCATTCCGTGGGACAGATGAAGAAACAGGCCGCAGCCTCATCCGGAGCATCATTCGAAACCGCCGCCGGCCACATCGTGCTGGTCAGTTCGACGGCTGGCCAGCGCGGCGAAGCTTTCCACTGCGACTATGCGGCCTCCAAAGGCGCGCTGATCAGCATGGTGAAAGGACTCTCGACCGAACTGGCGCGCGACCATATCTATGTCAATTGCGTCGCCCCGGGGTGGGTGGCTACGGATATGGCGGCGCCCGCGCTGAATGATCCGCCGACACGCGAAAAAGTTTTTCGAGCCATACCGCTCGGGCGCGTGGGGACGCCGGAAGAGATCGCGGGGCCGATTCTGTTCCTGTGCACGCCTTACGCTGGATTTATCACCGGTGAAGTTTTCAACGTGAATGGCGGGGCGGTGCTGGTGGGGTAACCAGACGGTCGGCATTGCTCCGCGCGACCGGACGGCCGAGAGCCCGCCCTGAGCTTGTCGAAGGGGCGGCCGTCCCTGCGTGTTCTTTGCTACAACCAGAATGGTGCAGCTAAAATCAGTTTGACCGCTTCTAACCAAGTATCCATGTACCGCTTCTTTGCCATCTTGCTGTTGTGCGCTCTGGGCGGTGCTCAAACCGCTCAAACGCCCGCTCCACCGCCTGCTCCCCCTGCGCACGCGCCCGCTCACCCCGGCGTCAACATGAACGACTCCGACAACGCCCGCAAGGCACGGGCGGTGCTCGATCAGACCATCCAGGCACTAGGAGGACAACCGTACCTCACTTACGAAAACCGGAGTGAGGAAGGCCGCTACTATCCGCTCTATCACGGACGTACCGAGAGCACCGGGATTGCCTACAGATACTATCTCGAGTATCCCGACAGGGACCGTTTCGAAGTCATCCACACGAAGGACGTTTTTCTACTCTTTGGGCAAGTGGGCGACGTCAAGGTAAAGAACAAGTCCGATCTTGTTCTGATTCACAACGGCGACAAGGGATACGAGGTCACATACAAGGGAACAGCGGCGCAGGATAAGCCCGATTTGGAGAACTACCTTCGCCGTCGCGAGCATTCGCTCGAATGGGTGTTCCGCAAGTGGATGCGCGATCCGAACGTGGCCCTGTTCTACGATGGCGTGGCGGTAGTCGATGGCAAGGAGACCGAAGGGGTCACGCTGCTCAACAGCCTGAACGACTCGGTGAGCGTTTTCCTGGACCTCAATTCGCACTATCCGGTCAAGATCAGTTACTCGTGGCGCGATCCCAAGGACAAGCAGAAAAATGTGGAAGAAGAGATCTACGACAGTTACAAACTGGTGCAGGGAATCTGGACCCCGCACTCCATTACCCGTTATTTCAACGGAGAGACTTCGCAGCAGCGCTTCATCAACATCGCGAGCTACAACCTGAAGCTGCCGGATTCAATGTTCGAAGCGGCGGTGACCTACGACCCCTTAGCGCCGGTGAAGAGCCGTTAAGGGCGCATTGTAAAAAGAGTACCTGTCACTTGTCAGGCCAGTGTCATCGCGACCTACAACCTGACGTTGCCGGACTGGCTGGCGTTAGGTTGCACCAAACGGACAGCTTGACAATCCGCTAAGTGTGTGTACATAGTGTACATACGAATATACTCCGATCCCAACTAAGGCGCGGAAATGCTTTTCGAGTGGGATGAAAGCAAGAGGCAGGCGAATCTCGCAAAACACCACATCGATTTTCGGGATGCCAAACGAGTGTTTGACGGACCGGTGTTCGAGAGAGTTGACCGCCGTCATGGTGAAGATCGCACACTCGCTATCGGTCTCATGGAAGACATTGAAATCGTAGTGGTCTACGTGATGCGCGGCAAACGGCGGCGAATTATTTCGGCAAGGAGGGCACACCGCAATGAAAGGCAAGAATACACGAACCGGCTCAAGCGCGCGGGCGAAGGGCAAGACTGATTTTAGACGCTTGCGCGAAATGCGTGATGAGGACATCGACTACTCCGATATCCCCAAGCTGGATAAATCGTTTTGGAAGAAAGCCAAGCTCACCATGCCGGAACCCAAGGACCGCTTGACGATCCGGGTTGACCATGATGTTGTGCAATGGCTCAAGCAAAAGGGCAGCGGCTACCAGACCCGCATTAATGCCATTTTGCGCTCCTACATGAAGGCCCAATCCGGCGAACGTGCAGATAGCCGGACATAAAAAAGTGACCGCTCATCATGCAGCGCCGTGCTTTGATACCTGAGCATCGGCTAGCGAGGCAATCCGCCGAACATGGATTTTCTTCTCGCGCTTCCGGGTCTGGATGATGTCGTAGGAAGCTTGCATCCGCATGAGCGTGTCCATCTGCACTCCGAAGGCTTTCTCAATGCGCAGCGCCATGTCCCCCGAGAGGTCAGCCCTGCCGTTAAGCAAGCTGGACAGCGCGGGGCGGGAAACCTGAAGCGCGATTGCCGCCGCCGTCACTGACAACCCCGCAGGCTTGATGATTTCGGTGCGGATGAAATCTCCGGGATGGGGCGGGTTCTTCATAGCCATTGTGTTTCTCCTGTTACAGACCTCATTCGGCCTGATGTGCTGCCAGTCTAGTGGTAGTCTTCCAAGTTTACGTCGTAAATCTCCCGTCCTCCAATATCGATGCTGAACGTCAAACGGCGGTTACGAGTTACGCTGAGGCTCCACGTACCCTTCCGGTCGCCGGCTAGGGTGTGTACCTTCCAAGCTGGGAGCGAGCGCAATTCCTCCGGGTTTTGCATGTCATCGAGAAACGCCAGCATTTGGCGAAGCTTGTCTACCGAATCGGGGGAACGCCTTTCGCCATGTCATTTGCGTAAAGCGCCTTCAGACCCTTGTGGACGAAGCTTCGTATTTTCACCTAAAAACAACTGTAGCCTGTAGCGTAACGCTTGTCAATGCCAGAACCCCCGCGTCGCGCAAGCCACCCCCTTATGACCCGCAGGTTGGTAAAGAAAGTCGCCATTCCCGGACAAAACAAGGCCAAGTTCCCCCGTCGTTACCCCAAATATCTACAACTGCCTGAATAAGTTAGCCCAAGCCACGGTGCAACCAGCCACTGAGTGTGGCTGTTTTGCCACATACGGAAGTCCACCCATCCCTGTAAGCTGATAGATCACAAAAGACT
>CAWCRQ010000126.1:0-7510 GCA_963797885.1 uncultured Acidobacteriaceae bacterium | reverse complement strand
AAATGCGGAGGCTTCCTTATTCAATTCGCCTTTCTGAAAAGACAATTTTGCGAAATTAGCCATTTCGGTTTTCTCCGTGTCTTCAAACTGCCATTTGACCCATGTTCCGAAAGAGGGGCTGCGGTCCGAGCTCTTTCAATTTTGCAGTCATGTCAATTGCAACTTCCCTCAGCATGGTTCCCTCGCTGGCGGCGATCCACCGGAGCCAGAAACGGTCTTCCCCGATCCCATACTGTTTCAGAACCTCAGTGAGGTTGGCCACCCGGCGGCGTGCCTTCAGGTTGCCATTGATGTAATGGCAATCCCCCGGCCAACAGCCGCCGATCAAGACGCCGTCCGCGCCGTTCAGGAAGGCCTTGAGGACGTATTTCTGATCGACGGAGTAATTCATGCTCAAGCCGGCGCCTCCGCCGGAGCTGGGGTCAGAACCAGCCGCAGATAAAGCCAGAACAGAATCAGCGAAAACCAGACAAAGCGGTCGACCACCAGCCCCAAGAAAACATAGAGCGGGGTCAGCAACAAGAGGGTGAACAACAGAATCGTCCCCGCGTCGATTTTCGTCCCTGCAATGCCGAGCGTTTGGGAAAGCAGGAAAAGTACCATCGGAAGCAGCAGACTGACGTCGTACACAAGCGCATGAAAGCTGATGAGGATGGTGGAGACCGCGGCCAGAACGGACTCGAAGATAACGGAGTCCCGCCCGTAGTGGATCCGGCGCAGCGTCACGAAAGACACAACCAGCGACGATGCGAGGATGAGCAAGGCGGCCCACCGGCCTGAGGGGCTGAGCCCAGGCAACTGCTCGACCAGACCCCGGAGGTTCGGCACAGCCTCTGAGCCAAACGCGCGGGCACCGGTGCCTTCTAAATGGAGAACAAAGCGAGCGTAGTCGAGAGGGCCGCGCCACCCCGTGATGGCCACGGAGATGGCGCCCAGAGCAAGAGCAACGGGTGTGAAGCCGACCAGAACACGCCAGCGGCGTATCGCGAAGAAGACAACCAAAGGCACGACCAACTGAGGCCGGAAGAGACCCGCGGCCAGAAGCGCGCCGGCCACCGCGTCATTCCCTCGATCGAGGGAGATGACCGCCAGAACAAAGAGGAACAGCAGGAGAATTACGTCTTGCCCTTGAATGATGCCGATCGCCACCGGAAAGAATGCCGTGGCGCCAAGACCCAAGACGAGAGGAGAGACTGCCGCGAGTTGGGAGAAGTGCCTTCTCAGAAGAGTTACGCTCACGGCCAGCATGATTAGGTTGAGCGCGGTCCAAAGGAGGTAGGCCGGCCAATAATCGAGCATCGTGAAGGGGACGAACAGAAGGGCCTCGAACGGCGGGTGATTGAAGGGCAGCGGTCCCTGCCGGATGGCGACGTGCGTAAACGTGAGTTGCATCCGGTATTGCGTGGCCAGATTGTAAAGGCGGGAAGCCTCGCCACTTCGGAGGAGGCGAGCGCTCGTGTAGAAGATGGTGAAATCCTGGTATCCATTGCGCAACCAGGGCGTCACTCGAAACACCAGCGTGAGGTTGCAAAACGTCATCGCCAGCAGAAAGGCCGCGACCAGAAACTTCCGAGGTTGGAGCAACGAAACCATGAGGCGCTTTTGTGGACAACTGATTCTATAATCCCGTCCGATGGTCAAGTTCGGAATTCCCCGCTGCAGTGGACGTGCGGTTTTCGGCGGCATCCTGTTTTTCGGCTTGTTGGCGATGACCGCGCGCAACGCGGTCGATCCCGATTTGTGGTGGCATCTGCGCACCGGGCAGTGGATCGCCGAAAACGGCCACATCCCGCATTCCGATCATTTTTCGTTCACTCGCGCCGGGCAGCCGTGGATCTCCCATGAGTGGTTGTCGGAGGTCGTGTTTTACGAGCTCTGGAAACACGGCGGCGCCGCTGCACTGATCGTATTCTCCGCGATCATTACGACCGCCGGCTTCATGCTGCTCTATTTGCGCTGTCTTCCCCAAGGAGGACCCGGCCACTGGGCAGCCGCAGCGACCGCCTTCGGCGCCGTGGCTGCGGCTCCCTCCTGGGGTGTGCGCCCGCAGATGTTCACCTTTGCTCTAGCCAGCCTGCTGCTATGGCTGCTTGAAGGTGGCGAACGTCGGCCCAGGCTCCTGCTTTGGATACCGCCGCTGTTTCTCCTATGGCTGAACCTGCACGCCGGATTCGCGCTCGGCCCGGCGCTGATATTGGCGTATGCGGTCGGCCTCCTTTTGGAGACGGCCGTGGGCAGTACGCCGTGGCCGCAGGCACGCCCGATCCTCCTGCGAGTGCTGCTGCTCCTGCTGGCCTGTTTGGCGCTCGTGCCGCTCAACCCCAGCGGCGCGCAACTCTATCGTTATCCGTTCGATACTTTGCGTTCGCCGGGGATGCGGTCGTTCATCGTGGAGTGGTTTTCACCGGATTTTCATCAATGGCTCTATCGTCCATTCTTGCTGCTGTGGCTGCTGGTTCTGACTGCGCTCGCCACTTCCCGCTGGCGACCCAAGGGACGCGTGATCGTGCCCCTGCTGCTCACCGCATTCGCCGCTCTGGACGCCGTCCGCCACATACCAATCTTCGTTTTGGTGGCGGCGCCGGGAATCGCCGCGGCTCTCCCGGCGGCTAGACAGGCTGCGGAAAAACTCCGATCCACGCAGGTTTTGGGAAGGGCACGACTTCAGTCGTGCCACCAAGTCGTTAAGAATGTGTTGCGCTTTAGCGCCCGAGGTGAGCTTTTTCCTCCCTCGGCGACTCTTTCCGCAACCTCTAGAGGCGATCACGGCGAAACCCACGTCTCGAAAAGCGCGAGACGCGGGGCACCCATCTCTTCGCGGTTCCGGCCACTTTTCAACGCGACCGTTCTCATTCTGATGGCTGGATTTGCATTCGTGAACTGGGTCAGTCTGGCTCGCAACCAGGACGCTCGCGTCTCGGAGCGGTTTCCTGAAAGAGCGGTCTCGTTCCTCCGGGCCGGCCACTATCCCGAGAGAATCTTCGTTTACTACGACTGGGGAGGCTACGCCATCTGGAAGCTTTATCCCGAATATCGCGTGTTCGTCGATGGCCGCGCCGATCTCTATGGCGACGACCTCCTGCGCCAGTCGATTCAGACCGTGGTGGACATCCGGACCGGCTGGCGCGACGTTCTTGACCGCTGGCAGGTGGAGGCGGTACTGGTGCCGCCTTCCTGCGCGCTGGCTCAAGCCCTCCTTCTCGACCCCAACTGGCATGTTGCCTCCAGCGACTCGAAGGCGATCCTCCTGCTCCGGAGGCAACCGGCCGTCGAAAATGCTGCAAATCTCGGTGGATCCCTCGTCCAAGGGGCAAAATAGTGAAAAAATGTTTCCCAGAGCCATCCCGAATCTGCGAAACTAGGGCGCATAAGAGGAGTAGTTCCGACACTCGCCCGGACCAGATTTCTAGCGAGGAGCCCGAAGGAGTCCAAATGACAGATTTGACCAAGCTCTTGTGGCGCAATGAAGAAGGGCAGGACATCGCGGAATACGCCGTGATGCTGGCCGTAATTCTGGTGATCGTGATCGGCACCATCCGTCTGATCGGCACCAACGCCAACACCGTATTCTCGTCGGTCGCCAGCACCATCCAGTAGGCCACTGCCTCGCGGAAATCAAGGCGCGGCGGCAACGAGCCGATCCGGAGTTGTCGGGAAGGGGAGGAATGAACCGAAGCCGTTTGTTGATGATCGGAGGCCTGGCCCTTGCGGTCGGCCTGCTCGTCGCCTTTTCTGTCTATAACAAACTGCGAACCTCTCCAGGCTCGAACAGCAGCGAGCGCGCAGTGCGGGTCGTGGTGGCTGCCGACGATGTGCTGGTCGGCGTCAAACTCGATGCTCATGACGTCCGCGTGATCACTCTGCCAGAATCGGCGGCCCCTCCGGGAGCATTCTCCGACCCAGCGAAAGTCGTGGGCCGCGGTGCGGTTCTGCCGATCAGCAAAGGCGAGTTTATTCTGCCCAGTAAATTGGCGGCGCTGAACGCCGGAGGCGGCCTGCCCTCGCTGATTCCACCGGGAATGCGCGCGGTTTCGGTGCGGGTCAACGACGTGGTTTCGGTGGCGGGCTTCGTGCAACCGGGCACGCGCGTCGATGTGCTGGCTACAGGGGGTGAAGGCGGTGGCCGTCAAACCACCACCGTCCTCGAAAACGTTGCGGTCATCGCCGTGGGCAAAAGCCTGGACCGCAGCACTTCCGCCGACGCGCAGACCGCCCCGGTGATTACCCTGCTGGTTTCTCCGGACGACGCGCAGAAGCTGGCACTGGTTTCGCAGGAAGGCCGCATTCAACTCTCTTTGCGCAATCCGCTGGATACAAAAAAGGGAGGCATTGGCGCCACCCGGACCAGTTCCCTGTACCTGGGCGAGACGCCAGCGGCGACCGGACCTAAACCCAAGGCCAAAAAGCTGGTGGCGAAAGTTCCGGCGCCCGCGCCAACGCCGTATCAGGTGGAAATGATCCGTGGCAGCAAACGGGATGAAACCAAGTTTGAAGATAAATAGTAATAGTGAAGACAAATCATTTTGAGCCATCTATACCCGAACCATTCGTGTCCGCTCATTTTCTCGATGGATCTGCTCGCGCATCCTCGCCGAGGTCCGAATTCATGAAAGCTCTTACGCTGGTCGCAGCCGTTCTGCTTCTCGGTGCGCCAACCACAACAAGAACAATGTTCGCGCGCACCGTAGCTCCAGAAGGCAACCCAGGAACTGCTCCGGCAACGCCGTCGGCTTCTTCGCAGAACCCTCCTTCTCAAAACACTCCTCCTCAGAGTCCTGAGAATGCGCCCGCCGCAGCCTCCTCCACCCCGGCCACTTCTGCATCCCCTCAGAGCGTTACGGCAGGTGCTGCGCCGCTGCGGGTGATGGTGGGAAAGTCCCTTTTGATTAACACCACCGAAAGACTGAAGCGCATCTCTGTCACTGACCCCACGGTGGCCGATGCGCTGGTCGTCACCCCAACCCAGGTTCTGGTCAATGGACTCAATCCGGGCGAGGTTTCACTGCTGATTTGGGACGAACTGGAGCGCTCGCGCAGCTTCGACCTGCGCGTGGATGTCGATATCACCGCGGCGACGGAAGAAATGCATCGCCTTTTCCCCGATGAGCAGATCAACGTGACGCCTTCGCGCAACGCCATTGTTCTCTCCGGCCACGTCACCACCGAGGACGTCTTCAAGCATGCCGGCGCGCTGGCGTCGGCGTATACCAAGAACGTTGTGAACGTGCTCACCTTCGGCCCGGTTGGAGCGGAGGAAGTGCTTCTCGAAGTCAGGTTTGCCGAAGTCGATCGCACGGCGGTGACCCAACTGGGAGCCAACCTGTTCATGCCAGGACTGGGCAACACCATTGCAACCAGCCAGACCGGGCAGTTCGGCAGCGTCAGCGTCATCCAGACGCCCGCGAGCGTGACCTCGACGTCGTCTTCGACCACGGTCACGCCGGCGACCACGACCACCACCATCAGCAACTTCTTGAACCTTTTTGTGGCCCGCACCGACATCAATCTGGGTGTGGTAATCAGAGCCCTGCAACAGAAAAATCTTCTGCAAATTCTGGCCGAGCCCAATCTGATCGCGGTCAATGGCAAGGAAGCCAGTTTTCTCGCCGGAGGAGAATTTCCCTTTCCTGTGGTTCAGCCGGGCGCCGGCGGAATCTCAACCGTCACGGTACAGTTCCGCGAGTTTGGCGTGCGCTTGAAGTTCACCCCCGTGATTCAGCCGAACGGCAACATCCACCTGCACGTGGTTCCCGAAGTGAGCACCCTGGACTTTACCAATGCCGTCACCGTATCCGGAACCACGATCCCCGCCATCAGCACGCGCAAAGCGGATACCGAATTTGAACTGCAGGACGGGCAAAGCTTCGTCATCGCCGGGCTGATCGACAACCGGGTGACCAACATTAACAGCAAGGTTCCCTGGCTGGGAGATATCCCGATACTGGGCAATTTTTTCAAGAGCACGAGCGCGCAGAAGAGCAAGGGGGAATTGATGGTTTTATGCACCGTGCACCGGGTCGCGCCCACGGCGCAAAAGCCCGCAGGTCCCGTCAATCCCCAGCCGATGCTCGACAAAGACACGTTCGATAGCAAGAAGCCCGAGGGCAGCAAGAAGAAGTAGAAGCCAGTCAAGCCGCGAAGCGGCGCAAGAATTCAGCCCACGGCGCAAGCCGTGGGTGAGAGGATGGTCGGGAGCTAATCATGCCGGAATTGTCAGTAGCCGTATTCGCCACGGACAATGACCAGCGCGCGGTGTTGCAGGTTCTGGTGGATGGTACCAGCGTAGCCCGCACCGTCTGCAGCAACCCCACCATGCCTTTGGCCGCCAGCGATCCGGCCATCCGCAGAACGCAAGCCTTTGCCCCCGACGTGGTTCTGGTCGACATCGCCACCGATGGCATCACCGCGGCGCTGCGGGCGGTGGAGTTGCTGCACCAGGAGCTTCCCAACGCGGCGCTGTTCGCGGTCGGCCCCATGACCCAGCCGCAGTTGATTGTCAGCGCCATGCGGGCGGGAGTGCGCGAATACATCGAGCGCCCCACCACCACCACCGATCTGCTGGAAGCTTTCGTCCGCCTGACGGCAACTCGACGCAAGCCCGGACGCGAAAGTTCCCGGGGAAAGGTGTTCACCATCGTGAACGCCAAAGGCGGCAGCGGCTCGACCACCGTCGCCGTCAATCTGGCCCTGGCCTTGCAATCGGCTCACCAAAGCACGGCGCTGGTCGACTTGGCGCCCCTGGGCCATTGCGCTCTGCACCTTAATCTAAAGCCGGCATTCACCATTTCGGACGCCATTGCCAACCTGCATCGCCTGGACTCGTCGCTGCTCGACAGCTTCATGGCCCGTGACGACCGCGGCTTGCAGCTACTGGCCGGCCCTGCGGCTCCCCTAGCCCTCGAGCCCTCGGCTGCCGACTTTGCCCGTCTGTTCGACACCATGGTCGGTCTGTTTCACTACATCGTGGTCGACGCTTCCTCGCGGCTCGACAGCGCCACTCGTCTGGTCAGCAACCTTTCGGAGAAGATTCTGCTCATCGCCCACGCCGATGTCGCGTCCCTGTGGAGCGCGGGAAGAGTCGCCCAGTACCTCGGCGAGAGCGGATCGCGCGACCGTTTTGCACTGGTCTTGAACCGTTATCGCAAGGTGGCAGGTTTCAATGAAGCGGAGACCGAGGCCGCCATCGGCGCCCCAGTGCTCTGGCGCATTCCCAATCAGTACTTCGCGGTCTCGGCCGCGATTGATCGTGGCGTTCCCTTGATGCAGCAGGGGACCACTGAAATTGCCCGCTCCATTTCCGGGCTGGCGGAATACTTGACCAAAGACGATTTGGACGTAAAGCGCACGGCGTGGTCGCTGTTTAAGACGGTGTAGAACTACATTTTGTAATCTCGTAATCGGGTAATTTGGTAATTTGAAATCAGCCGGGTTCAAAATTACCAAATCACCCGATTACAAAATTACAAAATTCTGCCAGTCGAGATTGAGAACGGTCTAAAACATGGCCAAC
>CAWCRQ010000125.1:0-49879 GCA_963797885.1 uncultured Acidobacteriaceae bacterium | reverse complement strand
TTTACTTCTTCGGCGGTGGCAAAGCCGATGGCAATGGCAAGATGAAGGACGTTCTCGGCGGCAAAGGCTCTGGACTCGCCGAGATGACCAACGTCGGCCTACCGGTGCCTCCCGGCTTCACCATCCAGACCGAGGCCTGTCGCGAATACATGCGCCTCAATGCAGTGTCGAAAGCAGCCGACCGCCAGATTGAAGAAGCGCTGGCCAAGCTCGAAAGCCTTCAGGGCCAAAAGCTCGGCAAAGGCGACAACCCTCTGCTCGTAAGCGTGCGTTCGGGCGCGAAGTTCTCGATGCCCGGCATGATGGACACGATCCTCAACCTCGGCCTGAACGACCAAAGCGTCGAAGCCCTGGCGAAGCGCTCCAACAATCCCCGTTTCGCCTATGACTCCTATCGCCGCCTGATTCAGATGTTCGGCAGCGTTGTGCTCGACATCGAGAAATCGGTGTTTGAAAAAATTTTCGACGCGAAGAAGGAGCAGAAGAAGGCCAAGCTCGACACCGACCTCGACGCCAAGGCGCTGCAAGAGGTGATCGCGGAGTACAAGAAAGCCGTGAAGAAACACGCCAAGCGCGACTTTCCGCAGGATCCGCACGAGCAACTGGTCATGTCACGGGACGCAGTGTTCCGCTCGTGGCAGAACGATCGCGCCAAGCACTATCGTCGCATCAACAACATCGATGACATGCTCGGCACCGCCGTCAACGTGCAGGCCATGGTGTACGGCAACCTTGGCGACACCAGCGGCACGGGGGTGGGCTTCACGCGCAATCCCGCCACTGGCGCGAAGGAATTCTACGGCGAATTTCTGATGAACGCGCAGGGCGAAGATGTGGTCTCGGGCGTGCGTACGCCGGTGCATATCCTCGAACTACACAAGATAATGCCGCAGGTCTACGACCAGTTGCGCGAAATCACCACGCGGCTGGAGAAGCACTACCGCGATATGCAGGACTTCGAGTTCACCATCCAGGATGGCAAGCTCTACATGCTGCAAACCCGCAACGGCAAGCGTACTGGGCGAGCCGCGGTGCGAGTGGCGATTCAGATGGTGGAAGAAGGACTGATCACCAAGGAAGAAGCGATCTTCCGTGTGGAACCGAACCAGCTCTATGACTTTTTGGTGCCGGGGCTGGATGAGAAGAGCACCAAGGTGGAAGTGCTGGCGACGGGATTGCCAGCGTCCCCGGGCGCGGCGGTCGGGCAGATCGTTTTCACTGCAGAGGAAGCGGTGAAGAAGGCGGGACATGGTGCGAAGAAGAATCCGGTGATTCTGGTGCGCGCGGAAACCACCCCGGAAGATATCCAGGGCATGGAAGTTGCCGCCGGCATTTTGACTTCGCGCGGCGGCATGACCAGTCATGCTGCCGTGGTCACGCGCGGCATGGGGAAATGCTGCGTGGCGGGTGCGGGAGATATTCAAGTCGATGAGCGCGCTGGTGAAATGCGTGCCAAGGGGCAGGTGTTCAAGGAGGGAGACTGGATCTCGCTCGATGGCACCAGCGGGCGCGTGATCAAGGGGAAGCTGAACACGCTGGAGCCGTCGGCCGATGATGAGGACCTGCAGAAACTGCTGGGCTGGGCGGAGCCGTTTCGCAAAATCGGGGTGCGTGCGAATGCGGACATTCCGCGCGATGCGATTCAGGCGCGGGCCTTTGGCGCCGAGGGCATCGGGCTGTGCCGCACCGAGCACATGTTCTTCGCGGAAAAGCGCATTTCGCACATGCGGGCGATGATTCTCGCCGACAACGAGAAAGACCGGCGCGCCGCGCTGAAGAAGTTGCTGCCCATGCAGCGCGCCGATTTCATCGGCCTGTTCAAGGCGATGGCAGGGTTGCCGGTGACGATCCGCCTGCTTGACCCACCGCTGCACGAATTTCTACCCAAGCGCGAGCAACTCATGGTTGCCATTGCCAGCCTGCCCAGTGCCACGACGAAGCAGAAGAAAGATCTGGTCGAGGAATACAAAGAGTACGGCGCGAAAGGGGCCGGCGATCTGAGGAAAGTTCTTTCCGTGCTGTTGGCGCGTGTGGAAGAGCTGCATGAGTTCAATCCCATGCTGGGGCATCGCGGATGCCGGTTGGGGATCACCTATCCCGAGATCACCGAGATGCAGGCGCGGGCCATTCTTGAGGCGGCCGTGGCCGTGGACAAGGAAGGCATCAAGACCCACGCGGAGGTGATGATCCCACTGACCGCGACCGTGAAAGAGATGGCGAACCAGGGGGCGATTGTCCGGCGCGTGGCGGAAGAAGTGTTCAAGGAAAAAGGAAGGCACGTGCATTACCTGGTAGGCACCATGATTGAGTTGCCCCGCGCCTGCATAGTTGCGGGCGAGATTGCCAAGGAAGCGGAGTTCTTCTCCTTTGGCACGAACGACCTGACCCAGACTACGTTCGGCTTCTCACGCGACGACATCAACAAGGTGCTGCCGACGTATCTGGCGGAAGGGATTCTGAAGCAGGATCCGTTTGCCGCCATCGACCAGGAAGGTGTTGGCGAACTGGTGCGGATGGGAATCGAACGAGGGCGGAAGACGCGTCCGAACCTGGAGGTGGGGATCTGCGGCGAACACGGCGGCGAACCGTCGTCAGTGGAGTTCTGCCATCGTGTGGGAATGGATTACGTGTCTTGCTCCCCGTTCCGTGTGCTCACCGCGCGACTTGCGGCGGCCCAGGCTGCGGCCAGCGAGAAGCTGCAGATTGACTCGGGACGGACTAAGTGATCAACGCAGAGGCCGCGGAGACAGTTCGCGCTGAGGTCGCTGAGAAAGACAGAGAAAGGCTTAATGCGATCAGCGGGCAAATTGTTGATGCGGCCATGCGAGTTCATACCGTTCTTGGGCCGGGTCTTCTCGAGGGCGCGTACGAAGTGTGCCTGACCCACGAACTTCGGAAACGGGGGCTGCGTGTCGAAACGCAATTCGCGTTGCCCGTGACTTACGATGGAGTGCGGGTTGACCTTGGATATCGGCTGGATCTTCTCGTCGAGAACGAAGTCATTGTCGAACTCAAGGCAATCGAAACCATTCTGCCCGTTCACAAGGCCCAGCTTCTCTCGTACTTGAGGCTCGGAGGGAAAAGGCTGGGCCTGCTGATTAATTTTCACGTTGATAGGTTGAAAGATGGCATCACGCGACTAGTAAATGGATTTTGATGTCAACGAACTGATCAAACGCAGAGGACGCGGAGACAATTCGCGCTGAGGTCGCTGAGAAAGATAGAGCCCACGCATGATCTCTTCTCCGCCTCTCCCGGCGACCTCCGCGAGAATTTTCTCCGCGTCCTCTGCGTTTGATCAGTTCACCCGCTGCAGCCGCGCGATTAGCTTCTGCGCCAGATTCTCCTCCGACTCGGACCATAGCAACCGCCCCGTCGCCCCGGAGTTTTTCTCCACTTTGGCGGTAAACTCGACCAGTTTATGTACGTTGCTCCGGACGTTCCGCTCCGCCTCGGAAGTAAATTCGATTTCTTCGTGCAGGAAGGACGTGTCCAAACCGAAATCAATTTGAATGTGCCCGGCATCTTCCGCTGCGCGCTCTTCAAATTCCATGCCATGCGCAATCAGGCGCACCAGCGACGGCTCCAGCACCCATTTCTCCGCGCCCTCAGGAGGAGTCCACAAGTCCCAATAAGCCTCGAAAACGTAGGCATAGTCGTCGTGGAGAAGTTCCGCGACCACTTCCGCTGCATCTTCCGGCGGAACGCCCGGACGGAAGCGGCGCTCCAGAATCGTCGGCTCACTCCACGAGACCGGTTGGATCGCCGCGTAGGTCACCCCGTCCCGCGCCGGAGAAAACGGAATTTGCCGGAGTACGCTGACCGTTCGTGGCAGAATCTCGGACTCATCAAAGCTGGGAAACCACAGGCTCAAATAAAGCGAATCGGCCATGGCTGTATTCTAAATCGCAGGCGGGTTCGGTTCGATGGTCAAGTTGGTGTGCGCGCATCTACTTTTGACGCGGGAAAAACGCCCTGTTACTATGATGTTCGGCGGCAAACAACCATCTCATCTCACCCAGAAATGTCCCCGTCGTCTAGCCTGGCCTAGGACATCGCCCTTTCACGGCGGTAACGCGGGTTCAAATCCCGCCGGGGACGCCAAATAAATCAAGCAGTTGCAGAATCGCGGGCTGCGTTGTACGTCATGCATACGTCATAGGTCTTCTCTGGCGTCGAGGCAAGAGCGCCAATTTATGCGGCAACAGGCAGTTGCTTCCTCGCTGCGCGGGGGCATCTTGACCCCCATACCCCCCATACCCCTAGAATCACCGAGGGCGTGGGGGTCGCGCACGCCATATTTCCCCCAGAGAAAATGAAGGATTGCGAATGCCACACAAGAGCAACGATTCTTCTGAGACACCTGGCCCTCTGAAAACTCAAAGGAGCGCTGAAGAACTGAATAATGACATTTGTCTGCGCCTCCGCTTGTTATTGAACGCTTGCAGAGCCGAAGCCACTCCCGAAGGGTGGCGCACGCTGGCCATGTATCTGGTTTCACGATTACCGGAATTTAAGTTTAAACACACGCCTGGCGACGAATCAAAGTTGCACTTGCCCTTGATGCGTATCGAATGCCTGATACGAACCAACTATCCAGTAATCGAGATGGCCCTAGATGAAGCGAAGCGGTTGAAGTTGTCGCGTTCTGAGACCGACATTTTGGTCAAGAAGAGGCTCGCCGAATCGCCCCAGTTGTCAGTTCAACGTGCGGTAAGAATTGAAGCGAGAGTTGATGAAACGGGAAAAGAGAGATCGCCCGAGGAGGCAAGCGCTAGGTACGAAACGCTGCTCCGCGAATATAGGAAGCAGAAAGATAAAGACGCCCTATTCACTTCATCGATTCGTCGTCGAGCACATAATTCCCTTCGGGCTTGGTATGCGATAGAAAACGCATTCTCGCGGTTAGAGAAAGAAAAGCTGAAAGACGGTGCAGTCAACAAAGACGACTCAGAGTCTAGCTACGACTAGACGATTCAGGCTCCAAAGCGTCGCCCCATCACTTCCACACGTTGCCTTTCAGGGTTCGGGGAAACAAAGATAAAGTTCCCCTCTTACGTGGGTATCGCTATCGCTGTAGCGTGGGCGCATAGACAAAACCGAACTGTGGAGGCGAACCGTGGACAGCAGTCCTATCTCTGTAACGATTATTGAAGCCTGCAAACTTAGCGGAATCAGCCGCTCCTACTTGTACCAAGTGATGGCTCGCGGCGATGTCCGCTCTATCAAAGCTGGACGCCGAAGGCTTGTGCTCGTTGCTTCGCTTCGCACGTGGCTTCAGTCGCTCCCCTCCGAGGGGCTGGCCATTGCCCCTGCATCAGCGGAGCGGTTATGAATTCAGAAAGCTACATTCCGCGTATCTACTTGACACTTCAAGAAGCGGGACTCTGGCACATTTACAAGGCAACTGACGCCTACGACGATGCATACGCACACGACATAGAGTGGTTCTCTACGCATGATCGTCCCAAACGGCGGTTATCCGTTCGCGCAAGGATCGGCAGAGAGTTTGAGATGTTGCCGTCGCTGCCCTACTCCGTGTCGTCGCCAACGCTTTGGCTGTTAGTCGTTGAGCTTTCGCTTGGATTTCATGTCACTTTCCCGATATGGAGCGGTGACGCGTTCTTTCGTACTCACATGTTTAAGTTTGCTGCCGTTGCCAACGTAAGGAGTGACAGCGAAATAGCTGTGCTTCTTGACGAATGCTCTCGACGCGTCGCTGGGTCGATTGCGCAGCTATACGGCAAAGCGAGCCGTCAATGAAGTGCGGCATCTCCGATGTCGATAACCCGAACATCAACATCGCTCTGGCGTACGTGCGGAATGGATTCACCGTAATACCCTGCAAGCCTGACAAGCGTCCATACATCAAGGCATGGCCAGATGGCGGAACATCGGATGAGGAGACAATCCGTCGCTGGTGGCAAATGTTCCCCGACGCAGTGGTCGGACTGCCATGCGGACCCAACGGTCTGTTCGTTATCGACTGCGACCGAAAGGAAGGCGGACCAGATGGAGTGGCAACCTTTGAAGCGAGGTGCGGGGACGCACAGATAGACCTTTCAACGTGCTTCACGGTCGAAACGCCAAGCAGAGGCCGTCACTACTACTTCCGCGCCCCTGACGCTCCCCTTGGCAACACAGCGGGCAAGCTTGGCGAGGGAATCGACACTAGGGGCATCGGTGGGTACGTCATCGCTCCTGGTTCGGTGCTGCCCGATGGCCGCGAATATCGTGTGCTTCAGGGGATACTCGGAACCAACCCCTTACCGGAAGCGATCCTGACATTTCTAGCTGCTAAGCAGAAACATACCCCCGGTGGTGCGTTGCCAATGCCGGGAGGCCGTGAACGAGTCTACGCAGCACAAGCCCTCGCTGACGAAGCCGCGAAGCTTTCAGCGACGGCGAGCAACCGCAACCACGCGCTCAATAGCGCAGCCTTCGATATGGGCCAATTGATTGCTGCCGGATGGATCGAACGCGCTAGGGTTGAGGCCACGCTTTGGGAAGCCTGTCGCATTAACGGCTATCGCGACAAAGACGGCGATCTAGCAGCAAGGGCAACACTAGATTCAGGATTGACGAGTGGGATGGAGAATCCTCGTCAAGCGCTTCCTGAAAGCGATCAACCAATCATCGATCTGAGTTGTTTTACGGTCAACGGCAAGTTATTCCACGCTGCTACGGCACAGACGAAAAGGAACCGGCCTAAGCCACTCGCTGATATCGCTATGACTGGTTTACCCGGCGAGTTTGTCCGGCTGATAGGACCGCATAGTGAGGGCGATCCAGCGGCGTTGCTTGTGGGATTCCTCGTAGCAATGGGAACAGTTCTTGGCCGAAGCGTCCATCTGTCTATCGGAGCGAGTCGTCATTTTCCAAATTTGTTCGCGGTGATCGTCGCAACGTCAAGCAAGGGAAGAAAAGGCACTGTCATGGCGGAAGTGAGAAGATTTGTCGAACTCGCAGACCCATCGTTTGTGAGTCGGATCGCGTCTGGCCTATCGTCCGGCGAAGGACTGATTGAAGCTGTCCGCGATCCGACTGAAGCAGATGTTCCGATCAAAGAGAACGGAAGAATCCGTCACGAACGTCAGATCGTTGATAACGGTATCGAGGACAAGAGACTGTTAGCAGCGGAAGGAGAGATGGCACAGCCTCTCCAAGCGGCAGGCAGAGACGGCAACACGTTGACTGCGATCTTACGCCAAGCGTGGGACGGAACGTCGCTCCGCGTATTGGCTCGAAGCAACAAGAATGCCTGCAAAGAGCCTCACATTTCGATACTCGGCAACGTTACCGAAGAAGAATTGCGCCGCTTGCTGACAAGCAATGACCGAGCAAACGGCTTTGGGAACAGATTTCTTTGGTGTTGTGCGTCACGGTCAAAACTTCTTCCTTTCGGTGGAAGCGTGGATCAAGCTGCCCTTCATCATCTCGCAATGAAAGCCGCACGCATCATCGTACAAATGCGGTCTACCGGAGGAGCGTTCGGATGGACCGATGAAGCAGCAAGTCACTGGCGCGTAGTCTATCCAACTCTCAGCGCAGGTCATGCGGGACTTTTCGGCGCAATGACGGCACGAGCCGAAGCTCAAACGGTTCGCATTGCACTGATCTATGCGGCGCTTGATGGAAGCAATCGCATCGACATGCCGCATCTATTGGCGGCACTAGAAGTCTGGCGATATTGTGAGGACAGCGTACGTGCGATCTTTGGAAATGTCTCTGGTGACGAAACCGCCGATGCAATCATCGAATTACTGCGGACCTCGCCAGATGGTACGTCCCAAACGGACCTGAACCTTCACTTCCAAAAGCATAAAAGAAGCGCTGAGATTCAACGCGCTTTAACTTCGTTACAAGAGCGAGGGTTGGTGCGAAATGAAAAGCGCGAAACAGATGGAAGGCCAAGGATCGTGTGGTTCCTTGTTGCATGAATTCTAGGCATAAGCGACAAAAGCGAAATAACCCCCCGTGCCGTCGTGCTGCCGTCAGGTGGTCTTAATTCGCTTAATTCGCTCAGGGGAGAGGTTCGATGAGCGCTGATATTACAGTGTCGAAACAGCGGGGTCGTCCCTTCGTCGCTGGCGTCTCTGGCAATCCAGATGGCCGCCCCAAGGGTTCACGCAACAAGCTCACGGAGACTTTTCTCGATACCGTTGCAAAAGATTTTGCTGAAAATGGCGCACAGGTAATCGAGCGAGTCCGTCTGGAAGACCCTGTGATGTATTTGAAGTTGGTCCGTTCCCTTGTACCGCCTGACCTCATTGCAAGCCACGAGCAGGCACCCGATACGGACTACGCTGAATTGACCGACGCTGAAATTGTTGAGTTGATTGAAACGCAGAAACGTCGCTGCTTCGTACAGCGAGTGTTGCAGATCACTTCTGGCACGTGACGTGACCCGAAAACCATGTGACTTCCGAGGGTGCACGGCGGGGATCAAACCTTTACGCGTTTTCAGAGTCCGACGGTTCAGATGTTGTCATTTCGCTTCCGTGGGGCAATCTGGTACAGCACCGTGTAGCTTGAATGTCAGTATATGCGTGTTACCAGCATACTCCGATACTTGCATTTTGATTTCGGTTGTAGCTGCAACAATTTCAACCGTGGAAAATAACCATGCCTGATTTAGTCTATCACCGAAAACCGCGCCGTTGTAGCCCATCTTCAGAGGTACGTTGTCAATTCGCATTGGTACGATAACTTGACTATCTGACAAATCGTCAATATGCACTTGGAAGTTGGTGAATAGCGCTGGCGTGTAGTGCTTGCCATCGCGACACCCAATCAGAAGGTCTGAGTGCTCTGGCAATTCGCTTTGCACAGCGTAGCCTGTAGTTTCTACTTCCGTAATTGCATCCTTGGTTACAAACTTGATCCATCCAGACTTCGAGGGTTTGCTTGTTTGCCCACAGGCGGCAATGCTAGTCAGAGTAAGGACGATTATTGCGATTGCTTTCATTGCGACTCCTTGGGCCGCATTATCATTGGAGTATTCGACGGATTCACAACCGTTGGCACGTTGCAATCAGAGGGTACATCATTGCCGAAATCTGTTTTAGGGTCATCCGCCTTGAGTAGAACAATGTAGGCATCGAAGCAAGCTTTGTCGATTAAGAGTGCGGCTATTTCGTTTTTAGCTATTGCCGGATACTGTAAAATAGCGTACTCACGTAGTGTTCGATTATGCCGCGCGTTTCGTAGCTCGAAATATTTAAGTAACAGTTGCTCCACTGGTGTGCTCGCTTCAATCTCTAAATCTTCAAGCAACGTTTCAATGTGTCCGGCAGTAACTGTGCTCCCGCTTGAATTACGCATTGCAATGGGAGCGTGCAATGCTGTTTTTGCGAAGGCATCGCTCACTGCCGGAGGGGCTACGGCCTGCGGTTTTTGTTTCTTGGTTGTGGTTTGTGCCTGTGGCCCGATGGTTAACGTTGTGAGTAGTATTGCTGCGACTAGCTTGTTCATTTTTACACCTGTCCATCTAACTTTCTTTTTTCATTTGATTGTTTCAACTGCACAGGAGTGGGAGCCGTCATCGTTCCAGATTGAGCCGTCCGCAAACTTAACACGCTCAATCCATGCTGATAAGTGTGTGTTACGCTTTTTATCCCACCCCGATGCTACTCCATTATTGACATCGGCAGCCGCTAGGCCGCTGCCGTTTTTCGTTGGTTTCAACCTCTGTGGCAAGGTTATTTCTTGCAGCAATGTTGCGGAATCCACTTCATCAAAAAACTGTACGGCGAAGCGGACGGCTACCATTGTTTGCGCGGATTGATTATGCCATTGCACTTCTGCTGCAACCGGGGCC
This sequence comes from uncultured Acidobacteriaceae bacterium, assembly GCA_963797885.1. Lineage (GTDB taxonomy): Bacteria > Acidobacteriota > Terriglobia > Terriglobales > Acidobacteriaceae > Acidiflorens. The sequence goes on along the minus strand of CAWCRQ010000125.1, from coordinate 40,059 downwards.
GTTGTATTCAGTCCACCGTTAACGATCCCTGCTAGAATTGACATTCCTAGACTATATTTCACCTTAGTTGGTTGAATCGGGCAGATTTGTTTGGGTGACGTTTGCGCCTGCACAGGACTTGCGCTTGGATTCGTCGCGATTGCAGCGACCGAAGCAACGACAGCCGGACTACTCGCTACCGGGTCTCCTACGACTTCAAGATAGCTCGGCAAATTCGACGCCATTACTGGCATGGCTCCGGTATCGGCCTTCGTGCCATCCTGAAACTGAACGACAATCGTTGAAGCTGTTGTGGTATTCTCGTATGCTTGCCGCAACTCAGGTGGAAGGCTCGCCATCTGACTAGCTGTCAAAGTCGGCATCATGGCAAACATCGTTGATGGCTTCACTTCAATAATTGTCACCGTCTGCCCAGCATACGTTTGCGGGATTAGTTGATATGTTCCCGGCTGGTAGAACGGCATCCGCTGCACGACCGCTTTGCGTCCCGCCAACGTCTTCATGTCGGCTGCTGGCGTCTGTGCTTGAGTTAATGCTGCAACAAAAACGGCAAGTAATAAGGCAGAGAAGTGTTTCATGCTTACCCCCAGTGTGGCGATTACTTGGGGGAGGTACGCCTTGAGCGTCGGGCCGTCCAGTCTGGCCTAGTGGGTAGTATAGCCTGGTACGATGCTCAAAGCAATACTTATCGTCTCTAGACTCATCGTCTTCGCCTTTGGACTATTGGGGTGTGGAGCGTGATCCCCGCGTTCAGTTCGGAGCCAATCTACGAAGCAAGCGGTTGGCGCTAGGGTTGTCTCAGGAGCAATTTGCGGAGAAAGCCGACTTGCACTGGACCTATATCGGGGGGATCGAACGCGGCGAGCGCAACCTGGGCCTGCTGAACATCGTCAAAGTCGCACGCGCCCTGAAGACCACTCCTAGCGAGTTGCTGGCCAACATCCGCTAGGAGTCAAGCGTATACCCCCATACCCCAAAATCGTTTTCTGTTGCCTTTATTTCACCGGGGTTGGTTCGCTGGCGCTTTTCAATGAACGAAGAAGTCGAACGCTACTGGCGTGGAAGTCACTGAACTGCCTTGTTCCATAAACAGGATGTATTGCCCTTCAGCAAGATGGGAAGCGTGTACAAGATATGTGCCGTCTTTGTCTCTTTTCTGTTCGAGTTCCACTGCTTGTTTCTTGTCGATTTCAAAGTTGAACGACGATAAAAACGGATGGCTTTGTCCTATAGTCACCTGCCTATCCTTGCTACCTTGCTTCGCGCGTGCGAGGGCGAACGTGACGCCTACAGGAATTCCGGAACCGCAGATTGTTACGTCGCTAGAGACAGCCGTCGATGAGGTGGGGCCCGGATAGACAGCGATCACCCTATCGTGTGCGGGGAATGCTGCTCGCAGTTTTGCTTTCTTCGCCTGTGCTGTTTGAAGTTCAATCCAATCGTTGCCCGAAAGTGCGTAAATACCGGAGCGAGAGGGACAGTTTGAATGGTCTTGAGCTGAGGCCAACAAGGGTGAAAACAAAACAACGAGAATGACAACCATTGAGCGATTCATCTGTACTCTTCTTGCTCCAATCAACGGTGACTCCGACGGATAAGGCCGCCAACACGACGATGGGAAGCGAAGATTCGTCCCTTCCTGCTTTTGGGTGAATCATCGGCAGGCACAGCCTTCAGGGTTATGAAGCCAAAGCTGGGCAGGTTCGTGCGAATGATCTCCTGCTTGTACGAGCGGCACAAGTGAGCATAATGCCGTTCAGTGATCCGCGTGTCTTTGTGTCCCAATTGTTCCGCTACGACGGCAACAGGGACGCCATTCATCACAGCTTGCGATGCGTAAGTGTGTCTGAGAATATGGAAAGTGACGCCACTAACGTTGGACTCGCTGCAAGCCTTGTCCATCGGTCTTTTCTGCTCTGACGTTTTCCAGGGTTTGCCGTTGGAGCGGAAAAACATTCTGTCTGATGGCACTCTACCTTTTGCAATCTGTGAGAAGAACGTAGCGCCTTCATCGTTTAACGCGACGTGTCTAGCGCTACCATTTTTGCTCTTTTCAATGAACAGCGTTTTGCTGTCAGGGTCGAATGCGCTAATACGCAGCGCCGTCAATTCACCGTAGCGACAACCCGTGAGGAGTGCCGCTTTGACGATAACTTCAAAATCCGGCTCACATGCCGTGGTTAGCGCGGTCACCTCGGTTGGAGTCAAAAAACGGACTTTGGGCAGATCGACTGTGCGAAAAGGCTTCACCGCTTCCCACGCTGCTTTGCTGCTAATGCGGCGGTTTTCGTGAGCGAGATTCAACGCGGCTTTGAGAACCGTCGTTATGCGATTTGTCGTTGCTTGACGCTTCCGCATAGCATCCGAATCAGTTGCTTCGATAGCGCGATACGCTTGCTCCGCGCCTTGACGTGTGCGGACGCGCGGCGGCGCTTCTGCGATGGCATCGCGCCATGACTTAATTTTCCCATGCGTCAATTTCGATAGATCAATGTCGCCCAATGACGGCAGGATGTGCGCTTTGATGATTCCGCGTGTCCTTTCCAGCCGCTTGCGCTTTATGCGCTCACGGTCGGTGAGGTAGTCCTCCATCGCTTGCCGCACGCTATAAGGGCCTGTGGACACATCCCCTGTGTCAGCCAGAGCGAGTGCGGTGAACCACGTTCTAGCGGCTTCCTGGGCCTGTGGGAAGGACAGCACATGCATACCATCGGCGTCTACAGTGTCGTCTGCAACGCCCAGCGAGTGAAAGCGGCGTCCCTTGGCAGAGTCGTAGAGTCGTGCGATCCACGTACCGCCTTGCAGCCCTTTCCGGTAGCCAATGTGCTGGCCTTCAGCGATCAGATGCCAATATGGGTCACGTCTAATGGGGAGCTTTGCGCGTACCGTGCGGTTGATTATGCGAGGGTTCCGAGATGTGCGTGCCATCGTACGTCAAATATACGTCATAAATAGCCCCAGACGCAAGAAGATTCTGATGGACAGAAATTCATACAAGTAGCATTATTACTGGCGATTCCTCCATCCGTGCATGTCCACTCAAGTCCAGAAAAATGGCTGTTATACCCCTTTCACGGCGGTAACGCGGGTTCAAATCCCGCCGGGGACGCCAAAAAATCAGCGACCTAGCGAGGTCCGGACAAATCCTTCCCACAACGTTCCGCAACATTCATGCGTGACCAACTGTTCCCGTGCGCATGATTAAGTCTGCAAGTTGCTCTTGCGCTTGCCGCTTCGGCTGTTCCAGCGCTTGCGTTCGTTGCGGGGAGGCCCACACCCAATCATCCGGACTGGTGTACATGCTTTCCTGTCGCTATGCGGCGAGCGCACCTGCAATGTGCTCATTGATGACCACAGGCTTTTGGGATGCTTCCGTTTTACACTTGCCAACGGCCTGATCGACAACAGATCGTGTGATCTCGATGCGACTACCAATGAAATCCACATCCGTCCATTTCAGGCCCATGAGTTCACTTCTACGAATTCCAGTTAAGGCTTCGATCATGATCATCGCCCTTTCCCTAGGCCCCAATTCATTGAATAGCCTATGCAATTCGTTGGCATCGAGAATTACCGGAACGCTTGTTCGCTTGGCAGACTGACGAACAGGAGTGATTGGGTTTTTGTCGGCTATTTCAAACCGGATTGCATGAGAGAACACGGCCGACATTATGTTCCTGATCTTCGCCTTGCTCCCGCCGCACAATCCTTCCAGCGAACGGAGCCATTGCTCGACCGCTATGGGCTTGATCAGGTGCAGATAAGCGGATCGCCACTTCGGGAGAATCCACCTATGTAGATAGACCCGGTACGTCTTGCGGGTTTTTTCCGTTTTGTTTTCTGCCAGAATTTCAGTCTGGCAGTAGTGATCTACCAACGCCTGGAACGTTACAAACGGTGTGACTGGCGCCTCCTGGTTGACATTCATTCTCAGCATGTGGATTTGGTTCATGGCCTCTCTGTGAGAAGGAAGCTTCTGCACGTTCCCGACCGTGAGCGTTCTTTGCTTACCACCTGCCACGTGTCAGAGGGTAAATGACCCCGGATGTGGCAATAACTGTCAGAAGCGAGCCTACCTTATGAACGGCGAAGATTTCATCGTTCCTCGCCTTGCCCGAGGCTCAACAAACTGCCAGAAAGAACCATGTGCAGAAAAAGCAATCCGGCGATGATAACGGCAGTTAATTCGATACTTCTGAACTCTATACCTCTATGCAGGTTGTGAATGGTCACCCCAGCGGTAATCGCCATCGCGAGCGCGAAGAGTTTATGGACAGGGGAATCCGCACCCGTGAGTGGCTCCCCAGAGGGCCTCGGGTCGTTTAGCCTGAGATTTCGGCTCAACCAAACGCCAGACAGGAGCGTGACGAGAAAGAGGAGTGCGGTTACAGCGATTCTGGACGCGGGAGTTCCCATTTTCAACTTCTCGGCAGCTTGATCCGCACAGCCAGCCTTCAAATTGCTTCCACAATGCAGAACTGCGCTACCCGCATCAAGCCAGCCCGTCGCACATTCAGTTCTTTTTCGAAGCAGCAGACCTCATAGCTGGTTCGCCGAACGCAACAAACTGTGCGATCAGCGCAAGCACCCAGATGTACCACGGAATCGGGTCATGATAATGAAATTGTAGGATGACGCACACCACGAAGAGCAGACCTCCGAGCATAATTTCCTCCTGACGGACTTGTTTAGGCCGAAGGCGAACCATAGCATAAGGGCTAGAGCGAGTCGGTGAGCAGGAACACGCTTCCTGTGTTTCACATCACAGCATCGCTCTTCCACACACCAATATGCTTGGGCAATCTGGGCAGGTGGGTCAGGGGGGTCGAAAGATCATACTATGCTGACACACCGGGCAGAATTCGCCGTCGTTGTCCTCGCGACAATCTTTCTGTTTACAGGGGTTGCCGCTTGCTGTGTTGCGGCGGTTCGTCGTGGTAACACTGGGCGGATTCTGGCGTAGTTTGGCATCTTCAGCGCATTGTATGGAGTCCGCTTGTTTGCCGCAGTGCCGACCGCCTTTAGCTTGCTGGTCGGCCCCTTCTCGTCGAGCGCCCCGCAAGTCGTATGGATCATCACCTACGTCATCATGATCCCCGCACTGTTGTTCTGGGCAGAGCTAACCGTAGGTACTTTGCGCCGTCTTGCCCAGATCATGGTCATTCCCGCCTCTGCCATTGCTATCGCAGGCACAGTTGCAGTTCTGCTCCATCAGTCTCCTTTCAGATTCATGCCATACAACAATGTGCTGGTAATCTGCTCGCTCCTTGCCGTCGCGATAGCGAATGTCGTTCCACGTATCGGGAAACAGTGCTTGCTTATTCAAAGCCGAGTTTCGGCAGCCGGGACTTTGATTCTGGCGGCCGCTGTTATCCATGACAATTTGAGGGGAACTTTTCTCAACCTTCGCAGTTATCCCTTTCTTGAGCCGCTGGCGTTTGCGCTGTTTGTGTTCTCGCAGGGATGGGTGGCAGCAGAAAAAGTGTTTGCTGACGAACGCCGCCTGCTCTCCATCGAAGACGAACTCGCTATCGCCCGTGAGATACAGGCTTCAATCCTCCCCAGTGGCGTCCCCGAAGTTAGGCACCTGCGGATCAGCGCGGCGTATCTTCCGATGACTGCCGTAGCAGGAGATTTTTACTGGTTCATCGCCGTCGATCCTCATCGCGCTGGTTTCTTGGTCGCCGATGTTTCTGGACACGGTGTTCCAGCAGCCCTCATTGCCTCCATGATTAAGGTTGCAATGCAGTCGGCGGTGACGTGCGCCAATGATCCGCAATCAGTGCTTCGTGGAGTCGAACGCGCCCTGTCCGGGCAACAGCGCGGTCAGTTCGTCTCCGCTGCTTACCTGTGGCTCGACACTGAGAATCGCAAGGCGCTGTACTCGGCTGCCGGACATCCGCCGCTGCTGTGTTGGAGCCAAGGCAGGCTGGAGAGCATACAGAGCAACGGCCTTATCTTTGGAGTGGTGCCGGACTGCGATTATCCGGTTCGTGAGATTTCAATCGCTACAGGTGATCGCTTCCTGCTCTACACAGACGGCTTGATTGAGCCGGAAAACTTCAACGGCGAGTCGTTTGGCGACCGCAGATTGGAAGAAGTCGTTCGCGCCAATCAGTTGCGCCCCGCTTCTGAGCTATCCGACCGCTTGCTTTCCGAACTACGGCAGTGGCAGCCTGCATCGGCAGCCCAGCAAGACGACATAACTCTTATTGTCATCGACGTGCTTTAGAAAAAATGTCGCTTACCAGAGGAATGGGACGAGCCGGAAGCGAGTGTGGAGGCAATATTCGTCATAGCCGGGCAGTTCTTGGCGAAGAACCTTTTCCTCATTGAGCAGGCGGAAAACGATGATGGGGATGAAGAGGGCAAAGACAGGTAAGGCGAAGTACGAACCGAGCGCCAAAGGCGCGAACAAAAACATCACGCTGGCACCCAAATACATAGGATGGCGGACGATGCGATAAGGCCCGCCCGAAATCACTTTTTGGTCGGGCTCGACTCGAATGGTGGCGGCAGCGAAACTGTTCGCCTTCAAGACCCAAAACACAATCAGCCAGCCGCCAAGAACGAATGCCTGCGAAAGAATCGTCAACCACAAGGGCAAGTGAGACCAGCCAAATCGGTGGTCGAGACCGGGGGCAAATAGCCGATCAACCAAGTCACGAAGCCGAACTTTATGATTAGCTTCTGTTCGTGCACTTTTTCCTTCCTCCGCAGCCTTCGTTCGACTAGCTGTGGATCGTTTTTGTAGAAATACACAAAAGCGAGGAGAACGGGGGCAAACCAAATCATGAGATAGGCCCAGCCCTGCCAAAACTTCAAGGAACCAGCAGGAACGAACAGTAGGAGCCCGAACGCGACTACCGCAATCAAGAAACGAAGGGCCAGTTTCCCCTTGAGACTCATCTGAAAGCCACCTAGCGAACAAGATGCATTTTATTGAGTGACCTGTGCAAGAGACAATATTGGTATGCTTCATAAGAACGTTAGCAACGTTCAAAAAGGCAGTTCCACATGAAATTTCTTAGAAGACTCGTTCTCGGAATCATCGTCGTGTCTGCGGCCGTGTACGGTTTTCGGCTGTGGGAAATGCGCGATCCGCATCCGCCGGAGCGTATGGGCCGGGGGACGATGGCAATTCAGGGCGCACGAATCTACACCTCGCCCGACGCTCCGCCGATTGAGCATGGCACGGTGCTGGTGCACGATGGAGTCATTACGGCGGTTGGCCCCGAGGTGGCGGTTCCGTCCGATGCGCAGTTGCTTTCCTGCAACGGATGCACTGTGACGGCCGGCTTCTGGAATACGCACGTGCATTTCACCGAACGAAAGTGGGGCCGCGCGGCGTGGAAAGATGCGGCGACCGTGAATGCGCAACTGGCTGACATGCTGACCAGCCGCGGATTCACCACGGTGGTAGATGCGGGCTCCGATCTGGCCCACACCCTTTCCCTGCGGCGAAGAATCGAGCGCGGCGAATTGCTGGGACCCAAAATCTACACCGCAGGATCAGGTCTCTATCCTCCGCACGGTATTCCTTTCACCGCCCCCGCTGCGATCAAGTCCTGAGCCGCTTCCGGCGTGAAGCGAAGGCTGCATCCGCCCTGAACCATCCCAACATGTGCACCATCCACGAGATCGGGAAGCACCAAGACACCGGGATTCGAGCAGATCCTCATCGAATCACTTTCGGTAACAATGTCGGGTCCCATGCCCGAGTAGACTTTGGTAGTACCGAACACCCAAGGGTCGGGAAGGAAGTACCTAGGGAATGAGTCTGTGGAAAGCGGAGGTGAAGCATGACATTTCCGGAACTCAGCCGGTTCCTGGCGATGGCGTTGCTGCTGATGCGACTGATGGTGGGCGCGATATTTATTACCAGCGGATGGAGTCATGTGACCCGCGCCGAGGAACGTGCAAAGAGCATTGAGATGAGCAAGAGTTTCACGCTTTTCCTCGGAGTCGCCGAACTGGCCGGCGGACTGGGCGTAGTGTTTGGAGTGCTCACGCAACTTGCGGCGCTGGGGCTCATCCTGGTGATGCTCGGCGCGATCTACAAGAAAATCGCCGTGTGGCACACTGGGTTTTGGGGCGAAAAGTCGTCGGGGTGGCACTACGACTTGTTGCTGGTGCTCATGAACCTGGTGATTGTTACCACGAACGGCGGGTCATATGTCCTGACGAAATAGTGTGGAGCGGTGAGCCAACCCTAACTGTCGATGCGTGACCGAGCAGGAATTTGCTCAAGCTCATATGGCCACGCTGGCGGTCAAGCTGCACAAACCACTTTCGGCATGCCGGCTTCCGGTGGTCGACAAGAAGGCCGGTGATCAGACCGAATTCGATAACCCCTTCCTTGTGAATTCGATCGCTGCAGCCCTTGCCGTCGGTTTCTCGTCGGATTTATGTGTGCGTGGTGGGGGAGATTCTGAAGAGGCGGTTTTCCGTTGCCGGGACCCAAACTGCGATACAAGCGAAACCGATTTGGCGATCAGGCTCCGGCCAGGTGGAGTATTGGCTTTCATTCGGCCAGCCTTTTCTTCCGCAGGAAATCGCGCGCCACTTCTTTCACATCGTGATGCAGCCCATCGACTGCATAATTCAGCTGCTGCATTTCCTGATCCGAAATCCTTCCCGCCAAACCGGCAAGCGCCCGCGCAAGTTCGGGATGTTGCTGCAAAGCCATCTCGCGAACTACGGGCACCGCCTCGTAGGGTGGAAAATAGTGCCGGTCGTCTTCGAGCACAAAAAAATCCAGAGCGGAGATCAGCCCATCGGTGGCATTGCCCGCGGCAAGATCAATCTGATGATCGCGAAGCGCTCTCGCTAGCAACCCCAGATCCATCACGCGTGGCTGGGCTGCAAAGTGCAGGCCATAGGCCGCAGCCAAACCTTTGTACCCGTCGGGGCGTTCCATGAATTCATAGCCGAAGCCGGCACGCCATTGCGACGCATACGCGGCGGCCTGCGACAGGGTTCTGATGTTCAGGCGGCGTGCATCGTCACCCCGAATCTCCATGGCAAACGTATCGTTGAAGCCGAAGCTTGATCCCAGCGTCAACCCCATGCGCTTTTCGTATTCGTCCTTGACTTGCTGATAAACCTCAGCCCGGCTTCCTTCGGGTTTTCGCTTCAGAATAGCGCTCAGGGCGGTGCCGGTGTATTCCGGGTAAATGTCGATGCGCCCGGCCAACACGGCCTGATGGCAGATATATGTTCCGGCAAGATAAAAACGCCGCTCCACCTTGAGACTTGTCCGAGCTTCGATCTGCTGCGCCATGAGTTCGCCCAGAATCAAGGACTCGGTAAAGTTCTTGGAGCCAATCACAATGCGATCAGAGCGTGCGGGCGAACAGGAGGACAGCAGGGCCCCTACAACCAGAATCAGCAAGGATTTCCACTCTCCCCACCTGGAGCCGAACGACTTCCCGCCAAACGGCCAAGCACGCTTTGCATGGCGACGCCGGCTATGTCGATCGCTCTTCATCGCTAATTCTTGATTCTTCGTTATCATTCCTCACTGTGGTCGCAGCCGTCGCTCGAGCCATCCCAGGCTGGTATCCGCTAACAGCGCCAGAATTGCGGCGGGAACCGCCCCCGCCAGAATGACCTGATTGTTCACCATCGCCAGACCCCGGAAGATAAACTCTCCCAAGCCCCCCGCTCCGATGGCGGCAGCAATGGTCGCGAGCCCCACCGAGATGACAACCGCGATCCGCACCCCGGAAAGAATGACACTGAGGGCCAGCGGCAATTCGACCCAGAATAAGAGCTGCCTATCGGTCAATCCCATGCCGCGGCCCGCTTCGACCACTGCGGGATCAACGCCGCGGATGCCCGTGTAAGTGTTGCGGATCACGGGCAGCAGCGCATAGAGAGTCAAAGCCAGGATCGCCAAGCGATCGACACGTTCACCCAACCAGGGCACGGGCAGCAGGAATCCGAACAGCGCCAGACTCGGGATCGTCTGAATGATGTTCGCGCCCGCTAACACCGGCTTATTCCACCTGGGCCAACGCGCAATCATAATGCCCAACGGTATGCCCACCAGCACTGCAAGCAGGGTAGAAACCCCCACCAGCCAGAGATGCTCCAAGGTAAGCTCCAGAACCTGTTCGCGGTTCTCGATGATGAAATGAAAGAAATTCATGACGCGTTCCGATCTTCGTTCCGAACTTCGTTCCGAACTGGGTTCCGAACCTGGTTACGACTTGCCGCCGAGGCCGGCCCGACTCCGAAGGCCCTCACATATGCCGCCGCCCATGGATCGTCGGAGCGAACGAAATCCTGGGGAGGAAGAACCGTGACCAGCCTCCCCGCTTCCATCAGTGCGATGCGAGACGCGAGTCGCAATGCTTCGCGCAGGTCATGGGTGACAAAGACTACGGTCTTACTCAGTTGTTGCTGCAGGGCGAGGAATTCACGCTGCAGTTCGTCGCGTGTAAGTGGATCGAGCGCGGCAAACGGCTCGTCCATCAAAAGAATGGGCGGGTCGGCCGCGAGCGCCCGAGCCACGCCAACTCGCTGCCGCTGCCCGCCTGAAAGTTGTCGCGGATATCGCGAAGCCATACTTGCTCCGAGTCCGACGATCTGCAGCAAATCCCGCACTCGTGTGCGAATGCGCTCTTCCGGCCAGCCCTCAATCGTGGGGACGAGAGCGATATTCCGCTCCACGGTGAAATGGGGGAATAAACCTACTTCTTGAATGACATATCCGATGCTTCGGCGCAAACGAATGACGTCCCCAGCCGCCAGACCGTTCACGCGCACTTCCCCTCCGGTGGGCGATAGCAGGCGATTCACTAGCTTCAGGGTCGTCGTTTTTCCCGAACCGCTGCGGCCGAGCAGCACGAGAGTTTGTCCGCGCCGCACCTCCAGATTCAACCCCGAAAGCACCTGCTGGCCTGTGGGTAAGGTGTAAGAGACGTCACGAAACTCAATGGCGAGGTCGTTAGCCGCAGTTGATTCCATGTCCGCCAAGGATAACGGAGTTGGCCAAGATTTGGGTCGATCGTATTCGGACATTACAGCGGCTCTTCTGAGGTTGCCGGGCGTCCGTCCGAGGTGGGGCCCATGTGAATGCGTTGTGCGCTGGCGAGGAAGTTTTTCCGGTACCGTCGGCGTTGAAGATGAACCGACCCCCGCTATCAGGATATTCCGTCGAGCGCGATACCCGAAGTGACTGACGACAACGGCACGCGCGTGCGCATCATCTGCGGCGAGTTCTGGGGCAAAAGGGGACCGGTGGAAGGTGTGGCCGCCGATCCGAATTACCTCGATATCTCGGTCGCTCCGGGTCAGCGGAAGCGACTCAAAATCGAGATCACGCGTAACGCCTTTGCCTACGTGTTTGCGGGCTCTGGCGCGTTCCGTGACTCCTCGAATCCCGCGCCGTCCTGACAGAGCAGGTCGCGAAACCGGATGCGCCGCCCGTCTACGACGTTGAAAATCACTCTCTGGTGCTGTTCGACCGCGGAGACGAGATCATAGTCCAGGCCGGCGACGAGGGTATCCGTTTCCTTCTGGTATCGGGCAAGCCAATCGAGGAGCCGGTTGCATGGTACGGCCCGATTGTGATGAACACGCAGGAACAGCTACGTCAGGCAATGGCCGAACTGCAAACCGGCGCCTTCATCAAGCATCGCTGAATCGTCGCAAAAGACCAGAGCCGCTGCGCAGATTGGCTGCACAGGGCTTATCTTTGGTTGGTCCAGTACTCTAGAATTCTCGGAACGCGGATCACCTAGGAGCCTAACTATGCTGCACGCCGTCGCGGATCAACCGGAATGCTGGCCTAGGCTGTCGCTGGATTCTTGGAAAGACACGTACGCCACGGTCCATATGTGGACCCAGATGGTGGGTAAGGTCCGGCTGCGTCTGACGCCGCTCATGAACCATTGGTGGAATGTCCCGTTATACGTAACTGCCGGGGGCCTGACCACATCTCGAATCCCGTATGGACAAAGAGCATTCGAACTCCGGTTTGACTTCATACGACACCAGCTTGTGATTGAGACGACTGACGGAATCCTGAAGACGCTCCCGCTGGTGCCTCGCTCAGTGGCCGAGTTCTACGGGGAATTCATGGGAATGCTTCGATCCGCGGGGATCGAAGTCAAGATTTGGCGAATGCCGGTCGAAATCCCCAATCCGATTCCCTTCGACCAAGATCACATGCATCGCTCGTACGATCCTGCGGCGGTTGAGAGATTCTGGCGGATTCTGTTGTCGGTGGACGCCGTCTTCAGCCAATTCAGGTCGGGATTCATTGGCAAATGCAGCCCGGTGCACTTCTTCTGGGGAAGTTTTGACCTTGCGGTCACGCGGTTTTCGGGCCGCCGAGCTCCGGAGCGACCCGGCGCGGACGCGATGACGCGAGAAGCGTATTCCCACGAAGTGAGCAGTGTTGGCTTCTGGCCTGGCGGTGGCGATGTCAAAGATGCGGCCTTTTATTCCTACACGGTTCCCGAGCCGCAGGGATTCAAAAAAGCGCCTGTCCGGCCAAATGCCGCCTACTATGAGAAGCAGCTCGGCGAATTCCTCCTGATGTACGAAGATGTGCGCAACGCTGGGTCGCCCACTGCTTCGCTACTCGAGTTTTGCCAAAGCACATACGAGGCCGGGGCAAGCCTAGGCAATTGGGATCGCCATGTTCTTGAAAGGTGATTGCGTTCCAGGACGTCATAAATAATCGATAAGCCTATACCCAGTCTCGGTGGGTCTGATTACGCCGATGGACGCTTAAAAACGAGGACCTTTGCCGTAAACATGTGCACTGGCTCGCCATCTTGATTCAGAGTAGTGCTTTTCACTTTAACGACCGCCTGGTTTGGTTTGGACCGGGAGGGCAAAATCTCGAGGATCTCGCTTTCCACCCGCAGAGTATCTCCCGGCCTGGTTGGTTTGGGCCATGCCAACTCGCCGCCGAGCCCGATGATCCCATTGCCCAGCGGCAATCCTCCGGTCACCATAAGCCGCATGGCGACTGCAGCGGTATGCCACCCGCTCGCGGACAACCCGCCGAACACGGTGGCCTGAGCGGCCGCCTCATCGAGATGAAACGGCTGCGGATCGAATTCCGCTGCGAACGCCTTGATCCGCTCTTCATCCATCCGATAGGTGCCGGACGTGAACCGCTGGCCGACGTACAGATCTTCCAGATAGAGGCCCTGTTCATGGTTCATAGGTCATTCATCCGATCTCGATGCGGTGCATCTATCGACGACGGCGTAAGCTGCCCGCCTGTAGCTCCGCAGCCGTGATTCTGCTTTGGCTTTACGAAAGCAGAACAATTTTGCCAAAGGCGCCCGGTTCCAGGACTTCTTTATGAGCGCGGCCAGCCTCTGCAAGCGGCAGCTCCTTCCCGACAATCGGCCTCAGGGTGCCATTCTCCAGGCCGGTGAGGAGCCCGGCGTGAATCTCCTTTTCTTCGGCTTCAGTGATGCCCCAGAGATTAAAGGCGTGAATGGAGCCGAGGCGCATCATGAGGTCGCGCGGCGAGATGCTGACGTCGCCGCGGCTGCCAATGACGACCACGCGGCCGTGCGCAGCAAGCAGCTTCAGGTCTTGGCCGAGGTTCACGTTGGCCAGCATTTCAAGGACGAGGTCGACGCCAATCCCCCTGGTCGCCTTCAGAATCTCCTCCAGATAGCCCGACTTCGTGTGATTGAACACATGGTGCGCGCCTTCACGCTTGACCAGTTCGAGGCCATTCTCCGTGCCGGCGGTGCCCAAGACGATCAGGCCCAGGGCGCGCGCAATCTGAACACTCGCGATACCCACACCGCCGCTGGCGCCGTGGACCAGCACGATTTCGCCGGCACGAGCTCTCGTAGCCTGATAGAGCGCGTGATAAGCGGTGCCATACGGAACCCACACACCCGCCCCTTGCGCGTATGTAATCTTCGCTGGAAGCGGATGAACCTGGCTCTCCAGGGCCAACGCATATTCCGCGTACGCACCGGTCACCGTCTTCGCTACATAAACGCGATCGCCCGGCTTCACTTTGTGCACGCCTCCACCAATGGCTTCGACGACGCCGGCGCCATCGGAGCCCGGTGTGTACGGCAATGGCGGCTTGATCGCGTAAGTGCCGTTGCGCATATAGGTGTCATATGGGTTCACGCCCGCGGCGTGGATTCGCACGAGGACCTGGCCAGCGGCGGGACGCGGTGTGGGGATTTCTTCGAGCTTTAGGACTTCGGGACCGCCGAATTCACGAACAACGATGGCCTTCATTGTGGACTCCAGGACTTTCGTTTTCGATGCTACCGTTTGACCTTCCCATTGGATTCCGTGCGAGACCGGACGGTCGCATAAATGTCGCATAAATAAGGAGAGCGCAACTCTGGAACGCAGTTGCGGCTGGGGAGTTTCCGACCCTAATGCCCGCAGAGACCGAACGTTTGCAAATTGAGCTTGTTGGAAAGCACTGCTTTCATAGCGTTGCCGCTCGAAAGTTGAATAAAGAGACCATTCGGTCTTGCCGAGCATCGAAACCAGAGGAGTAGGATCAATGTCCATTGGATCAATGTCCAAAGGTGAGGAAACGCGTCATCGTATCGTGACCGAAGCGGCAACGCTGTTTAACCAACGCGGCTTTGAAGGCGGCTCGATGTCTGAGCTGATGAAGGCCACGGGGCTTGATCAGGCGCGGTGTGGATGCAAGGAAGTTGGCGACTCTCATCATCTCTTCCCTGGAAGGCGCATTGATGATCAGCCGCCTGGAACGTGATCGAGAAGCTCTGATGGCGGCTCAGGCCCATCTGGGAACGCTATCTGGAGACAGAAGTGCGACTCAGCAGGTAACAACCACGATGTAAGGAGGTCATGGATGGATAAGGTACGTTTCGAAACTTCGGGTCCGCTGGGAATACTCACGCTGACGAATCCGCCGCTCAATCTGCTCAGCGGGGAGCTATTGGACGACCTCGGCGCCGCTGTAAAGGAGGTCAAACGCGTTCCGGTAAGAGCGCTGCTACTGCGGGCCGAAGGCAAAATGTTTTCCGCTGGGGCCGACGTCAGTGCCTTCAAGGGAAAAAATGAGAGTGCAGCGCGAGACAGTTTTGCAGCCCATCAGCGAATGATTGCAGAGTTTGAGGCATTGCCCTTTCCAACCCTGGCCGCCGTCCAAGGGATGTGTGTCGGAGGAGGGCTGGAACTGGTCCTCGCATGCGATCTCATCTGGGCGGCTGCATCGGCACGCTTCGGTCAGCCGGAGGCAACGATCGGCACCACGACGCTGCTGGGCGGCGTGCAACGCTTGGCCGAACGAGCCGGGTCCAACCGCGCCCGCGAAATCATATACACAGCCGAGCCGTACGACGCCGCCACCTTTGAGCGATGGAACATCGTGAACAGAGTTGTGCCGGATGACGTTTTTGAATCGCAGACTCGGGCTTTCGCAGAACGCCTTGCCCATGGCCCCACATTAGCCTACGCCGCTGGCAAGCGCATGGTGCGCGCCTATCTGGACGGCGGCATACGTGCCGCAGACAAGCTTGTTGGGGAGGTCGGGCCGCCATTGTTTCAGAGTGAAGATATGCGCGCCGCAGTTGCTGCCTTGGTGGAACACGGCGCTCGCAAGTTTCGCGACAAGGTCGTTTTCCAGGGGCGATGACTAATTTTGCGTACTTGATCTACGTGAGCGCTGCGTCATAAGGCTCACTTCATGGGAGATTGAACGATGGCAAATGTTTTCACTACGCGACTCGCAGCCAACCCTCGGTTCGACGCGACTGCGCCGCTTGCAATTGCGAAACTCATCGGGTTTCGGCTCATTGCGTTCGAGGGGGGTGAGGCGATCGTGGAACTCAATTCCGGTCCCCAGCATTACAACCCGATGGGTACAGTCCACGGCGGCGTGCTCTGTGATATCGCAGATGCTGCGATGGGAATGGCGTTCGCCAGCACGCTCGATGCAGACCAGAGTTTTACGACGCTGGAACTGAAGATCAACTTTCTCCGACCGGTGTGGGAGTCCAATTCACTGGCTAAAGCGCGCGTCGCCTCACGCGGCGAGACGGTGGGTCTAGTCGAGTGCGACGTGATAGACGCTAACGGGCGCCTGATCGCGCGTGCGTCCAGCACATGCCTGGTTCTCAGCGAGAAGATGGCGGAAGGACGCTAACGAAAGCAGAACCGAAATGAGCCAGGAAGAGAAAAACGGTATTGCGCTGAGCACGGGAGCGTTTGATCACTTCGACAAGAGGAAGGAAAACATGACGACCAGAAAAGAACGGAATTGTTTGTGGATGGCGGCATGGCACAAGTGTAGGCTCGTTAATGGGCGCCCGGCTGAGTCACTGCATTCGGGGCCGCGACAGCGCGCTCCCCAGCCCATTCGGGACCTCAGAATTTAGCGCGTACAGGAGGGATCCTTGCTATGGCAACACAATCGTTTGGGAGAGAGCTCAGCAACCGGGAGTTTTTCATCCAGAGGTGGGAGCAAGAATACTCCGCCTTCGTGAGGGTATTCAAAGCACTGGCGGCTGATCGTCTCGATTACCGGCCCCACCCGCGATCACGTTCGGCCGGAGAACTGGTGGCCCTGCTGGTTTCTTCTCAACAGAGTTGCATTGAACTTTGCAAAACCCAGAAGAGCATGTACAGCGGTTTGCGCTGGCAAGAACCCGGGAGTTTCGGCAATCGGGACGAGATGATTTCAACTTACGAGCGTGATCATGGCAGCCTTGCAATTCAGTTGCATGCCTTGGATGACAACGGTTGGAACCACCAAGCATGGTTGATTCAGGGCACAGAAGAGATCCTGCTCAAGGACACGGTAGGGGGACTTTTGTGGATTGCACTGTTCGATATTGTTCACCATCGCGGGCAATTGAGCACTTACATTCGTCCGATGGGCGGCAAAGTTCCAAGCATTTATGGTCCCTCAGCTGACGATGTAGCTTAATGGCAATAAACCAGTGGCTGGAGGCTCAAATGGGGTCGGCCCGCGTGGTCAAACCGTAATTTCACCACAATGAAAGACAACGTATCGTTCGAAATGCAGAAATTTTAAGGAGAATCAAATGAGATCAGGCCCGCCCCGCGAACTCCCGCGTCTCTGTGGATACCTTGATTGTTTCGCCCTCTTTGATGAAGAGGGGAACCCGGATCTCAATGCCAGTTTCCAGCTTCGCCGGCTTGGTCACGCTGCCGCTTGCTGTGTCGCCACGGGCACCGGGTTCGGTATAAGTGACATTCAGCTCCACATGGGCTGGGAGCTGCAACCCGATGGGGTTGCCGTTGTACTTATGCAACTGGATGATGGAGCCTTCCACAATAAAATCCAGAGCGTCCGCGACCATGTCGCCAGAAAGGGTGAGCGTCTCGAAACTCTCCTGGTCCATGAAGTAGAAACCACCCGCGTCACTGTACAGGTAGGATGCCTGGACCATCTGGAGGTCAGGCTCCTTGAACCTGTCACTGGCCTTGAAGGTCTTGTCGAAGACCGCGCGGGTGAGAAGATTGCGCATCTTCAGACGGACTAAGGTCTGTCCGCCCCTGGCGGTAGGAGTTGAAACCTCCACTTCCAGGCATACAAATGGGGTGCTTTCGAACTCGAAAAACATTTTGCGCTTTACGTCGATGGCATCGATCAGTGCGGCCATGATTTCCTCAAAGACAGGGCCCGAAGCGGGAGATCCCACTGGGGTCGTCCAGGCTTTCCGTCAGATGACGGGTGAAACGCCCATAGAATAACAGGTGGGCATTGGTGCATTGAGTTCTAACACTTCGCTCGGGAAGTCCGAATTTTCATCAGTGTTTGCCGCGCAGCAATCCTATCACTCACAATTTCACGCAATGCGCTTCTATATCCCGCTGCAAAGTGGCGGTTGATTGAGCCGGCACGTGTCCTATAGGGTTGGGTTGGAGCTGCGCCTTGGACATCCATCTGATCGACGGCACATACGAGTTGTTCCGGCATTACTACGCGCTTCCGTCCGCGCGGGATTCGGATGGACGGGAGGTCGCTGCGGTCCGAGGCGTCCTCGCCTCGGTGCTGGGTATGATGAAGGGCGGTGGGGCCACGCACCTTGCCGTCGCAACCGATCACGTCATCGAATCCTTTCGCAACAGACTGTGGCCAGATTACAAGACCGCCGAAGGCATCGAGCCCGACCTATTGGCACAATTCCCATTGCTCGAAGAGGTGTTGACGGCGGCGGGCATTGTCGTCTGGCCAATGGTGGAATTCGAGGCGGACGACGCGCTCGCTGCGGCGGCAATAGCGGCAGCTCGGGATCCGCGTGTCGAACGGGTGATCATCTGCACGCCGGACAAGGATCTTGCCCAATGTGTGAGGGGTACTCGCATTGTGCAGCTGAATCGCAGGACGCGCGTGACCATAGATGAGGCAGGCGTAATTCAAAAGTACGGCGTGTCTCCACCATCGATCCCCGACTATCTGGCGTTGGTGGGCGATGCGGCCGACGGTTATCCGGGGCTACGCGGCTGGGGTGCGAAGTCATCGGCTGCTGTCCTTGCCAAGTTTGCCCATCTCGAATCCATCCCCACGGACTGGCGCGAGTGGCGAGTGAACGTCGCCAACGCAAGCGCCCGCGCCGACACGCTCTCCCGTGAGCGGGAGCGCGCACTGCTTTTTCGCACGCTCGCCACGCTCCGGACCGACATTGTGCTCTTCGACGATGTGAACGAGTTGCGTTGGAAAGGCCCCACACCCGCTTTCGCCGATCTCGCGGCTCGACTAGACTCAGCGGTTACCGAAACCCGGCGACCAGCGACCCGTCGCTCTCCAGGCGCGCCGATTGTCGGATCCGCAGGGCGGCGATAGTCGGCGGTCTGCCGCACGACCGCGCATAATCTCGAAGGTGCCAGGAGACACCTTTCATGACCTCCTCATCCATCAGAAAACACGCGGGCGACGGCCCAGCGATCGACCAGCCTACGGTCTCCGAGCCTGCAAATTCGCCGACCCATGTTGCAGCCAGCTAAGTTATTGAAACCTGCGGGACCTGTTAATGATGACCCGAGGTGCTGGACTTGGATCCCTGACCTTTGGGTCATGGGCCCAAAATTATTAGTAATTTCAACAACTTACAAGACGCGGGTGGCCCTCGAAAAGGCTTGTAAGAAGCGTTAAGGAATCGTTATTGGACAGCTACAGGACAATGAACATTGTCGTGCAGCGGAACAAGGTTTGCCAGCGATCATGCCCTTTACAATCGCCGTTTCATCTCGCTGGCGAGGGAAGGTTGAAATCGGGTTTGGGCGGCAGGCATACCGAATCGAACCATCGGCTGATGTACACCTCGGCGTGGGCTTCACCGCAGAAGTGCCTAGCTCCGTCGGCTTCCGCCGCTTCTGAATTCCACCGGTACACAGTAAGCTCGGAATCTCCACATCGAATCACGAACCAGCGCACGGGGTTAGTGGTCACCAGTCCACAGACTTCACATCTAAATTCCTGCAGAGATGTCATGCGCTCGGTTCCGTATACCAGTGGTTTGTCATCTTCACTCCGCGATCGAGGCCGGTCGCAGATTTGGTGTCAGAATCGTCAGTTCGCCGACTTGTTCCCTCTTCACGGTACCACGCAGGTGGGCGGCGTGATCCATCATCCAAACCTCGGGAATGATTTCGCCGACCAGTTGTCCATGACAGAAAAGCCGCACCACCGAACTCTCCGAGACGACAATTCCCACGGCTTTGGTAACTGCACTCATGTTGGCGGCGGCGATGTGACGGCTGCCGAGTCCCAACGGCACGTCCACTTGTGCAGCTACGGCATCGAGATAGCGACACGCGGAAAGGACAATTCCGTCGCGACTCACTACAAACCCGCCGTCCAGCTGCGCCAATTCCTTGATGGTTCCGCGGAGATTGAGATTGGTGACGTGCCGCGAAGACTCCGGATGCCCCAGCAACGGATCCAAAATCAACGGTCTGGATTTCGCGAGCACTGCCTTCTCATCCCCGAGTGTGAATAGCGTGCCAACCCGCCTTCCCTCTCGGCCCTCGCGAGCAATTTCGACTGCGAGCCCAATTAGGGACTCTAGAACGTCAGGATCATATTCCGTTACTTGGCAAAGAATACTCTCAAACATCCATTGGACTCCTCGCTTCTGGTAGACGCCACGGACAGACGGCGCGGATGCACTCTGCTTTGGATGAAATACTCACAAGGAGGATTCAGACAGGAATTGCGCCGCGAATGTTCTGGACTGGAGTTCGATCAGGAACGCGAAGTGACAGCAGTGAGTTCTTTACGGACGATGGGAGCGACCCTGGTTCCCAGAAGCTCGATCGACCTTAACATCTTCTCGTGCGGGAGCGCCGACACACCCATCTGGAAAGTAATGCGGGCAAGGCCACCGAGGACTTCATTCACATACAGTATCTTCTGTGTGACCGTTTCGGCGTCTCCGATCAGCAGCGCACCTGTGGGTCCTCGCAGAGCGTCAAATTGTGCCCGCGTAGCAGGGGGCCAGCCGCGTTCCTTACCGATCTCAGTGAACGTGTGGGCATATCCGGGATAGAAATCCTCTGCAGTCTGCTGGGTTGTGTCTCCCAGAAAACCGATAGCGTGAAGGCCCACGATGAGCCTCTCCGCGGAGTGTCCGGCACGGCGCCCAGCTTCGCGGTAAAGGTCGATCAGGGGCCGAAATCGTTTGAATTCGCCGCCAATGATGGCGACCATCAGTGGAAGTCCGAGCGTGCCGGCACGAACGAAGGATTCGGGAGTTCCCCCGACGCCGACCCAAATGGGCAACGGATTTTGGAGCGGACGCGGATAGACCGCCTGTCCCGTGAGAGGTGCGCGGTGCTTACCAGTCCAGTGAACATGGGTGTTCTCGCGAATCTCGAGTAGAAGACGAAGCTTCTCTGAGAAGAGCGAGTCATAGTCGTCCAGATCGAAACCAAAGAGCGGAAAGGCCTCTATTGACGAACCTCGTCCTGCAACAATCTCAGCACGCCCACGGGAGATCAGGTCCAGAGTGGTGAATTCCTGAAAGATTCGGACGGGATCCGCCGCGCTGAGAACGGTCACGGCGCTTGTAAGGCGAATGTTTTTTGTGCGCGTAGCCGCTGCACCCAGAATGACGACTGGAGCTGAGTCAACGAACTCACTGCGGTGGTGTTCGCCGACGCCGAAAACATCGAGGCCAACCCGGTCGGCGAGCACAATCTCTTCCAGAAGATTCTGTATGCGTTGGACGGGACTCAAAGTCAGACCCGTAGCCGGGTCAGAGATGACTGCTCCGAAGCTGTCAACGCCGATCTGCATTTTTGTGATTCCTGACATTCGTGACCGCGCACGTTGGGTCCCGGAGCGCGGACTATGCGGAAATGTCTTCTTAGGGAGTTCCTCTCAACGCCTTCAGTGCTCCGCTCCAGGCAATCACTTCGTCCGCAATTAAATGCACGGCCTTGTCGTGCTGTTCGTGCGGCTTAAAGGTCGTGAAGCTCTCGAAGTCGGTAAACATCGAAAGCGACACCTGGGCTCGTACGTCGGCGACCTTGAGTTCGCCCATCACTAGCCTCAAGTTCTCTACAGCTCAAATACCACCAGCGCCGCCATATCAAGATAAATCCTGCCGCTTTGTTGTTCCATTCGTGGTAGAGAAAATCGATCGCGTTCTTTAACGACGCCGAGGTGGCATGGTTGTATTCAGGGGTGACAAAAATGTAGGCGTCGAGCGAAGCAATTTTCTCGCTCCAAGCCTTCGTGTGAGGCTTGCTGTACTGATGCATTATGGCCGGCACAGGCTCATCGAGGAGCGGCACCTTGTAATCCTCGATATCGACCATCTCAAACTCCGCATCCTTGCGGCTTTTCAGAATGTCGTGTGCCCATTTTGCGACGGCCGCGGCTTTCCATCCCGGTCGCGTACTACCGAAGATAATTCCAACTTTCAGCATTTCCTCTTTCTGCCTTCGGGTAAGGTCCTCAGGTGATTCGTGGTGCCTCGAGCTCTGTGATCATTTCCTAACTTGTTTTCTACTGCTGTTGACCTTGGCTTCTTGGTGGTTAAGTTTCTCCGCTGCCAGGAGCCCAAGCTTCTTAAGCGATTCGTACAGTTGTTCCTTCTCCTCCTGGGACAGGGCAGACATGAGCGCCTCAAGGTCCTTTGCATGCCGCTCGAAGCACGATGCCGCCAGCCGCTTGCCTTGTGCCGTAAGTTCCACGACCCGTGCCCGTCGATCAATTGGGCTCGACTTGCGAACAACTAAGCCAAGTTTCTCGAGGCGATCAACCGCCGCAGTCATCGAGCCGCTGGCTAGGAGCACTTTCTGCTGGATTTCCGAGATCGTGAGCCGGCCTTTGTGCAACAGGGCTTCGAGAGCGGCGAAATCTGTCAGGCATAGTCCCGCATTCGTGATGCTCTCCTCAGCCAGGCGGGCTAACGCTCGTTGGCTCCTCATCATCACCAACCAGAGGCGCGGCGCGGTAATGGCATCACTCTTCGTCATCGTTGTTCCTAATCAGGCGGCTCGGGGCCGCACCTGGGTCCTGATGCCATTCTTCGCGGGGGAAGACAAGAGTCGATCGATTGAAGCTGCGCCTCCTCCGCGAATCATCAGAAACACGGTAATCGCCAGCACGAGCAGGTGGAACTCGAACCCTTCTCCCTTCTGCGTCCCCGTCCAGTTCATAAACAGGCCGAATTGGTGATGGATCATCGCAACAGCGACGGCCATGTTGCAGAAGATTCCGAAGGCCGCAACGCGAGTGAACAGCCCGAAGATCAGACCCAATCCACCGAGGAATTCCGCCGCAATTGCCAGAACCGCGAATGGGGCCGGAATGTGCATCATGCCGGTGAAGAAGCCCATCGTGCCGGTGAAACCATATCCACCGAACCACCCGAGCAGCTTCTGGGCGCCGTGCGCGAAAAATACCACCCCTCGTACCGATCGAAGAATAGCTATGGCAGCGTCGTTGTCCGTGGCCATCAGTTTGCGAAACATAGAAGTTCCCTCCATCGCAGGCTTGCTGCCCGGTTGGGACAGACAAGAAATGAGATGATTGTCCTTATATAAGGATTCTTTTTATCGAGATTGTTTTGCAGAAGGTCGAAACGCCCAGGGGTCGCCGCAAACTCGATGAGACCCGCGCCCTCAACTTCGTTTCAGCCGCATCTGTCAATCGGATGTGCCCACAGTTTTACTGCTAACTTCTGGAGATCGACGTTTGAAGAACCGATTTCAAATTCATGATCTAGGCGGTTTTCGCCGTGACCATGGCCTGGCGAATCGCTGAAACAAGCGTTTCAAAGTCGAAGGAACTATCATGACGATGCCCGTTGATAAAGAACGTCGGCGTTCCGTTCACTCCACTTCGGACACCACCCTTGAAGTCGGCGCGGACACGGGCTTCGAACGTTGCCTCCTCCAATGCCTGACGCATTGCGGTGGTGGATAGCTTGAGCTCTTCGCCGAGATCAAAGAACAGTGCTTCGCCCAAGCGCCCCTGATTTTCAAACAACCGATCGTGCATCTCCCAGAATTGGCCTTGCGCGTCGGCAAACTCCGCCACCTCGGCGGCAGCTTCGGCGTGAGGATGCATTTCACTCAAGGGAAAATTGCGAAACACAAGCCGGAGGCGTTTTCCAAACTGCTTCTGAACTTGCTGGACGATAGGATAGGCGCGTCCGCAATGCGGACACTCGTAGTCGCCGTACTCCACCAGGGTCACGTCCGCTCTTTCAGGGCCTTGGGCGTGGTCTTCGGCAGTGATGGGCACCTTAAGTGTGGCCATGAACTCCCTCCTATTTCGGCAAATCCTCGAGCGCCTGCAGAATGCCGTCCGCACCGGGATTTACGGCAACCGGCGAGCAATAGCTCCAAGCGATGATTCCCTTCTTGTCGATGACGAACAGAGCACGCTCGCAGAAGCCATCTGCAGCGCGGTAGGCGCCATATTTTCGGGCGACGGCTCCCTTGGGCTCAAAATCGGCGAGCAGCGGGAAATGCAAATGACGGGTCTCCGCGAATGCGCCGTGACACCAGGCACCATCCACCGACACCCCCAGCAGTTCCGCTCCAAACTTTCGAAACTCGGGGAGGATCTCGTTGTAAAGAGCCATCTGGTCACCGCATACCGGGCTCCAGTCCGCGGGATAAAACGCCAGGATCACGGGACGTCCAAGCAAGTCACTCAAAGTCAGGGTTTGATCGGGCGTTACGTGCAACGTGAAATTTGGGGCCACTGCCCCGGCGGGGAGGATCCCGCCGCTGTGTATCGGCGTAACGTTGCTTGCACTGCTCTGTGCCATTGCTTTTGTGCTCCCTCCAAATGGTATATCAACCAACTTCTGCCCGAAGAATAACCCCGGTGTGCGGCACTGGCAAAGCGCGTTTCAATAACAGTTGAGTTGCGCTGCCAACCAGTTGGCTCCGTGTGCGCACTTCCGTCTTGCCAAACAGTTGCTGCAGCGTGTTCTTGACCGCGCTCTCCGAGATATTCATGCGTGACGCAATTTCTTTATTCGATAAGCCTTGAACAACCAGCCGTAGTACGTCCATCTCCCGGCTATTGAGAGAGGGCCGCTCCTTCTAATCCAGAGGGGCCGAACCCGTTCCCGCCGGGACGGTCTGTTCCTCACTAACGTCTGCGATGATGGCTGCCAGCTTGGGCGTCGTTCCTTCCTTGTAGCTGGAGAACCAAACCTCGGCGAGAAAAGATTCTCCATTACCCCGATGCCCCGGCACTGCATCGACGCCCGGAACTGTGGTCCCTCTTCCGGGCGTAGCGCGCGATGCAGTTCGGGCAAGAACGCCGCGATGGGTTCCCCGATCAGATGCCCATCGCGGGGAGCCAGCAGTTCGGTCGCGGCATGATTGGCTAATTCGATCAGACCTCCCTCGTTGACCGTAAGAATAGCGGCTGGACTGGTCTCCACCAGTATGCGCGTTCGTTCTTGCGCTTCCTGGCTCAAACGCTGGTTGCGCAGCACTTCGGAAGTCAGTAATCCGCAGCCGCAGAGAGCCAGGGCTTCGAATCCGAGCCGGATATGTGCGTCCGCTGGGTCGAGGTTACTGAAACGTTCACTTAGCAACGCGCATGCAAGTCCCAATCACCCGATCACCCGATCTTCAGTCTTTCTTGTGCTTTTTGTGCGCGGTATCGGACTTTGGCTTGTCGTCTTTCTTGGTGTCCTTCGCTTCTTTCGTGTCTTTGGAGTCTTTCGTTTCCTTCGTGGCGCTGTCGCCTTCCGCAGAAGAAGACGAGGACGATGCCGCGGCGCCGGCACCCTTCTTCGGGTAGTCGGTCACGTACCAGCCCGAGCCTTTGAACTGCACGGCCGGAGCCGAGATCACTTGCTCGATGACGCCTCCGCATTCGGGGCACTTTCGCAGCTGCTTATCGGAGAATTTGCGGATTTGTTCGAAGCGGTGTCCGCACTTCTTGCACAGGTATTCGTAGTTGGGCATGGGTGAGTCTGATTTTAGAGGCGGGGATTCTTCGGCGTCAATTTTCGCCGATGCGCCGTTTCTAGCAAGCTGCCTTTTCGTTCGCTCGCAACCTTTCGCGGGCGGGGCGCCCGCGCCACACATGCTCAGCGTTTCAACAGATCTATTGGCTCATGCACGTCGTGCACCCGGAAATATTTTGCCAGCGCGGGATATTTTGCGGCTACGGCTTCGTACATGGCATAGGCTACATTGCGATAGGACGTGTGTCCGGCGGGCGTGGTGCGCAACTCGGAGATGTAAACGGCCTCGGCGAAATCCATCTTGAACAGGGTGCGCTTGCGGAAAGCGAGCGGGATCGCGTACTGCGCGTTTTGCGCAGCTTCTTCGCCGCCCGACTCGGCAAGCTTCTCGATGGCTGCCGCGGCGCGCTGCATCGCGGATTCATAGTCGGAGCGGACGCCTGCAGCTTCAAGTTCGGGCGGTGTGTCGAAGCCGTGGGCGGTGGTGAAATCCTGCATGATCTGGACGCAGCGGCGGTGGCGATGCATGTCACGGAAGCCGCCGATGTCCATGAGGATGTCAAAGCGGAACTGCTGGCCCTCGGAGAAGGCGCGCAGCAACTCGTCATGGCGGCCACGATGGCGCAGGCCGAGGTCGATGATTTCGCGGCGACGCGCCTCGCCGGCCGCTGCAACTGTTTTGCGAAGCTGCCTGTAGGAGTAATGACAATGGCCGTAAACGAGCGTAGCGGCGAGTTCGATCTCGAACGAGGCAGCGTGAAGCGATTCGTTGTCAAGTAAATCAACTAGCGGGGCGGGTTCGATGGCAGCGCCTTGCATCAGTTGGGCGGCGGCCTGCTGGAGTTCGCGGCGCGTCTCGATTTCGTAGCGATTGGGATCGGCGTACTTGACCAGCGTGGGCGCGACCCGCACCTCGCGCAGGAGTTCGCGTTCGGCGCGATCGGCGATTTCGGGCGACAGGGCGCGGATCTCGGCAATCAGGGCGCGCAGCGATTCTTCGTTTGGGTTGTAGGCGGGAGAAATGGCGGCTTGTTTCAGCCGCGCTCCCAGATCACGGACTTCTTTATGCGGCTGCGCGAGCAGGTGCGCGACCTGGCTTTCCAGGGTGCGGGCGTTGACGATCTCCCCCAGTGAAGTGTTGGTCGAGAGCGGCAACAGATAGCGCGAGATGTCGAAGGCACGGGCGCGCAGGGTGCGCTCGTAAGCGTCCGGCTTCATTTCGGCGGGCCGGGGCGTGATGCTGGCGAGATATTCGAACGTCCGTTGCGAAACTTTTTCGTAGGTTGTAAACAAGGACTCGATGGTTTCGCGATAGAGAGTCCGAGGCGACGAAGCGTCCGCGGCGGCGTTGTCATTCTGGAACGAGGCATTCTGGAAGGCAGGCGTGTAGTAGCCGCTCTTCCTGAAGTCCTGGTAGCGCGTCGAGCGCTCCTGGCCATCCCAGCGCTGCTCGTCGACAATGACGATGGCGGCGAGGATGGAAAGGCGCTCGATGGCAAGCGCGATGTGGGCAAGGTCGGCGATGGAGCGATGCCCGTATTGGAAGTAGTAGGTGTTGAGAAACTTTTCGGCCCTCTGGGCCGAGATTTCCTTCAGCGAGTCTTTCATCGAGAGGGAGGAGCGCGAATACTTGGCCATGGCATAGGCCTGGATCTCGGGCTCAACCCCATAAACGGCGAATACCTCGACGGAAGCTTCGGCAGTGGTGGAAACGGGAGGGGAGGTGGAGGCGGCGGGCTCGGTTGAAATTGCTTCGGACATGGGAGTGGAAGCAGGGATCACAGATCGTGTTTTGACAATCACGGAACAGATTTCCGGGAGCGTGTAAGCAGCGCCGTCCCCGTCCACAAAATGACGCCCGCACCAAGCAATACATAGCCCTGAATCCGCGATGGCACCGACTGGATAAGTAGCTTGTAGAGTGCCAAACACAGGCTCACGATTGTAGCAACGGTACCATATACCCGCATCATTCGTTGATCGAAATAGAGGCCAAATTGCTCACCGAAAACTTTCCTAACTTTGTTTTCCAGTTGGTCTCCCAATCCAGCGATACTGCCGGAGAGTGACTTGGTTTCCGCTTCGATTTTCTTCTCGAGGCCATCGAAGCCGTTCTTCACAAGCGCAACATCTTCTGAGACGATCTTGAATTGGCCCTGAATGGCAATTAACTCCGTGCCAATGTGATTGAAGGGATAACCAGCTTGTGTAAGCTGCTTTATGGGATCTATCTTTCTTTGTGACCGACGCACGACCAAGCGATCTGGAATGTCAGCGGGGATTAATCTTACTGATTCTCTGATGCCACTGGTGTCTTGGTAGCGATCTTGTTTGTCGTCCCCATAAAACTTGTCGGGCCTTTCCCCTTCGGACAATTCCATAAACGTCAATTTGAACAGATGTTCGCCCTGTTGCAGCTTAACAATCTTGATGGAACTGTTTCGGATTCCCCAATTCAGATTTCCTTTGTAGCCCGCGTCCACTTTCGTCGAGGCGAAGAGAAAGCCTTCTCTCATCATGGTTGTGGTGGGAGTGATCCACGCGAAGATGCCGTTTCCCTTGCCGATGGCCTTGGTTGTTTCAGCGCTCAGATCGAACTTCTCAAGGCTTTCAACGGTTACGAAATCGCCAGGTTCGATCTCTAGGAAATTCCCGTCTGGAATCTCTACGTCTTCCCCTGTGGAATCGAAACGGGCTTTGTGCCCTAGCCTAACCTCGTAGCTGTTTACGCGGATGCACTCAGCAGAGCCGCCGAGAATGACCTTCGCCAAAAGCGCCTTTATTTCGCGATCTGGCAGTACATTTGCCATGCCAAGGGAAATCTATCACAGCCTTGGCATCTTGGCACCTCGAAGCATCTTGTGTGCCATTGCCCAAACAGCGACCCCTTTCCGCAAGCCCCGTCACCACGCAATTACTCCACTACGGTGGGGCAGGATAGAATCGGGGGAGTCCAGTGACGACCTCTGCTGACGGCAAAAACGATCTTGTTCAGAACGATCGGAGTCGTGGTGATCAGAGCCATGGCGATCGGGACCAGATCGATTTGATTCAGGCCACGCTCCCCGAACACATCGAGGAAGCGCGAAGCCTCTTTCTCGAATATGGTCGTTCTCTGGGCTTCAGCCTGTGCTTCCAGAGTTTCGATGAGGAGTTGAAAAACCTTCCGGGAGCCTACGGCCCGCCGAGTGGGAGATTGCTGCTTGCCCGATACTGGGACCACGCCGCCGGGTGCATCGCGTTGCGCAAGCTTGAAGCCGGCATCTGCGAGATGAAGCGACTTTACGTACGGCCTGAGGATCGCGGCCTCGGGCTCGGCCGGATGCTGGTGGAACGTTTGATTGCCGAGGCGCGCTCCATTGGCTATGAACGCATGCGTCTGGACACGATTGCATCGGCCATGCAGGACGCAATCGCACTCTATCGCAGGCTGGGGTTCGTGGAGATCGCACCGTATTCTTCGATTCCCATCGACGGCGCGCTCTGGATGGAATTACCGCTGTAGAGGGCGCCTGGCAGGCCTCGCCGCGGTGGGCTTGAGTAACGCAGCCGGGGACGGGGGCGCCGTCGTCGTCGCGGGTGGGATCGCGGCGGGCGCGGATGGAGACTGGGTTTGGGTCCCGGCCTGAGCAAGGGGAGCCTCCTTCGGGGTTTCGCCGAGGATGACGATATCCACGCGGCGGTTCATGCCGCGGCCTTCCGCGGTGAGATTGGTTGCGACCGGGCGATACTCGGCGTATCCGGCAGCGCTCAGACGATCGGGACCGAAGCCGTCCCGGACGATGAGAAGACGCACAATTTCGGTTGCCCGGGAGGTGGAGAGTTCCCAGTGCGAGGGAAACTGGGCGGTGTGGATTCGTCGATGGTGGCCAGTTCTTTGTCGAGCGAGATGATGCCTTCCCGGCGCGCCTGTTTGGCGTACTTGACCAGGAGTTCGACGGTCGATTGCGCATTCTGTGCGGGCTCGACGAAGACCTACGCGAGCCGCCGGAACGCACTCAGCGCCACCGGCAAGGGATACTGAATAAGGATCGCGCCCAGCGTGTCGCCAAAAACAATGAGGGCGGCGGTGGGCTGCACCACCTGGCCGAGATTGCCGCCCTCCAGCATCAAGCCGAGCGTGATGCCGCCGATAGCCAGCACTAGACCGCCGAGGGTTGCCTTATCCACGAGGGCTCCTATTTCTCGTCAGCCGGCCGGCCATTGCGCTCGTCGTTTTCAGCGTCATGTCCAGCGTCACTCCTAGGGTCATTCCTAGCGTCATTTCTAGGAATGGCGGGCGAAAGAGCGGAACCATTGTTGTCGGAGCAGAGCATGATCCCTTGCAGCACCGAGCGACGGAACTGGAGCACCCGTTCGAGGACGTCCTGGGCACTTTCGCGAATGACAATCTTGTCGCCATTCACCAGGGTGATGAGGGTGTCGGGGGCCTGCTCGACGAACTTGATCAGGTCGGAATTGACCACCAGCGGGTGATTGTTGAGGCGGGTGAGCTGGATCATGTGTGGCTCCTGAGGTTGGACTGCTCGACGGAAGAGGGCCCGCCACTTACTAAGGCATCAACAGTAATGATCGGCAGAAACGACGAGGGGGAGAGACAAAGACTGGAAAGAAGCCGGGTTACGAAGGAGTATATCGTCCGATTGCTTATGCGCTTAAAGCCTGGACGTGCCCAGCCGATGATGCAGATTGAAGGGCACAGCAACTTACACCGGAGGTACTGCTACTGTCGCCACCAATGGCGACACCGTCGCAGTGGGCGGCAAAACCTACCAATTCGTAGCCGCCCTCAGCAATATAGCGACGGCGAATGAAGTGCTGGCTGGTACCGAACAGGTCAGCCTGCAGAATCTTGCCCTTGCGGTCAACGGTGGCACTGGTGCGGGAACCAACTACGCGACCGGAACCACACAAAATGCTAACGTCACGGCGGGAACAGCTTCGACAACCGCGCTAACCTTTACCGCTAGTAACACTGGCACCGCCGGCAACTTTATCACTGGCGCGGCCAGCGCGCACGGCGGCTTCGCTAACTCCGGAGTTTTCACTGGAGGCCTCAATACCGGAACCGCTCCGATTGCCACCGCCGGCGATACCGTGTCGGTGGGTGGAACAACCCATACCTACGTCAACGCCCTCAGCCCCACGGCCGTGGCAAGTCAATACGGCGGACTTGACTTTTCTGATATTCTCATGGGTTTTCCTACTCGAGGTGTGCCGTGGAGCATCGTGGCCAGAAGTATCATCGCGGACGGCTGAGCGCGGCCATCCGCGAAGAGATCGAAACCATCCTCGAAGGCGAGCTCGCCGATCCTCGCATCGGGCTGGCCAGCGTCAGCGCCGTGCTTATGGCCCAGGACGCGCGTTCCGCTCGCGTCATGGTCAGCGTTGCCGGCGATGAGGCCGAAGCCGAGCGCACCCTCGAAGGGCTCGCCGCTGCCAAGAATTTCGTGCGGCACGAACTCGCGGAACGCCTGCGTCTGCGCCGCCCTCCGGAACTTTATTTCCAGATCGATCGTGCCGATCAATTGGAGAGTCGGGTCGACGAGCTTCTCGGCCGCGCTAAGAGACGCAGCCGGAAGGGCGCTGGGCCCAGCCCCTAAAGGGGCGGCTGATTTCGGAGAACTTACGGCATCGCTGAAGCGATGCCCTGATACGAACCTGGAGAACTTGCGGCATCGCTAAAGCGATGCCCTGATACGAACCTGGAGAACTTGCGGCATCGCTAAAGCGATGCCCTGATACGAACCTAAGGGCTATCGATCCAGAATTGCTGTGTTCACAGGCAACTGCCGAGCTGCGCTCGGCTTGGACGGGCGAGGGCGCCCGTCCCCACACGAGCACCACACGAGCGGGATACGACAACGGTGAATCCGCTCTTGGAACTGAAAGCAGAAGGCCACGAGCTAAGAGCTAAGAGCACCTCATGCTTGAGCGGGTTCTACGAGAAATTCGGGCGCGTCGCCACTTCGTGGTGACTTCGCACGCCCGTCCCGACGGAGACGGCATCGGCTCTGCCCTCGCCTGTGGCCAGATCCTGCGCGTCATGGGAAAAGATGCCGAAGTCGTTATGCACGATGGCGTGCCGCGCATCTATCAGAACCTTCCTTTCGCCGATCACGTCATTCAGGCCGATGCCGTCCCCGCGAACGATGCCGTCATCCTGCTCGAATGCGACAGCATCGGGCGCACGCTTCTCGAAGGTCTGGAACAATGTTTCCTTATCAACATTGACCATCACGCCAGCGGCCGCAATTTTGCCCACATCAACTGGATCGATTCCACGGTGATGGCCACCGCCGAACTTGTTTTCCGTCTTGCCCGGCTGGCGTGCGTCCCCGTCGATCGCGACATTGCCACCTGCCTCTACACCGCGCTCATGACCGACACGGGATCCTTCATGTTTGAAGGCACCAACGAGCACACCTTCACCGTCGCGCGCGAACTCGTGCTCGCCGGGGCTGACCCCGCGCGTTGTGCGCGGCCTATCTATTTCGGACATTCGACGGCCAAACTTCGGCTGCTTGGCGCCGCGCTGTCTAATCTGCATCGCGAAGGTACGCTGGCCTGGATCTGGGTCACGCAGGAACAGATGCAGCGCTTCGGCGCCCGCGAAGAGGATTGCGAGGGCCTGGTCAACTATGCGCTCTCCATCGCCGACGTGCAGGTCGCCATCTTTTTCCGCGAACTCCCCGATCGCCGGTATCGCATCAGCCTCCGTAGCAAAGGAGCCGTGAATGTCTCCACCGTGGCCGAATATTTCGGTGGCGGCGGTCATAAATGCGCCAGCGGCTGTTCGATTGAAGGACCTCTGGCCGTCGCCGTGTCCCGAATTGTCGATCGCCTGCACGCAGAACCTGTAGTCTTGGACGCGAACCGATCAACGAGCTGACGAGCGCGACCATAAACGGCAGCGCACCAACCCGAGATCGCTAGGGCCGTGCTCTGCCTGACATGCAATGAATAAGCAAGGAACGAATCCGCGAACCCGCACCGATGTGCTGCTGCTAGTGGCATTCTGCGGATTCCTTTTCTTCTACGGTCTCGGTGCCTTCGGCCTGCTTGGCGCCGACGAACCCCGCTACGCGCAAGTAGCGCGCGAAATGCTCGATCGCTCCGATTGGATTACGCCCACGTTGCAAGGCAAGCCGTGGCTCGAAAAGCCAGTGCTGTATTACTGGCAGGCGATGCTGTCGTTCCGTGTAGGGCGCATCACCGACCAGGCTGCCCGCCTGCCCGCCGCCTTCGATGCTGCCGTGCTCATCGCCGCCATCTACTTGTTCCTCCGCCGCTTCCGCCCCGGCAGTGAACTCGACGGCGCCCTCATCACGGCCAGTTGCGCCGGCGTCATTGGATTTGCGCGCGCCGCCGCCACCGACATGCCGCTCGCCGCCGCTTTTTCTATCGCGTTGCTCGCCTGGTACGCCTGGTACGAAAACCGGCGACACATTCATCTCGTTGCTTTCTACATTGCTCTGGCGCTCGGAACCTTAGCCAAGGGCCCGGTCGCGCCTGCTCTGTCCGCGGTCATCATCTTTCTCTTCGTCGCTGTAAAGCGCGACTGGCGTGCCATCCCGCGCACCCTCTGGATCCCCGGCATCGCCGTCTACCTCGCCGTCATGTTGCCCTGGTATATCGCCGTTCAACTGCGCAATCCGGAATTCTTCCGCTTCTTCATCCTCGAACACAATCTTGCCCGCTTCTCGCACGATATCTATCACCACCGCGAGCCCTTCTGGTTCTACCTGCCCGTGTTCTTGCTGGCCATGATGCCGTGGACGCTCGCGCTCATCCTCGCCGTCGCCCAACGCGTTCGGTTGGTCTGGGCCGAGGAGAAACAGGCTTTCTCCAGCCCGGAAGCGTCCTGGCCGCTATTTCTTCTCATTTGGATGCTTGTGCCTGTCCTGTTTTTCAGCGCATCGCAGTCGAAGCTGCCTGGCTACATTCTGCCCGCCGTCCCCGCCGGAGCGCTCCTGGTGGCCGAGTATCTGGCTAGCCGCGGGCGTGTTCAATTCTTCAACGCAGAGGGCGCTGAGGTTTCGCTAAGGTCGCGGGACGGAAAAAAGTTTTCGCTCCGGTTCGCGGCCGCTCACGGAGTTCTCTGCGGAGTGCTGATATTTGCCGCGCTCTCCGCCGCATCCATCGCGATGAATCACCACCTGCTGTGGGGAAGTGGAACCTACGTCGCCGCTGCCATTGCCGCGGTTTTTGCGCTCGGCATCAGTGTTGCGCTACTGTCCCGCGCGGGGTTGCGTCTGCTGCGCCCAGTGACGATGTTCGCCGTCGTAGTAAGCGTGGGCGCCGTCATTCGTATGGCCGCTCCCGTTATCGACGCCACCCAATCCGCGCGTCCCATTGCCCAAAGCATTCAGGCCTTTTCGCACGAACCGGTCCCCATCGCCCTCTATCACGTCAATCGCGTGCTGGGATACGGCCTCGAGTTTTATTTTGATCGTCCGGTACAACCATACGAAAGCGGAGATATCCCGGCCGCAGCTCATGTCCTGGTTGCCGCACAAGGTACCGAATCCCAAGTCGCCCAACTCGTTCCTGGACGCCGAGTGTCATACTTAACCAGCATCCCGGAGCAGAAGTTGGATCTGTACTGGGTGGGAAAAGAATAGGTCTCAGGTGTCAGGTATCAGGATCGAGGTACTAAACTAGAAGCCGTCTCATAATGAACCGAAGGTCTAAGCCGTTGGCTCCCTCAGGGGCTAAACAGATTGCTGAAAAACTCGGTTTTTCGGTGCACAGCGCCTAAAGGGGCATCTCAATTCAAAGAACTTACGGCATCGC
Source organism: uncultured Acidobacteriaceae bacterium (assembly GCA_963797885.1). Lineage (GTDB taxonomy): Bacteria > Acidobacteriota > Terriglobia > Terriglobales > Acidobacteriaceae > Acidiflorens. The sequence continues at coordinate 5,857 of CAWCRQ010000125.1, read as the reverse complement.
TAAAGCGATGCCCCGATACGAAACTTGAGTTTTTCAGCAATCTGTAAAGCCCGCGTCTTTATGGCTCAGGGCGGCACGGCTGAAGCCGTGCCCTTCCCAAAAACGATTTATGAGATAGCATCTAGCGACTAAATCTCGCACAGGTGTTTTTCCTGAGACCTGACACCTGAGACCTAAGACCTTGTTTATGGAAATTCTCGATCTCCGACACTTCTCTTCCGCTGACCTTCGCCCGCTATTGGAAGATGAGATCGCCATGTGGGGACGCATGCTCTCGTGGGACTACGCCACCTCCGCCGAGATGATCCTGCGCTACATGGACGCCAAAATCCTTCCCGGCTACGCCGCCATTGAGCGCGGCAGCATCTTCGGCTATTCCTTCTTTGTCTACGAGCAGAGCAAGGGCGTTATCGGCGATCTTTTTGTCCGCGATGGAGACCGCAGTCCCACCCGTCACGAGGTCGAAGAACAACTGCTCACACACGTCATCGAGACACTGCAGCAGTCACCCGGTATCCATCGCGTGGAGGCGCAGTTGCTGGCGCACCACACCGGAGAAGTCGCGCGCCCCTTTCTGCAACAGGGGTTCAGCCGCCATCCTCGCGTCTTCATGAATTTCGAGATCGGACGGCATCCGCAGGCTTCGCTGCCGCCGCTTCCGCCCCAGTTCGAAATCCGTCCCTGGTCCGACCAGGAATACCAGTCCGCCGCCGCCCTGATTACCGCCGCGTACCGCGGCCACGTCGATTCCGAGATCAACGATCAGTACCGCACCCTCGCCGGCTCGCTGCGGTTTCTCAACAACATCGTGCGCTTCCCCGGATGCGGCACCTTCGATCCCCAGGCATCCTTCTCCGTCTTCCACCGCCGCACGCGTACGCTGATCGGCCTCATCCTCTGCTCACGGGTGCGCCCCGATGTCGGCCATATTACTCAGGTGTGCGTGCTCCCGGAGTACCGCTCCGCCGGCCTCGGCGAAGCCATGCTCGCCGCCTCCACGAAAAATCTCCGCGGCCGGGGATTTCATTTCATCTCGCTGACGGTAACCGAGGCCAACGACCGCGCCATTGCCCTCTATAAACGCATCGGCTTCGAATCCACAAGAGTGTTCGACGCGTTCGTTTGGGAAGTGAGAGAAATAGTGAGAGCTCAGGCAGCGTCTAGCGCTAACCCTTCACGCTAATCTTCGAAAACGACAGCACCGCCGTCCCCGTTGTCGGGCGCCCCATGGAGAGCGCCGGATGGAAGGTCGTGAAAATCAGCAGGTTCTTCAGCTGCGGCAGCACCGCCTTGGCGTCGTCCGGCTGCGACAGGATGCGGTAATCCTCCACCCGGCCATTGGCATCCACGTAGGCTTCAATCACCACCGCATCGTCACCCATATTGCCGAGTGACGCGCCGAACGCCGACTGTTCGAGTCGCGGCCCGGTGTACAGCATCAGCGGAACGTCTCCGCTGCTGGCCCGCAGTTGTGCCGGCAAGGCAAAGAAGCCCAGCAGCAGTCCGAAAAACAACACGGCGCTGACCAGCCCCGCCGTGGCCGGAACCATAAAAGCGTTGAGCGCATTGCTCAGCCTCACCAGCACACCTTCATACCGCGGCCGGCGCTTCTGTGCCGCCTCGCGCGAAATCGCGACCCGCAACTTCAACGCCAAGTCGGCCGGAGCCTTCTTCGGACCGAGACTGGCAAGCAACCGTTGGGTGCGCCGCGTCGCGGCATATTCCCGCGCGCAACCATCGCACTGCTCCATATGGCGCGCGAGCGCGCGCATCTCGGACGCGCTCACCCGGCCGTCGAGATAGGGCGAGAACAACTGCCTGATCTCAGCGCAGGTCATCTGATCGCACTTCATCTGAGCGCACTTCATGGCATCACCTCAACCGCTCTGCCACCACGCGAACCTTGTCGCGAACTTTCTCGCGAGCTTTCTCGCGAACTTTCCCTCGAACTCCGGGTTGCTCCGTTTTGCCGGTCGTTGGCAGGGCGCTCCTCGGCGGGAGCGAACAGCCCTAACTCCGGACCCACTTCCCGGATATATCCCGTTAATTTCTTGCGCAGCGCGTCGCGGCCGCGCGTGATGCGCGACTTCACCGTTCCCAGCGAAATCGCCAGGACTTCGGCGATCTCCTCGTACGACATTTCTTCCATATCGCGCAGGATCAAAGCCGTGCGATACGGTTCGGCCACCTGTTGCAGAGCCTGCTCCACGGCCGCGCGCACTTCGGTATGAGCGAACTTTTCAAACGGCGACTCGCCCGGATCGACCAGTCGCGCTTCTCCGAGATATTCGTATTCACCCGCTGCGATGGGATCAATCGGCGTTTCCTGTGCTTTGTGCCGGAACCACCAGCGCCGACGATTTGCCGCCTCGTGCAGCGCGATGCGGTAAATCCAGGTCTTCAGGCTCGACTCGCCGTGGAAATGCTTCATCCCGCGGAAGACTTTCAGAAACACATCCTGGGTAGTGTCCGCCGCGTCCGACGGATCGTTCACGATGCGATAGATGAGACCGTAGATTGGTTGATGAAACTCGCCGATCAGCCAGGAGTAGGCTTCTTCCGACCCCGCCTTCAGTTCAGCGATGACGGCAGATTCTTCAGTTCGGGCCCCGATAATGCCGGCAAGATCGCCCAATGCAGTAGCTCCCGCCATGATGGCGTTGCCTCAATTATAGAGTCACTATGGCCCTGGCCGGGAATATTAATTCTGGCAGAAAGCTACGCCGGACGACCTTTCCCGCTTAGTTACTTAGACTCCGAAGGGAGCGCCGGAGTTCCAGCGGTAAGTCTTATGTTTGCAATGCTCTTGGCTTTCGGCTCTTGGCTTTTAGCTTTTAGCTTGAATGTCGTCACTTGGTCGGCGAAGCACTCGGCGGAGCATTCGTCGTCGCCGGCAGCGGCTTCGGTTTCGTCACTTTCTTTTTCGCGGCCGGCTTCTTTGGCTCGGTATCATCCACGACGATCTTCTTCGGTGGCAGAGGTGGCGCCGCCGACAGCGTCTTAACCTGCGCGCGCAAACGCGTCAACTCGACTTCCTTGCCGGAGGCCAGTTTCTGCATGCGCTCGCCAAACGCACGACGCGCGCGCTCGAGTCCGTTCATGTCGTTGCCCAGGCTCTGAAACTCATCTTTCGATCCGAAGGCTCCCGCCGATTCCACCACCGAACCAAAGACGTCGTAGAGCGCATCGAGGTTGCGGTAGAGCTTGAAACTCACCCCCACATCTTCCGGCGCGTTGTTCAGTTGCGCGATCGTTTCCAGCAATGCCGACTGCAAGTTGCGCTGGATAGACTCCACGTTCGCCAGCGTCTGTCGCTTGGTCGCGCCGTCAGCCTTCCATTTTTCGATGCGCGTCCTTCCGAGATCGGATTGAATGCTTTGCGCCGTCTTCTGCAATTGCGTCAGGATGCCGTTCAGTTCGCTCACCGACGCATAAGCAACCGGCGGCTGCGCGCCGGTTGGCTGGCCGGTTGTGTCTTGCGCGCCTGCCGCCGCGGGCGCAAGCACAGCGACGAGAATGAAAAACGACCGAACGAAAATATTCCGCGAGTTCGACATGGGGCTCCGATCGTGTGCTTAGCGTTTTGCCAACCATATCCTATTTGACGTTGAGGGCCCGAGTCGAGCCCGATTCGAGTTTGACGCGACGGCCAAGCTAAGCGAGAATCAAATAAGAGCGATTGCCCTGCCAAGTGGGCCTGTGGCGCAGCTGGGAGCGCGCTTCCATGGCATGGAAGAGGTCGTCGGTTCGATCCCGACCAGGTCCACCATATTTTCAAGTACTTACGGATACCCCGGTTTTCAGTTTGGTGTCATTTGGTGTCAAAACGCTCTGACTTCTTCTAAATTGAGAAGCGGTCAGCCGCTCGTTCACCACGGTTGGTTTCCGCTCACGCACAGACGTTGATTTCTTCCTCAACTCCGAATTGATGGAATCGACCGTCGCCTGCACGCTTTTCGGAATCTCCTGCATATACACATCCGTCGTGGTTGCAGCGCGAGAGTGCCGGAGCACGCCTTGCACGTCCTTCACCGTACCTTTCTTTTGAGCCAGCGTCGCAATTGTGCGCCGTATGACCTGGAAGGTGAGCTTTGGGAGTTCCAGTTCTGCCGCGAGCTTGTGCAAGACGCGCTTGCGATAGTTGCCGGTGTCCATAAAGTCGCCGTCCTTGTCCGGGAAGATGAACGCTTTCGGCGTTGGATCAGGACACTGCCGTTTCCATCGCAAGAGGTCGGCCGCCAGATTCTTGGGGATATGAATAACCCCTAGACTCTTTCGGGTTTTGCCCCACGGGCGAATCTTGCCCATGTAGGCGGTTTCGCTCACGCTCATGGTGGATTCTGCGAGGTTGAAGCATTTCCATCTGAGCGCGAACAGTTCGCTGGGACGGAGGGCATTCGTCATGTCGAGTTCCAATAGGACCCGGTCGCGAAGATCCAAGTGCGAAAGCGCTTTTCGGAGTTGTTCCCAGCTCAGCGTTGTTTTGTCGGTCTCGCGTAGTTGGGTTGGAACTCTAACCTTGCGAGCCGGATCCTTCGAGAGGAAGTCCTGATCGACGGCCTCAACAAAGATGTCCCGCAAGTACGCCCTCATCTGAAGCACTCTGTCCCTGGATCTCGTTTGCGCCAAATTGTTCAGGTGGACCTGCAGGGTGAACTTGTCGAAATTCTCCAGCGGAACCTTGTCGAATGGATCGATAAGATCCCTTTGGATAAGCAGTTTTTTCACCTTGCCGGTTTCTTCCTTCCAGTTGGCCTCTTTCAAGGGCAAAAAGCGATTGCGAACGAACCAGCCGAAGCTCACAGAGCCGTCGTTCATCACCTTGCCAGCGTCGCCCGTCTGCCCGTTCTGTTTAGTGATTTCACGTTCCAGTGCTTCCCGAGCTTCTGATCTCTTCATCTGGGATCTGGGCCCGAGAATCACCGCGACCCTGACGGTCTTCTGCTCGGCCGTCGTCGGGTCATTTACGGTCTTGCGAAAATACCCGTACCATTTCCTGCCGCGAGGGGTCAGGTAACCCCTCTGACTCGATGTACCCATTCATTCCTCAATTTCTGTGGCGGGAACAATTGGGCCTGCACCTATTTTACCCGCGTCTGCGACGCAGGTTGCTGAGACGTTCCCGCTCGTCGATGAACTCCTCTATTCTGCTGGCCCGATAACGTAGAGTCCCGTCGCCCATACGGATAACAGGAAGATGCGGAGCTTTGCGTGACGAATGGTCCCAAACCCAGTCCTTCGTCACATTTAACCGCTCAGCGACTTCCTCGGCGGTGAGGAGAGGATCCTTCAAAGAGCTGCGGCCGACAGTTCGCGGAGGAGTGTCAGATTCGATGGTGAAGCCACCAGGGGCTGGACTGGTGTCTGGAACAGGTTCAAATTTGCCCGGTCGTTCGCCCGAGCTTTGGAGCAGACGCAGGCCTGATCCTGATTGCGAGTTCGACATTGCGGCACCTGCCAATAAGCACCTCATTTGAGGTTGCATGACTGGAATGGCTTTTAAGTCATTTCCCAAATTCGGTCAAACAGAACTCAACCATCTTGGCTGCGGCGTTCTTTTCGCTCCATCCCGTCACATTGGCGGAGCACAGCAGAGGTCCGAAAACCGTTTTGCGAACTTCTGCCACCTCTGATTTGACCGAAATTCCGATTCGACTTAATTTCTTCACCAATCATGGTTGACCAGATGGTCCCGGGTGAGGAGTTGAGCATGTTTTCGTCTCAGGAACAGCTTGTGCAGCGGCTACGAGGAAGCGGCTACATCGCCGATTCGATTGCCACGACGACGGTGTACCTAGCGGCGAGACTGCAGAAGCCGCTGCTGCTGGAAGGCCCCGCCGGCAGCGGTAAGACTCAA
>CAWCRQ010000124.1:0-5973 GCA_963797885.1 uncultured Acidobacteriaceae bacterium | reverse complement strand
CTGTACGCCTACCTTTCGAACGTTTCAGTTACGTATTGCTACCCATGGCCATTTCGTCGGCTTCGACCCATCAAAGGCCATGACCGCTCCTCTGCCTGCTGCAGACGACTGTTCGGTTGGGGGCCCGCGACCACCTGCGGCTCGGTCGTCAATGGCGGCTTCGTCCAAGCTGGTAATGGAAACTTGCCCGGAATTCCCAAAGTCGGCAACGGCTTGGTGAATCCGAACTACAAGAACTTCGGGCCTAGGCTGGGCTTCGCTTACCAACTGACGAACACTGGCAACGTCGTCGTGCGCGGTGGTTACGGCATTTTTTATGACCGGCCCAACATGCGGCTGTATAACAGCCAATTATTCAACATGCCTTACGAAATGATGGCCGTGGCTCTGGCCACCCCGAATGAAAATCCATTTGTGCAAGTTCCGCTTCCCAGCAAGTTCCCGCTGACTATCAGCGGCAATCCCACCACCCCCTTTTGCCGGAGGATATCCGGCCTTCCTGCCAGTGCAGTCTTTTTACGGTACGAAGGCGCCAGTCAACTTCCCCGTTCCGGCCACCGGGATCTATCCGGACCTGCACGACTGGAGCATCCCTTACGTGCAATCCTTCAACCTCGGAGTGCAAACCAGCTTCGCCAAGAACTGGATGCTGGACCTGGGCTATGTCGGTTCGCTGGGGCGCAAGTTTCCGCGCTTGTTCTCATTCAACCAAGCGAATACCCCGCACACGGTGCTGGATTTGACCTACCCTTATTGATCCGCCCTCCGCGGGAAGTCTGGGCGGACCTTCTTCCCCGGCTTCAGCAATCTGACTGGCCCCGGCTTGGGCAGTTTCCTGATGGAGAGCAACTCTAATTCCAATTACAACTCTCTCCAGGTAACCCTCAACAAGCGCTTCTCCAAAGGCCTGCAAATGTTGCTCAGCTACACTTACTCCCACCTCGATTGACGATTACTCCGGGAGTGACGTGAGCGACGTGGGCACGGTCCCGGGCAACATGGTCAACGAACAAAGCAACTACGCCTCTTCCGATTTCGACCGGCGACAGCGCTTCGTCGCGAGCTACCTATATAACCTTCCGGACGCTTATCACGGCGGATCGGCTTTCGGGAAAAAAGCGCTCGACTACTGGAGCGTGTCGGGAATCGTGACCTTGCAGACCGGTGTTCCATTCTCGATCTTCGGTCAGGATACCGCGTTTGAGGCAACCAGAGCCGACCTGGCGTCCGGCCGAACGCTGAAATCCGCGATCAAGGGCGGCAACGTTGCCGACCGATTGGGGAACAAAAAAATAATCCCTATTTCGACACGACCGCCTTCATGCAACCCCCGGCGTTCACTCCCGACTGGGGACAGTTAGGAAGGAACATCATACGGGGGCCGAAACAGATCAACACAGACTTCTCTATCATAAAGTCCATTCCCGTAACCGAAAGCCAACGCGTAGAGTTCCGGGCCGAGTTCTTCAATCTGTTCAACAACGTGAATTTTGCCAACCCGGTCAACGTAATATCTCCCTCGTCGAACTTTGGGTCCATCGTGTCGACCACCAGGGCCGAGGGTGGTCCAGTTTGCGCTGAAGTACAACTTTTAGGGGGCGCATGAAAGCAACAGGTCTGCGGGGTAAAGTCGTCATCATCACCGGCGCCGCGGCGGGGATCGGCCTCGCCACGGCCCGGCGGTTTGCCAGCGAAGGCTGCCGGGTGGCGGCGTGGGATGTCAACGATGCCGGGCAGGAAGAGTTGCTGCGCGAACTGTCCTCGCTCGGAGGAGAGGCGCTCTTCCGCAAAGTTAGCGTCTGTAGTGGCGCCGATGTCGAGTCTGCCGTCGCAGAAATTGTCGGACGGTGGGGCGCGGTCGATGTGCTCATCAATAACGCCGGTATTACGCGCGACGCGCAGTTCGTTAAGTGGAAGGATGGCGCAGTTGCCGGCATGATGACCGATGATGCGTTCGACTCAGTCATTGCGGTCAACCTCAAAGGTGTCTTCCTTTGCTCGCGGGCCGTCGTGCCGCACATGATCCGCAAAGGCTCAGGCGTGATCCTCAACGCCTCCTCCGTCGTGGGTCTGTACGGAAATTTCGGTCAGACGAATTACGCCGCCACCAAGGCAGGAGTCATCGCGTTTGCCCGGACGTGGTCGCGTGAACTGGCAAAATACAATATCCGCGTGAACGCCGTCGCTCCCGGTTTCATCGCCACCGAAATGGTGCAGAAGATGCCGGAGAAGGTCGTCCAGAACATGGTTTCGCACACGCCCCTCGGTCGCATGGGAAAGCCTGAGGACGTTGCCGAGGCCTACGTGTGGCTAGCCTCGGATGCGGCATCGTTCATTACTGGTACCGTGCTCTCGGTCGACGGCGGATTAGTACTGGGGACGTAACTTACAGTAACTCAAGAGGACTGATTCATGACGCGTTACGCAACCATTGTCGCCACCGGGAGATACGTACCTGAGATAGAAGTGACTAATGACATGCTGCGCGAGCGGTTCAAACATATCCCGGATTTCGTGGATAAGATGGAGGCCAGCAGCGGCATCAAGACGCGCTGGCATGCCCCCGAAAATTGGGCTACCAGCGATGTCGCTCTGCCCGCAGCCAAGCTCGCACTGGAGCGAGCCGGCAAGAAACCCGAAGATCTCGATCTGATCATCCTCGGCACCGATTCGCCGGACTACATAACCCCCGCTACCTCGGTCGTACTGCAGTATAAGTTGGGCGCAAAAAATGCCGGAACGTTCGATGTCGGTTGTGCCTGTGCTTCGTTTCCAACCGGTCTTTCCGCAGCCGCGGGAATCATCGCCGCCAACCCGGGCATCAAGACGGTGCTTGTCATCGGCGTCTATCTCATGCACAAACTAACCTCGCCTGCCGATCCCATGGTCTTCTTCTATGGCGATGGCGCGGGCGCGGCCGTGCTCGAACCTGCTGCTTCGCCGGGCTTTATTACTTCGACCTTCCGCGCCGACGGCTCCTATCACGACTATTGGGGAATCTATTCCGGAGGCACATTCGAACCGGCGACCGAAGACTCCGTTAAGGCCGGGCGCACCGCGTGCACGATCAAGAACCGCTATCCTCCGGAGTTGAACGAGGAGACGTGGCCGATCATCGTACAACGACTCGCAAAGGACGGTGGTTTCAATCTGCGCGACGTCGATTGCTTCATCTTTACCCAAGTGCGAAAACCTACGATTGAACGCGTGATGGAGCGTCTCGGTGTACCCGTGGAACGTGCGCACACTATCATGGAACAGTATGGCTACACCGGCTCCGCCTGCGTCGGCATGGCACTCGACCACGCGATCGAGCAGGGCAAGGTGAAGTCCGGTAACCTGGTAGTGATGGTCGGCTCCGGGGTCGGCTACAACCAGGCGGGCTGCGCGTTTCGTATGCCGTAGGCGGCTTTCGGACTTGACTTCCAACCAAGCCGGCCGAGAGGAGCGGAATGGGCCTGGCAATCAACATTGTGCTGCTGCTGGTTTTCGCCGCAGTTACTGCTCTGATTGTCTTCTTCGTTCTTTTCTTCTCGCGGCCCGTCGCCACGATGGTCTGGCTACGGAGGAGCGCCCTTCGCCGAGCCGGTCTTCGGAAAACGAAGTTCACGACCACGGTGGGAGAACAGATCGTGTGGCATGGCGGCAACGGTCCTTGCTGGTGTTGCTTCATGGCGCAGGCGATCAAGCGGGAACATGGAACAAAGTGGCGCCCGAGCTGAAGCGCCACTTTCAACTGCTGATCCCGGATCTTGCAGGCCATGGCGAGAGCGACCCGGCTGCGGGTGTGCTGAGTCTGGGAACGCTGCTCACCGCACTGGAGCAGGTGCTCGATGCAACTCCATGGCGAGATGCACCGCTGGTGTTAGTAGGTAATTCGCTCGGAGCCTGGATGGCGATGCTCTATACGCATAAATATCCGCACCGGGTGACGCGGGTTATCCTCATCGATGGCGGCCCCATCAAGAACGTATCGGAGATTGGCATCATGCCAAAAGACCGCGAAGAGGCTCGGCGCGCGCTCGATGCCGTGCTGGATCCTTCCACGCCTCGTCGGCCGAATTTCGTCCTCGACGATCTAGTCCGCGTCTCAAACACAGGTCCGATTTCGCGGCTGCTGGCTGCCGGTGAAGAAGATATGTCGAAATACCTGCTCGATGACAAACTGGCAAGTTTCCAGCTGCCGGTCGATCTCATCTGGGGTGCCTCCGATCGTCTCGTCCCGCTGGACTATGCGAAGAAGCTGCAAGCGCAGCTCCCGCATTGCACGCTTACGGTCATTGAACGTTGCGGCCACGGACCTCAGCTCGAGCGTCCCCGAGAATTGACGCAAGTCTTGTTGCAAATTCTCGCGTCAGATTCGTCCCGCGTACCCGCCACCGCGCAATCTGTCTCCACACAGTCTGGGGAGAACCCGTGATCACCGGCGATATTCTCGGAGAGCGCGCCCGTCTTAGCCCCGACGCGGTCGCATTGATCCACGTTCCCACGCGTCCGCAGTTCACTTATGCAGAACTAAATCGGCGGGCCTTGCAGTGCGCGCGCGTCTGGACAGATCTCTGCCATCTCGTTCCAGGAGATCGCGTCTGCATCCTTTCCGAAAACCGCGTTGAATATGTCGATGCCTTTTGGGCAGCGGGTAAGTCGGGCATCATCCTCGTTCCGCTCGGGACACGCAGCACGGCTCACGAGCTGCACCAGATACTCGCGGACTGCGGACCACGCTGCCTCATGTACTCCGCACGGTACGAGAAACTCGCGAAAGAGCTCCAACAACTCGTGGTCTTCGAGCACTTAATCAGTCTGGATGCGGACGACAGTGCCCCGAAGGCGCTGAGTTATGCCAAAGCTATAGATCGGGTTCGTCCAGATCCGCTCGCAACGAGACTCCAGCCCGAGGATATTTTCTGCTTGCTCTACACCAGCGGCACCACCGGACGCCCGAAGGGCGTAATGATTCCACACCGGCAGATCGCATGGAACGCATACAATACGGTTGTCTCCTGGCAATTGCGGCAGAGTGACCGGGTTCAGGTTTACACTCCTATGTATCACGCTGGCGGCCTGACCGTATTCATGACCCCGCTGTTCGCCATCGGGGGCAGCATTGTTTTGCATGACGGCTTCGACGCCGCTGAAGTGTTACGAGCTCTCCGGGACTACGAGTGCACGCTTCTTTTCGGCGTGCCGACGATCTTCAAAATGCTCCTCGATTCGCCAGAATTCGCGACGCTCGATTGCAGCCATCTGCGCTGGTGTGCCAGCGGAGGCGCTCCGCTGCCGTTGCAACTTCTCCATGCCTACCAGGAGCGCGGACTGGTTTTTCGCCAAGGCTACGGGCTGACCGAGGTTGGCGTGAACTGTTTTGCCATGAGCGACGAGGACTCCCTGCGCAAGTCTGGTTCTGTTGGCAAGCCGATGATGTTTACGGAGGCGAAGCTCCTTGGTCTCCAGGGTAGCGATCCCGAGGGTAATCAGGTCGCAACGCATGAGGTTGGCGAACTTGAGGTCGGCGAGCTGTGCCTGCGCGGGCCACACGTTTGCCGCGGCTATTGGAACAATCCAGCCGCCACCGCCCAGGTGCTCGATGCCGAAGGATGGTTCCACACCGGCGACCTGGCGCGATGCGATAAAGATGGATTTTTCTACATCGCAGGCCGCTCCAAAGATATGATTATCAGCGGCGGCGTCAACATCTATCCGGCGGAGATCGAGAAGGAATTACTCGATCATCCGGCCATAGCCGAGGTCTCCGTCATGGGGACGCCCGACGAGAAGTGGGGCGAGGTTCCAGTCGCCTTCGTTGCGCTGAAATCAGGCGCAAGCGTCAGCGACCTCGAACTCATCGAGTTCCTTCGTCCCAGAATCAATAAGATCAAACTGCCCCGGCAAGTCATCTTTATAGGAGCATTGCCCCGCAACGCCTATGGTAAGGTCCTGAAGCTCGAACTCCAGGATCAGTTGAAGCAGGAT
>CAWCRQ010000123.1:0-20000 GCA_963797885.1 uncultured Acidobacteriaceae bacterium | reverse complement strand
CCAAGGCTGCCCCATGCTTCGCGGTTCTCGAAGCGTCGGCATCACGGATCGGTGCTTGACAACCACTGTCTAGGCTCTATACTAACTAGTATTACTAAGTAATACGAATTCCATGCGAACCACCCAAATCATGACCATCTCGCTTCCTCCCGCCATGCTGCGGCAGTTCGAGGAGGTTCGGAAGAAAGAGTCTCGCACCCGGTCCGAATTAGTGCGCGAAGCGCTCCGCGCCTATTTCGAAAAGCGCTATCCCGCCGTAACGCCCACCCCGGCCGAACTCGCCGCGCTACGGCGTGGAAGAGCGGCCTTTCGCCGGGGAGATTCGGTATCATTGACGCAATTCCTCGATGGTCTGGAACCTGCACATCACCGGCCCCGCGCAAAAAGAGTTTCAAAAACTGCCGGCAAAAGACCAGGCGCGGGTTAGGGACGCCCTGCTTGCGATGCAGCAAGATCCCTTCAGCGGCGACATCAGGCGCCTCAGAGGACAGGCTCCGGCGTGGCGACGTCGTGTCGGCAATTACCGCATCGTCTACGATCTCCACGTTGAAGAACACAGGATTGTTGTGGCCGGAATTCTGCGCCGAACCTCGACCACGTACTAGATACCGCAGTTTACATTTGACAAGCTGTCTTATAATTAAAAGTAAAGGCAAAATAGAGTCGAGACGCGCGGCCTTATGACCACTCATAACTCCGCGCCCGCCCTGGCCTATCCGGCGGAGAAGGATGCGATCCGCCTAACCCATGCAGAATCAAGACTTTACCTATAAGTATCATCCTTTCAAGACTTTGCCGGAGGCACAAACGCTAAGTCGATGATTCTAATATACTGGACTATAGGGGGGTACCCCCACAAAGGGTCACCTCGGCATCCGGCGGCATCCATTGCGGGCCTATAATTTTCAACAGCAACGTGATTTCTGTCGTCCAACTCGGCCAGGTTGATTACGGCGAAGGTCTGCATTTGCAGCGGAGGCTGGTCGATCTGCGCAAGGCGGGACAGATCGGCGATGTGCTTTTGCTGCTGGAGCATTCTCCTGTCATTACGCTGGGACGCAACGCCAAGGCTGCCAACGTGCTCGCTTCTACCGAAGTGCTGGCGGCGCGCGGGGTCGAGGTGTTCGAGTGCGACCGCGGCGGGGATGTTACGTTTCACGGGCCGGGGCAGCTGGTGGGGTATCCGATATTTGATTTGCGCGGGCACCTGGCTTCGCCGGACGGTGATTTGCACTCGCAGCGTTTCGCGGGCGAGGGCGCCCGCGCCACACAGGCTCGCAAGACGCTGGGCGTTGTTGATTATGTTCGGCAGCTGGAGGACGTGCTGATTCGCACCTGCGGCGATTTCGGGATTCCTACGACGCGAATCGCGGGTCTTACGGGAGTGTGGACAGAACCTGACCGTGTGGGATTGGGTTCCTTCGGCTCCGCTCAGGACAAGCTTCGACCCGATCAGGGCGGGTCGGAGACCCGCCACCACACCAGCGCCGAGGCTAAGATCGCCGCGATCGGCGTACACATTTCTCGCTCGGTTACTTCGCATGGCTTCGCTTTGAACGTGAATACGGATCTTAGCTACTTCAATCTGATTGTGCCTTGCGGAATTGCGGCGAAGGCGGTGACTTCGATGAAGACGGAACTGGGGCGGGAAGTTGACCTCAACGACGTGGCTCAAGTGGTGTCGCGAAACTTTGGCGCCGTGTTTGGGAGCCAGATGCTTTGGGTCGAGACCGTTGACGCACTGCTGGGCAACACCGTGGGAGTGCCGATGAAAGCTCCGGAGGAGTTGCGGCGAGTGCGCGGGGATGACGAACTATTTGTTGGCTGACGCGCGGCGTTGTCTTCGCCCCACGCTTTCGCGGACAAGAGTGTACGCGCCACACGGTGGTAGCATGTTCGCGGATTGATCTTGATCATGGCGAAGAAGAAAGCGAAGAAAAAAATCGTTCCCGCCGCGAAACCGCGCCGGACAAACTCCGGCTCAGAGCTCAAAGCTAAGAGCCAAAAGCCAAAAGCTAAAAGCACAGAGGCGGGTGACGCTCTCCGCAGTTACACCATCCGCGACTATCGGCTGGAAAGACCTTGCTTCACTTTGCGCCAGGTTCGCGTGGGCGACGCGGTTCGCTATGAAGTGGAGAGCGGCGATCTTTCCGCGCCCGTGCCGCCGATTCGCGAATCGAAATATCTCAGCCGGGAGCAGTGCATCGAAATCTATCGCTGGATGCTGCTCAATCGGCGCATGGAAACGGCGCTGGAAAATCTCTACAAGCAGGGGCAGGTGGTCGGGGGCGTTTACTTTGGACTGGGGCAGGAAGCTTGCTCTTGCGCTTCGGCTTACGCTCTTCGTGAGGATGAGTGGCTGGGGCCGATGATTCGCAACCAGGGAGCGCTCCTGGTGCGCGGCTTCTCGCCCGCAGACATCATGATGCAGTATATGGCGAAGTCTGGATCGCCGACCAAGGGACGCGATGCTTCGTCGCACTTTGGCGATATTGAAAAGCGCAATGTGGTCTCGCCGATTTCTACTTTGGGCGATTTGATTCCGGTGCTTGCCGGCGTAGCGCTGGGGGCGCGGCTACAGGGCAAACACATCGCGGTCATGACTTACGTCGGCGATGGGGGGCAGTCCACGGGCGTGACTTATGAGGGGCTGAATTTCGCCGCTGTGCAGAATCTGGGGCTGGTGCTGATAGTCGAGAACAATCTTTGGGGATACTCGACGCCTGCCGACATGCAGTTCCGCGTCAAAGATCTGGCCGAGCGCTCCATCGCCTATGGAATCCCGGGCGTCATCGTCGATGGCACCGACGCCTGCCAAGTGTACGACGCCTGCCATGACGCCTGCGAGCGGGCGCGCCGCGGCGAAGGGCCCACGCTGATTGAAGCGAAAATGATGCGCATGAAAGGGCACGCCATTCATGATGCGGCCGAGTATGTTCCGAAGCCGTTGTTCGAGTATTGGAAGCGGCGCGATCCGATTGCCCGACTGGAAGATTATCTGGTGAACGGGAAAAAGTGGCTGCCGTCCGCGGAAAACGAAAAACTGATTGCCGACGTAGAGCGGCAGCTCGAAGCCGACCGGGAGCTCGCGGTGAATTCTCCCATGCCGTCGCCTGAATCGGCCGCTGGCGGCGTGTATTGCGAAGCTGGATGCCACGAGATCAAGCCCAAGTACGCGATGCCTGGGTCTCGGACGATTGGAGAGCGCGGCGGACGGTCCTCCGGTCCGAAGCGCTCGGAGGCGGCGGTGCATCTGAAGTAAGCTCGCATCGCAGCGGTCTACCGCTGCGCCACCCAAAAGCGGTCGCAGCAAACTATAGTAACTAGGATATTCCGCCGCCGTTACCCGCCAGCAGCCGGGGTATTAAGGAGGTGAACAGAGGCGACGAAATGCCGATCCAGCGCGGCGTTCGCGTGTTCCACGACTACCGGTGCCAAAAAGAGAATGTCCCCAAAACGGGAGTACTTGAGTAACTTGAAGTCACGGCTTGCGCTAAAGCATGATGCCCCAAGTGACGAGACCGGGAGAAATCCTAAACTCCCGCATGTCAGGGGGAATTGTGAAACGTGCAACGGTGGCGGTGTGGTTGTCGGTGTTCGCTCTTCTTACGCTAGGTTTGTCAGGCTGCGGCAGCTCATCTTCGACGCCCCAGGCCATCGGGGTTGGGTTAACACCCAGCGGGTCAAAGAGCATCGATCAAGCGCAAACTGTTCCCATCACCGCTGCGGTTTCGAACGATTCGAAAAGCGCTGGCGTGACGTGGACCGTTTCGGGTACTAACGGCTCGCAGGGCACACTGACTAACACTTCCACGAGTTCGGCCACTTACAATACCCCTGCCTCGGTGACCAGCGCGTTTACGGCAACCGTCACGGCGACCTCGGTCACCGATACGACAAAATTTGCCGTCTTGAAGATTAACGTCAGCCCTCTGCCCAGCATCACGACAACTTCTTTAGTAGCGGCAACGGCTGGGACCGCCTACAGCGCCACTCTGGTTGAGGCGGGCGGAACAAGTCCTTATACCTGGACCGTCACCCCGGCGACGCTACCCGCGGGATTAAGTTTGAATAGCAGCACGGGAGTCATCAGCGGCATGCCGACCGGCGGAGGCAGCGGCAATTTCACCTTCAAGGTCACCGATGCGGCGGGCGCGTCCGTCAGCAGCCCGGCCATTACCCTTACCGTGGCCGCACCTCCGGCGTTGACCGTCACGACTGCGTCCTTGGCGGCCGGTATGATGGGCACGGCCTATAGCCAAACGCTGCAAGCGACGGGTGGAATTCCGCCCTACACGTGGAGCGTTCCGCCGGGAACTTTGCCCGCGGGATTGACTTTGAACAGCAGCACTGGAGTCATCAGCGGCATGCCGACCGGACTTGTCACCGGCACCATCGGCTTCACCGTGACCGTGACCGACGTGCAGACGCCGACGCACGCCTCCACGCCTGCCGCTCTGAGCATCGCGGTGAGCGCACCGACGCTGAGCGCTACGACGTCATCGCTCCCAGGCGGAACCATGGGCAACCTCTACAGCCAAACGCAGCTCACAGCGAAAGGCGGAGTGGGGGCCGACACCTGGAAGTTGGCATCCGGCAGCAGCCTTCCCGCCGGTTTGAACTTGAGCACTGGGGGTGTGATCACCGGTACGCCGAGCGGAAATTTTGTCGGCACCACCAAGTTCACAGTGATCGTAACCGACTCCGAGACACCTACGCCGCAGACGGCGACCGCCGGCCTGAGCATCGCGATTACGGTAGCACCGCTGAGCGTTACCACAACTTCCAGTTCGCTGCCCGTAGGCGTCGCGTTCGCGCCCTACAATGCCACGCTGAGCGCCACCGGCGGTATTCAGCCCTACACATGGAGCATCAGCGGCAATCCGCCTTGGCTCTCCATTAACCCCAGCACCGGGGTGCTCTCGGGAACGCCGACCCGAACCACTCCAGGCTTTACGGTTACGGTCACCGACTCAGAAACACCGACGGGAATGGCCGCAACGGCCAACCTGATCATTACCGTGAATCCAGCCTTATCGGTGTATACCACCTCGCTGCCAGCGGGCGTGGTCGGCACGAGCTACCCTGCTGGCACAGCGCTGCAGGCGACGGGCGGCGTCTCGCCTTACACTTGGGCCGTTACGCTCGGAAGCCTGCCGGCTGGGCTGAGTTTGAACGCCAGCACAGGCGCCATCACTGGCAAACCGACCGGTCCGGCGGTAGGCACAATCGGCTTCACGGTCACCGTGACCGATTCCGAATCGCCAACGAAAATGACGGCGACGCAGAGTCTGAGCATTGTCATTACCGCGCCGCAGCTCACCGTCACCACGACCATGGCCAGTCTGCCCACGGGTGTGATCGGCAACTCCTACCCAGGGACGCTGCAAGCATCGGGAGGGGTTCCGTCTTACTCCTGGAGTCTTACCGGCGGCAGTCTGCCGACGGGGCTCACCCTTAACTCTAACGGGACGTTCTCCGGAGCGCCGACCGTCACGGGAACCTTCCCCTTTACGGTTCAGGTAACGGACTCGGAGACCCCGACGCCGCAAATCGCGCCCGCGAGCCTCAGCATCTCCGTCAACAACAGCGCACCATTAGGCGTAACCACAACTTCGTCTCAGCTACCCGCAGGCCTCACTGGCACCGCATATCCCTCGACCACGCTTCTGGCCATCGGCGGAGTGCAGCCCTACAGCTGGAGTTACACGGGCAGCTTGCCGACAAGCTTGAGCTTGTCTCCCAGCGGCGTTATTACCGGTACTCCGACCGTCGCGGGGACCTTCAACTTCACAGTCAAAGTCACCGATTCGACCAAACCAAACCCGGGTAGTGCGACGGCCAACCTGAGTATTACCGTCAGCACCCCGACGCCGTTGTCTCTGCCTCCGTCCGGCCCTCTGGTGACCGCAATCATCAACCAAGGCTACACTGGAGCGATTAACGCCTCAGGCGGCGTGGGACCTAACTATACCTTTACGGTGAATAGCGCTGCTGTCCCCACCAGTGGGACTGCCGTCCCTCTCGGCAACGGCACCCTGGCTGTCTCCAACACCGGGGGCAACACACTGTCGATTAGCGGAACGCCGAACACGCTTGGCACGGTCTCGTTCACCGTCTCTGTGACGGACGGCGCACCCACCACCGTGGGCCCGAATACGTACACCATCGCCGTCATCAACCCGGCGGCGGTCTACACCGTCTCCGGGACGGTGAGTTACGGCGGCTCGCAGACCGGGTGGACCTATCTGCAGCTGTACAGCAACAACTGCGGCGGCTGCAACAACAACCTGGGCACGAGCATTTCCGAAGCCACCCTCAAAGCGGGAGGGGCCTTCACCATCCACGGCGTGCAGCCTGGCACTTATACCTTGCAGGCTTATATGGACAACCTGGGCTATGGCGCGGAGAACGCCTCCAACCCCACGGGCAGCGTCGGGAACGTGACCGTTACCAACGTGGGCGTGAGCGTCGGCTCTGTCGCGCTGAGCGATCCGGGGACGGTGACTCTCAATTCGGCTCCCACCTGGAAGAGTAACAATGGGTCGGGCGCATTCAGTGGCGGCGCCTTTGTCTCCTTCCAGACAATCCAGAACAGCAACGGCATAGAGATGGCTACCTCGTACACCGTCGAATGGAGCACCAGTGCGACATTCGCCACCGTCACCGGAAGCAAGAGCTTCACGGCAACCGGCAGGAACAACCCCTGGATCGTGACCGGGCTCCCGAATGGCGCTATCTACTACTTCCGCGCCCAAGGCGTGGCGGGCAGCTCGATCAGCAACTGGTCAGCAGCCTCCAGCGCCATGACCATCGGCGCGCCCACGGGCGGCAACACGGTCTCCGGCCAGGTCACCTTTAGCGAGACGGCCAAAGGGCCGCTGTATGTGGGCTTCTACGACCAGAACACGAACAACATCTACGCCACGGTGGTGGGAAGCAAGGCGACCCCGCCGACAAGCCCGGCATCGTACTCGGTCCAGGTTCCCACCGGCTCCGATTACTTCTTCTTCGGGATCATCGACCAGAACAACACCGGCCTCATCAGTGGTCCGGGAGAAATCTCCAATACCGATCAGAACAACAAGGCCCCGGTCGCCATCAACCCCTCTATCCCCTCCACGCTCACCCAAGACCTGACCTTGCCCAGCGCCAGCAGTGTTGCCACCGTGATGACGCAGAACTCGGAACAGATTAACTCGGGTGTCACCAACAGCAATTACAGCATCGGCTTCCAGATCTACGGTCTCCTCAAACTGCCGGTGGCCGTCGAGCTTGCCACGGAATCCAGTCCGGGAGTGGTGATCCCCGCGGACATTGCCAATGGCGGCTTTAACGGCAACAAGGGGTTCAACTTCTGGACTGGCCTCAACGGCGCCACGCCGAACAAGGGCGATTCCTATGGCTTGAAGGTCACCTACAGCGATGGCACCTCGGAGACCCTGACGGCCACGGTCAGCGCCGTGCTGGACGCCTTTGCCACCAACCTTTCACCTCAGGGGAACGGCGTCAGCTTGACGCCCAACTTCAGCTGGAGCGACCTTTTCGCCAACCCCAGCAATTACACCTATCAGTTCTGGTTGTGCTGCTCGAACAATAACAACGGCAACAACACGATCTGGCAGATACCCGGCAATAACTCCAACTCGAACGGCTTCTCCAGTTCCATCACCTCCCTTACCTGGGGGATCGATCCGACGAACTCGGGCAACACGCCGTCTGTATCCAGCCTGAGCGGCAGCACGAACTACTCCTGGCAAATTGCAGCCTCGGACATCAACGGCAACTCGGCGCAGGTACAGGTGAGCTTCGAGACGCTTGAAACGCAACTGTCGTTGCTGCCTGCGGGCGGCGCTCTGAGTTCTGGCACCGTCGAGCAAGGCTACAACGCGTCGATCAGCGCCTCCGGCGGCAGCGGCTCGGGATATGTCTTTACGCTGAACGGCAGCCTGCCGCCGGGGCTTTCCTACGGCACCAATAACAACAGCTTGAACATCTCCGGAGCGCCGAACACGCCGGGGAACTATCCGTTCACCGTCCAGGTGACGGACAGCGAGAGCCACATCGCCGGCCCGTACACGTACACCATCACCGTCGACAATTATGCACCGGTATCTCTGCCTGCCGCCAGCAGCAATCCTCTGGGATCGGCTCTCGTCGGCACAAGCTACGGGGGGACGATCAACGCCTCGGGCGGCGCGGGCGGCGGCAACTACTCCTTTACGGTGAACGGCACCACCGTGCCCACCAACATGACCTATGTCAGCGTGGCGAACGGCGACGGCCTGACAGTCGCCAACTCCGGCGGCAACACTTTGTCGTTCGCCGGAACGCCCACCACGGTCGAAACGGTCTCGTTGGCCGTCACCGTAATAGACACTACGAATAGCAGCGACACCGCTTCGGTCACGTATACCCTACCGGTCGTCGCCGGGCCCAACGGCGCGAACAACGGCAACCTCAAGGGAACCTACGTCTGCAAGATCGACGGCTTCAACGACAGTGACGGCTCACGCTGGGCATCCTTAGGTAGCTTCCAGGCTGGCGGCAATGGCATCGTGAGCAACGGCGTATGGGACATGAATAGCCGGAACCAGACGACAGAGGCGTCGGGCACGCTGAGCGGCACCTACAGCATCGGCTCGGACAACAATGGCTTGGCGACCATTACGGCCGTCCAGACCTCTGGCGGTTCGGGAACCCATACGTCGCAGTTCGCGGTGGCGCTCACCAATGCCGTTGAGCCGGCGCAGCAGTTCCGCATGGTCGAAACCGATGACATCGGATCATCGCCCTCCGGCCAGCACAGCACCGCCAATTGCTACCTGGCAACGACCAGCGCCTTTGCCGCCAGCACCTTCAGCGGCAACAGCTTTGCCTTCGGCATGAACGGCGAGGACGGCAGCGGCAATCCGAAACTCACAGTAGGCCGCTTCAGCGCCCTGAGCGGAAACCTTTCCACAGGCGATGTCGACCAGGCGGCAGCCGGCAGTTCGGTGACAAACACGGCCTTCACCGGCAGCTACACGACGCCGAATGCGACGACGGGCCGGTCGACGTTCACGTTCGTCCCAACATCGGGAGGTGGTTCGCTGACCTTAGTCGTCTATATCATCGACGCCGACCGCATGTTCATGATTGATACCAGCGAGAAAAAGGCACAGGCTGGCGATATGCGCAAGCAGATGCAAACCACGTACTCCGGGGCGAACCTGAATGCTCCGTTCGTTCTCTACACACAGGGGTACGAATACTCGAACGGCAGTGTCTCGGGCTACCTCTCCATGGTCCTTCAAGGAAGAGGCAACGGTGCCGGGAACTTCACCGTCAACCAAAGTTATAATGACAGTAATGGCACCTACCAGGTTGGCCAGGAGAACGGCGGCCCGATCGCCCTCACGTTTGACTCCTCCTATCCCGGCCGCGCTACATTTTCAACGGGTGGTAGCGGCACCGGCTATCTGTATTTCTTCAACAACAACACCGCCTTCGAAATGGATTCGGACAGCGGAGACGAACCGGATTCTGGCTGGATGGAGGCGCAGTCTCAAACCACCTTCACGGATGCGGCTTTGGCCGGCAGTTACATGACGGGCAAACTCCCGGCGACGAGCCAGGGCGAAAACGACAACATCGGAGAAGTCATCTTCGCTAGCAGCGGCGCTATCACCGGCTCCCAGACCCAAGCCGGCGAGGGGAAATTCGAGTGGGAAGCGCCGCTCCCCCCTGATCTGACCTACTCCTGGCTCTCCGCGACCGACGGAACGTTTTCGGTTTTAAGCAGCGGAGTGGCTCAACTGAGCTGCGCCGTCATTAGCTCGACAAAGCTCGTCTGCATCGAGAACAGCTCGAATTCGGCGAACGTGACGATTATGCAGCAGTAACAACGCAGTAGGAACCGAGGGCGGTCAACCATCCGGTTGGCCGCCCTTTAGTTTGCCGGCGAGATGGCTTAAGTGCCTTGAGGTCCGGTCCCTGATTGTGGAAAAAGTTTGGGCGGTAGGCCGGAAAGTCCGCGCCACACTGCGAACTGATAAAATCGAGTTTCGTCATGTCCGCCTCTTACCAGCTTGTCCAGATTGACCTCGGCCCCAGGGTCCCCATCCCAAAGCCTTCGTGGCTCAGGGCCAAGGCTCCGGGTGGCGACAACTTTCATAGCCTGAAGAAGCTGGCTCGCGGGCTGGGGCTGCATACGGTTTGCGAGTCGGCGCAGTGTCCAAATATTGGAGAGTGCTGGCACCATCACACCGCGACCTTCATGCTGCTGGGCGATATCTGCACGCGGCGTTGCGGCTTTTGCGCGGTGCCCAAGGGGCGTCCGGCAGCGATCGACTGGGACGAGCCGCGGCGCGTGGCCCAAGCGGTGGCCACGCTTGGGTTGCGTCATGCGGTCGTGACCAGCGTGAACCGCGACGACGACAACGTGGGCGGCGCGAAGATTTTTGCGGAAACCATCCGGCAGATTCGTGAGTTGGTGCCGGAGTGCCGGGTCGAGGTGCTGATTCCCGACTTCCAGGGGCTGGAAGAAGCGCTGCGCATCGTGCTCGAAGCGAAGCCTAACGTGCTCAACCACAATACCGAAACCGTTCCGCGGCTCTACCGCGCGGTGCGCTCGGGAGCGCGCTATAAGCGGACGCTCGATCTGCTGGCGAATGCCAAAACTTGGGATCCGGCAATGGTTACCAAGAGCGGCGTGATGGTTGGCATCGGCGAGGAGACCGATGAACTGATCGAAGTCTTCCGCGACTTGGGCGAGCGCGGCGTGGATATTCTGACGATTGGGCAGTACCTGCGTCCTTCGAAAGATCACCTGCCGATGACGCGCTACTACGCGCCTGCCGAGTTTGTCGCGCTGAAAGAAACGGCGCTGAAGTTTGGATTCAAGCACGTTGAGTCGGGGCCGCTGGTGCGGTCGAGCTATCACGCGCATGAGCAGGCGGAGGTCGCGGCGAGGTAGGCAGTCGTTAGTCGTCGGTCGTTAGTCGTTAGTCGTTGGCAAATGCAGGTCCCTCGCTTCGCGAGGGATGGCAATCCTTGAAGAAGAGTTCCTGACGACCATCGACTGACGACCAACGACTGCCTTCTGACCTACGCAATCAGAAGACTTTCATGTGGATCGTTAGATATTTCTTGGGGTTTTCCCGGATCGACTTCACCAACTCCCGCGCCTCCACCAGCATCTGGTTGCTGTTGTTGTAAAGCGCGGGGTCCTTGAACAGCAATCCCGCCGTGCCCTCGCCCTTTTCCAGGCGCTCGGAGAGTGACGCCAGGTTGTTCATCGTCGTCTGCAACTTGGCGGCGAATTCCTGATCGTGCGCCATCTTGCCGATCGCACCCTTGCCCGCATTGATGTCGTCGGTCAACTGGCGAACGTTCGCGACCGTCTTGTTCGCGTTGTTGTACAGCTCGGGATCTTTGAGCAGTTTTCCGGCCGCGCCCTTGCCCTGCTGCAAGTCATCGACAATCGCGTTCAGCTTGTCGATGGCGCCAATCGCTTTCTTGTACATCTCGTCGCTGGTGAAGAGCGGCCCGAGCGAACCTTTTCCTTTCTGGATGTCATCCACCAATCCCTTGAATTCAGTCACCGTCGCATTGAGCTGGTTGTACAGCGCCGGATCATAAATGACCTTGCCGATCGAACCCTGGCCGCTCTCGATAAAAGCCATGATGCGATCGACGCGCTTCAGCAGAACGTCGATGTTCTGCAGCGTGCCCTGGCTGGCGCGCACCACGTCCTGGAGTTCTGGCTGGCTACGGGCTGCCAACGTGTCTCCGTCCTTGGCCTCGGCAGCGCTCGCTGCCGAACTGTCAATGTCCACGTAGGTTTCGCCCAAGACCCCAGCCGTGCTCAATAAGGTAATGGAGTCTTTGCGCAAATTGAATTTGTACTTGGTGTTGACTTTCATCGTGACTTCGACCGGCGTCGTCAGCTTGTTGGGTACGATCCGGATGCCGGTCACATTGCCGATGTCCACTCCCGCCAAACGCACGGGCGCGCCTTCGCGCAAGCCGCCGGCATTATCGAAGTACGATCGCAGCGTGATCTTGTGGGTGAACCATCCGCCGGTGCCGCTCATTACGAAAATCAGGACGGCGAGTGTGATGCTCGCGAAAAGGAGGGTGAGTCCCACGCGTAGCTGCGACCATTTGAGCTGCTTCTGGCTAGGCAAGGTGGTCTGTAAACGACAGAAGCATCATAACAAACGCAGCGGAATTTTCAGCATTCAAGAAGTTTCTTGCGGGTGAAAAAGGGCGGAGCTTGCGCCAAAACGAAGGTTCCCACCCTTCGCGTCTGGCTGTCTGGCGCGAAGAGTGGGAGCTTTTTTATGTGAACCTTGCCGGTTTACATCGCCGGTTAACGGTCCTCACGGGCCTGGCGTTTCTGTTCGGCCTTCGCCTGTTTTTGCGCTTTCTTCTGAGCCTGCTTCTCCTGCTTGCTGGGCTTGGAGTTCGGCTTCGGGTTGTCCAGGGATGACGTCTGTCCCAGACTTCCCGCTCCATTATTCTCCGGGCGTGTCATCGAACGGTCGTTGGAACTGGAGTTGGAGTTGCCGCCATTTCTGGCTGGCTCATTGAACCCGCGATTGCCCGCACGATTGTCCGCAGACGTCCCGCGCGCTTCCTGCGGCGACATCTTCGGCTCGCGATACGGCTCTCCAGCCGCGCTGGCTTTCGCCACGTTGCGTCCCGAGAACTCGCCCGGCCTGGCGGTCGCCGCAATGGCCGGACGCCCGTGATTCTCAGATGCGAACAGCTGCCGGTTCTGGCTGGCGGCATGTTCGTGTTCGGTTTGCGCTCCGAGCGCCGAGGTATGCTGCTCGCGCCCATACGCTTCCTCTTGCGGAGTCGGCCGCGCTTCGATCCCTCCGGGGCCGTTGAAAGCCACATGCGTGTTATTCACGATGACGGTGCGGTTGAAGACGTTCCTCACATTGGTTACGTTCACGTTCATCACTGCGCGGTTGTAGAAGAAAGCTCCGCCTCTCCATTCGCCGCCAGCGAAACCTACTCCGCCGTATCCGAAGCCGTAGTTAATGCCGCCGTAGAAACCAACGTGCGGTCCCCAATAGCCCGCGTGCCAGCCATAGAAGCCGCCCGCGAAGCCCCAGTAGCCGGGGGTCCAAAGCATGCCCACCGGCGCAACCACCCATGTGCCGGGAACCCAGTAGTAACCGTTGACGTCACTCCACGCCCAATAACCCGGGGTCCAGAGATAACCCGGACCGGGACAGATGGGCTGCGCGTACATGGGGAGCGCGGGCGGACCGATCCGCACCGAGATCCCAATCCCGATCGCGATCTCTGCAGACGATGCCGCCGAGAGCGACAGCACTGAAACCGTCAACATCAAAACTCCCAATACCAATCCTGATACCGACCTGCGAACGGAGCGTTTCATTTTCTTTGCCTTTCCTTTTAGTCTCGCCATTTTGGCCTATTGCCGGTAACCATTGTCGGTTAACCCCGGCCTGATTATGTTTCGGATGTATAAACCCTGACCCTTTGCGCTTGTTGCGAGGCCGCAGAAAGTTGTTTTGGATCAGCAGGTTGTGTAGAAGCGACCGGATCTGCCGAGCTTTGCTCAGCTTGACGGCCGGGGGCGGCCGTCCCTACGTGATTTTGGTGAGGGCTGAGGGGTGAGAGCTTACATCAATTTTCGAGAATGACGTGGGCCAGGGCTTCTTCGGAAGTGTGGGTGAGCGAGAGCGCGATGTTTTTCGTGCCGAACTTGGCGGCGATGGCCGCCGCCTCACCGTGAAATTGAATAGTGGGACGCTGCCCTTTCGGTCGCACCACTTCGATATCGCGCCAGCGGACACCACGACTCCATCCCGTACCCAGCGCCTTCATCGCGGCTTCCTTGGCGGCGAAGCGCGCGGCATAGCTTTCAAAGCGGCGGGCTCTTCGTTCGCAATAACGGATTTCGCCTTCGGTGAAGATGCGACGAAGAAAGCGGTCGCCAAACCGTTCGATGCTTTGGCGGATGCGAGGAACTTCGGCGATGTCAACGCCGGTGCCGACGATCATGGATACATTGTGAATTGGTAATTTGTAATTGGCAATTTCTAATTCGCTCGCTTTCTAATTCGCTCGCTCCAGGGAACTCAGCGTCTCTCCTAGAACGACGTCTTGCTCGGGAAACACGGTGCGCAGGTCGAGAAGAACTCGTCCATCTTCGACGCGGGCGATGATCGACGGAACGTGGGCGCGGAGACGGGCGCTAATTTCGTCGGCGCTGAGATCGGCGTGGGTCAGCGCGATCAGGCGCGTGGGCAAGACCGCCGAGGGGGCGCCGCCGCCGCCGATGACCGATTCACCATCCCTGAGTTCCAGCTTGAGGTGCGGGGATTTTCCCGGAGCAGATTCAACCTGGGAAGCGATTTCTTCGGCACGGCGGGCGATCTCGTCTTTCGACAGGCGCATCATGCGCAGCACCGGCACGGCGTCGTGATCGCATTTAACGTAAGCGAGCAGGGTGGCTTCGAGTGCCGCGTAGATGAGTTTGTCGACGCGCAGGGCGCGGAACAGCGAGTTCGAGCGCATGCGCGCGACCAGATCGGCGCGGCCGCTGATCAATCCCGCTTGCGGACCGCCGAGAAGTTTATCGCCGCTGTAGGTGACGATGTCGACGCCGGCGCGCAGGCTGTCGAGCACGCCCGGTTCGCCGTTGATTCCGACCGAGCGCAGATCGAAGAGCGCGCCGCTGCCCAGATCTTGCATGAACGGAAGACTGCGGCGGCGGGCGAGAGCGACCAATTCGTCGAGCCCAGGCTGCTCAGTAAAGCCGGTAATTTCGAAGTTGGAACGATGCACGCGGAGCAAGAGGCGGGTGCGGTCGTTGATTGCGCGTTCGTAATCGGCGGAGCGCGTACGGTTGGTGGTGCCAACTTCGCGCAGGATTGCACTCGACTTCGACATCACGTCGGGGATGCGAAAGGAGCCGCCAATTTCCACCAGCTCTCCGCGGGAGACCAGGACTTCTCCGCCTTCGGCCAGCGAGTTCAGGGCGAGCAGAACGGCGGCGGCGTTGTTGTTGACCACGATCGTTGAGAGGGGGGGTGAGATGGCGGTCGAGATCTTTGCCGGGCTTTGCTCGTGCTCGGCTGGAGGGCCGAGGGCGGCCGTCCCTACGTGGGCGTCGCCGAGGAGCTTCTGGAACAGGCGGTCCACATGGACGTCGCGCTTCCCGCGCTCGCCGGTCGAGAGGTCGAATTCGAGATTGGAATAGGCGCTCGCCGTGGCGCGGAGGTGATCGAGCGCACTCGGAGCCAGCGGCGCGCGTCCGAGATTGGTGTGCAGGATCACGCCGGTGGCGTTGACGAGCGGCCGCAGCGAGTAACTCAGCGACTGGCGGAGTTGGCGTTCGACTGCTGCGGACAGGCCGCCGAGCGCGAGATCCAGCGATTTCTCGTTTAGCTGGGAGCCGGCGATTTGACCGTCAGCGATTCGACCGCTGGCGATTTCCTGGCGAAGGTTCGCGAGCACGACGCGGATGCTTTCGGCGACGGCGGAATGACCCTCACGTTCGACCAGCGCCTGCATGGTGGGCTGGCGGAGAAGTTCGTCTGTCGAAGGGAGTTTCTGAAACAACGCGGATTTGTTTGCGGTGGACACCGAGGGCGATTATGCCACAGGGAGCTTGGATCGCGGCACTATCACACGGTGCGGGATCCGGAGCGATGCAGGAGCGACACCTTGCATGCGGCAAAGCGGGTGTACAATCCTTCCCGTTCTCGAGGTCAAAGAGGAAATCTCGGCCAAAATAGAGGCGGTATGAGCCAAACAGCGATCGTGAAAGAGAAGGTGGAACTGACGGTTGCGGACGGAACGCGGATGGCAGCCTATGTGGCTCGTCCGGAGCAAGGCGGGCCGCATCCGGGGATACTCCTGTTCCAGGAAGCATTTGGCGTTAACCGGCACATCCGCAATGTGAGCGAGCGGTTGGCCGCGGAGGGATACGTCGTGCTTGCTCCGGAGCTGTTTCATCGCACGGCGCCGCCGGGTTTTGAGGGCAGCTATACCGACTTTGCCGCCGTGATGCCGCACTACCAGGCGGTGACAACAGCAACGGCGGAGATGGACATACGGTCGGGCCATGAGTGGCTGCGTTCGAACGCGCAAGTGAAACCGAACGAGATTTCGAGTGTGGGATTCTGCATGGGTGGCCGCGTTTCATTTCTTGCCAACAGTGTGGTTCCGCTGCGCGCCGCAGTGTCGTTTTACGGAGGAGGAATCGCTCCCGGATTGTTGGACCGGGCGTCGAAGGTGCAGGCGCCGTCATTGCTCATCTGGGGTGGATTGGACAAGCATATTACGCCAGCGCACCGGAAAGCGGTGACCGATGCCTTGAGCGCGCAGCAGAAGATCTATGTGAATGTCGAGTTCTCCCAGGGCGACCATGGATTCTTCTGTGACGAACGGGCATCGTATGAGCCGCGCTCGGCGCGGCAGGCGTGGGCGTTGACTTTGGAGTTTCTGCGCGGGTGAAGTTCGGGGACGGATCTCGCGGGACCGACGTGAAGATTAGTTCCAGCACTGCGCGATGACTGTCGAAAGAGGCACTTGCGCGCACGATCGGGTCAATGAGCGTAATCGGGATTTCGCGACAGTTATAATCGCAGTTCATCAGGGGAGTGTTCCCAATTATCGCAATCCGCACGGCATCGCACCTAGGAATCTGCGAGGAATCTCCGCGTTAGACTGGCTTTCTACCAGGCTTTATAGACTTGTCCAGTCTGTGCTCCGCCAATACTTCTGGCATAGGCGAGCGCTACCCGCCGGGCAGGCACTGCCTCGTAGCCACAAAAATAGTGGCCATATGCCTCCATCGACTCCTGCAATATGGTTGGACTGACAGCATTAATTCGCAGTCCGCGAGGCAATTCAATTGCCGAAGCGCGAACAAAGCTCTCGAGCGCACCATCCACCATTGATTCACTTGTTCCATCTCGAATCGGAATCTCGCTGGTGCTTCCGCTGGTCAGTGTAAAAGAACCGCCGTCGTTCAGAGATGCTTGTCCCGCTAACACTAAGTTCACTTGTCCCATGAGTTTGTCCTGCAATCCAACCTGGAACTTCTCGAAGTTCATCTTATCTAGAGGGTCAAAATGTACATGGCCGGCAGCACACACAATTGCATCCAGCATTCCAACTTCTCTAAACAACTGCGAAACGCTCTCACGGTTCCGAATATCAACCCGAAAATCACCGTGCGACCTGCCAGCTTTTACGATCTGATGATGACTACTCAATTCTTCTACCACTGCCCGACCGATCGGCCCACTAGCACCAATTACTAATATCCTCATTGGCTCACCCGATTCGTGAAGGCCGCGATTTCCACAGTCAACATGATAGCTGACGCTATCAGGCGTTTGCGCTCGCGACCCGGTCAATGAGCGCAATGGCGATAATTCAACAGTTATCCAAGAAACACTCGGAGGGGCCGAAAGGAAGTTGCCTCTACCCTTGCCTGACTTTGCCACCATGGCCCGCCGCGGGACTGACGGAGTCGTCCACAATTGTTCAAGTGGCGGACGTCTGCGCCACCGCTAGGTTGGACCTGAGCGGGACAGCTTTTCAGCTTCATCCCTAGGATTTCAATACTGTGCACACCGAGGCGCAGATGGGGCCGCCTATATTGAACGTGGCGGCAACCTTGGCACCCTTCACCTGCAACGGTTGTGGGGCCTTGCCGAGCAATTGCCGCGCGCACCATCCGAGCATGGCGACACCGGTTGCGCCAATGGGATGGCCTTTCGCAATGAGACCTCCCGAGGTGTTAATGCCACATTCGCCATTGACCGCGGCTTTTCCGTCAACCCAATACTGGGCGCCTTTGCCGTACTCGGCTTTTCCTAAGACCTCCGTGCCGAGCGCTCCCATGACCGTAAAACAATCGTGGATCTCGGCGACTTTTACATCGTCCGGCTCGACCCCCGCCATCTGGTAAGCGTTTTTCATTGCCTTGATCGCACCCGCGGGACGAAGCACATCGCGGCCGGACTTTTTGAGCGGGTCGGTGGCTTGCGCGTACCCGGCAATCTCGACACAATCTTGCTTGCCGACGCCAAGCTTTGCCAGTCCTTCCTCAGTCGCGAGGATTAGCGCGGCATAGCCGTCGGTGATCTGCGAACAATCGTAGGTCTTGAGCGGGAGGCCTTCGACAATGTAGCGATTGATGCCACCGATCTGCATCGCCTGTTCGACCGTAAGGTTGACATTGCGCATCTGCGCGTACTCGTTGTGATGGGCGTTCGCGTACTCGGTGACGGCAATCTGCGCCAGGTGTTCTTCCGGAATGCGGTGCACTTTGAGATAGCACTCCATCACCTCCGCGAAGAGGTGGGGGAAGATGTATACCTTGCCTTCACGTTCGTCGGGATGCGAAAAATACCCCAGGGCTTGGCCGATGAGCTTTCCATCCATCTTGCCTTCGGCGTCGCGCATTTTTTCGTAGCCGATCGCAATCCCAATATCGCCCCATCCAATTTGCAGTTTCTGGATGACGGACAGGATGGCCTGGCCACCGGAGGCGCACGCGTTTTCGACCGACTCGATCGGCTTACCGGCGAGTCCCGGAACCTCGGCCACGAGGCCTGCGAGCAGCCCTTGCTGGTTGAGGGATATATTGCACGTTGCGCCCACGGAGCCTACATCGATGGTGGAGGGTTCCACTTTGATTTCCGCACAGGTCTCTGTAACGGCGCGTTGAAGAATCTCGGGCACAGACATGCCCATGAGTTTCCCGAATTTCGATTGATGATAGGCGGCGATGTACATGCGCTTCATAAAACTCCTCCTTAGAATGACTTCCGTTCCGGTGTGGCATCATCACTTCCGCTGGCGAGGCCAGACTTCGGATTCTGCAACCGATCGTTCTTCAACCGATCCTGGAGTTCGAGTTTCAGAACCTTACCATAGGCGTTGCGGGGCAATGCTCCTATAAAGATGACTTGACGCGGCAGTTTGATCTTATTGATTCTGGGACGAAGGAACTCGATGAGTTCGAGGTCGCTGGCGCTCGCGCCCGATTTCAGCGCAACGAAGGCGACTGGAACCTCGCCCCACTTCTCATCGGTCGTCCCCATGACGGAAACTTCGGCAACGGCCGGATGATCGAGTAATTCCTTCTCGATCTCCGCCGGATAGATGTTGACGCCGCCACTGATAATCATATCTTTGGAGCGGCCTGCGATGTAGAAGAATCCATCTTTATCGCATCGCGCCAGGTCGCCGGTGTGGAACCATCCTTCTGCATCGAGCACCTGGGCGGTGGCGGCTGGATTGTTCCAATAGCCGCGGCAAACGTGTGGCCCGCGCAGGCACAGTTCGCCAACCTCAACTTCGCCAACCTCAACTTCGCCAACCTCATGGGTTGCGACCTGATTACCCTCGGGATCGCTACCCTGGAGACCAAGGAGCTTCGCCTCCGTAAACATCATCGGCTTACCAACAGAACCAGACTTGCGCAGGGAGTCCTCGTCGCTCATGGCAAAACAGTTCACGCCAACCTCGGTCAGCCCGTAGCCTTGGCGAAAAACCAGTCCGCGCTCCTGGTAGGCCTGGAGAAGTTGCAACGGCAGCGGAGCGCCTCCGCTGGCACACCAGCGCAGACGGCTGCAATCGAGCGTCGCGAATTCTGGCGAATCGAGGAGCATTTTGAAGATCGTCGGCACGCCGAAAAGAAGCGTGCACTCGTAGTCCCGGAGAGCTTGTAAAACTTCAGCGGCATCGAAGCCATCATGCAAAACAATGCTGCCCCCGATGGCGAACAGCGGGGTCATGAATACGGTGAGGCCGCCAGCGTGATACATAGGAGTGTAAACCTGAACCCGGTCGCTCTGTCGCAATTGCCAGGAGACAACCGTATTATATGCGTTCCATGCGATCTGCCGGTGTGGAATCATTACGCCTTTCGGGCGTCCGGTGGTGCCGCTGGTGTAGAGCAAGCAGAAAATATCCTCGGGATCGAGTCTCGTTGCGAGCGGTTCTGGACG